>JAJRXK010000065.1 GCA_024276305.1 Candidatus Krumholzibacteriota bacterium
ATCTTGAGTTCCCACCCCGCCATCGGCGGTGAAATCGTCGAGCAGATGAAGTTCTTGAAGGACGCCGCGGATCTCGTCCGCCACCATCACGAGCGTCCCGACGGCTTGGGCTATCCCGATGGGCTCAAGCGCGAGGAGATTTCGTTGGGATCGCACATTCTGAACATTTGTGACGCCATCGACGCCATGTGCAGCAATCGGCCCTACCGTGCGGCCATGACCCTCGACCAGTGCCTCGAAGAGGTGAAGCGATTCCGAGGAACTCAATTCGAGATCGTGGTGGTCGACGCCTTCGAGGCCATGGTGATCGACGGCACCTTCCAGATCATCGCCCAGGCCGATGGGACCGCCCAGCGCATTCAGGAGATTCTGAGAGGAACCCCGGTTCCCACCCCCGCTCGGGTCGCCTGAATCGATTCTCGACGGACCCTCCTTTGACATCTCTTCTCGGCGTCACTAGACTGCCGCGGTCATGAAGTACAAAGACAGCGGTGTGGACATCGATGCGGCTCAAGCCGCTCTGCGGCGGACGCGCGACGCCATTCGCTCCACTTGGGGGGAGCGGGTCGCTTCGGACGTGGGCAACTTCGGCGGTCTGTTCCGGATGCCGGATGGTTCCCATCTGGTGAGTTCGATCGACGGCGTGGGCACCAAGATCAAGGTGGCATTGGCCGCGGGCAGGGTCGGCGGCGTGGGCGCGGACATCGTGCATCACTGCGTCGACGACATCCTGGTCCAAGGGGCGACGCCGCTGTTCTTCCTCGACTATTTCGCGGCGGGAACTCTGCGAGGGGATCACTTCACCTCAGTGGTCGAGCGGATGGCGCAGGCCTGTCGGGAGAATGGATGCGCCCTCATCGGCGGAGAGACCGCTGAGATGCCCGGGGTCTACCACGGCGAGGATTTCGACATCGCCGGGTGTATCGTGGGTCAGGTGGGATCCGACGAACTCATCACCGGAGAGGCCATCCGCGAGGGGATGGAGCTGTGGGGATGGGCCTCCACGGGGCTGCACACGAATGGATTCAGCCTGGCCCGGCGGGTCCTCTTGGAGGGAGATGACCCCTTGGCCTTGGATCGCGATCCCGGGCCCCTGGGGCAGAGCCTGGCGGAGGCCCTGCTGGCGGTTCACCGCTCGTATCTGAAACCAGTGCAGCAGCTTCGGGCTCAGTGCCGAATCGCGGGGCTCTGTCACATCACCGGCGGGGGGTTCTACGACAACATCCCTCGGGTGCTGCCGGAGGATCTCGCGGTCGAGATCGATGCGGCCTCCTGGCCGGTCTTGCCCATTTTCACCGTCCTGCAGGAACGTGGGGGCATCGAGGTGGAAGAGATGCGGCGGGTCTTCAACTTGGGCATCGGAATGATCGCGGTGATCGACGGCCTCGACTCGTCTCGGTTGGCGGAGCTGGACGATCCCCCGCTCCGCATCGGGCGGGTCGTTGCCCAGCGCGGAGACCTCCGGGTGCGTTTTCTGAACTCCCATCCCGGACTCACGGACTGAGACGGGCTTCTCCCCGAATGTCCGGACTTCCGGGTTCTGTCCGGATTTCCGAACAAGAACTGTCCTGCCGTTGGCGGGGTTCTGATCCGGAATCGCGTTGTCAGGCAAGGAGTTGGGACGTTTCCCGGTCTTCGGCATCTGCTTTGCGAAGGTTGGGTGTCTCGCTTCCGGACCGGGCTCATGACCAGACCGTCCCTGCAGCTGAATGCCGTGGAGCCAGAGGTGCTCCAGAGACGCCTCGACCATCTGAGACAGGCCTTGGGAGCCCGTCGTCTGGGCCTGGCCCGTCGCCTCTCGGCCGCCAGGGCCGGGATCGGCCCCTTCGAAGTGCTGGCGGTGGCACGGGGACCGCAGGATTCCGATCGCGAACCGGGGGTTCCGCCAGAGGCGATCGGGCACCTTCTCCGCCACGGGTCCGACCTGGACTGGCGGCGCGACCCCCGATCCACGGCCCGGGCCGATGTGCTGAGGACATGGGAGGCCGAGCGGATCGCGGGATGGGCTCTTCCTGCCGATCGCAGACCCAGTATCTACGCGGTGGCGATCTGGGGCAGAGGTCCCGCGCCCGGATCTCGGAGGGAGGAAACCGCTCGTCTGGGACTCGAGGCCTTGGCCAGAGCTCTGGCTCCTCCGGACTGGCTCCCACTGGCGGACTTGTCCCGGGATTCCGACCTGGCGGGGCACCATCCTTTGGCCTTGGTGGGAGAGAGCCCTCTGGCCGGGAAGCTGCGTCAGAGCTATGAGCGTCTACGCCACACCCCCGGTCCACTGCTGTTGACGGGGGCGATGGAACGAGGACTCGAAGCTCTGGCCGAGGGCCTTGGCGAGATCGGAGGCCCGAGTCGGCGGCTTTCGGTGGAGGAGCTCCTGGATCCTTCCTTCGATGCCGGATCGGAGGGCTGGATCTGTCACCAGGTGGCCGATCTCGATGCGGTCCAGCAGGCCGCGTTGCTGAAGGTGGTCGAGTCCGCCGTCGAAGCGGGAACGCGGGGGATCTTCATGGCGACGGAGGAACTGCGTGCGCGAGTTCGGGCGGGCAGCTTTCGCCCGGACCTGTACTGGGTCATCGGATCGCGGCAGTTGAAGGTGCCGCCGCTGCGTCTGCGGACGGCGGACGTCCCGGCGATCGCCTGCGAGGTCTGGCGTCGGCATACCCGGAGGGAAGTCGATGCTCCGGCCAAGGTGGCCAAGCTGCTCCGGGCCTTGGCGTGGCCGGGAGATCTGGCCCAGCTCGAGGCCGAGATCCGGCGTCTGGCGTGCGAGCATCCGAGAGCCCGAGCTCTGCGCCCCACTTGGTTCCGCAGACAACCCCAGCTGCCCTTCGAAGACTCGATGGCGGTGCCACCCGACTTGGTCCCCCTGGACGAGGCGGTGGCACAGCTCGAGCGACGGCTCTTGGTCCAGGCCCTCCGAGTTGCCGATGGCAACAAGACCGAGGCGGCGCGCCGTCTGCACCTGAGTCGGCAGGGACTCTACCGCAAGCTGCGCCTCCACGGACTCTGGTCGCGGGCGGGGGAGTCGCAAGGAGAGAAGGATCCCATCGAGCCGGGCTAGTGTGGAACTGGTTGCCGACCAACGGTCCGCGAGTAAGATGGGACGATGCGTGTCCCTTCCTTCATCCGCTCCGACGAGTTCCGCGTCGCCGCTTCCAGCGGTCTGCTTCTGGCCCTGGCGGCGCCTCCGTCGCCCTTGGGCTTCGTCGCCTACTTTGCCTTGGTGCCACTCCTGCTCTTTCTCTTCTCGCCCGCGCGGTGGAGGGAACGGGCTCCCATCCGCTTGCGGACGTTGATTCTGACCTTCGGATTGGTGCGGCACCTCCTCGAACTCCATTGGCTCTTGCTCTTGGGGGATGCATCTCCTCTGACCTTCCGCTGGGCCCTCCCTGCGATGCTCCTGCTTCTGGGCTTCTACGCCACCGCCCCCGATGCCCTGGTGATCTGGGCCGCGGTGCGCATTCGTCGCCGATGGGGAGCGCAGGCCATCTGGTGGATGCCTCTCCTCTGGGTGATGGGGGAGTGGGTGCGGGGTGCGGGAGAGATGGGCTTCCCTTGGCTGGGATTGAGCGCGACCCAAGTTCACTATCTTCCGATCCTGCAGATCGCCGGGGTCCTGGGAGAGTTGGGTGTGAGCTTGGTGGTGGTGTGGGTGAATGTCTTCCTGGCCCTGGGGATCATGGCGTTCCGTGGAGACTTCCCGACCCTGGGCCGGGCGGTGCTGAATCGCTGGTGGGGTCCGGTGGCGTTGTTGGTGGTGCTGGGCACCACCCTAGCCTACGGGCTGCGTACCATGGGAGAGCTGGAGGACTTTGCAGAGCAGAACAGTTCTCTGCGAGTCGGCCTGGTGCAGGCGAACGTGGATCTTCGCGACAAGTGGAACATCGCCAAACGAGATTCCACGTTCATCCCCTACACCGAGATGACTCGGTCCGTGGCGGAGCGAGGGGCGCGCTTGGTGGTGTGGGCCGAGACGGCCCTGCCCATGGACCTGCCCCGGCAACCGGCCTATCTCGCGCGAGTCCGAGACTTGGTGCGCGAGACGGGAGTGGGCCTCTATGCGGGTTTCGTAGAGCGTCAAGTCGGTTCGCTGGGGCGTCTCGATGCCTACAACAGTTCGTTCTTCATGGGCGAGGATGGCGTGATCCGAGCGCGTTACCAGAAGATGCACTTGCTCCCCTTCGGGGAGAAGATTCCCTTCCAGGGAGTCTTTCCCTGGTTGGGGAAGGTGGACTTCGGGCAGGCCGAATGGACTCCGGGGCGAGAGCACACGGTCTTCGAGATCGACGGTCATCGATTCGCCGCACTCATCTGTTTCGAGTCGATCTTCTCGAAAATGGGGCGACGCCCGGTTCGGGCCGGTGCGGGGATGCTGGTGAACATCACCAACGATGGTTGGTTCGGTCGTACGGCCTTGCCCTATCAGCATGCCTGGCAATCCGTGCTGCGGGCGGCGGAGAATCGGGTTCCTCTGCTGAGGGTGGCCAACAACGGGATCAGCTTCGTGGTCGACCCGACGGGCCGAGTGGTGCAACGGACCGAGCTCTTCGAGCGGGACACCATCGTGGCCGACGTCACACCCAACCCCGGAGGATCGTTCTATACCCGGCACGGCAACACCTCGCTCTTTCTCCTGTTGTTCGCGGGGTCCTGCTTTCTCCTGATGGTCGGTTGGGTCTCTCGCCGACAGATTCCCTGAGCCACGGACACCGAAGGCGAGGCCGCATCCATGGGACGCAACGGAAGTTCTGCGAAGCCGGGGGCCGGGGTCTTGGTGGTGGGAGCGTGCCTTGCGGTGGGCGCGGCGGGCTGCAGCGAGAACTTCGGGCCCCCGCCTCCCGATGCCAATCGTCGGTTGGCGGTGGCGGAGGAAAGTTTTGCGGGACCGGTGCCTTCGCGGACTCTGCTCACCCTGAGCGGTGCCGGGGGGCGGTGGCTGGTGGGGACCGACGCGGGACTCTACCGGGTGGAAGCACCGTGGACCGCGCCGCGATTCTTCCCCGAACACGGCGGATTCACGGATCTCACCGGTCGGACCGGCATCTCTTCGGTCAGCGCGGTCGCGATCGGCGAGCAGGGGGAACTGATCCTGTTCCGCGCCCGTTTCGGGGCCACCGACTACCTGAGCTTCAGCGACGATGGAGGGCAGAACTACACCGCTCTCCCCCTGCCTGTTCCGTCTTCGCAGCGGGCCGATCGTCTCTACGCCTGGGCGGCCTCCGCTCGGAGCGGAGAGGGCCGCATTGCCGTTGCCCAAGGCGCCTCGCTCTTCTGGCGGAGCTCCTCCGGCTCCCAGTGGGAGGCGGTGGGGTTCTCGGTCGGCCCGTCATGGAGTCCGGTCGGCTTCGGCGCGGCGTGGCAGGACCGCAACGGCCTCCTCTGGTTGAGTGTCCAGAGCGCGTCGGGTTGGGCGATCTTCCGCAGCGAAGATGGAGGCAGAAACTTCGACGACACCGGGTTGCGGCCGTCGCAGGCGGTGCTCGCGGTGGCCACCGAGGGGAGCACCGTTCACTGGGTCACGGCGTCGGAGTGGGTCGGTGGGAGCGAAGAGCGCCGGTGGCCGGGGCACGAGATTCGGGCGGCGCGGCTGAGAGTGGACGAAGCCGGCCTGAGTTACGCCATCTTGGCTCTGGAGACCTCGAGCGGGAGCTACCGCCTGGCGGTGGGGAAAGGGCTTCCCGCCCGTCTCGAGGGCTTGGACCTGGACTTCGCTCCGGTGATCGAGTCCCTGCACCTCGACCTCGAGGGGGTGGGGTTGGGAGCGGCGGAGGGCACTCTCCACCGCTTCGCCTTCGCAGGGGGGGACTCTCCCTTTGCCTTCGGGGGGGGAGACCTCGACTGGGGGGCGATTGCCGTGTCGGCGGATCTCTCCGAGATCTTCTTGGCCCAGGCTCGCAGTGGCGCGGTCTATCGCGGCGTGGCGGAGGATCCGGCGGCTATGCAGTCCCTCGGATCCCCTCTCTTCCAATCCCAACCTCGGGCTCTCCACGTCGAAGCCGGGAGGGCTCCCGGGGTCTACGCGGGGAGTTTCGGCGTTCACTACCTGCCCGCGGGATCCGTGGTGTGGCAGGGACGGGATGGGGGGCAGTTCAGCTACTTGTTGGAGAATTTCAGCGGTCCGGTCAAGCCCCAGGTGATCGATCAGGCGCCGGAGGGAACCCTCTGGTTGGGGGCCATCCAGGGAGATGGCCCCTACCGGAGCGCCAATGCGGGCCAGTTCTGGACCCCGGTCCACGGCGGATTGGGCGCTCCGGGCTCGCGCCCCGGAGAAGATGGTCTCCCGAGGGCTCCCCAGGTGAACGCCTTCGCCTTCGCCCCCGAACTCGACGGCAGCCGAGCGACGTGGATGGCGACCTTCCGAGGAGGGGTGTGGCGATTGGCGGATGGAGCGACGCCCTTCTGGGAACCGGTGAATCGCGGGCTGGTGGACAACGCCGGGGCGGTGGTGGACAGCTGTTGCTTCGACACCGACTCGCGGGCGGTCGACGTACGCGATCTCGTGGTTCTCGCGGACGGAAGTCTCTTGGCGGCGACGGGTTTCGGGGCCTACCGACTCGGTCCGTCGAGGAGCCGATGGGAGTCCTCCAGCCTGGGGTTGGCCAATTCCGACCTGCGTGCACTCGCGGTGGATCCGCAGAATCCCCAACGGGTGGTCGGAGTGGCGCGGGGTTCGGCCGGGAACGATACCTGGTTGGTGTTCTCCCAGGACTCCGGACAGAGTTGGATTTCCGTGGCGAGCTCTCTGGTCGCGAAACACGGGGTGGATGTCGTATGGTCTCGGCCCGACCGCAACGAGGTCGTGGCGATTCTCGAGACCCAGGGAGCTTGGCGGGTGGTGTTGATCCCTTGACCGAAGATGGAGCTTCTCCGCTCAGGGTGGCAGTCCTTCTCAGCGGAGGCGGCCGCACTCTCGACAATCTTCTGCAGTGGCAGGCCCGGGGAGAGCTGCCGATCGAGATCCCGTGTGTGGCGGCCAATCGCAGCGGAGCGCGGGGCCTCAGCATCGCGCAGGAGTGGGGAATCCCAGCTCGGAGTTTCCGACTCTCCGACCACGGAGATCGCGCGACCCGCGATGCAGCTCTGTGGTCCTGGATTCGGTCCTATCGAATCGAGCTAGTGATCCTCGCGGGCTACTTGGCCCTCCTCGATCTCGAGCCCGGAGAAGGAATTCCGGTCCTGAACATTCATCCCTCGTTGCTGCCGCGTCACGGAGGTCAGGGATACTACGGTCGACGGGTCCACGAAGCGGTGCTGAGCGCGGGGGACTCGGTGAGTGGTTGCACCGTTCATCTCGTCGACGAAGTCTTCGACCGCGGCCGTATCCTGGGCCAGAAGGAAGTCCCGGTCCTGGCGGATGACGACGTGGACCGCCTGGCTCACCGTGTTTTCGAAGCCGAGCGTCAGCTCTATCCAGAGGTGCTGCGGGCAGTGGCGGCGGGGGAGATCGATCTGTGGCCGCAAGGGGGAGGAAATCGAACGCCGGAGCGACGATGAGACAACCGACCGGTCTGCTCGCCACGAGATCTTGGGGGGGACGACTCGGTGACCAGCACGGCTTCAAGGTCGGGAGACTCACGCGCTCCGACGTTACGCTCGGCCCGATTGCAACCGGTGTGCCCGGGTCTCCAGCTTCCACCCTTCCGAGGGTCCCAGTGGTGGTGGGGGGAGAGTTCGGACCGTCATACGATGCAATGAGGAAGTTTGGGGAAGGAGGCGCCAGATTCCTCGGTGGAAGAGGGTGTTCTCCAAGGCCGAAGAACGCTTCGGGCCGACAGCGACTCTGACCGAGGGAGATTCGAAATGCACGATCGAGTTGCATTGATCACGGGTGGGGGCACGGGGATCGGTGCGGCCACTGCTCGGCACTTGGCCGCAGATGGGGTGGCGGTGGTCTTGGTGGGTCGTCGATCGGTGCCCCTGGAGGAGCTGACCGAGGAAGTGGAGTCCACCGGAGGTCGTGCGGTGGCCTTCGTGGGGGACCTGAGCCAGGAGGGGACCGCGGCTGCGGCGGTGGCAGCTGCGGTGGAACGCTTCGGCCGCCTGGACCACCTGGTCAACAACGCAGCCCACTACGCCCCCGAGGACTTCCTGAGTGAGGACGAAGAGGGCCTGCGTCGTCACTTCGAGGTGAATGTCTTCGCTCCGGCGGCCCTGGCGCGCGCGGCGCACCCGCATCTGCGCCGCTCTTCGGGGGTCGTCGTGAACGTCCTCAGCACCCTGGCCCACCGTCCGGCCCCGGGGGTGAGTTCCTATGCGGCGTCGAAGGCCGCCCTTCTGTCGTTGACGCGATCGTGGGCCTTGGAGTGGGCGGCAGAGGGAATCCGTTCGGTCGCGGTGGCCCCAGGAGTGGTGGAGACCCCCCTCCACCGCGCGGATCAGCTTCAGGCCATGGCCCCTCTGCACCCCCTCGGAAGAGTCGGTCGACCGGAGGAAATCGCCGAAGTCATCGGATTCCTGGTCTCCAAAGCATCGGCGTGGACCACCGGTGCGGTCTGGGATGTGGATGGCGGGATTCACCTCTGCTGATCCGGGCCCGGCTGGCTTCTCCGCCGCGGTGATGATACTCTGTCTCTCCCCCGGGATTCATGGCGGTCGAGATGAATGAACGTTGTCGCGTCCAGCTCACGCGAGTGGTGCGGTTCTGTGCTGCGCACCGATACCACAGTGAGTCGTTGAGCGAAGAAGAAAACCGCGCGGTGTTCGGGAAGTGCAATCGGCCTCATGGTCACGGTCACGACTACCGTGTCGAAGTCTCGGTCAGGGGCGAGATCGACCCCCAGACCGGGATGGTCATCAATCTCGCGGACCTCGACCGGATTCTGCAAGAACACGTCGTGGAGCCTCTCGACCACTGTTTCCTGAACTACGACGTCGAGTATTTCGCGCACACCATTCCGACCTGTGAGAATCTCACCCTCTTTCTCTATGAACGGCTAGGAGAACTTCTCGACGAGACCACGGTGGAACTGCAGTCAGTGCGAGTGTGGGAGGGGGCGGACCTCTTCGCGGAGGTCACCGTCGAGGAGCTTCGGCCTTGAGCGCGACTCCACTGCTGCCCCGAGTGCAGTTGACGCAACGGGTCCGCTTCGAGGCGGCGCATCGACTGGTGTCGCCTCGTCTGGATCTCGAGCAGAACCTTCAGGTCTACGGGAAGTGCGCGCGGCCGGGAGGGCACGGCCACAACTATGAGGTCGAGGTCACGCTTCGTGGCCCCCTCGATCCCACGACCGGAATGCTGATGGGTCGCAAGGAGTTCCGGGAGGCGGTGGAGAGGGCGGTGGTCGAACCCTGCGACCACCGGAACCTGAACGATGTGGTGAGTGAGATCACCACGGGTGAGAACCTCGCGCGCATCTTCTTCGAATGGGTTGCCCGAGAGTTGCCCCCGCACTTGGAGATCATGCGCTTGCGGGTCTACGAGACCCCCCGCAATGTCTTCGAAGCCTACGGCGGTGATCCGCCGACTACACCATGACCAACGAGGAGGATCTCCCTTGCAGGAATTGATTCGCGAAATGCTGGTGAAGTTGGGCGAGGATCCCGATCGGGAAGGGCTCCGGAGGACTCCGGTTCGGGTGGACGAGTCCATGCGGTTTCTCACCCGCGGTTACTCACAGGATATCGACGCCGAGATCAACGGGGCGGTGTTCGAGAGCGACAATCGTGAAATGGTCATCGTGCGCGACATCGACTTCTACAGCATGTGCGAACACCACTTGCTCCCCTTCTTCGGGCGTGCTCACGTGGCCTACATTCCCAACGGGAAGATCATTGGTCTGAGCAAGCTGGCACGAATTGTCGATGTCTACGCTCGTCGCTTGCAGGTGCAAGAGAACCTCACCACTCAGATTGCGAGGTGCCTCGAAGAGCACCTCGAACCGCGCGGCGTTGCGGTGGTCCTGCGTGCGCAGCATTTGTGCATGATGATGCGCGGAGTGCAGAAACAGAATTGTCTCACCGTGACCAGCGAAATGCTGGGTGGGTTCCGCACTCATCCTTCGACTCGAATGGAAGTCCTGGAACTCTTCCGTGAGTGAGCATGGTCCCTTTCAGGGAGAGGACCGATCGTCTCGTCCGCGTTGGAGACCTACGAAGACGTAGGTCAGCACTCCCGCCACCGTGAGATAGACAGGCAGCATCACCAGACTGATGGCCAGCGACCAATTGAGTGCGTCGTGCCAGCGGGCGGCTACGACGACCAACCAGGGCACCAACACCATCAAGGACAGAGCGAATCCCCACATGAGGGCGATACTCAACCACTGGAGCGCGCGGATCATGGGCGGCCCTCCTTCAGTGCGTCCTCTCGAGGAGGGTCGGGGAGGTAACTACGGAATCGTTCCACGCTCTCCTCGAGCGCCTCGCTTCGACCTTCTTCGATCTCCCAAATGCAGATGAGAGGGAAGAACTTGGCGAAGACCATGAATCCCAGACAGAAGGCGGCGATGGCCCCCGCGAAGATTCCGATTTCGGCGATCGACGGCCAATAGGCGTGTTGCGGGAATTCCACGTAGGGGACGGCGAGTGACGGGACGACGATGATGAGTCGCTCGATCCACATCCCCACGACGATTCCGACGGAGACGAAGAGGATGACCGGAATCGAACGGGTCTTCTTGCGCGACAGGAGAGCCACCGGAACGACGAAGTTCACGAAGACCATCAGCCAGAATGGGAAAGCATAAGGACCGCTGATCTTGGTCATCAACACGTCGAGTTCGGCGGGCTCGTTACCGAAGAATCCTGTGAGATACTCCGAGAAGGTCAGATAGAACCAGACGATGGACATCACCAGGAGGAGCTTGGCCAGATTCGAGAAGTGGATCGGCTTGAGATATCGCTCGAGGTGGTAAACCTTGCGAAAGACGATCATCACCACCATCAGTGCCGCGATGCCGGAGAAGATCGCTCCCGCCACGAAGTAGGGTCCGAAGATCGTACTGTGCCACCCCGCTTCCAGAGTCATTGCGAAGATGTAGCTGATCACCGTGTGCACGGAGACCGCGACTGGAATGACCAGAATCATCAAGAGATTCATCGCGTTGTGGAGGACCTTCCTCTGTTGCGGAGTGTCCTGCCAATTCCACGACAGGAATCGGTAGAGCCACTGGGGACGGGTCCCCCGGTCCCGTAGGCGTGCGATGTCCGGAATCAAAGGCAAGTAGAGGTAGACCGTGCTCGCGGCGAAGTAGGCCGTGATGCTCATGACGTCCCACAACAGTGGGGACTGGAGTCGGCCCCACTTGAAGACGTTCAGGAGCCGGTCCGGGCGCCCCAAGTCGATGATGGGGTGCAGTCCTCCGATGGCCAGAACGATGGCGGTGATCACTTCGGCCATCCGAGTGATGGGGCGTCGCCATTCCGCTTGGGTCAGTCGAAGGATCGCGGAGATGAGGGTGCCCGCATGACTGATTCCGATGAAGAAGACGAAATTGATGATGTAGAAACCCCAGGTCACCGGCTGGTTCATTCCAGTGACTCCGAGTCCGAATCGGAGTTGGCGGATGTACTGGTAGACGCCGAAGGCGAAGACCGCCAGGAAGAAGGCGGCCATGGAGTAGAAGCCTCGCCCGGTTTGTTCGATGGGACGATAGAGGTCTTCGTCCAGTCCGACGGGAGCGGTGGGAGTCGGTTCAGACACGGCGTTCCCTCTCCTTCAGGTAGATCACGGAAGGTTCGGTCCCCAGCTCTTCCAACATCCGATGGGAGCGCGGGCTGCGCGCCATCGAAGAGACGTCACTGTTGGGGTCGCGGAGGTCGCCGAAGGTCATGGCCCGGGCCGGACAGACTTCGACGCAAGCGGGCTGATAGTCGCTTTCTTCGACGTCGCGGCTCTCACATGCGGCATCGTCTCGGGCGGTTTGGAGGCGATGGGAGCAGAAGGTGCACTTCTCGACCACACCTTTGGGCCGGAGAGAGACATCGGGATTGGTGTGGGCACGGAGCTCGGACTCCCACTGGGGTTCGTGCCAGTTGAAGACCTTCACGGTGTAGGGGCAGGCCCCCATGCAGTAGCGACACCCGATGCACCGCGGATAGGTCTGGCCCACGATGCCGTCCACGCCAACGTAGGTGGCATGGACCGGACACACTTTCGTGCACGGAGGATCGTCGCAGTGTAAGCAGAGGATGGGATAGGCGGCGCTGGGCCCGTGGCGTTCCTGGGACTCGGAATGGGCCACTCGGATCCAGTTCATCACCCTTCCGGAAAATGCATCGCGTCGACTCACTTCGGGCACGTTGTTCTCGGCCTTGCACGCCGCGACGCACGCGCCGCAGCCTGTGCATCGGTCGAGATCGATGACCATTCCCCAGCGGCGCTCTCGGAGTTGGCTCGTGGTCTCTGACATCTTTCAACCCTTCCGGGGGAGTTCGGGTCAGGCTTTGTCGAGGAATACGGGGACCGGACCCCAGACCGGGGCGCCGGTCAGGGAATCGAAACGGGCATAGGGAGCCGCCAATGGATTCTTTCCCACTCCCTTGGCGTGCTTTCCAAGCGCTTGATGGCCGAAGCCGACGGGGGCGCCGACCACTCCGGGGATCACATCCTCGGTCACCACGATTCGGGTCACCCATTCGGCGCGAGGACCGCGGACCCGTGCGTGGTCGCCGTGGCGCAGACCCCGCTCGTGGGCATCCTCGGGGTGAATCTCCACCCAGGATTGCCACGAGAGGGAGTGCCAGTAGCCGGAGAGCTCCATCATCATGCTGCGGTTGGCGGTGCGTCCTCCCCGCAGAGCGACGGTGTCGAAGGGTTGGAGCCAGAGTTGGCGCGGAGCGAGGTCGGGAAGCCGGCGACGCGCTGCATCGAGCACCGGAGGACGCTGACCCGGCTGGGAGTTCTGAGGGCCTGGGTCGAAGTGGAGAACGGCTCCACCGGCGAGAAAGGCGTCGAGGTCGGCATCGCCGTCTTTGGCGCCGGAGAGAGGTTGGAGGCGGGTGCTTCTTCGGCGGAGAAGAGCCTCGGCCCCTTGGACCACGAGGGCTTGTTCATCGAGGAGGCCCGGGCCCGAGGGGGAGGAGCTCGCCCGAAGATCGAGGAATAGCTCGTTGGCGCTGGGGATGTCCAGGACCGGGATCATGGAGGGCCTCTGGACCATCATCGTCGCCGCGGGGACTCCCCAGGCGGGATCGGGCAGGTCCCACGATTCGACGTCCAACCGCGATGGCAAGGTGAGGTGGGAGAGTTCGGCGGTTTCGTCGGCGTGACTTCCGATCGACACCAAGAAGGGAACATGGCTCATCGCACGCTTGATCTGATCCTCTCCCGGCAGGTCGAGGATCGGATTGCACTCCACGCAAATGAGGATCTCGATCTCGGAACGCTTCAGTTCGAGGAGAGAATCGAGAAGGGGTTGGAGGCGCCGCCGGGCGACGGGCACGCGGCGGTCGATGCCGAGAGCTGCGGCCGCGTCGTCCACGGGGTTGGGTTCCCACCTCATGGGCAGAGACTCGACTTCGAGCCAAAGGTTCAGGGCGAGGGTGGCTCGTACGTCACTTCCGCCATTCTCCTGACGGAGGAGGGTCGGGCCGGCCAGTGCCACCGCCGGGTGCGATCGTCCCAGACTGGCTGCGACGCGCTCGAGCAATGCACTGTCGAGGCCGTGGCGGTCCGCCACCCGCTGCAGACTGAATTCGCGAAGAAAGTGGTCGTGGTCGCGAGCCTCTGGAACCCATTCGGCGTAACGGGCGAAGATCGTGTCGTGTTGGGGATGCTTCCGAGCCAACCATTCGGCGAGGCCCAGGACGATTTCGCGTTCGCTTCCGGGAACGCATTCCACCCACAGGTCTGCTTTGGTCGCGGTCGGTCCCTTTCGAGGACCGAGGGCGATGGTTGGGGCATGATCGAATCGGGGATCATAGCGTCGGTTGCCGTGGGCGCGCATCTGGGTGACGGCGCTTCCGTCACTTTCCAGAAGTTCGAATCCTACGAGCAGAAGAGTCCCTGTCTCTTCGATGTCCAGGGCCAGACGTCCTTTCTCTTCGTCGGCTCCCAGAAACTCCGCGTAGAGCGAGTCCAGAAGGCGCTCGATGCGCACCGGCACGTAATGAGCTCCGGGAATCGCTGCGGCCCAAGATTCCGTGAGCCGCGTGCCCAACGACGGAGTTCTCCCGTCGAGAATCGCAATACGATCCCCCCGTCCCGATTCGACGAGCTCTCGGACTCGGTCCCGAAGGGCGGCCATCCCCTCCCGCGGATCGATCTCTTGAGCGGGGCCTGGTCCAGACTCTCGAATTCGAGCGAAGGCGAGGCGATCGGCGTCGAAGACGGCCTGCATCTTCGCACTGCCGACCATGCAGAGGGCACCTTCGGTGATCGGAGAACCCTGGACTCCCCGGAATCCGATGGGGAGTCCATCGACTTTCCGAGTTGCGATGGGGCAGTGGTTCGTGCACTCCCTGCAGATCGAGTTTTCGAATCGAACGATCCCTGGTCCTCGAACATCCGCCGTCGTCAAGCGGGTCTGCGCGTAGGCCTCCAGTGCGGTGAAGAGCCAATGAGTGGTCGGGATGGCGACTCCACCCGCCGCGAGCACTTCCAGGAATCTCCGGCGGTCGATCGTTTTCTTCATGGCCGATCTCCTCAGCGGTGGCAGAGAACGCAGTCAACGGTCGCGCGAGCGTTTCCGCTCTCCTTGTGGCAGGCGATGCACCGCTGCATTCCGATCTCTCGTCGGAACGAAATCGCGGGACGGGTGATCGGAACTTCATGTTCCGCCATCTGACCGTGGCAGCGTTCACAGAGGAGTTGACCGGCCTTCACATGGCGACGGTGCGAAAAGTGCACGTGCTCGCTGACTCTGGTCAGGCGTATCCACTCGATGGGATCGGGCCCCTCGATGAACTCGATGAGCTTGGCCTCTTCGTCCGATTCCCCGATGGGGCCGTCCTCATGACAGGTGGCACAGATCTCCTTTGGAGGGAGTGTTGCATGATCTGCGCTCTCTGCCCCGATGTGACACTCGGTGCAGGGGATCTCCAACTCGCTCACATGGAGATTGTGATTGTAGGCAATGGGCTGCTGTGGACTGGCGGCGTGCAGGGAGGTGGGAAGGACGGCGCCCAGCAGGCAGGTGGCAAGGAATACGAAATGTGTCGACAACGAGCTTCCCCTTTCGAGATCGTGGAGATCCGGTCAGGGCCCCACTCACGGCAGCGAGACTACTGTGGGCATGAGCTCTGTGACGCAGTGGTCTGGGGAACCGCACCGTCGAGGCGTGAAGCATAGGGCCGGGAGCGTCTCATGAGGCAAGGGCAAAAGTGTGACCTTGGTGCAATGAGGTCACTTGGCCGGATGGGGATCTCTTCGGTCGCAGCCGTGGGGGAAGGACTGGAGGGCCCACCGCCAGGTGGCAGTGAGCCCGTTACTCCAAGAAATCGGCGAGAGAGTCCGTGGGCTCTATTCGATGCCCTGGTCGGCAAGCCATCGCTCGGCTCGGATCGCAGCCGCGCAACCGGAACCGGCGGCGGTGATGGCTTGGCGGTAGACGTGATCCTGGACGTCGCCACAGGCGAAGACCCCCTCGACCCGAGTGCACACGTCGTCGTGGGTCACCAAGTAGCCCGCGGCGTCGGTCTCGAGTTTTCCCTCGAAGATCTTGGTGTTGGGGCTGTGGCCGATGGCGGCGAAGTAGCCCTTGCATTCGAGGGTTCGTTCTTCGCCCGTATTCACGTCGCGGATTCGCACGCCTTCGACCTCGGTTTCTCCGAGGATCTCGCTCACCACGGAATTCCAAGCCACGTCGATCTTCTCGTGGTCGATGACTCGGTTGGCCATGATGGTGCTCGCACGGAACTCGTCGCGTCGGTGGACCACGGTCACGTGCTCCGCGAACTTCGTGAGGAAGAGCGCTTCTTCCATCGCAGTGTCGCCGCCTCCGACGACGACCACTTTCATTCCCTTGAAGAAGAAGCCATCGCAGGTCGCGCAGGCCGAAACTCCTTTGCCCTGGAGCCGAGTCTCGCCTTCGAGGCCGAGCCAACGAGCACTGCTGCCAGTGGCGATGATCACCGAGTGACTGTGGACGGTATCGCCATTGCTCAGCTTGATCTCGAAGGGCCTCTGGGAGAAGTCGACCTCCTCGGCCAAGAGGTATTCGGTCTGGGCTCCGAAACGCTGGGCTTGGCTGCGGAAGAGCTCCATGAGCTCGGGCCCCTGGATTCCTTCGGGGAACCCGGGAAAGTTCTCCACGTCGCTGGTGATGGTGAGCTGGCCTCCGGGCTGAAGGCCTTCGTAGACGATGGGGGCCAGATTGGCCCGGGCGAGGTAGAGGGCGGCAGTGAGGCCGGCGGGCCCGGAGCCGATCACGATCGATTTCTGGACATTACTCATCTATGTGTACCTTCCAGACGCGAGGCGTCCTCGATTGGGTGTCGATCGGGCCACCCCATGGGGGCGTAGAGACCACGAAAACCGTAAATCGGCCCGGTGGCAAGGCGAAGAGGCCCAGGAGTGGGGTCCGATCGGGACCCTTGACGCCGACGGGGCCTGTTGCTAGCTTTATCGGCCTGCCCCGCGGTTTCGCTGCTGGGCCGAGTTCTACGTGCGCGGTGATCTGCGGAACCCAGGTGGAGTCCGCTTGTCGAGTGCCCAGTCCAAGGATCGATCCCATGTCCGAGCGTAGCGCGGTGGTGCGCATCAGCGGCAGCCAATATCGAGTGCACGAAGACGATGTCGTGCGGGTTCCTCTGCTCTCGGAAGAGGTTGGCTCCACGGTGGAGTTTCCGGAGGTGCTCTTGCTGGTCGACGACCAGACTCGAGTGGGTACGCCCATCGTCGAGGGCGCGTCGGTGAAGGCCGAGGTGCTCGACCATGGTCGCGACAAGAAGATCATCGTGTTCAAGAAGAAGCGGCGTCAGGACTACCGGAAGAAGCAGGGGCATCGCCAGTCTTTCACCGAGTTGAAGATCACCGCGATCGAAGGTTGACCAAGCCTCTCCATCGGAATCCGATGGAATGCTGACAAGGAGTTCGAAATGGCACACAAGAAGGGCGTGGGCTCGAGTCGCAACGGTCGAGACAGCAATCCCTGTATGCTCGGTGTGAAGTCCTATGGGGGCGAAGAGATCCACGCGGGCACGATCATCGTGCGTCAGCGGGGAACCAAGATTCATCCGGGACGCAACGTGGGACGTGGTCGTGACGACACCCTCTTTGCCAAGGTGACGGGGACGGTCCAGTTCGAACGCTGGGGACGATCGCGGCGGCGCGTCCATGTCGTTCCCGCCGAGTAGCCGACTTCATCGCCCACCTCTCCGGTGGGCGATCTTCGTTGAGATCGTTGCCCTCCCGATGACCGCGAGCGAGCGATGGTAGTTCCGAAGGCATCCCCCCCCGATTCCGGGTCCACGCCGACCGCCGAAGTGATCGCGGTGTTGCCGGCGCGATATGCCAGCCAACGCTTCCCGGGCAAGCCTCTGGCCGATCTCTGTGGAAAGCCCCTGCTGGCCTGGGCGATTGCGGCGGCGCTCCGGGCCGAACGGGTGGGCGCGGTTCTCGTCGCCACCGATCACGCAGAGATCGCGCGGATCGCCGAGGATGCCGGCGCAGAGGTCTCCATGACCTCGGCCGATCACCGGACCGGGAGCGATCGGATTGGCGAGGCAGTGCAAGGCCGGTCGGAATCGGTGGTGCTCAATGTCCAGGGAGACGAGCCCTTGGTTCCCCCTGCCGCCATCGACGCGCTGGTCGACCTTCTGGACCACCACCCCGGCGCGGCGGTGAGCACCTTGGCCGCCCCGTGCTCCGAGGCGGATGTGGAGAGCCCCCACGTGGTGAAGGTGGTTCGGGACCCGGCCGGGCGAGCGCTGTATTTTTCCCGCAGCCCGATTCCGGGGCGGCATCCTCATGGGACCGAGGCGGTTTCCTATCTGCGGCACGTCGGGCTCTACGGATACCGCCGCACCGCCCTCGATCTCTTCCTCGGAGCCTCGCCATCGGCGCTCGAAAGGGCGGAGGGGCTGGAGCAATTGCGCCTGCTCGAGAATGGCCTGCAGATCGTGGTCGGAGACATTTCCGAACTCCCTCCCGGCGTCGATACGCCGGAGGATCTGGAACGATGCCGGAAGCGGCTGCTGATGTCGGAGTCCTGAGCGAGCGGTAGTGGCGCCCCCGTGCCCTTCGGTGTAGGCTAGGGCGACTCGCATCTGGAGGTTGGTATTGAGTCGCGGAGAAACCGATTCCCCCAAGCCCGGCGCGAAGACCTGCTACATCTTCGTCACTGGCGGCGTCGTCTCGAGTCTGGGGAAGGGGATCGCAACCGCCTCACTCGGAAAGCTTTTGAAGAGCCGAGGCCTCAACGTTGTTCTCCAGAAGTACGACCCCTACCTGAACGTCGACCCCGGGACCATGAACCCCTTCCAGCACGGCGAGGTCTACGTCACCGATGACGGTGCGGAGACGGATCTGGATCTCGGTCACTACGAGCGGTTCTTGGATCAGGATCTCGGCCGGATGCACAATGTGACCACCGGTCAGATCTACGACGCCATTCTGACTCGCGAACGCCACGGCGAATACCTCGGCCGCACCGTGCAGGTCATTCCGCACGTCACCGATGAGATCAAGTATCGGATGAAACGGCCCGCAGTCACGGCTCCGATCGATGATCCGGTGGATGTGGTGATCACCGAAATCGGGGGGACGGTCGGCGACATCGAATCGCTGCCTTTCGTCGAGGCGATTCGGCAGATGCGCCTCGATTTGGGCGCGGATCGCAGTGTGTTCATTCATCTCACTCTCGTGCCCTATCTGGAGACGGCGGGGGAGATGAAGACCAAGCCAACGCAGCACTCCGTTCGCGAGATTCGCTCCATCGGTATCCAACCCGATTTTCTCATTTGCCGCTGCCGCTCGGGGCTGCCTGCGGATGTGCGGCGAAAGATTGCGCTCTTCTGCAATGTGGACGAGCGCAACGTGATCGATGCTGCCGATGTGGAGTCCATCTACGAGGTGCCGCTTCGTCTGGAGGCGCAGCGACTGGACGAGCTGGTTTGCGAACGCTTCAACATCCGGACGGCGCATCCCGACCTCGAGGGATGGCGTCGGATGGTCGATGGAATCTACGATGCCACCGAGACGGTGCGCATTGCGCTGGTCGGGAAGTACACAGGATTGAAGGATGCGTACAAGAGCATCATCGAGTCTTTCATTCACGCGGGTGTGACCAACCACGTGCGAGTCGAAATCGACTGGGTGTCGGCGGAGGCAGTCCAGGATGACGGTCCTGCGGTTCATCTCTCACGGGTGGACGGCATTCTGATTCCGGGAGGATTCGGTGAGCGAGGGACGGAGGGAAAGATCGCCTCGGTCCGATTCGCGCGGGAGAATGGCGTGCCCTTCTTCGGGATTTGCCTGGGACTGCAAATGGCAGTCATCGAGTACGCTCGGGGAGTGCTGGGACTTCACAAGGCCAACAGCACGGAATTCGCCAGCGAAACTCCGGACCCGGTGATCGCATTGCTCAGTGAGCAAGAAGGCGTCGAGGATCTGGGGGGCACCATGCGCCTCGGTTCCTATCCCTGCGAGTTGGAAGAGGGCTCCCTGGCTCGCCGTCTCTACGGTGTCGATCTCGTGCACGAACGGCATCGTCATCGCTATGAGGTGAACAACAACTATCGCGAGAGGCTCGTGCAGGCCGGTTTGAACTTCAGCGGAACTTCGCCGGATGGACTCCTCGCCGAGATCGCGGAGATTCCCGATCATCCCTTCTTCATCGCGGTACAGTTCCACCCCGAACTCAAGAGTCGCCCCGAGCGGGTTCATCCGATCTTCGACGGCTTCGTCGGCGCCGCCGCCGCGAGGATGCGGGCGCGGACCGAGTTGGCGGCAAGCCGCGAGGAAGCGTGAGTCGGGTCGGCCGTAGGCGTGCATTCTCTCTCGGTCCCGGAGTGGCCGTGGGGGAAGGGCATCCATTGTTGATCATCGCGGGCCCTTGCGTTCTCGAAGACCCCCAGGAGATGATCACCGTCGCACGCCACATGGCCGAAGTCTGTGCACGGCTCGGTGTGGCCTATGTGTTCAAGGCCAGTTTCCTCAAGGACAACCGCACGCGCGGTGACAGTCCTCGCGGGCCTGGCCTTCAATCCGGAGTGGATCTGCTGATGCACATTCGCGCGGAAGTCGGTTGTCCAGTTCTGACCGATGTGCATCTGCCCGAAGAAATCGATCCCCTGGCCCGGGCGGGTGTGGACATCTTGCAGATTCCGGCCTTTCTGAGTCGTCAGACTCGAATGCTCGAGGCGGCTGCGGGCTCTGGTTGCGCGATAAATGTGAAGAAGGGGCAGTTCCTCGCCCCCGAAGATCTGGAGCATGTGGCGGACAAGCTCGTTTCTGCGGGCGCGGAGCGAATCCTGTTCACCGAGCGGGGAACGAGTTTCGGCTACCACGATCTGGTGGTCGACTTCCGTGGTTTTGCGGTGGCCCATGCATTGGGATGGCCTTGGGTCTTCGACCTGACTCACTCGCTCCAACGGCCCTCCGGCCAGGGAGGCCGTTCGGGGGGCACGCCCGAGCTGGCTCCGATGATGGCTCGAGCTGCGGTGGCCGCGGGTGTGGACGCGCTCTTTCTGGAAGTGCACCCCGAACCAACACGCGCGCTCTCCGACGCATCGACCCAATTGCGACTGGAGCAGGTCGAAGAGTGGCTGCCACAGGTCGTCGGAATCCATCGTCAGGTGACCGGCGCGAGCGAGGGGCAGGCCCAGCGGTGAGTTCTCTGGATGGACCCGCGGGGGTGAAGGGTGTGGTCTTCGACGTCGACGGAGTCCTCACCGATGGAATGCTCTACTTCGACGTCCACGGAGAGTCCCTCAAGCGATTCTCGGCCCGTGACGGGATGGGCATGGCGATGCTGCGGGACAGCGGATTCCTCATGGCCATCGTGAGCGGGCGCAACAGCCCGGTGGTGGAAAAGAGAGCCCGTGATCTGGGGGTGGACCCGGTGATCCTCGGCCGAATGGACAAGGCCGAAGCCTTGGTGGAGATCGCGCGGCGATGGGACTGCTCCTGTGAGGAACTGGCCGCGGTGGGAGATGATCTCGTCGACCTTCCCATGTTGCGGCGAGCGGGATTCAGCGCTGCGCCGGCGGATGCAGATCCGCGAGTTCTGGAGCTGGTGGATCTGAAGCTGAACCATGCGGGCGGCCGCGGGGCGGTCCGGGAGCTGGCCGAAGTGCTGCTTCGGGCGCAGGGAAAGTTCGCATCCTTCCTCGAGCGCTTCGAGGCTGAGATCTCATGAACGAGGGACCCTTCGTCAATCCTGGCCGTCTCAATCCCCAGCGGGTGGAGCCGTCCCAGGCCGACCGCCGGAGCGACGAAGAACTCGTACGCAT
The DNA here is from genome assembly GCA_024276305.1 of Candidatus Krumholzibacteriota bacterium. Taxonomy (GTDB): domain Bacteria; phylum Krumholzibacteriota; class Krumholzibacteriia; order JAJRXK01; family JAJRXK01; genus JAJRXK01. The sequence continues at coordinate 21,331 of JAJRXK010000065.1, forward strand.
GGGGCGGAGCGTACTTCTCCGCGAGGGACGCGCGGTTCTCGACGTGGCCGATGATCTGGGGTCGGACTTCGCGCAGGCGGTCCGGTGGATCTACGCCTGTCAGGGCAGAGTCCTCATCGCCGGCCTCGGCAAGAGCGGGATCGTGGCGCGGAAGATCGCGGCCACCATGACCAGCACGGGCACTCCGGCCCTCTTCGTCCATCCGGTGGAGGCCTTGCACGGAGACTTGGGAATCGCCAGTGGCGACGATCTGCTGTTGGCCATCAGCCGTAGCGGAGAGAATCCGGAGATCCTGGGCGTGCAGGCATCGTTGATGGCCCATGGCCTGCGCAGCATCGCTCTGACCTGCGAGGCAGAGTCAGAGTTGGCGCGGCGGGCGAATCTCGTGTTGGCCACTCCCATCGAAGGCGAGGCCTGTCCTCTCCACCTCTCTCCGACGACTTCGACCACCACCGCACTGGCGGTCGGAGATGCCCTGGCGATGACCCTCCTGGAGCTGCGGGACTTCCGGGCAGAGGACTTCGCGATCTTCCACCCCAGCGGCGTTTTGGGACGAGCTCTGCGGACCACGGTGGCCGACCTGATGCACCACGGGGAGGAACTCCCGCTGGTGAGGGAGGATCGGAGCCTGCGGGATGCCCTGCTCTCGATCGCGGAAAAGCGTTTGGGGTGCACTTGCGTGATCGACTCCTCCGGAGAGCTGGTGGGCTTCCTCACCGACGGCGATCTGAAGCGGGCCCTGCTCGACGAAGACCGTCCCCTGGATCTGCCGGTGACTTCGTACATGTCCTCTCGGCCTCGATGCGTGAGCCCCGACACTCTCGCGCGCGACGCCCTCCACCTGATGGAGAGCGACCCGTCCCGTCCCATCACCCAGCTGGTGGTGGTGGAGGGGACGCGTCCGGTGGGGCTCATCCACCTTCATGACATCTTGCGCCAGGGGCTCGGCCAAGCCTGATCTCCGGATTGGAAGCCTTCCGGCCGGGTTTCATTGATTGGCATTATACTTGCTTGACAATCCGATTCCCTTTTCGTATCCACCTTCTATGGTCGCGACTCTCACCATTCTGGACCCCGTACGGGGCCTCCGCTCTGCCCTGTGGCTGCGATTTCGCCAAGGGCGTCGAGAGCTGTTCTATCTGTTGGCGCGGTTGTTGGCCCTCGGGATCCGTGTCCTCCCCTCCTTTGCAGCTCGGTGGCCTCTTCGGGGGCTGGCTCGCCTGGCCTGGCCCCTGCGACGTGGGGACCGGTGCACCGCGCTTCGCCAACTGCGCCTGGCCTTCCCGGATCGGAGTGAAGCCTGGAGGTGTTGGGTGGGACGGACGGCGCTGCTGCGCATGGCCGACAACTTGGTTTCGGGCCTGCGGGGCACCGAGGAGCCCTGGCTCAGCCCCGCGGACTCGCGCCTCCTTCGCGATTTGGCGGAGGAGGGTCGGCCGACGGTGGTGCTCATGGCCCACTACGGGGCCTGGGAGTTGGCGGGACCGGTCCTGGCCCGGATCTTCCCGTCCTTCGGAGCCTTCACCGCGAATCCGCACAACGACCGCCTCGATCGTTGGTTGAAGGCGGAACGCCGAGGTCGGGGCATCGAAGTCTTCGATCGCCACCGCGATCGCATCTCCGCCGCCCGGTGGCTGCGGAGGGGAGGGACCCTCGCGATTCTGGCCGACCACCGAAGTGCGGTGGCCACCCGGCCGGTTCCGTGGTTCGGGCGCCTCGCCCCCACCGTGGTGGGTCCGGCTCGCCTCGCACGTTGGGCGGGGGCATCGATCCTTCCGGTGCGGGTGGTCGGAGGACCGGGACACTACGAACTCCGGCTGGGGCCGGTGTTGCGGGAAGTGGGCGAATTCGACGAAGACGAGGTCTTGGTCTGGTGCAACGAGCGGATCGAAGAGTGGGTGGCGGAAGATCCCACGCAGTGGACATGGTGGCACGATCGCTATGGCGACGAGGAGGACCGAGATGGTTGAATGGCGAAGTCGGGCTGCGTTCGCACTACTTCTACTCCTTGGTTGTGGCGATGCCGAGCCTGGTCAGCCGGTGGTCGAGAGCCAGAATCCGGAACAGACGACCTACGAGTATCACACCACCCAGACCAAGATGGGCATTCCCGAGTGGGAGCTCTGGGGCGAGCAAGCCGTGCGCTACGCCGGCAATGCCCAACGCGATCTCGTGGGCGTTCGCATGGTTTTCTACTCTCAGGGAGAACGCAAGGCGGTCCTCACTTCCGAGACGGGACAGATCGATGAGGAGACCCAGGTGACCGTGGCTCGGGGCAACGTGGTGGTGGTGTCCGAGGACGGCCGGCGTCTGGAGAGTGAGGTTCTGTACTGGGATCCCGAGAGGCAGCTCATCCACACCGAGGCCTTCGTCAAGTTCACCGAGGGTGGACGAATCCTGACCGGCTACGGGATGGAGACCGATCCGGATCTGACCAACTTGGTCATTCTGCGGCAGGTTCGAGGCGAGATTCCGGCGGAATCCGAGGAAGGAGGCGGTCGTGACGGAGGCTCCTGAGGTGGCACGGAAGTCGCTTTCCTGTGAATCGCTGGTCAAGATCTACCGTTCTCGGCGGGTCGTCGACGGCGTCTCTCTCGACGTCAGGACCGGCGAGGTAGTGGGTCTTCTGGGGCCCAACGGAGCCGGCAAGACGACCACCTTCTACATGATGGTGGGATTCATCCGGGCCAATTCGGGAAGCGTGCGCTTCGAAGGACGGGAGGTGGGAAGCCTCCCCATGTACAAACGCGCGCGCATGGGGATCGGGTACCTACCTCAGGAAGCCTCGATCTTTCGGAAGATGACGGTCGAGGAGAACGTGCGAGCCATCCTGGAAACCCTACCTCTCTCCCGCAAGGATCGTCAGGATCGCTGCGATGAGCTCCTCGAAGATCTCGGGGTGAGTCGTTTGCGCAAGAGTCGCGGTCACCAGCTCTCCGGCGGTGAACGTCGGCGAGTGGAGATCGCGCGAGCTCTGGCCACCGATCCCGACTTCCTCCTCTTGGACGAGCCCTTCGCGGGGATCGATCCCATTGCAGTCCAGGACATTCAATCCATCGTGGGTGGCCTCAAGAACCGCGGTCTGGGTGTGTTGATCACCGACCACAACGTCCACGAGACTCTTCGGATCACCGATCGCGCTTACATCCTCCACGAGGGCAGGATCGCGGTGTCGGGAACTCCGGAAGAGATCGTGGAGAACGAAGAGGCCCGACGCATCTACCTGGGGGAAGGCTTCCGCCTGCAGCGGAACTGATCCCGTTCGGCAAGGATTCTCGACATGGACATGAAGTTTCAACTCCGGACGAGCATGCAACAACGCCTGGTGATGACCCCCAAGCTCCAGCAGGCTCTCAAGCTCCTCCAGGTTCCCACCCTCGAACTCGAGCAGATCCTCAAACAGGAAATGATGCAGAACCCCATGCTCGAAGAATTCGAGCCAGAAGAAGAGGAACTCGAACCGAGCGAGAACGGCGACGGGGACGACGACGAGACGAAGGCGGAGAGCGAGACCGAAGAGCCCATCGACTGGGAGGAGTACTTCGACGACGGGTTCAAGGCGACGGGTTGGGAACCCGAACCGGAAGATCTCGATGATCGCTACGAGAAGGTGGCGGTGGCTCCGCAGACCGGAAGAGACGCACTGTTGGCCCAACTCAATTTGGATCTCACCGACGAGCTCGATCTACAGATCGGGGAGTATCTCATCGGAAGTCTCAACAGCGATGGCTTCCTGTCCTGCGACCTCGAGGAAGTGGCGCGGGAGTTCGAGGTGGACCTCTCTCGAATCGAGTCCGTTCTCGAGATGATCCAGAATCTCGATCCACCCGGCATTGGGGCTCGCGACCTTCGGGAAGCGCTCCTGCTGCAGCTGAAAGCCCTGGGTGAAGAGCACACCATGGCCGCAACCATCGTGCGCGATCACTTCGATGCTCTCAAGAACCGCAAGTTTGCCGATATCGCCAAGCAGCTGAAGGTTTCTCCCAAGGACATTCAGGATGTGGCCAACGACTTGAGTCGTCTCGATCCTCGACCGGGTCTGGCCACCATCGGAGACGATGCGCGCTACGTGACCCCGGACCTGGTGGTCGAAAAGGTCGAGGGAGACTACGTGGTCTACCTCAACGATTCGAATATTCCGCGGCTGAGGATAAGTCGCACCTACGTAGACGAGCTGCAGAAGTCTCGAGCCGGTGGCGATGTCGAGACCCGGGACTTCATCTCCAGCAAGTTGAACTCGGCCAAGTGGCTGATCCAGACCATCGAGCAACGACGTCGAACGATCGTGAAAGTGATGCAGTGCATAGTGGAAGATCAGCGGGACTTCTTCGAAAAGGGGCCCCGCGCATTGAAGCCGCTCACCCTGCAGCAAGTCGCGAGTCGGATCGGAATGCACGAGTCGACGGTGAGCCGCGTGACCAACAACAAGTACGTCCAAACTCCGCGCGGCGTGTTCGAACTCAAGTACTTCTTCAGTTCCTCGCTCGATACCGAGGACGGCGAGACCATGTCGTCGAAGGCAGCCAAGACCAGAATCCAGGAGATCATCGCTGCCGAAGACCAACAACGCCCATTGAGCGATCAGAAGATCGTGGACATCCTCAAGGAGGAGGGTCTGAACATCGCCCGGCGAACAGTAGCGAAGTATCGGGAGCAGCTTGGAATTCTTCCGGCGCGCCTGCGTAAGACCTACTGATCGCGAGTGCGGAATACTCGAACTCGAATTCCCATCTGTGGTAGGCAGAAAATCCTCGGCGCGCTACAGTAGAGCGCGACATCATCGTTCCCCAGATCCGGAGGCCATGACGTGCAGGTCGAGATCACCACACGCAACTACAAGGCGACCAAGCGGGTACGAGAATCCATCGACGACAAGACCGACAAATTCGAGAAGTATGCCGACCTCGATCAGATCCGAGTCACCCTTGGAGTGGAAAAGCACGACCAGATCTGCGAGGTGCATCTGCGCACCAAAGGGCTCGATTTCCATTCGAGCGCTTCATCCAACGACATGCTCGTCTCGGTGGATCGGGCCACCGACGCAATCGAGAAACAGCTCCGACGTCACAAGCGCAAAGTGGTCGACAGCCGTCGTTCTCACGGAAGCTCGGCCGGCAAGACCTCTGCGGCGGCATTGGAAGCAGTCCTCGACGCCGAAGTCAGCCGTGACGACAACGCCGAAGAGGAGTACTGATCGGTGGGCGAGGGCCACACCTTCCAGGAAGTGATCGAGCAGCTCCGTCTTCGCGCAAAGGTGGAGCTGCTGAACGAACACGACGGGGCGAACTCGTCGGTCACGCATTCCGATGTGCATCGGCCGGGGATGGCCCTCATGGGCTATCAAGAAGGCTTTCACCGAGAGAGAATCCAGATATGCGGGGGCACCGAGCTGGGATATCTGCGGACCTTGAGCGAAGAGATTCGGCGCCAGGCGCTCGAGCGCGTTTTTGCGCTGGAGATTCCGGGCATCTTCATCTCCGAGGGACAGGAGGTGGAGGATACCTTTCTCGCGCTGGCCAGTACCCACCGGGTGCCGGTGGCTCGCGTCGAGCTACCCACCGATGAACTCATCGAAGTCGTGCGCGAGGTCCTCGCCACCATTCTCGCACCGAGGGTCACTCGCCACGCGACCTTGGTCGACGTGTACGGAGTGGGGGTTCTGGTCACCGGGCGCAGTGGGATCGGCAAGAGCGAGACAGCCCTCGACCTCGTGGAGCGCGGACATCGGTTGGTTGCGGACGACTTGGTGGTGATCACTCGGCAGAGCCGAGAAGTGTTGGTGGGATCGGGTCGGGCCAATGTCGAGCATCTCATGGAGATCCGAGGCCTCGGGATCATCGACATCTTCCCCCTCTTCGGTGTACGCGCGATTCGGATGCAGAAGCGAGTGGAGGTGGAGCTTCGACTCGAGGAATGGGACGAGGCCAAGAACTATGATCGTCACGGTCTCGACCGCGAGACCACGGAGATTCTGGGAGTGACGATTCCCAAGGTCACGGTGCCGATCTTTCCCGGTAAGAACAATACGGTCATCGCCGAAGTCGTCGCCTTGGACTTCATGCTCAAGACTTACGGAATCGACGTGGCTCAGGACTTCAACCGGCGACTGGTGGAAACCATGTCCGAGCGTGGCAGGACCAAGCGTTACCTGACCCATGATCGTGAGTGATCCCGCCGAAGATCGGTGTCGACCCCACGCGAGGAAAGGCTGCCGACGCCCATGACCCGAGCATTGATCCTCACTCACGGGAAGCTCGGTCGAGCCCTTCTCGACAGTGCTGCCCATATCTTCAGGGGTGGTGCCGAGGTCGATGTGCTCTCGAATGAGGACTTCTGTGGTTCTGATCTGGCGGGGGCGGTGCGGGCGTGGGCAGATGCCGAAGAGGGCCCCGTCTTCGTCTTCGTCGACGTGGGAGGCGGAAGCTGTGGGATCGCCGCCCAGCTCGCATTGCGCGATCGGCCGGATTCGTGGATCTTGGGGGGCGTGAATCTTCCGATGGTCCTCACCTATCTCGGGGCCGCCGATCAACTCGAGCCGGTCGAGTTGGTGTCGAAGCTCCTCGATCGCGCTCTCAACTCGGTGCGATTGGTGGGCGACGAATCCAGGAGCTAGAGTGTCCATTCTTCTGGCACGAATCGATGATCGTCTCATCCACGGACAGGTCGTGGTGGGCTGCTGTGGTTCGCTGCACGCCCGACGAGTGATTCTCTGCGACCCCGAAGTCATGGCCGATGAGTTCCAACAGCGGCTCTACGCGGCTGCGGTCCCTCCGGACATCCAACTGGATTTTTGCGATGTGCCCGGAACGGCGGAGATCATCGCTGGCCTCGGCGAAGAGGAGTGTCGGCACCTCATCGTGGTGACGGGGAGCTGCGCTGCGATGCGGGATCTCTGCGAGAGCTGTCCGTCCATCGATCGCGTATGTCTCGGTGGCCTCCATCATCGTGTCGAAGCGGAGGAAGTCTGGCCCGGGTTCTTTCTCGATGCCGAGGATCGCAACGCTCTCCGCGCTCTTCTCGATCGAGGAATCGAGGTCGTCGTCCAACGCATTCCCGGGGAGGAGGCGATCGACGCGGCGGAGCGGCTGCGGGCGATCGACTCTCCGACGTGATCTCCTTTGCGTCGGGCCTGGGAGCGGTTGTCGGACTGGATCGTAGTGCCTTCGGTCACACCCTGCTGGCCCATCCGGCGGTGGCGGGAACCCTCCTACTCGCAGTGAGCGGGGCCAGTCCTGATGCCTGGCTGTTTCTGATGGTTCTGACCTGTCTCGAATCCTCCAACCCCGTGGTGGGTGGAGTGAGGGACTGGGGGAGTGCTGCGCTGGTGGGAGTGGTGTTGGGCCAAGGGGCGGCCGGAGCGACCGCCTGGGCCCTGATTCTGATGTGGTCAGTGGTGGTGGCGGGGGTCGGAGGCGGCGCCATTCTCGGGGTCCGGTCGGTGGCCGCGCGGTCGATGCGAGCGGTGGAGGTGGCAGTCGAGGCGGGGGATGCGGGACGAATCGAGAGGATTCACTTCTTTCTCATCTTCCTCGATGCACTGCGTGGAGGAGGGATGGTAGGACTGGGGCTCGTCACGGGTCGGTTCCTCCTGCCGCGAGGTCTCGACTTGGCGGCCGCGGCGGGAGTCGAGGGTTGGTTGGCGCTCATCTGGACAGTGGCACCATGGGGCGCTCTCCCTGTACTGTGTCGCCTTCATTGGGATCGGACCCGACGGGTGGCGATGGGAATGGGGCTGGCTGGGGGCTTTGTGTTGTGGGCGGTGGGCGTGATGGGAGGGATCGGATGAGGCGGGAACTGCGTCGATCCAAGATCGCGTGGTGGCGGCTCTGGGCGGTGGAGGGCAGTTTCAACCCGCAGCGTCTGCAATGGGTCGGATGGCTCGTGGCTCGGCTCGGCTCCATCGACGCGAAGGAACGAAATCCCCAAGCCGTGGCCGAGCTTCTGGCCGCCGAGGAGACCGCGGCGAACACCCATCCTTATCTCGTGGGCTTGGTCTTCGGGGTTCGCCAGAGTCTGGAGGAACGGGGGGAATGGGAAAAAGCCGCGCGTCTCTCAGGGGTTTTGGCCCGGGTACTGGGAGGCATCGGCGATCGGCTCTTCTGGAGCGGCGTCGTTCCCACCGTGGTCTTGGGATTGGTCCTGTTGGGTCTGTCGACCGGCGATCCGTGGGGTGGGTTGGTGGTGTGGGTGCTTTTCGTCACCGCACTGGCGTGGATGCGGTGGCGGCTCTACGAGGAGGGTCTCCGGCGCGGCGACGAGGTTCTGGGCCTTCTGGAGGACCCTCGCGTCCAACGGTGGGCGGAGCACTTTCGGTGGAGCGCGACCGTCCTGACCGGATCTCTGGTCGGAGTTGCTCTATGGCGGTCCTATGATCCGCTGACCGGCGCTGTCTTCGTAGCTCCCGCGGCGGTGGCCGCGGCGGGAGTCGGAACTTTGGCCGCGTGGCGGGGTTGGGGCCCCGAGCGCTGGCTCCTGGGCGTGATCTCGACGGTGTGGGTGGTTTCCGCACTGTCTCATTTCTTCGTGTGGGGTGACTGATCATCATGGCGGTGCGAACGGCGAAGATTTCGGATCCGGTGGGCCTACACTTGCGCGCAGCCAGTCGCATCGTGCAAGTGGCCAAGGAATTCCAGAGTGAGATCACCATCGCCTACGATGGTGTGGAGACCAACGCCAAGAGCATACTGGGATTGGCTTCCCTGGTGGCCCGGTACCAAGAGCCCCTCGAGTTGCGGGCCGAGGGCCCCGACGAAGGAGCCGCTCTGGATGCGCTGGTCCAACTCATCGAGGTCGGCCTGGGAGAAGAGAGCTAGTGGAGAGTTTTCGGGGCATCGTCGCATCGGGGGGAGTGGCCCTCGGACCGGCCAGGGTTTGGCGGCGCCTGGTGGTGAACCCGAATCTGGGCCAGAAGACCGATGCTCCGGCGGAGGAACATCGACGTCTGGATCTTGCCCTCTCCGAGACGCGCCGCCAACTCGAGGAGCTGCGGACCCAGCTCCAGGATCGACTCGGGCAGGATCACGCCACCATTCTCGACGCCCAGTTGCTGATCCTCGACGACGAAACCTTCTTGGGCCAGGTTCGGGAAGCCATCGATGACCAGCGCTTGCGAGCGGAGGCCGCCTTCTCGAGGGCGATGTCCGAAGCTCTGGTCCCCCTCGACCTCTCCGGCGATGCTCTCTTCCGGGAGCGGATGACCGACTTCCGGGATGTCGAACAGCGGGTGATCCGGGCGTTGTCCGATCACGTTTCGACTCTGCCCACCCTCGAGGAGCCCTGCATCCTGGTGAGTTCGGATCTGACCCCCAGCGAGACTGCAGGCCTCGATTTCGAAAAGATTCTGGGATTCTGCATCGATGGGGGATCGGACACCGGGCACACCGCGATCATCGCAAGGAGTCTGGGGGTGCCCGCGCTGGTGGGATTGAGACGGGCAAGCCAGGAGATTCGCCACGAGTCCATGTTGGCCCTGGACGGGGAGCTGGGGGTCGTTCACTCCGATCCCGATCCTGCGGTCATCCGCCGTTTCGAGTCCCGCATTCGTCGACGCCAGGGAGCTCAGCGGCGCTTGGCCGGATTGCAGACCCTGCCGGCGGTGACCACCGATGGCCACCGGATCGCTCTGTCGGCGAATATCGAGGTCCCCGAAGAAATCGACATCGCGGTGCGCAACGGGGCCGAAGCCATCGGACTCGTCCGCACCGAGTACTTCTATTTTCGTCACGAAGTGCTTCCCAACGAAGACGAGCAGCTCGGGGAGTATCTCGATGTCCTGAGGAGGGCCCAGGGAAGGTCGGTGACCTTTCGCGTCCTCGATGTCGGAGGAGACAAGCTCCTGGCAGCGGTGGGGGGAGTGAGGGAGTACAATCCCTTTCTCGGATTGCGCGGGGCTCGTTTCCTCTTGGCCAACCCCGAGATTCTCCGCACCCAACTTCGGGCACTCTACCGCGCGAGCGTGGAGGGCCCCATGCGCCTGATGCTGCCGATGATCTGTGATCTGACCGAGATGTTGGCCTTCGAGGACCACGCACGGCGGGTCCGCGAGTCCCTTCTCGAGGAGGGACATGACTTCGATACGGAAGTTCCTCTGGGGATCATGATCGAGACTCCGGCGGCGGTGGCCATGGCGGAGGAACTCGCGGCTCGAGCCGAGTTCTTCAGCCTGGGAACCAACGACCTGACTCAGTACGTCTTGGCGGTGGACCGGAGCAACCTGAGGGTCTCGCGTTTCGCACAGCCCCAGCATCCGGCCGTCCTGAGGGCCATTCGGGATGCTGTCAGAGCTGCAGATCGAGGCCGGATTCCGGTGGCCTCCTGTGGAGACATGGGAAGCAACCCGGTGCTGGCGATGCTTCTGATCGGCCTCGGAGTGCAGGGGATCAGCGCGTCGGCGGCTTCGATTCCGGCCCTGAAGGAGGCGATTCGCAGCATATCCTTTGCCGATGCCCAGGCCTGGGCGGAGGAGGCCACGTCGCTCTCGACGGTGGAAGAAGTGGACGCATTCCTGAGGAACAAGACCCATGGTCTGCTCAGAGAGTTCGTCAGTCGCTCGAAGGCATCGGGTGGAGATCGAGAGCCGGGGGACGAGGCATGACCGCGAGGGAACCCGACATGTGGGAGCGAGTCGACTGTTTGGCCGATCAGCTTCGCGCTTCGGCCGAGATGGTCCGTGATGCGGCATTGGGTCCGTGGGCTCGGCCGCAGAGAGTCCTGGTTTGCGGAATGGGGGGGAGTGCCGCCGCGGGAGGATTGCTCGCGGGGGTCTACGAGTCGGACTTCGAGATGCGGGTGGCCCGGCGTTATGATCCGCCGTCCCTCTGGGCCCGCCATGCCCTGGTGGTGTTTTCGAGCTATTCCGGCAACACCGAGGAGACCCTCCGCTCCTACGAGCGCCTGGCCGAGGTGGCGGACCAGCGGGTGGTGGTCAGCTCGGGGGGAGAGCTGCTGTCGCGGGCGCGGAAGGACGGGGTTCCGGTGGTCGAGTTGCCCGGCGGATGGCCTCCCCGATCCGCCCTGGGCTGGGGGATCGGGTCGATCGCCCGAATCCTGGGTCACGCAGGTCTGGTCGATGCCATCGACGCCGACCTCGAGGAGGTGGCCTCGAGCCTCGATCAGGGACGAGAAATCGCCTCCGCTTCGAGGGCAGACGAGAGCTCACAGCTGCAACGCTTGGTCTCGGCGCTCGAGGGACGCCTCCCTTTCTTGTACGCCAGCGACGGGTTGACCGAGGCGGTGGCTCTTCGGTGGCGAGCGCAACTCAACGAGAACGCAAAGATGTTGGTCGGGCACGCGCTCCTGCCCGAACTCGATCACAACGAGGTCGTGGGCTGGGAGTCTCCGACCGCAGTCCGGGATGGTGTGGCCGTCGTGGCTCTCCGGGACCAAGACGAGCCCGCCCGGGTGTCGCGTCGCTTCGAGGTGACTCGGCAGATCCTCGGCGATCGCGTCCGTGGATGGATCGAAGTTCGGGCTGGCGATGGCTCACGGCTGAGTCGTGCGATGGAGCTCGTGCAGCTTGGCGACTATCTTTCGGTCCTTCTGGCCGAGCGACACGGCGTCGATCCGACGCCGGTGGATTCCATCGACCGACTCAAGTCCGAACTCTAGCAAGATCGCAGCATGGGGACATGCATCAGCCCGGGTGCAGACGCACCCGGGCTGATCTGTTCGCGACTCGTCAGGCCTGCTACTCGCAATCGTCGGGGACTCCGTTCCCATTCAGATCCTGGGACCGCCCCGAAGTGATGTCGCAGTCATCCGGGAAACCGTTGTTGTTGCAATCCGGCTCGCACTCGTCCGGGATGCCGTTGTTGTTGCAATCCTGAGACGTTCCATTGGCGATGTCGCAAGCATCGGCGATCCCGTTCTGGTTGCAGTCGGGGTCGCAAACGTCGATGATGCCGTTGCCGTCGCAATCGGTCGCCGTGCCGTTGAGCAACTCGCAGACGTCCGCGATTCCGTTGAAATCACAGTCGTCTTCGCACTCATCCGGAATGCCGTTCCCGTCGCAATCCAACGACGTGCCATTGGCGATGTCGCAGTCGTCCGGGACGCCATTGTTGTTGCAATCGGTTTCGCACTCATCCAGCCGGCCGTTGTTGTTGCAGTCCAGACCGGTCCCATTCGCAATCTCGCACTCGTCCAGGATCCCGTTCCGATTGCAATCGAGAAGCTTGTCCGCCTCGATTTCGCAGGCGTCGGGAATCCCGTTGCCATTGCAGTCATCGGCACGACCATCCGCGATATCGCAGGAGTCCACGTACCCATTTCCGTCGCAGTCGTCCTCTTGGACGTCCGGGATCAGATTATCGTTGCAGTCGTTGTCGACGACGAAGTCTCCACCGAGGCCGTTCGAAGACCGGGGCTCGCCGTTCGCGGTCACGACGGACAGGGAATCGAGATCGATGGAGAAAGGTCCGGGCTCGACCCGGGGAAAGCCTACCGCGCGAGAGAAGGTGATGTCTGCGAAGGGGATCACCTCGGCGGTGGAAGCCATGCCAGTGGGAGCCTGGAAGTCCAGCCGGAGCACTCCCAGAACCGAAGCATCTTCGGTCATGGTGAAGCCCTCGGCCTGCAACTCGGGGGTGATGGTCGCCGCGGCATTGATGCCAAAGGAGTCCGGCCACGAGAAGTAGGCGGTCAGGCGATCGAGGCCCACCGTCAGGAGTCCATCGAGGGTCAAGGTCACGTTCTGTCCGGGAAGCACGCTCACATCCGAATTCCCGAGACGCACGCCGGAAGGAAACGACACCTGGACCGTATCCGTTCGCGCTGCTTGGGTGTTGTTCTCAGTGACCGTCAGAAATACTTCGTAGTTCTGGGCGACGGGCGGGAATCGGTGGGTTGGCTCTCCCACGTGGAGCAAAGTCGAACCGTCACTGAAGTCCCAGAGCCAGGTGTAGGTCTGGAAGAATCCGCCGATGGGGCACGGGGTCTGCAGATGACCTTCGAAGGAGGCATCCCAGCCCACGAACTCGTTCACGTTCCCGTTCCGCACCAAGGCGATTCGGGGATCTCCCACTCGTCGAGCCGAGATGTTCAGGATATCCAGATCCCCGTAGGTCTCGCCTACGAGAACTTCGATCTTGCGCTGGTCGCTGTCTCCGTCATCGTCCTTCACCGTCAGAGTGACTTCATAGAGTCCTGGGGCCGTATAGCGATGCACGGGATTCACCACGTTGCCAGCGGTGGCTCCATCCCCGAAGGACCAGTTCCAGTCCAGGGGAGAGTTGGCGCCGGTCGGATCCGATTTGACATTTCCGCCGGAGGCTCGTCCGAAGAAGCGAACCTCGAGGTAATCGCCATCATCATGGGTTGTGATGATGTCGCAAGCGGGCTCGGCCTTGAGTTGCGTGATCTGTGGCACCGTGTTCTCGGTACATCCGACGAACACCCAACCCAAAGTCACTGCAACGAGCATGAGCCGGCGAAGCCTGGGCTGGCCCGGGTCCGCTATCCACGTCATTCCTGGATCTCCCGAAGAGGTGTGGATTTGGGGCGACGGAATGCCGCCACGATGAAGCACGCTCAGAAGGTGCCTGAACGCCCTGCAGGGAAAAGTGAAGATAACAGCGGCCCCGCGCAAGGGGCAAGGCACGATCCCGAGGAATGTTGGGTCCGCAACCGCCGCTCAATGATTCGCTCGGACGAAAAGGACCATCCCGGCCACCGCATAGACCACATTTCCCGCCCAGGCGGAGACCCAGAGGTCGACGGCGCCGCTCCGACCGAGTTGGAGGCCGAAGTTCATGAAGAGATAGTATCCCACCGCCAAGCCGAGGGTGAGTCCGAAGCCCGCCCAGAGGGTGGTCTTGCGCCGCGAGGCCCCCAATGAGATTCCCAGCACCACGATGAGGAAGTTGATCACCGGGAAGCTGATTTTCTGGCCCATATCCGCGAGGTAGGGGGTGGGATCGCCTCCGGAGCGGCGAACCTTGGCCGCGAAATCCCGCAATTCCCGCCAGGTCATGTCCTCGGTCTTCACGTCTCGGCGGGCCAGGTCGGCGGGAGCTTCGACGGTGCCTCCCAGCCGCTCCCGGTCGAAGACCCGAATCCGCTCGCGCCCGTCGACGAAGTCCCGCACCGCCCCATCCTGGAGGATCCAGGCTCCGTCCTGAAACACGGCCCGGCGGGCGTCGATTCGCTGGATCAGAACGCTGTCTCGGAAGGTCTGCACCGAGAGGGATTCGAGGGTCGGGGGCCGGGGGCGAAAGCGGCTGGCCACGTAGACCCGGCCGTCCTGACCGATGTAGGTGAGGTTGCGCTTGCCTCGGAGGCGGTCTCGAGCCTCTCCCCCGATTTCATAGCGCTTCACGTCGTGGTGCAGCCGGTTGGCCGGGGCCACGACGAATTCCCTCCAGGCTCCGCTGCCGACCGCAACGAGGAGGGCGAAGAGAAGGATGCTGCGTGAGATCCGGGCCAGGCTCTGTCCGGCCGAGAGCATGGCCGTGTACTCTTGGTTCTTGCTCAGGATTCCCATGGTGAACAGGGCAGCCAGGAGCATGCTGACGGGCAGGGTCAGATCGATGATTCGTGGCAACAAGTAGAGATAGTACTTGCCGATGGAGAGGAGCTGCGCGTCGTCATCGATGAAATTGTCGACGTGATCGAAGAGGTCGACCAATACGAAAACGCAGGCGAAGGCGAGGAGTGCCCATACCAGAACTCTCAGAAAATGGCTCAGAACGTAGCGGTCGAGGAGCTTCATGCGGTCGACCTTTGACGCACCCAATGGGGAAGGTGGATGTGGACGACGCGGGTCTCTTGGACCGTACTGTAGAAGAGAACCGCGCCGATGGTTCCCAGCACGATGTCCGCGGCCCACATCGAGAGCCAGGGTTCGAGGAGCCCTCGATCGGCTAGCTTCTCGCCCAGGGAAATGAAAAGATAGTAGACCATGAAGGCGGCAACGCTCAGGCCGACCGACACCCCCCGTCCGCCTCGGGAGGAGACGATGGCCATCGGGATTCCGAGGATGACGAAGACGATGCAGGCCACGGGGATCGAGAACTTCTTGTGCCACTCCACCATGTAGCGGGCGCTTCGCACTTCGTAGCTGGCGGTGGTCTGGGAATTGAGGGCAAGCTGGCGCGCGGTGCGATCCGCCCGGTTGACCAGGGCATGCCACTCGTCGAGGGTGCTGCGTTCCGCCGGGATCTTCTCTCGGTCTTGGGGGTCGGCTTCGCGGTAGGCCGCCTCGAAGTAGCGCGAGAGGACCTCCCGGGCCGCACTGCGGCTGGAGGTCGCCAGAGAATCCTGATGACTGGCCGCCGCCGCGAGCTGGTGGAGGTCCATGTCCCTCTCCCCTCGACGCAACACCGCCTGTCGCCCCGCTCCCTCGAGTTCGAGGTTCACGTCGAAGCTCTGCCGTCGGAAGGCGGTCCGCGAGTAGGTCAGGGGATCCTCCGGATCGGGGAGACGGTGGTACTCTCCATTGAAGAGTTCGAGGCGGATGAGCCCGGGGGCCACCGTGATCACCTGCCCGGTCTTGGCGACGACCACGTCGGGGCTGGGATCGCCGCTGCCCTCGCGCTCGTAGAGGATGACGTCCTCCAGGGTTCCCTCGCGATCATTCTTGTGGCGGACAAAAATCGTGTAGTTCGGAGTGATGTCGACGAAGGTATTGGGCCGGATTTCCAGGGTCGGGCGCAGCTGCTGGATCTCGAAGAGCCGCTCCCGAAGCCGGTGGTTGCTCCGAGGCAATACGAAGTGATTGTAGAGGATCATTCCGACGGAAATGACGGCGCCAGTGATCAAGAGGGGGCGACCGATGCGGTAGAGACTGATTCCACAGGCCTTCATGGCCGTGATCTCCTGGTCCCCGGCCAGATGCCCCACACTCATCAGAATGCCGATCATGACCGCCATTGGTATGGTCAATGCAAAAGTGTGACCGAGGCTGAGCGCCAGGACTTCGGTCGCCACTTCGAATCGAATGCCCTTCTCCAGAAAGAGATCGATGTAGTTCTGCAGAACGTCGATCATCAGGAGGAAGGTGGTCACCGAGAGGCCGAAGAGAAACGGTGGCACGAAAGTCCCGAACAGATGGCGATCGATGAGTTTCAAGCGGATTCCTTGACGCTTGGGATCTCCCGCGGGAGGGTGCCTCTGGTCCTCGTAGGGTGACCGCAGTCTAGGCAGTGAGGCCGGGCCCGACAAGCTCTCGAAGCACTCTTCGCCTCGGAAAATGCCGGAGACGAGAGGGAGTTCTCCTGCGACCTGACCACTCTGGAGTCCATCCCTTGTCGCCAGCGGGGGACAGGGCGTCCGTCCGCAGTACACATTGAAGCGGGACCGTCCCCTCGGTCGCGCGGGAGAGAGGGATTCCGAGGTGAGGAGCGCGGGGCAAGCACGACGCCGTCACGGGGCCTTGGCAGGAGGCCGACGCTGAGGTGCGCCGACGCCGATGGGTCCGAGCCACGATCGGGGGGACGACGCTCTTTTGCCTCCTGTTCCTCATGCCCTCCACGCGGGTCTCAGCCCAGCTCGAGCAGCCTCTCTACCCTCGAGATCATCAAGTCTTCAATCTGATCCTGCGCCACAGCGATGATCCTGACCTACTGACTCCTCGAGAGGCCGCGCTGCGGCAGAAGCTGCTCGACGTGGGAGTGGATCCGCTCCGCGGAGGGCGTCCCACCACCTTGAGCCACTTCCAGCGCTATTTGGCGGATCAGGTCGGTTGGGACCTCCTCGCGCTGCCGAGACAGGTCGAGATTCTCGAGATCGACTGGGAACGCGGACTGGCCATCGTCTTTCGTTTTCCGGAGACCAACCTCTTCTACACCGATGTCGACACGAATGTGGTGGGGATCGCCTTCGAGGCGCCCCGCGACATGGCGGACTCGACGTTGGGAATCGACGTCTCTTCGATCGAGGCATGGCAGCGCGAATGGGTGGCGGTGGGGCTGCAGGATCAGCTCAGACGGCAGCTCGCCTCGAGGAGCGCAGCGGCAGCCCAGCAACACGATCTCCTCAACTTCACGATCCCCGTCCAACTTCCGCGAACCATCGAACGGGTCATCGGTCGTGGCGACGCCACGAGCATTCGGATCAGCGGTCAGCTCAACTTCAAGCTGGGAGGACGATCCACGGTTCGAAGCGACTTCGTGCCCAACGAGATTCAGGCCAGCCAATCGCTTTTCCCCTCGCTGGAGATGGAGCAGTCGCTGCGAGTGAACATGGATGGGCAGGTCGGAGAGAAGATCAAGGTGAAGGTGCGCCACGACAGCAATCAGATCGGGGCCCAGGCCACCGAGGTCAAGATCGCCTTCGAGGGCGACGAGGACGACATTATCCGGACCATCCGGGCTGGCAACATCGACGTGACTCTTCCTGGATCTCGTCTGCTTGGCGTGGGCGCGAACAAGGGAGGACTCTTCGGAGTGAAGGTCGTGGGCGCGGTGGGGCCCGTGGACTTCACCTTGCTCACCAGCAAGGAGCAGAGTCAGTCCAATGAACAGAACTTCAGTCAGAGCGGGGGAGCCGAAGACGAATTCGTCATCGACGCGTGGGACTATGCGCGTCACCGCTTCTTCACCCTCAACGCACCCGCACCGGTCTACTTCGCCGACCAACCCGGGGCACCCGCAGATGAGTTCGCGACCCGCTTCTTGCCCAATTGGGAGATCGACGCGGCCAGCATTTCGGTCTACACCCAGGCCGCTCCGGGGCCGGGAGATGAGAACTTCTTCGATTTCGGCGTGGCTTACGTGGACACTTCCGGAATTGGGTGGGAGGGCTTCGACCCCGTGACCGGGCAGGTCACCGATGCTCTCACCGCGTCGGAGCTTCTGAGTCTGGGACGGAAACGGGTGCGCCGAGACCGTTGGCGACGCTTGGTTCCAGACGAGGACTGGACGGTTCTCCAGGACGCCACGACCGGGAAGGTCATCGGAATCCAGATGTCGAAGTCCTACCTCGACGTGGATGTATTGGCCGTGACCTACAACATCGTCGACGAGGAGAATCGGGTCGTGCGCAAAGTCGGTAGGAGCGTGGATGACCCCGGCGGGGCGACCATCGACGATCCAGAAGAGCCCGGCAGTCCGATATTCTTCTTCAAGCTGCTCAAGGATGAAGGAGATCCTTACGATCCCACTCAGGACATCTTCAATCCGACTGCCCTCACCTGGGAGTACGAGCTTCGGAACTATTACGACCTCCGAGGACGGGGCATCGCAGCTGAGGGCTTCGACTTCCGCATCGAGCGGAATCTCAACTCGCTCGACAATCCCCAGCTCGACGAAGAGCTCGGAGAACAGAATCTCCCGTGGTTCAGGATATTCGGTCTCGACCAGGTGGATGCCTCGGGCAATCCTGGCGCCGACGACAAACCGGATATCACCGACAACAATATCTTCAATTTGAACGCGGGGATCCTTCAGTTCCCGAGCCGTACTCCCTTTGCTCCGAGCTCTGCGGACCTGAGTCGATGGTCCGGCGGGGACGTCACGTCGCTGGTCAAGGGAGACTTGGACCTGGCCACTCCTGAGATCTACCGGCGTAACCTCACCAATCAGGAGGACCGCTCGAACGCGAGCAAATTTCGCCTCGTGGTGAAGCAGACTTCGGTGAGCAGCCGGCTTCGTCTCAACGCCTTCAACATTCAGGAGGGCAGTGAAGAAGTATCGCTCAACGGTCGCGTGTTGCAGCGCGACATCGACTACACGATCGACTACTTCAGCGGCGAGGTGAACCTCATCGGCGAGGCCGCAGCATCACTCAATGCCCAAACCAATATCAGTGTGAAGTTCGAGGTCGACCCTCTCTTCGGAGGAGGACGCACGAGTCTGAGCGGGATGAATCTGACCTATCATCTCGGGACCCAGAATCAGATGTCGACGACCTGGCTCCTCCAGTCCAAGCCCAACAACTCCAGCAAGCCGCGTCTGGGAGAAGAGCCCTCCAAGAGCTGGGTGGGGAACCTCTCGGGCAAGTTCCATCTGGAGCCCGGATGGGTACGCAGCCTGGCCAATCTACTGCCGCGGGTGAACAGCGACCAGCAGGTGGCCATCAACTTCGATGGCGAAGTCGCGGTCAGCGTGCCCAATCCCAATACCAAGAACGTCGCCTATGTCGAGGACTTCGAATCCGTGGATCAGAGCGTGAATGTCTCGATGTCCACCGATGGTTGGATCTGGGCCAGCTTGCCGGCGGAATACGAGAAGGGACTCGGACATCGTGACTATGGTCCTGAGGATCGAGCCTATGCGGGGTGGCACCGGGCCCAGCCCGGAGTGAAGAGGGAATACCTCAACCCGACTCTGAGCGATCAGGAGAGGCGCGACATCGTGCCCGCGATGGAGCTGCGGGTCGTTTCCACCGACACCACGGGGACCTGGCGGCCCAACGAGTACGCAGGAATCATGCGGTCGCTGGGGGGCGAAGTGGATCTGAGCCAGTCCCAGTTCTTGGAGTTCTGGGTGGATGACGGCACCGGCAACGTTGCACCCGACAGCGCGAATCGCCCCGGGATTCTCCACTTCGATTTCGGCTTCATCAACGAGGACAGCTTCTGGAAGAAGGACGCCGATGGCAATTGGATCCTGGGGAAGTTCGATCAGGAAGATCGCGACAACGACGGAGTTCTCAACCAGCTGACCGAGGACACCGGGCTCGACGGCATCAAGAGTGGTGACCCCAATGAGCAGCCATTGATCCCGAATCGCCCTCCCCTCCCCGGCACCAACGACCAGGCGGGCGACGATTTCTCCGCAGATCCGGGCAATGAGAAGATCTTTCTCTACATCAACGGCACCGAAGGCAATCGCAAGCTCGATACCGAGGACATCAACCGCAATGGAGTCCACGATCTGACGGATGGCTACTTCAGCTTGAGCGTTGACCTTGCCGATACCGTTCATGCGTTGGTGGACATCTACCGGGACTACGCGGACCGCACTTCCTTCATCGAGGAGTCTGCGAGGAACAACCGGGCCTGGCGCAAGTATCGATTGGATCTGCGGAGCGCGGTCACCCGGCGGGCGGGATTGGTGGACGGACGGATTCCTGGCACGAGTGGGGCCATCAATCCCTACTCTCCCTTCGCGCCAGATCTGTCGCGAGTGCGGACGCTGCGGATCTGGTACGAGGATCCCAGCGGCCAGGGACCAGCCGAGCGGCGGATTCGACTGACCGAGATGCGGTTCTTGGGGAATCGTTGGCTCAACGACCGCATTCGCACCGTGGATGATCGGATCATTCCTCCGGCGATCCTCGGGAGCGAAGAGTTTCGGCTCGGAGTCCTCAACAACAAGGACAATCCCGAGTACCGTCCACCGGTCTTTCCGGATACTCGAAACAACGTGGCAGAAAAGGAACAATCTCTCGAGTTCATCTACC
Source organism: Candidatus Krumholzibacteriota bacterium (assembly GCA_024276305.1). GTDB lineage: Bacteria > Krumholzibacteriota > Krumholzibacteriia > JAJRXK01 > JAJRXK01 > JAJRXK01. Next base: position 41,671 of record JAJRXK010000065.1, read on the forward strand.
GGGACCTCGAGCCTGGTCACATGGTGCGGGCCCGAAAAGAGATCCCGGGGAGGTTGGGGCAGGACTTCACCGTGTACCGGGAGCTGAATTTCTTCTGGCGAGAGCCTCGCACCCGCGGACTCTATGATCCGCAGCAGGGGGTGCTCGAGGCTTTCTACTGGGTGGGCAGCGACTCGCTCAACTACTACGAAATCGCCTTTCCCTTCAATGCTGTGGACACCGACGCCGACGGGTGGCAGGAATGCCGCATCGACCTCGCCGAGATGACCAATGTCAAATTCAACCCTCTCGAGGACCTCAATCCGGGGGTGGAGGGGACTCCGCAGGTGCGCAGGGGCACGGTGTTCGATCGGCTCACCCGCGAGCCCTATGTGATCACGGTGCGTGGGCGTCCGGATCTCACTCGAGTACAGCGATTCTACGCTGGGGTACGCTATCCAACCTGGGTGGTGGGGCCAAGCGGGGTCGGGCCCAAGCTCAGCGGAGAGGTCCTCTTCAACGAAATCCGGCTGAAGGAAGTGGACGATCGGGTCGGTCATGCTCAGCGTTACGCAACTTCAGTCCTGATCCCGGGCCTGGCCGACATCCAAGTCGATTGGAGTCAGACCGACGCCGAATTTCGGGGGCTCAACGCCACCAAGGGAAGTCAGGTACTGCAACGCAGGTGGAGTGCGCGGGCCTCGTCGCGTCTCCAGAATTTCATTCCCACGATGGGCCTGGAAATCCCCTTCTCGCTCAGCCGTCGAGTGGAGTTGGGCCTACCTAAATTTGCTCCCCGGACGGATATCGAGCTCATCGACCCTGCGGATCAGGACTCGCTGAGGACGGAGGCGGTCACCGATGCCTTCAATTTCCAGGTTCGCAAGAAGAATCCCAGTCAGTACAAACTCATGCGGGTCTTCGTCGATCCCTTTCAGTATGCCCTGAGCGGGAGCCGGGCCGTGCGGCTGAGCCCGACTCGCGACAGTCGTCAGGAGAGCGCGGATACCAAGATCAACTATGATCTGCGCCTGAGGAATGGCCTGACCTTCAAGGTGCCCTTCACTCGAACCCGGATCCGCTACTTGCCCACTCAGATCACGGCGGCGAGCAGTTGGCGGTGGGATCAGCAGAAGGTGATCGACAAGCGGACCGACGGGACTCTGATCCCAAGAGTGCCGCAATTGACGAAGTCCTCGGTCAACAATCTCACCCTGATTTTTCAACCCACGCAGGCCTTGCAGGGCAACCTCGCGGTGAGTTCGAATCGGAATCTCATTCTGGGAAGCCAGAAGTTCCTCGGCCTGGACGTCGGTCGGGAGGTGACCTTCAGTCAGGGTCTGACCCTGACCTACAAGCCCGGGTGGAAGCTTCTGCGCTGGGCCAAGCCCAACGTCGACTACAAAGTGGGGTACACCGAGAATCGCCGGCCCGGGGTTCGCCAGTCGACGCCCAATGTCGGCCTTCCGGACGCCGAAGACGGGTTCCTGGGCAAGCCCGGACAGGTGCGGGACATGACCTCCAACCAGGACATCACCGTCAAGGGGCAGCTCGATCTGTTCAGCTGGCTGAAGAAGCGCTTCGACAAGAAGTCCACCGCGCCGCCTCCGAGTACTGCCCGGAGGCGCAACCAACGCCAACGCGGGCAGCTCGGACGTGCCGCCCGGACGCTTCCACCTCCGGCCGCCGTGGTCCCTCCGCCGACTCCGGGTGCTGCCGCCGCCGACAGCTCCGCCCAGGCGGGTGAGTCCGAGCCAGGAATCGATCCCGGAGTCGATCCGGGAGAAGCTCCGGTTCCAGAAGAGGGCACGGTGCCCGCGCCGCCGTCGCCTGCGACGGAGGAATTCGTACCGCCGGTGAGGGAAGAGCCGGTGGATTCGGGAGTCGAAGTCTTCGAGGACGAGGCGGACTCTCTCGGGGAGGGCGAGCCCGAGTTTCGTCCGGGAGAGGCCTTCGCCGCTTTGGTTCGGCCATTCAAGAATCTATTCGTGAACCTGCAGCCCATCCGCAGTACTTGGACCAGGAATCGAGCCACGAATTACACCCGCGTGAACAAGCGGGCCGACTCGGCCTATCGCTTCGGATTCACCGCGCGCCCCCAGATCGCGCCCTCCGAGGAACTGATCGTGGGACGCAACAACGACGGGACCTTCCAGACACAGCCCTTCAACTCCGAACGACGGGAGTATCGGACCCGATACAGTTTGAACTCGCAGAGCCAGGTCTTTCGCGATGTGCGCGTCGATCTGAGCTATACGAGGCAGTCAGGCCGCCGGGAGGGAACCCGCGGGGCATCGGCGAATTACAACTGGGAGATGCCGCTGGGGATTCGCATCTCTCGGGTGCACGAGTGGCGGATCTTCGGAGACCTGTTCTCCGCCTCGTCGATCGACGTGAATCTCCGCCGCAGCAAGCGGGTCGACCGCATCGTGACGGGACAGACGAGTTTTCCGAAGACGACCTGGGCAATTCAGCCCCGGTGGACCTTCCGGTTCCAGAACGAACTCGACGCGAATCTCAACGTGAATTTCAGTCGGGACAGCACTCCGAGTTCGGCGTCGATCCTGAAATCTCGCCAGTTGCGTGTGGATCTGAAGCTGCAGAAGAACTTCGATGCCAATGGCCGTTTGGCCTTTTTGCGTTTCGGTCAACGGGGCACCGGAACGACCATCGACATGAACGTGAATGTCGCGTTCTCCTCGCAGCGCAGTGCGCGGGTAGTGACTGGAAGCAACATCGAAGATCAGCCCCGAGGGCGAGACACCCTGTCGGTGACCCCTCAATTCAGTTATCAATTCAATCGCAACTTGCGGGCGGGGTTGCAATTGGAGTTTTCTCGTTCGAAGGACATCACCCGGAATGCGACGACGAAGACCTTCGGTCTCTTCTTCGACGCGACCATGACCTTCTAGGAGTTGCCATGCAGCATGCCATGCTCTGGGTTGCCTTCGCCTGGACGCTTCTCTCAGCCGTCGCTCCTGTCGACGCTGCGCCGAAATTCGATGCCCAGCGGGCCTGGTCGCACATGGAGACCCAGCTCTCCTTCGGTTCGCGGGCGCCCGGTCGAGAGGGCCACGAGCGTTGCCTCGGCTGGATGCGGGCGACTCTCGACTCGCTGGCGGATCGAGTCCAGGTCCACAGCTTTTCGATGGAGGATCCCTACGGGGAGGGACGCCTCGAGTTGACGAACCTGCGCGCGGTCTATCGGCCCGAGGCGAGGACTCGGATCGCTCTGGCCGCTCATTGGGACACTCGGCCCTTCGCCGACCGAGATCCGGAGCATCCGGATCGCCCGCTTCCCGGGGCGAATGACGGCGCGAGTGGGGTGGCGGTGCTCATGGAGCTGGCCCGGGTGTTCGCCGAGCATCGTCCTCCGGTGGGAGTGGATCTTCTCTTCTTCGACGGGGAGGATTACGGGAGAGAGGGAGATCCGGATCATTACTTGTTGGGAAGTCGTCGCTTCGTCCAGGACCACCCGGAGTACCGGCCACGCGCCCTGATTCTCCTGGACATGGTGGGAGACCGGGACCTTCGCATTCCCTACGAGCGTTACTCCGCCACCATGGCTCCCCATCTCGCGAGAGCCGTCTTCGACCGGGCTCGGGCCCTCGGCCTTCCGGCCTTCGTTCCGGTGATGGGAGCCCCCATCCTCGACGACCACATGCCCTTTCTGAACGCGGGGATCGATGCTCTCGACCTCATCGACTTCGACTACGCTCCTTGGCACACGCTGGCGGACGATCTCGACGCTTGCAGTCCTCAGAGCCTGGAGCAAGTGGGAATCCTGCTCGTTTCGCTGGTCTACGAGGGCCTGGGATACTGATCTCAACCGCGTCGAGGCGCTTGCCACATCCCGGATTCTGTGTTATCCCCTGCGAGTGGGAAGTGGGCGGGATCGTCCTCTTTTTTTTTGGGGAAGGTCCGTCCGCTTGCCGTGGGCCGGTTGCCCGAGGGGTAGGCCGGTGGGTGGTCGGGCTGTGCCCGAGCGCCTTTCGGCGCCGATGGCGCGGAATGGCAATTGACAACGAGTTGCGGGCCCGAATGGGCCGTCGGTGAGATGGGAGGCAGCGATGTCGTCGAACGACGCGCTCCATGACCGCCTCGTGGAGCTGGCTCAACCGGAGCTGGATCTGCTGGGGGTGGAATTGGTCGAGTTGGAGATCCTCCGCGGAGGAGGGCGCCTCACCCTGCGATTCGCGGTCGAGAAGCCGGTCGATCCCGGAGCTTCTGCGGAGGCTCATATCGGAATCGACGAGTGTGCGCGGGCGAGTCGTGCGATTGCGCGGGTGCTCGAGGCCGAAGACGAGGAGTCCGGGTTGCTGCCCGGTCGCTTCACCATCGAGGTGACGAGCCCGGGGATCTTTCGGCGATTGAGTCGGCCCGAACACTTCGCCCGTTTCGTGGGTCGCAAGGCGAAGTTCGTGTTGCAACCCGGCGAGGGCCCGACCGAGCTCCGAGGAACTCTGGCCGGGATCGATTCGGACGAGGTCGAGGTGGTGGTCGAGAAGGGGGAGCCGCAGAGGATCCCGCTGGCTCGGATTCTGAAGGCCCACCTCGACCCGGACTTGGATTTCGGTCGTCGCGACAAGCGATGACCAGTGAGGAAGAATCATGGAGTCGATGGATTACAACATCGTAGAAGCTCTGCAGGCGGTCGTGCGTGAGAAGAACGTCGAGACGTCGGTGCTCATGGACAGCCTGGTGGTGGGTCTACAGTCCGCGGCCAAGAAGAAGGTCGGACTGAACGCAGACATCCAGGTCGTCGTGGACGAGGACACCGGGGGCATCGAGATCGCTCAGCGGAAGACGGTGGTGGAGCGGGTCATCGACTCCGAGACTCAGATCTCCGTGGAGGACGCCCAGGTCGAGTATGGGGACGGCGTCGACGTTGGCGACGTGGTCAAGACCTACCTCGATTACAACGACTTCGGTCGCAACGCCATCGGAGTGGCCAAGCAGGTGCTCATGCAGAAGGTCCGTGACGCGGAGCGGGCGCAGATCTTCGAGATGTTCCGGGATCAAGTCGGGGAAGTGGTCGTGGGCACCGTCCAGCAGGTGGATCGCGGGAATGTCATGGTCAATCTGGGGCGTGTCGAAGCACTGCTGCCCTTCCGGGAGCGGATCCGTGGCGAGAACTACCATCAGAACAAGACTCTCAAGGCCTTCGTGATCGAAGTCCAGAACTCCCCCCGGGGGCCTCAGGTCATCATCAGCCGGACTCATCCTGGTTTCTTGAAAGCCCTCTTCGAGGCCGAAGTGCCGGAAATCGAAGAGAATATCGTCGAGATCAAAGCGGCTGCGCGCGAACCCGGAACCCGCAGCAAGATCGCAGTGGTGAGCCACGACGAACGGGTCGATGCCGTCGGCTCCTGCGTGGGAATGAAGGGCAGCCGGGTACAGGCCGTGACCCGAGAGCTGTCGGGCGAAAAGATCGACATCGTACCCTGGAGCGACGATCCCATGGCCTTGATCACACGGGCATTGAGTCCGGCGCGCGTGCATCAGATCATTCCGGACGAAGAGAATCACTCCGTGGTCGCGGTGGTCGACGACGATCAGCTCAGTCTGGCCATCGGTCGTGAGGGCAAGAATGTTCGGCTCGCGGCGAAGCTGACGGGTTGGAAGATCGACCTCGTGAGCACGACTGAGCATCAGCTGCGTGAGCGTCTGACCAGTGAGCTTTCGATGGGTATCGAGCAGATGTCTGGGGTCACCGAGGAACTCGCGGTGACGATCAAGGACGCCGGGATTACCACCGTCGAGGAGATGGCCGCCGCGACCGTGGACCAGATCATGCTCCTGGCCGGCCTCGAGGCCGAGGTGGCGAGGGATCTCATCGAGACCGCGCGCGCTACCCTCGAGGAGATGCGCAAGCAAGTCGAAGAGATCATCGTTCGCGAGAAGGAAGAGGCCGCTGCCGCGCTCTCCGAAGAGGACCTCTTCGGAGGTGCACAGGTCGAGGAGGAGAAACTCGACGAGGCAGAGATCTTCGGTGAGAGCGAGGCCGAGGAAAAGTCCGGGGATTCCACGGAGGAGAAGAAGCTCACCGAAGAGGATCTCTTCGGTGGGGCGAGCGACTGATCGTGGTTGCTCAGCGGGAGGCGGTGCTGAGGTTGCTGGGATTGGCGCTGCGTGCAGGGCGTCTTCAGCTCGGCGCGGGGCCAGTGCTGCGAGCTCTCGAGCGTGAGGCACCGGGCATCGTCTTCTTGGCAAGAGATGCTGGGCGCAGTGTGGCGCGCAGCGTGCGGCATGCGGGAGAGAAATCGCGCATCGAAGATCAGCTCCTCGATGCGGAGGATCTTTCCGGTGCCTTCGGCCGGAGACAGTTGTCGGTGGTGTCCGTGCACTCCCCCGACTTCGTCGATGGCCTCGAGAAACTATTGTCCGAGACGAGGTGAGCCACCTTGGCGGAGAAGAATCGAGTTTACGAAGTGGCGCGAGCCCACGAACTCACCAGTAAGGCCCTGATTGCGGTCTTGCAGGAATTGGGTGTGATGGCGAAGTCCCATATGTCGGTGCTCACGGACGAAGACCTGGCGCTGGTGGAGAAGCATTTCTCCCGGCTCGAGGCACACGGAGAAAAAGTGATCGAAAACGCGCCGAGAGTCGAAGTCGAAAAGGGCAAATCGCGACCCAAGCGAATGTCGGCCCGCGAAAAGCTGGAGGCGAAGCGCGCCGAACGCGAAGCGCAGAAGAAGGCCGCCGCCGCTCCGCCGACCGATGCGGAGTCGGAGTCGGTAGAGGAGGAGGAAAGCCCCGCTCCCAAGAAGACACTGCGGAAGGTCGAGGTTTCGACTTCGCTTCCGGAGAAGATCGAGGCCAAGCCTCGACTGCGAAAGATGCAGATCGTCGAGCCGGTGGGGCTCCCGCAGGCCGAGACTCCGCCTCCGGCCGACGAGACTCCGGCGTCACCGCCTCCACCCCGGCGAACCACGCAGAAAGTGAATCTGAGTGCGATCAGCGAGGCCGCGGCCAAGACGCGGGCCCAAATGGCCGACGAGATGCGGACGAAAGTCGCTGCCCCGACGCCTCAGCGCAAGCCGAAGCGCAAGGAGCGGGAGGAGAGCCGGCCATCCGGACGGCCCGCGGGGCGGGGAGCCGACGAGCACCAGCCGCGGCCCATCGATCCGAACGCCATCCGCAGCAGTGTTCAGAAGGCTCTCGGTGGCATCAACGTGCGACGCGGAGGACCGCCTCGCGGTGGTCAGTCCCGGGGAAGCGCTCCGCCGTCGAAGGGCCGAAAGGGGTCGAGGCACATCCGTGAAGAGAAGCGCGAGAAGGTGGCGAGGCATCGGGCCCGCGAGGAAGCCGCGCGGGCTCGCACCGACGAGCTTCGTCTGACGGAGTTCATCACCGTTCAGGAACTCGCGGAGAAGCTCGAGACCAAGCCGCAGGAGCTGATCGTGAAGCTCATGGGGCTCGGTGTTATGGCGACGATCAATCAACGGCTCGAGCGCGAGCAGGTCGAACTTCTCGTCGCCGATTACGAGGACTTGTCGATCCATTGGCTCGACACTTCGGCCGGCGAAGACATCGAGATCGACGAGGACGAAGGCGAGGAGATGCCGCGTCCTCCGGTGGTCACGGTCATGGGGCATGTGGACCACGGCAAGACGACCCTGCTCGATCACCTTCGGTCGACGAATGTCACTGCGGGGGAGGCCGGCGGGATCACCCAGCACATCGGGGCCTATCAGATCGATACCGCACGGGGGAAGATCACCTTCCTCGATACGCCCGGCCACGAAGCCTTCACCGCCATGCGTGCGCGCGGAGCGAGGGTCACCGATATCGTGGTGGTGGTGGTCGCGGCCGACGACAAGGTCATGCCGCAGACCGTCGAAGCTCTCGATCACGCCAAGGCATCGGGATGCCCGACGATCATCGCGATCAACAAGATCGACCTGCCGGCGGCGGACATTCTAGGAGTGAAGCAGGATCTCATGCGGCACAACGTGCTCATCGAGGAATACGGCGGCGACGTTCAGTGCGTCGAACTGAGCGCCAAGAAGGGTTTGAACCTCGAAGCGCTTCTCGAAGCCATCGCACTGCAAGCGGAGATTCTCGAACTCAAGGCGCGACAGGATGGCCGGGCTCAGGCCACGGTGGTCGAGGCCCGCAAGGATCTCGGCCGGGGCGCGGTATTCACCGCATTGGTGACTCGGGGAACCCTGAAGATCGGCGATCCCTTCGTCGCCGGCGCGACTTCCGGTCGGGTTCGCGCGATGTTCGACGAATTCGATCAGCCGGTGGAAGAGGCTCCGCCGGCGAGGCCGGTCCTGGTACTCGGGGCTTCCGAGGTGCCGGTGGCGGGGGACCAGATGGACGTGGTTCCATCGGACAGCGAAGCCAAGGAGATCGCTTCGCGTCGCCGTCGTCTGCAGCGGGAACAGGCCCTGCACGCGTTGAAGAAGCAGCCCACTCTGGAGTCGCTCTTCGATCGGATGCAGGCCGAGGCGGACGCCGTGGAGCTGCCCCTGGTCATCAAGGGCGATGTTTCGGGCTCGGTCGAGGCGGTCGCCGATGCGTTGATGGGCCTCTCGAACGAGAAGGTGACCGTCCACGTGATCCACACCGGAGTGGGTGGAATCAACAACAACGACATCATGCTGGCGGCGGCGAGCCAAGCCATCATCATTGGCTTCAATCTGCGTCCCGATCCGGCGACGCGGGCATTTGCTCAGGAACAGCACGTGGAGGTCAAACTCTACGACATCATCTACGAGGCGGTGTCGGATGTGAAGGCCGCCATGAAGGGGCTCCTGGCGCCTGTCGATCGCGAGGTGCGCGTGGGCTCGGCCGAGGTGCGCGAACTCTTCCGTGTGCCCAAGGTTGGGACGATCGCCGGTAGTTATGTTCTCGAAGGAGAGATCCGACGCAACTGCCGAGTACGTGTGGTGCGGGATCAGGTGCAGATCTACGATGGTCGAGTGGGATCGCTCAAACGCTTCAAGGAAGATGCCCGCAGTGTGAGCACGGGCTATGAATGTGGAATCGGCATCGAGGGCTTCGACGATGTAAAGATCGGCGACATCTTCGAGGCCTACGAGATCGAGCAAGTCGCTCAGGAGATGTAGTCGGATCTTCGGATCCGACCCTTTGGCATGAGGAATGGTCATCTCGAAGAGACGCTGCGTCGGATCTTGGCGGAGGCCATCGGGACGCAGATCGACGATCCCCGGGTGGGTTTCGTCACCGTGGCCGAGGTACGCCTCAATCGCGACAACACGGTGGCCCAGGTTTTTTACACCGTGATGGGCGATGAAGAGGCGCATCGGCTGACCCAGAGGGGACTCCGCAAGGCCACCGGTTATCTCCGGCAGATCATCGGCGAGAAGATTCGCCTGCGGGCCATCCCCGAACTCCGTTTCCGTTACGACACTTCGCTCGACCGGAGCTTTCGCTTGGAGGAAGTCCTCGACGAGATCTCCTCGACCCAATCTCCGCTGACCGAGGACGACGGAAGCGAGAGCGCGTGAGCGCTTCCTATCCCTACCGGGTTCCCCGCCAGTTGCGAGACTTTCTCGCGGGTTCCGGGGTGATCTGGTTGGCCACCCACGAGAGGCCTGACGCCGATGGTTATGGCAGCCTCCTGGCCTGTGGGCTGGCGCTGAGAGCCCAGGGGAGGCCGGTCTTCGCTCTGGTGGACGACGAAGTGCCCGCTCACTTCGAGGCGCTTCCCTGGCACCTAGCGCTTCCCCGAGTCGACGCGCACACTCCTGCTCCCGATTCTCTCTTGGTCTTCGACTGCCATCGCCTCGACCGTCTGGGTCGAGCCGCGGAGAGACTGCCAGCCGGAGTGCCGGTGGCGGTGGTCGATCACCATCCCATGGACGATCGAGGCTGTCAGGCGGAGGTCGCCTGGATCGAGCCCACGGCGGCAGCGACCGCAGTGGTGGTGCTGTCTCTGCTGCGTGCTCTCCCGGATCACGTGGTCGATCCCGACCAGGCCACGTGCCTCTACGCAGCTCTGGTGACCGACACGGGTGGCTTCCGCTACGAGAACACCGGGGAGGACACCTTTCGCGCCGCAGCCGATCTGGTGGCCGCGGGTGCGGACGCCGCGGCCATCACCGAGACCTTTCTCCACCAGCGGCGCCCCGAGGCATTGCGGCTCTTGGGGCGGGTCTTCGAGCGGGTCGATTATCACGCCGAGGGTCGAGTGGCCATGGCATCGATTCCGGCGACATTACTCGCCTCCTCGGATGCGGCAGTGGGAGAAACCGAGGGCATCGTCTCGCATCTGCGTTCCGTGGCGGGAGTGCGTCTGGTGGCCTTGGGAGTCGAACAGGATCGGGCGAGATGGCGGGTCAGCCTCCGAGCCAAGCCACCCTACGTGGTCCACGACGTGGCCCGTCGTTTCGGCGGAGGAGGACACGCCGCTGCCGCCGCCTTCACTGCGGAGGGCCGGTGGGATCAACTCCAACCGCGCCTGCTCGATGCCTTGATCGAGCAGCTGGGGGAGAGCGGGGATTGAGTCGCAAGCCGGACCATGCCGTGGCCCGATTCGTTTGCGTGGACAAGGCGGCGGGCCGGACGAGTTTTGACTGCGTGCGGCAGCTGCGCCGGATCGTGGGCCAGCGCCGAGTGGGCCATGCGGGGACCTTGGATCCCTTTGCCACCGGGCTTCTGGTCTGCGGGATCGGACCGGCCACCCGCCTCTTGTCTCTGCTCAGCGAGGGGGTCAAGGAGTACCGGGCCGAAGTGCGCTTCGGCCTGGCCACGGACAGCCTCGATTGTACGGGGGCGGTGATCGAGGAGCGCCCCGTGGACTTCGATGTCCCCGATCTTCGTCACGCCTGTGCCCAGTTCCTGGGAGAGCAGATGCAGATTCCTCCCCAGCTCAGCGCCATCAAGGTGAATGGACGTCGTAGCTACCGTCGCTTCCGCAGTGGCGACCGCGATTTCGAACTCGAAGCTCGCCCGGTGACCATTCACGCCATCGAGGTGGAGAGCTTCGACGGAGAGAGAGCCAGCCTTCGGGTGGAGTGCGGAGGAGGCACCTATGTCCGCAGCCTCGCCCGAGATCTGGGCCTGGCTCTGGGAACCGTGGCTCACCTCAGCGCCCTCCGGCGGACACGAGTCGGGGGCTTCGGTCTGGAGGAGGCCGTCGGACTCGAGGACCTCGCGGAGAGTTGGCCCTCTTCGGAGCGGGGAGTCTACGATCCGGTTCGAGTGGTCCAGGACGGTCCGATTCTGGCGCTCGATGCCGAGCAGGTCCGACGAGTCCGTCAGGGGTGGCAGCCGGATCGGAGTTGGATGGAGTTGCCCGAATCGTTGCCCGAGCGTTTGGGATTGGTGGATGCCCATGGGCGCCTGGTCGCCGTCGCGGAAGTCGTCGATCAGGAGCTGCGTCTGCGGACGGTGCTTCCGGAGCCGGTGGCATGAGGATCCTGCGTGCGTTGGTGGGAGAGATTCCCCGGTTGGAAGGGCGTTGGTCTCTGACCCTGGGAACCTTCGACGGGGTTCATCGAGGGCATTGTGCCCTGCTGGAGGAAGCGCGCGACCTCGGGCATCGGCCGGGCTTCGACGGAGTGGTGGCGGTGACCTTCGGCCGCCATCCCCGGGCGGTGTTGAATCCCGATGCAGCCCCCGACCGCCTCACCTCCGATGGAGAGCGGGCCCAGCTCATCGCGGCCACCGGGGTGGATGTGTTGGTGATTCTCGAATTCGACGAAGAGCTCTCGCAGATGCGCTACGACGATTTCGTCCGAGAGATCCTGGCGGCCAAGTTGGGCATGGTCCATTTGGTCCTCGGCCATGATGTCCACTTCGGCAGGGGACGAGCGGGAACTCTTCACAGCGTGGCTGCACTGGCCGAACGAGTGGGGTTCGGACTGAGCCAGGTGGCCAGTGTGAGGTACGGGGGTCAACCCATCAGCAGCACTCGCCTGCGGGAGACCCTCCGCTCGGGAGCCCTGGAAGAAGCAGAGGCCATGCTCGGTCATCCCTACCTGATCCACGGCCAGGTCCAAGAGGGCCGGCGGCTGGGCCGCAGTCTGGGCTGGCCGACGGCGAATCTCCGCCCGGACCATCCCCGGAAGTTGATTCCCGCGGTGGGCGTCTACGGGGGTTGGGCTCGGCGGCCGGGGCGGGATTGGCGGGTGGCGGTCACCAATGTGGGTTGGGCTCCGACGGTCGAGGGAACGCCCTCGGGGAGGCCGCGGATCGAGACCCATATCGCGGGGGAGAGCGGCGAGTTCTACGGGGAGCGGATCGAGGTGGTACTGGCGCGGCACTTGCGTCCGGAGAGACATTTCGCCGGTCTGGACGGGCTGAAAGCTGCCATTGCCGACGATGTGAATGCCTGGAAGCTTCGGGCCCGGGAACTTGCGCCGGATATTCGCTTTTCCAGGATCGGGGAATCGGTCGAGATCGACCCGGATCGGCAGGCTTGACAAGTCAGGGGCGTAGCCCTACTTTGGCCGGGTTGTCTGAAAAAAGACCAAGAAAGAAACCAAAGACGCTTGGTGGGTTCCTCTGCCCCGGACCAGAAGCCCGGGTTGAGGGGAGTGCCTGCTGCCATCGCGGTCACCGGGAGGTAAGACGATGGCTTTCGACAAGGCCAAGAAGGCTGAAGTCATCGAGCAGTACAAGAAGCACGAATCTGACTCGGGATCCCCCGAGGTGCAGATCGCGGTTCTGACTGAACGCATTCGGCATTTGACCGAACACTTCAAGCAGCACAAGAAGGATCACCATTCCCGTCGGGGCCTGCTCAAGATGGTCGGGAGGCGCAAGCGCCTGCTCAACTATGTCAAGAGCAAGGACATCGAGGGTTACCGTGCTCTGATCAAGGAACTCGGAATCCGCGGCTGAGCTGCGATCCTTCCCTTCTTGTTTCTCAGGGACCTATGCTGAGGCCTGTCGGAGGTGGAATCCTTGCGCGAATGCAGGGGTCCATCCAGCTGCACCAATCATCGCGGTTGGCCCAATCTCTACCGAGCGTCCACAACATCAGGAGATGTTAGTTTTGTTGAACGATCCCAAACGTGTATCCATGGAGATCAATGGTGCTGAATTCAGCATCGAGACCGGGCGAGTTGCCAAGCAGTCCGATGGTTCGGTGCTGGTGCGACACGGAGACACCGTGGCCCTCGTCACCGCCTGCGGAAACAAACGCGCCGGCGACCGAGATTTCCTTCCCCTTTTCGTCGAGTATCGGGACCGCGCCTATGCGGCGGGCAAGATTCCGGGTGGCTTCTTCAAGCGCGAAGCTCGCCCCTCCGACCGGGAAACTCTCTCGGCCCGGCTCATCGACCGTCCTCTGCGTCCGCTCTTCCCCAAGCACATGCGCAACGAAGTGCAGATCGCCAGCCACACGATCTCGGCCGACGGAGTCCATGCCGCCGACACCATGAGCATCACTGGGGCATCCTGCGCTCTGGCCCTCAGCGGGATTCCCTGCCAGGAGATCATCAGCGGGGTCCGAGTCGGTCTCATCGAAGACAAGTTCGTGGCCAATCCGACCTTCGAGCAGCTCGAGGACAGCCTTCTGGACCTCATCGTGGCCGGGAGTGATGACATGATCGTGATGATCGAGGGCAGTTGTGAGGAGATCAGCGAGAGCGAGCTCCTCGATGCAGTCGAATTCGCGCACGAGAACATTCGTGAGCAGAACGCCCTCCAGCGCAAGCTGGTGGAAATGGCGGGCGGCGCACCCGAGAAGTGGGTCATTCCGGAGCCCGAAGTGGATGAGGACCTGGTCCGTCAGGTGCAGGAGGCCGCTCGCGGCCCGCTGACTGCGGCCCTCGACATTGCCGGCAAACACGAGCGCCAGGACGCCATCGAAAAGGTGAAGGAAGACCTCCAGGCGCAGTTCGTCTCCGAGGATTCGGACCCTTCGGTGGCGAAGACCGTGTCTCGGGCCTTCGGCGATCTCGAGAAGTCCCTGATGCGCGAACGGATCATCAAGGACGGGGTCCGGGCCGATGGACGGAGTCTCGACGAGGTGCGACCCATCGAAATCGAAGTGGGGGTCATTCCGCGCGCTCACGGAAGTGCGCTCTTCACCCGGGGAGAGACTCAGGCCCTGGTGGTCACGACCCTGGGGACACAGCAGGACGAGCAGAAGATCGATGCTCTCGAAGGCGAGAGTTGGAAGAGCTTCATGCTCCACTACAATTTCCCGCCCTTCAGCGTGGGTGAGGTCGGATTCTTCCGCGGAGCCGGCCGTCGCGAAATCGGGCACGGCACTCTGGCCGAGCGGGCCCTCGAGCCCATGGTTCCGGCGAATGAGGACTTCCCTTACACCATCCGCGTAGTGAGCGACATCATGGAGTCGAATGGATCGAGTTCCATGGCTTCGGTCTGCGGCGGGTCTCTGGCGATGATGGATGCGGGAGTGCCGCTCCACGATGCCGTGGCCGGCGTGGCCATGGGCCTGATCAAGGAAGGTGAGGATGTCGCCATCCTCACGGATATCCTCGGAGTCGAGGATCATCTCGGAGACATGGACTTCAAGGTCACGGGGACCAAGAATGGAGTCACCGCCTTCCAGCTCGACACGAAAATCGGGGGGCTGAGCCGCGAGATCATGCAGACCGCATTGGAGAATGCTCGCAACGCTCGCCTGCACATCCTGGGCAAGATGAATGAGGTGCTGCCGACTCCTCGAACCGAGCTCAGCGTCTTCGCACCGAAGATCTCGACCATTCAGATTCCGCCGTCCAAGATCGGAATGCTGATCGGCCCTGGGGGCAAGAACATCAAGCGCATCCAGGAGGAGACGGGAGCGAATGTGGAGGTGAACGACGACGGGATCGTCTTCGTCTCGAGTCCCGATCAAGTCGCTGGTCAGGCTTGCATCGATCTCATCGCGGGCATGATGGCCGAGGCCGAAGTGGGCAAGACCTACAAGGGTACGGTCAAACGGATCACGGACTTCGGAGCCTTCGTGGAGATCCTTCCCAACAAGGAAGGTTTGCTCCACATTTCCGAGATCGCTCACGAGCGGATCGATCGAGTGACCGATGTGCTCAAGGAAGGCGAGGCGGTCGAGGTCACCGTGCTCGAGGTGGACAAGGCCCGCGGGCGGATTCGCCTCAGCCGCAAGGCCCTTCTCGAAAAGGTCTAGACCGCAGGAAGGTCCTCATCCTGAGACGGGCGGGCGATGACCCGCCCGTCTTTGGATCCCGCCCACCCCAATCTCGAGTAGACGAATGCAACGCCCAGTTCTGCGAGTCGAGACCGAGCCCCAGCGTCAACAGTTGGAAAACGGGGTGACTCTCCTCACCCGCGCCCTCCCCGAGGTCTACGGAATTGCGGTGGGAATCTTCGTTCGAACGGGAAGCCGTGACGAACGCTCCTCTCAGGGAGGGATCTCCCATCTCCTCGAACACATGGTGTTCAAGGGGACGAAGGATCGCAGCGCCTTCGAGTTGGCCCGGGACCTCGAGGCGCTCGGAGCCCAGGTCGACGCCTACACCACCAAGGAACACACCGCCTACACCTTGATGGTTCTGCCGGCTCAGCTGTCGGAGGCGGTCGAGATCCTCGTTGCGATGCTGAATTCGTCCACCTTTCCCGTGGACCAGCTTCACCTCGAGAAGCAGGTGGTCCTCGAGGAGATTCAGTCCGCCGACGACAACCCCGAGGACTTCGTTCACGAGCGATTTTGCGAGAAGCTGTGGCCTGCGCACTCCTTGCGTCATCCGATCCTGGGCACGGAGGCCTCGGTGGAGTCCATCGACCGGGAGGCCTTGGTGGACTGGAGTCGTGGTGTTCACTGCGGACCGAATCTCATCGTGGCTGCGGCGGGGGCGATCGGCGAACGAGAAGAGCAGATCCTCCTCGAATCCTTTCCCTTCCCCCCCGGGGCTCCGCCCCGGGGGCCATCCCTCAGCGCCGAACCCGCGCCGGGTTTGCACCTCCACTCGAGGGAGGGGTTGTCCCAGCAATACGTGGAGATCGGCATCCCGGGGGTGGATGTCCACCACCCGGACCGCTTCGGACTGAGCCTTTTGGGCAACCTGTTGGGCGGGGGGATGAGCAGCCGACTCTTCCAGCGGATCCGTGAGGAGCGAGGTCTGGCCTATTCCATCTTCACCTACACGGATTTCTTCCGAGACACGGGGATGTTCGCGACCTCCTTCTCCTGCACTCCGGATCATTGTCAGGAGGTGCTGGATCTCGTGGCCGAGGAGTACCTACGCCTCCGCGAAGGAGGGATCGACGAGGCCGAAGTCCAGCTGAACAAGGCCCAGATTCTGAGCAGTGTGATTCTGGGGATGGAGGGGACCTCGAAACAGATGGCGCGGTTGGGTAGAAGCGAGATGACCTACGGTCGATTCGTTTCGGTCCAAGAAGTTCTCGATGCCATCGAAGCCATCGATGCGCGGATGCTGCAGGCATTGGCTGAACGCTATCTGGATCCACACCGGCAGACGGTGGTCAGCTATGGCCCCCCCAATGGCTTGGAGCTCCGTTGGGCCCGCGAGGTGGGGGCCTAGCTCAGGAGATCCGTATCGGCGAAGCGCTGGAGCACGGTCTCGATCTGAGCCTCGTCGATGATCAACGAGAAGCGAACGTAGCCTTCTCCGGCGGCTCCGAATCCGCAACCCGGAGCCAGGAGGACGTGGGTGCGTTCGAAGACCTCACGGACGAAGCTCCAGTCGTCGTCGCCGAAGCGGCCGGGGATCCGAGTCCAGATATACATCGCTCCCCGCGGTCTCCGCAGCTCCCATCCCAATGCGGCGAATCCGTCACAGATCAGATCCCGTCGCTGCCGATAGAGCCTGCGCGTGGCTTCGACCTGACGATCGTCGCCATTCAGCGCCGCAATCATCCCCTCCTGCAAGGCACCGAAGATGCCGAAGTCCACATTGGTCTTGAGCTTGGCCAGATTCTGGATGACTTCGGCGTTGCCCACGCAGAAGCCGGTGCGCCAACCCGCCATGGAGTGGCTCTTGCTCAGGGACTGGAATTCGACCGCGCACTGGCGAGCTCCGGGCAACTCCAGAATGCTGGCCGGCGAGTGGTCGTCCACGAGAGAGAGTTCGCTGTAGGCGATGTCGCTCACGAGCAGGAGGTCGTGGTCACGGGCGAAGGCCAGGATCTCGCGGTAGTCCTCCAATTCGGAGACCGCGCCGGTGGGGTTGTTGGGGTAGTTGATCACCATCATCTTGGCCGCCGCGGCCATCTCCGCATCGATGCGGTCGACTCGGAGTCGAAAGTCGTCTTCTTCGCGCAGAGGGATTTCGGCGATCTCGGCTTGGCAGAGCCGAGCTGCTCCGAGATAGGCGGGATAGCAGGGAGTGGGAATGAGGACCGTGTCTCCTGCGTCGAGATAGGCCAACATCAGGTGGGCCAGCCCCTCTTTGCTCCCGATGACCGGGAGGACCTCGGCCCCAGGATCGAGGTGTACGGCGAATCGACGTTCGTACCACCGAGCGATGGCCCGGCGCAGCCGCGGCGTTCCCCGGGGAGCCGGGTAGCGATGGACATTCGGTTCATCGGCGCGGACGGCATCCACCAGAGCCTCGACGATGTGCGGAGCGGGTCTGCCGTCAGGACTGCCCACGGTGAGGTCGACCACCGCGGGGCTGCAGTTGGCCGCCTCTTCCCGCATTCGAGCCAGGCTGGCGAAGACGTAGGGAGGGATGTTCTGCAGGCGCTGCGAAGGAGCAATCACGATCTCGCCTCCGAGACTCGTGGGAGGAAACGACGGGAAACTCCCTCCGTGTAGCACAGGCCGGGGACGCTGTCGCCTCCAACCTGGACCAAGGCTTGTCCTGTGTCTCTCGGGCGTGCTATGTTCGATGTCACGAATCCCGACCGAGAAGGTTCAGGCCCTTCGCGATCGGGCTCCCCGGCCGACATGCCCGTCGTTCCTCCCGGCGACGCTCTCTCATCGGCCAGATCGTCTGTCCTCGCCCTTCGGGGCCAGGATTCGCCACGGGATTCGGAATCAAGCATGACCCAAGTCCTTCCACCTCGGGTGGTTGTCCTGCCCGCCATTCGGGCATCGAGGTCCTCTCGGATCCTGGGGTGTTGGTCCTCGGACCAACTCTCGACTTTCCTTTCCGTCTGCGATCGGCAGGGCCTTCGTTTCGAGGGCTTTCGCGAGGAGGACGGTCCGGTCCGGTCCTCTCCGCGTGCGGTGCTGGTCTTCGAGCACTGGGAGGAGGCCTTTCTGCGAGAGGCCTGGCCGGTGCTCCAGGATCTCGATGGCAGCTTTGCGATCGTCCTCCGCACCGCCACCTTGGGGCAGGCGCAGCGTCAGTTCTTCGGGGAACGGCGCTTCGCACCGACCTGGTCGGAGTTGAGTGCCCTGACCAAGGTGGGGGTCGATGTCGTCAGCGGCGGTCACGAGGGCTATGACCTCACGGCCGTGCCTCCCGAAGTGGTGTTCGGAGAGTTGCTGCGTTCTCGGTGCGAGATCGAGAGGCGGTTGCATTTCGTTCCGCGGGCCCTGCGCTATCCCTTCGGCCGGGTGAACGACGAGGTGGCGCGGGTCGCGGCCGACGCGGGCTTCCATTTCGGACTCGTGGGAGGAAGTGGCCGGATCGACGATCCTCTGCGTTGCCCGACGCTGCGTCCCCGTCGCCTGGAGTCGGCTCGGAGCTTTGCCCAGAGAGTTCTGCGCGAGGTCGACGATGCCGGGGGCTCCCATAGCCGGCTGGCCGCCGCGGGCGGTGCGGGTTAGCGACCGGAGTTGGTCCTCTCCACCAGGTCGAAGTCTCGACCTCCATTGCGGAGACGGATCTCCAAGCGGGTGCGGAGTTCGTTCAGGGTTCTCTCTTCCATCCACTCACTGCCCTTGAGGTGGGCCAAGGTCGGGGGATAGCGTCCTTGGTCATCACGGGAGAGCTGGAGAGCGGCCTCGAGTCGCTGCCGTCCCAGGGCGAGGGCGCGCGCACTTCCCCGGTCGCCACTCTCGGTGGGGAGATCCCGGTAGGGGGCCCAGGGCTGGACCAAGAGAAGCAGAGCGACCACCAGAAGGACGAAGGCTGCAGCGCCGGCCAGGGTCGGGACTCCCACGCCGAGGTCTTCGAGGGCCTTCTCTTTGGTCTTCGTGCCTTGGTTGGTCGCCGTGACTTCGAGGGTCTGGGGCAAGAGCAGGTTCTGGGCGCGCAGCTCGTCGAGGGTCTGCAGGGTGTCGAACTCGGACATGCGGGCCTGGGCGACGATCTCTCCGACGGTGCAACCTTCGCCCAGAATGGCGAGGACCCGTCGCTGGGCGTCGGATTGCTGCAGAGTCTCGGGCTCGTGGTCGGTGGGACGTACCCGGGTGTCCGAAGAGGGGAAGCGTTCTCGAATGGGTACGATCTCGTCGATGCGGCGGACCGCCTCCATCAACAGGCCATCGACCTTCAGTCGAACGCGCCCTTTGAGCCCGGCAATCGCATCTCGGCCGGGGACGAAGTTGTAGCGCCCGTCGGTGAGCTGCATCCCCCGGAACACATCTTCCTGCGCCGCTTCCTGCTGGATCCGCTCGAGTTCTTCGGAGCTCAACAGCCCCTCGTTGGCCAGGATCTCGGTGAGATCGAGATTGCTGTTGTGGGCGACGAAGTCGATGTGCTCCCAGGTCTCCTGGGGAAAGAAACCATAGCGCTTGAGGAATCCCTCGAGCGGATCGCCACCACTCCGCCGCCGATCGCGATAGGCCACCAACATGCCCATCTCGAAGGCCAGAAACATGGGGTAGGACGCGTGCACCGTGAGCAGCCCGGTCTTCTGCTGGAGGGCGATGAGCTGCAGAATCTCTTCGAGAGTGAAATCCGCCAAGCGTCCCTGGAGTCCGGCTTCGGTCATGTCGTGCCTCCTCGGCGGACCCGCGCGGGTGCCCGGCCCTCGATGAGGCCCACCAGGCTCACGATGCTCGCCGGATGTGGTTGGAGATGTCGACCGCGGAGCGGACTCTCGAGGAGTCCGTTCACGATGGCCAGGAGCACGAGTGCGGCGAGGGCGAACCACCGAATGGGGGTGAGCCACTCTCCGCCCAGGGGACCCCAGGGATCCATCAGGGGAGCCCGGCCGTAGATCAGGGCCGCGCCGATCAGTCCGAGCCACACCGCATTGCTCACTCCGCGCCGGCGCAGCCCGTCCACGATCCGGCCCAGTCCGAAGCCGAGCCGGTCGAGGCGCCGGAGCCGGCGCAGGTACTCGGTCTCGGCATCCCGGCGGCGGTTGCGCAAGAGAGTTTGGAGGACCATCTCGCTCCGAGCCCGACGTGCGGTACGGGCACAGCCGCGGCAGAGTACGGCGCCTTCGTGGTCTCCCTTGCAGGTGGGGCAGGCAAGGTGTCCACAATTGACACATTCGAAGACCAAGCGGCTCCGGGGGACGACCATTCCGAGGAACATGCTCAACAGGAGCGATCCCATGAGCCAATAGCTGATGTGACCGGAGGGCACCCCGGTCCATCGCTGCTGGGAGTGGAGAAGATCGGCCGGGGTGATGTCCCCTCGGTGTTTCCAGGCGATGGTCCACAGCTGCTGGGTCGAGGGCCGAAGGAAGTAGACGGCTCCCCGAGGAAGGGGCTCGTACTGTCGCGAGGGATCGAATCCCAAACGCACCGCTTCGCGGAGGGCCTCGCCTCCCTCCCGCAAGAAGAGCTTCTGAGTGTAGGCCTGACCGAGATTGTAGTAGGGAGTCGCCCGGGTGGAGTCGAGAGCGACACTCCG
>JAJRXK010000066.1 GCA_024276305.1 Candidatus Krumholzibacteriota bacterium
CCAAGCGTTTCTGTTGATGCACTTCTCAAAGCCCTGTTCGCTCTTGGCGTGACCCCCAAAAGGCTGGCCAAGATTATTGAGTAGAAGCAGCCCTCGCAGCCCAACTCGGTATTCTTACGAACTGTCTAAGAGCGTTGCTCACTGCCGCGGGCCAGGGCTGGTCCAAACGTTCTGACTAGTCCAACGCGACAGCAACAACGGCACGCCGCTCCCTCTCGTCACCAATCGGCTCCGCCACCACCGACCACTCCTGCACCACCGGACACAGCCACCGCAGCACCATGATCTGCGTCATCCGCACCCTCGTCAAGCCTATGACCTGAGGATGGCGGGATTGGCTGCGATGCCTCATCGCAACCCTAGTGCACCCGATTCGCAAACGGCTTCGTCCCAAACTCAGCCTCGAATTGTTGGATGAGTTGCTTCTCCACGGTTCTCGGCTCCAGAGGTAAGGTCGGCCTCCAGACCAGCCGCAATTCTTCTGCATCTTCGAGCTGCCAAATGTATCGACCTCCCCAGTGGGGAGCGCGATGCCCTGCGCCGTGCCGCAAGTATGCCCGTAGCCGGGTGCGCAGGTTCGACTCGACCCCCGCGCCACCCGCCTTACCAATGTAGAGCACGAATCCGCCATGAACCCAGGCGTCGTGCAGCTGATCGACTTTCACACTCGGGTCCTTCCCCTTGTTCCAACCAGCGAGGCTGCGATCCAGAAAGTTGGGTTGCTGTAACGAGTCCCTGACCACCATGTACACGCCGGCTTCCGTCGGAACCTCGGTCAGAGACGAGTTGCGGAGTTCGGACACTGTCCTGAACCCACGAAAGCCCGCCGCATGGATGGCTTCCAGATCGTTGAACGACTCGAGGTCAGTTTCGGCGCACACGGGAGACGACGACGCCCGAAGCCTACGGATCAAACTCAGCGTCGATTCATTCCATCGATGATCACAATTCATGCAGCAGCGGTTGAAATCGCCCATCGGGACGCATCCGGCGAGGACGACGTGACCGGCTCTCGCGGCCTCTTGAATCTCTCCGGGATCATTTCACTCATTGCCATGGCTCCATTCAGACTATTCCTGCCAGTGGCTCTTCAACCTGAGTCCGCGCAACGTCAACCGATCGGATTGTTCTCTTGGCGAAGTGGGATCGATCAACCGCTTCTGCAATCGCGGGTTGAGCCAGCGCAGATTCATGATTTGGGTTACCCGCGCCCTCGTCAAGCCCACGCGCCGCGCGATCTCCGCCGGCGAGCTGGCGATCTGGGGGACGTCGCGCTCGTAGAAGCAGTGGCCCATGCGGGCCTCGTGGAAGGGGACGGTCATCGTGAACCCCCCTTCGCACCGACCAGTCCGAAGAACCTGCGGCCATTCCAGTTGGTGCCGGTGATCGCGTTGGCCACTCCCGAGAGCGATCGGAAGCGCTGTCAGACGCGGGACCGATGACTCCTGCGAACCAGATCATGCGCTCGACGAACGCGGCATCTTCGAGGATACAGTTCAGCAAACCGCGCGAGCATAGCACAGGTGGCCGGTAGAGGGGTCCCGCCTCCAGTTCCTCGTCGACGACCGTCCGCACCTTCCATCCGCGGAGATCACTGGATGTCCTTCACATCAGCACTAGGCATCTCTCTCCCCCTCGAGGATCTTTCCGAGGACTTCTCTCTTCGAACCCCGTGAGGGCTGCCAAGCAATACCCCTCTCCTCGAAGAATCCCCGCAGTCGGGTCTCGATGGCTGCGAGTTCGACCGCGGTCCCCTCGCGCTCGGCCTCGACCTCCCACCGCACCGACCCGTCGGGATAGGTCGTGGTGTCGACTTCGAGAGACCCGAGATCTCGGTAGTCTCCGGGAAGATGGCAGATGCGGCGGAGGGTGTGGAGAGTGCCGACCACTCTCAGGGGCAGGGTTCCCCAGTCCCTGGCTTCGCCGCCCATTCCATGGTCCACGGCCAATCCCCGCGCCAGCCGAGCGAGCAGGGCGCCGCCCTCCGCGCAGGCCTGGGAGACTTCCCGGTCGAGGGGGATCTCTGCTTCGGGGCGAACGCTGAACCGCCCCTGAAAGTGGCCTCGGCCTTTGATGGTCAGCGTGCACCGGTCGTCGACCCACCGCAGGCGAAGGGCCAAGCCGGCCTGAGCCCAAGTCCGGGCTTGGTCGTCGTAGTAGGTGTTGCGCTGGTGCAGAAGGCGCGAGGGCGGGTCCAATGCCTCGAGGAGTCGATCGAGGTCGGAAGAGTCCGCGAGCAGGAGCTTGAGTTCAGTTTCCACGACCGGTCCCCGAGGTCCAGCGGAGCCGAGGTCGCACGCCGCGGGAGGAAGGCAGGGGCGCGAGACCTGTCCCTTCGACCGTCTGATGGCCGATGAACCTGGTCCCGTAGTTCATCCGACCGACGTTCGCGGGTACCCGGAACCGTGATCGATCGATGATCGATCGGAGACAGGCTGACGGCGCCCGTGTGTCAGCGTCTGTCCCGCTGCGGCAGTCCGAGTCGGAGCCTCGCACCCCCAAGTCGTCCCTCGGGGAATCCCCGTGAGCCGAAGATTTCTCATGATCGTTATTCATACTACCACAGACGGTAGGTATTCGCACGTGATCCACCCGGGGTTTTTCTGTGAGGTCGGGGATCAGGGGGCCAACAGGGCCGGAGTCAGCAGAACGGCGTTGAGCAAGAAGCGATGGAGCCCTTCCCACACTCCCCGGAAGGCCGGATCTTCGGCGAAGAGAACGACCCTTCCCCGGCCCACTTTCTCCTCCACGAGGTAGGCTTTTCCGCGGACCGCCTCCTCCATGATCGGCCACATGAAACCGGCGACCCGGCCACCCTCTTCGGCCACGGTGAGGACATTCTTCCCCGCCACCGACGGAGTGAGCAGCCGATCCGAGAGATAGGGAACCCACACCGGACCTGCCGCCCCCAGACTCAGCGGATGGGTGGGATCCACCTCCACCCGCAGGATCGCTCCCGGGGTGCGGAGCAGGCGCCGATCGTCCGGGAGCAGCGCCTCTTTCTCCTTCGGAGCCGGTCCGACCTCGAAGTCCCCGAGCATTCCGTCCTCGTCCGCGAGGGTCGCCAGATCGTCGACGATCTCCACCGAACCGAAATCCTCTTCGCTCTCCACCAGGGCCGCGGCCGACGATCCCACCGCCACCAAGACCCCACCTTCCTCCACCCAGCGATGGAGGCGCTCGAGGGGAAGAGAGGTGGGATCCTCTTTCTCGGGGAAGATCAGCAGGTCGAAGTCCCGGAGGTCGACGTCACGGAGATGGTCGAGGAGGAGCGAGGTGAAGGCCACCCCATAGCGCTCTTCGAGGAGCCAACTCTCGGCCCCCGCGCTGAGCGAACTCATGCCGGGACCGGTGACCAAGCCCACACGCGGCGCTCGCAGGTAGCGCACCCGGCCACTGCCCAAGGAAGGGCCACTCTCCGACCACCCGCTGTCGGTGGAATGGAGGGCGATCCCATGGTCCGCGGCGCTCTGGCGCAGAATCTCCACGAGATCCTCGTGATCGGCATTCGCGGCGGCGGGCACGATGAGCGAGCCCCGCGGAAAGTCGTGCCCTCCCACCCGAAAATCCTCCAGCGCAACCGCGACGGTGAGCTCGGCTCGCCAGAGGTCGGAGAGGACGGCCATCGCATCGGGATCTTCGTAGGGAAAGAGCCAGGCATAGGCATCTTCGCTCGCCGAGATCTGCGGGAGCGGCTCGGATCCCAGAGGACGCGACGGAATCTTCAACTCCGACGAGGACCAATAGGCATCGACCCCGTAGCTGTAGACCAACGACCAAGCGGTGACATCGTAGAAGCGATTCTGGAGTCCGCGGCGCCGGCGCTCTTGTTCTTGGGCCAGGAAACGGGGGTCGAGTTCGGTCTCTGGATCCAAGAGGCTCCTGAGCAGGGCATAGTCCGCCTGCCGCAGAGATACTCGATAGCTGCCCTTCGGGAGGTCCACCCACCGCATGGTCGGCTCGTCATAGGCCATCAGACGCAGGCGTCGAGACTCGGTGGTCTCCAAGACCCGGATCCCCTGACGCTCCAGCAGACGCGCGAGACGCCGGGCCTCGGCAGGATGGGCTCCCACGTTCAGAACGAATTCTCTCCGCGAATCTGCGTCGGCTCTCGCACGCGCCTGCCGGTAGAACTCCACCGATGAGCGCATGAGATCGTGGTGGTAGGTCGCTGCGGTCTCCACCGTCGCACGCGCGGCGACATAGTGATGGGACACCGCATCGACATAGCCCACGATCCTTCCCCCCCGCTGCACCATGCTTCGACCGCGGGTGGAGGCCTGCTCGAAGGTCATTCCCACCGCACCCTGCAGGGTGGGCCAGCTGTCCCCATAGCCCGGGTAGAAGAGGTCGAAGGTCTCGCGCACGAAATAGTCGTATCCCCGCCCTTCGAAGGCCTTGGCATTGGCCCGACCGAAGGTGTCGTACCAATCCAGCACCGACTCCGGCACGTTGGGATTGATCGGCTCCGAAGGCGGAGGGAAGTAGTAGCTCGACCGCCGTCCCATCTCGTGGAGGTCGACGAAGACCTGCGGCCGCCACTGGAGGTAGGCCGTGGTCCGGGCCCGAGTCTCTGGCTGAGTCTGGAAGGCCCAGTCCCGGTTCAAGTCGAAGAGGAAGTGGTTGCTGCGCCCTCCGGGCCAGAGTTGGTGGTGCTCTGCGGCCCAGGGCGAGGGGTCCGGCTCACCGGTCCGTCCGAAGCTCCGCACATGCTGGAGGAATCGGCGACGACCATCGGGATTCTGCATCGGGTCGATCAATACGATGACCCGGCGCAGGAGCTCCTGGCCCTCGCTGGAGAGATCGGCGGCGAGCCGGTAGGCCAGGGCGAGGCCCGCGTCGGCTCCGCTGGCCTCGTCTCCGTGAACGCTGCAGCCGATCCAGACCGCGGGCAATTGGCGGTCCGCGGCCTCCTCGCGGTCTGGCCGGGAGTAGGTCCAGGGATCACGAAGGATGGCGAAGTCCCGGCTTCGGGCCTGGAGGTCGGGGCGCGCCGAGGGATCTACAATGCTCAGCAATAGGAGGGGCTCACCTTGGACGCTCCGACCGATCTCCGACAACTGGACGCGGTCGGAGGCCGCGGCCAAGGCACGACAGTAGCCCACGATCTCGTCCACCGTGGTGTGACGATCGGCGAAGGG
>JAJRXK010000067.1 GCA_024276305.1 Candidatus Krumholzibacteriota bacterium
CATGTGATTGTGGTACTTGCACTTGGGGTTGGTGCAGTGGGGTGGAAGCCAGCCCCTGGGAATCCGGTCGACCATGTCCATGACCCCGAACCGCGCACGGACCAGGCCCAACAAATCCATCAACAATTTCGGAGACACAACTAAAGCGACCCACCAAGAGAATCTCGACCACCAAGTCGACCCCGAGCGATCAGGATCGATAGCGCTCGAACATCGTGGCGATCTCCGCGGCGATCTTCGACGCGAGATGCTCGGGTTCGAGGAGTCGCGCATTCGCTCCGAAGGACAGAACGAGGGCTTGGACCTCCGGTTCGCTCGTCGACCAGAAATGTAGGCGTATGTGATCCTCGAATTCTTCGATCTTCTGCCCAGGACTCCACTCGCGCTCGCGGGCAAAGGCCGCCGCCCACCCGTCGAGCTCTAGGACGACCCGGAATTTCTGGTGATTCCAGATTCCGAATCCCTGGTTCATGACCGCCTCGAAGTCATAATTCGCCGGACGCCGAAAGGGGGTGTCGGTGACCGCGGCCCGTGTGAAGCGGTGAACGGCCAAGAGCGGATCGTACTTGGGGGTCTTGTAGGGCTCGCCAGGCATCTTGGCGAGTCGGGCGTGCACATAGACCGACTCTCGGTGGGAAAAGATCTTCAGCGGTTTGATGCGAAACACCTTGGACCGGCGCGCGCCCAGTTTGCGATAGGAAACCTCACACACCCGGCGCTGGTCCATTCCGTCGATGAGAGTGCGAAGTACCTTTTCGCTCTTCGAATAGTCGATGGCGCCGGTGCGCACCACCCCGAAGGCGCAAGGAGCGGGTTCCTCGCCGACGGGAAGGTGAATCCCGCTCTTCTCCACCGCCCGCTGCAACTCTCGATAGGTCTTCGAACCCACGAGATGCTCGGTGAACGCCCGGCACATCTGCAGGGATCGATGCTCCGACTCGCTGAGCAGAGCGGCGGTGTCGAGTCCGCGCATTCTCTCGATCCAGATGTACTTCCTTCTTCCCCGCATCTCCGTACACAGGGGAACGTCATAGGCCAGGGTGATGTCGTCGATCAGTCGAAGAACGGACTGCTTCGAACATCCGAGAGACCGGGCGAGCTCCGTCAGAGAGTAGGCCCGTCCGGTGAACAGGAGTTGCGCGAAGAGGCTGATCAGCTTCTCGCCATAGCTGCGGTCGGGGGAGTTCTTGTGCTGCATCAGATCTCCAGGATATCTGCACTACGTTCCGCAATACGGAACGCAATGGCACTAGACTGCCCTCGTCGACTGATAGAAGCAAGACTGAACTGGACCCGGAGGCCGTGACCGTTCACGTCCTCCAGTTCGGGGGTCGGTTCGACTGATGCAAACCGTTATCGGGAGCCTACAGTTTGCAGCGGCCGGCCGACCTCCTGCAATCCATCACCTCGGGATGCGAATTACCGTGCCGCACCCTCCCATCGCGGTCGAATTGCCCCGCAGTGGAAAGCCGGCCGAGACCGTGGTAGACTCTCCTCAGTCGCCGCATCTGGCTTCCGCTGGCGATTTTCGCGGCGGGAGTCGGATCGCGCGGCGCTGTCGCGACGACCTCCCCGCACCAAAGGGGCCCCATGCGTCGATCTCTCGGCCCGGCATGGATCTTGGCTGGTCTGACCTTGGGGCCGATCGCGTGCACTCCCCCCGTGCCTCCCCAATCCGTGGCATTGTCCGAGGCCGTCGGAGAGAGAATCTCCGTCACTCAGGCCTCTCACGAAGCCTTCCTGGCGCAGTACTTCGCGAGTTCTCGGGCGCGGGTCGAGGACTTCCTCCAACAGCGGTGGATTCCACGCTTCTTGGCCAATTTCACCGCCGACTCCCAGTTGATGGAGGCTCTGACCGACTCCGCCCTCGTGGGGCCATCGGCAGATCAAGAGCGCGGGGCCCTGGTGCTGGACTTTGCAAGTGCGGCAATTGCAGAAATCGAAGATCAGCGAAGATCTCTGCTGCGCCCCATCGACCGTCTCGAACGAGAAGCCCTCGCAGAATTGCGGGCGAGTTATGCGGACTTGCAGGCGATGAATGCATCGATCACCGCCTACCTCGCCTCCACACAGAAGATCTCCGAGACCCAGGACGACGTCTTGCGCCGCCTGCACTTGCTTCAGTCGAGAGATGCCGCCCTCGAGAAGGCCGTCCGTCTCAGCGATCGCATCGACCGCGTCCTCGATGCCGCAGGCGAAATCGAGACGATCCACGCTCAATTGCAGAGGGTGGTCTCGGACTTGGATCTCGGACCAGGAGAGGAGTGAAATGGGGACGAATCGTTTTCGCTCGATCGCGCGGCGCAGCGCAGAGAAGACTTCGGGGGAACTCGCAGCCGAACTCGCGCAGCTCACCCGAATGACCCGGCCCGAAATCGAGACTCTCCTGCCCCGCCGCGGCGACCGGGAGCGTTTCGTGGAGCTCATGCAGATCGTCGACAGCACTGCGAGTCAGAACCGCAAACTGCGCCAACTCCACGATCGCTTCGAGGAATTCGGACCAATCCTCCTCCGCATTCTGCGTCGAGTGGTCTGAGTTCCGCCGAAGGTCAACGACCGGGTAGGAGTCGGTCCAGGAATTCTCCCATCGTCGAATCCAGGACCGCATAGGCCGCGGCATTCACGTGAATGCCGTCTCCGGAATCGAAGCGCGGTGAGAGATGCCGATCGTGATCGGAAAGCCTCAACACGCGCTCGAGATCGAGGAGCGGGAGCTGCCGCTGCGATGCCAGGCTTCGCAACCACTGGTTGAAGGCCACGACCTGCTCGTATTGACTCTCGCGGCGGAGCAGGCGGGCCTTCACGAAATTCTTCAGATTCTGCCAGGCTCCCATGTTCGCAGCTGGTGGCACCGTGGTCACCACCACCGGCTTCCACCCCGCCGCCAGGAGTTGGTCGATCCATCCCGCATAGGCCCATTGGTAAGCCGATCGATCGCCCGGGAAGTAGACCGAGCACTCCTGGAGAAAGACCAGGGCCAAGGCCTCCGCACCCTCTTCACACAGCGCCTGGACCGCAGCCGACTTGTCGAAACCGTAAATGGGCCGGAACTCGACCTCGAGTCCCGGACGGGAGAGCCGCTCTCCGAGTGCAGGAAGATCCCATCGACGGCCGGTCGAGGCCTCGATGTAGACAAGTCGGCTCCTGCTCACATCCCCGACTCGTCGATTTCTTTTACCGGGAAGGCCTCGGCGAAGGTGGTCACCGCGTCTCGGTCGAGAGATCGAGAGGTGAAGGAGAGGCTCTTCCCGCTCTTGAGCTTGAGCATCAGAGTGGTCTCGCCATCGTCTTCCATCGCGGTCCCGGACCGTCCCTGGATGCGGACCTTGCGCCCACCCCCGAAACTGGCCCCGAGATCCGCCAGGCTGCCGAGCATTCCCCCACCGCCGCCCATGAGTTGGACTTCGACCTCGTTACCCTCTTCGCTGCGGTAGGTGCATTCCGTGATATCCATCCCCATGGCCTTCTGGGTGTCCACCTCACCCCGGGTGTAGGCGCCCACACTCTCCGGGAAAAGGGCTGCAGTGCTATCGAGAAGATCATGGTCGATCTGATCGAGGGCGATCGCCAGCACCTCTCGGGCCTCTGCGGTATTGCCCTCGTTCAGAAGGGATATGGCTTCTTCGAGGAGATCTTGAGTGCTATCCGCCTTCACCGAGGGCACCCCCACCGTGATGACGAGAGAGAGAACCATGCACACCATCGATCGCTTCATTGCGGACTCCTTGGGCATTCGGACCAATACAGATTTGGATCGGTCTGAGGCTAACAGGCCGATTCGAAGAGATCAACGCCGGCCTAGCTCGCGGAGGCGGTCGATTCGCCTATATTCTCGCAGTTCGACCGACCCCCGAGTGGCGCGCTCTCCGCCCCCGAAACCGGACCGCAGCCCCGAGACCCCAAGGGAGACATTCCCATGAGTTCAGCCAAGATCACTTGGACCAAAACCGACGAGGCCCCTGCCCTGGCCACCCACGCATTCCTTCCCGTCGTCGAGGCATTTCTCCGAGGCACGGGAATCGATGTCGAAGTTGCCGACATCTCCTTGGCCGGGCGGATCCTGGCCAACTTTCCAGAGCGGCTCCGCGAAGATCAACGGGTCCCCGATGAGCTGAGCCGTCTGGGTCGCCTCGTACAGCAGCCCCAAGCCAACGTGGTGAAACTGCCCAACATCAGCGCATCCATTCCTCAGCTCCAAGCCACCATCGAGGAACTGCAGAATCAGGGATATGACATTCCCGACTTCCCCGAAGATCCTTCGACCGATGAAGAGAGGATTCTGCGCGAGCGTTTCTCGGTCGCCCTGGGTTCCGCGGTGAATCCGGTCCTGCGTGAAGGCAACTCGGATCGCCGTCCGGCGGTGTCGGTGAAAGCCTTCGCCCAGAAGCACCCTCACCGAATGATGAAGGACTGGCCCGAACAAGGCTCGAAGACCCGCGTGGCTTCGATGGAGGACAAGGACTTCTACGCCAGTGAGAAGTCCACCACCCTCGATGCCCCCACCGACCTTCGCATCGAATTCGTCGACGAAACGGGAGAGATCACCGTCCTCAAGGAGTCCCTCCCTCTGCTCGAAGGAGAAGTCCTCGATTCCTCCGCCATGAATGTCGCCGCCCTGCGAGCCTTCTACCGTGAACAAATGAAGAAGGCCAAAGAGGAGAAGGTTCTGCTTTCGCTGCACCTCAAGGCCACGATGATGAAGATCTCCGACCCGGTCCTCTTCGGGCACGCGGTTTCGGTCTACTTCGCCGACGCCCTCGACAAGCATGCGGAGGTACTCGAAGAGATCGGTGCGAACGTGAACAACGGACTTGCCGACGTGCTGGACAAGCTGGACCGCCTTTCCCAAGACAAGAGAGCTGAAATCGAAGCCGACATCGAGGCCTGCTACGCCAAGGGACCCGATCTGGCAATGGTCGATTCCCGCAAAGGGAAGACCAACCTTCATGTCCCCAACGACGTGATCATCGACGCTTCGATGCCGGTGGTGATCCGAGACGGCGGCCGCATGTGGAATCGTCAAGACGAGCTTCAGGACACCATTGCGATGATTCCCGACCGCAGTTACGCCACGATTTATCAGGCCACGATCGAGGACTGTCAGGCCCACGGCCAATTCGATCCTGCCACCATGGGTTCCGTCGCCAATGTGGGGCTCATGGCCAAGAAGGCCGAAGAGTACGGATCGCACGACAAGACCTTCATGGCTCCCAGCAAGGGAACGTTCCGAGGAGTCAGTTCCGAAGGCGATGTGCTGCTCGAGCAACCCGTCGAGACCGGCGATGTCTTCCGGATGTGCCAGACCAAAGACGAAGCCATCCGTGACTGGGTCAAGCTGGGGGTGAGTCGCGCACGTGCGACCGGCGTGCCTACGATCTTCTGGCTCGACGCTCAACGCGGTCATGACCGCGAGATCATCAAGAAGGTCGAGAAATACCTTCTCGATCACGACACTTCGGGGCTCGATCTGCGAATCATGGCCCCGGTCGAGGCAATGAAGTTCTCCCTCGAACGCGTGCGGCGAGGAGAGAACACCATCGCAGTCACGGGAAACATCCTGAGAGATTATCTCACGGATCTCTTTCCCATTCTGGAACTCGGAACGAGTGCGAGAATGCTGTCCATCGTTCCTCTGCTCAATGGTGGTGGTCTCTTCGAAACCGGTGCGGGAGGAAGCGCCCCCAAGCATGTGCAACAATTCCTGAGCGAGGGCCATCTGCGCTGGGACTCGTTGGGAGAGTATTGCGCCCTGGTCCCCTCCCTGGAGTTGGCCGCCGAACAGATGGGCAATCCCAAAGCTGCAGTGCTGGCTCGAGCCCTCGATGCCGCCATCGGCACCTACCTCGAGGATGCCCGCTATCCCTCACGCAAAGTCCATGAGATCGACAACCGCGGTTCCACCTTCTATCTGACCTTGGCCTGGGCCCGCGCTTTGGCCACGCAAGAAGAAGATGCTCAGCTGCGTGAGCGCTTCGCTCCGCTGGCGGAGACCCTTGCCGCCAACGAATCGAAGATCGTGGAGGAATTGCTCGCAGCTCAAGGGCAGGCTGTCGACATTGGCGGATACTACCATCCCGATCCCGCGCTCTGCGAGCAGGCCATGCGTCCGAGCAACACTCTCAACGAGATCATCGACCGCATGTAGGAGTTCGGGATTCTGCCGCGCGTTCTTCGCGCGGCAGAATCCTGAAGCCGACACACTCGAAGCTGCGATCCTACTTCGCCAGCACCAGCTTCTGGGACCATCGAAGACCAGCAGCTCTCATCTGCACGAAGTACACGCCCGAGGACACCAATCCTCCTTGGTCATCCCTTCCATCCCAACGCTCCAGATGCCGTCCGGCTTCAACCGCACCCTTCACCAAGGTGCGCAGATGTCGGCCGCGCACATCGAAGATGTCGAGGCGGAAGTCTGCGGTGGGTTCAGCGACGTCGAAGACCACCGTGGTCGCCGGATTGAAGGGATTCGGCGCCGCCGGCCAGAGGCGAGTCACCGCAGGAGCGTCGACGGCGGTCACCACATTGGGACTGCGGACGATCGATCCCCGATTGGCATCATCGACCGTCTGCACTCCGTAGTACACGCCCGGCTGCACTTGGGTCGGGTCCGTCCAAGTCAACGCAGTCGTGCTGTCGACCACCGTGGCATCACTCAAATCTGGGAGTGATCCGCGATAGATCCGATAGCGCGCGACATCGGGAGATCCCGAGGCCCACCAAGTCAGCACATTCGGAGCATCCCACGGAGAATAGTCCACGGTCAAGATCAACGGAGGATTGGGATCCAAATTGTCGATTCCAAAGGTGTAGAGCCACTCACTGTCGAAGCCACTGCTCTGGCCTGCACGCCGAGCCTGGACCAGGAATACGGTGCGGGGAGTCCCTCCGCCGTTCATCACCGAATCCGCCAGCACCGGCACGGTCATGGAGTAGGTCGAACTCCCAACCGCCGCGACCGTTCCCACCGAATCCCACCCCGTGGGCACGAACTTGGGAAAGAGGATCGATGGGTTGGGATTGCGGTAGACCACATAGTCGGTGACCGGCCCCCAGATCCCGGTGTCGATGCTCTCACGGCCGCTCCGAGCCCACTCGATCTGGACCTCTCCACCCTCGTCGGGAGTGATGTCGGTCCACCCCACCCAGTCCGGTTTCGCCCCCAACCACTCCAGAGTGATCGAGGTGATCGACGGCGCTGTCCCCTGCGCATCGGGTTGAAGCTCCGCCGCCCATCGAATGGGAACCTGCGAGCCAGAGGGGACCATGTTCGGGGGAACGAAGATCCACTGACCATTGTTCGCCACCGCGAGGGAATCGGGAGAGAAGGGATAGTTTCCGAAGTGAACCCGAAAGGTGCAGTTTCCCGTCGTCGGCGCCACCAACCGGATCGCGGCCAAGTCCGGACGCTGAGTGAGGATGGGGTTGGAGATGACGAAGTTCGATGCGGTATCGATCACTCGACTTCGAACTCGAATGCTTTCGATCCCCACGTTGAGCATGGACCCCGGCTTTCGTTCTCCCCACCTCAAGAGATGATCCCCCATGAGGGTCAGGCCCCAAGAATCCGCTGCGGTCGAGCCCACCGGGTCATAGATCCCGATGCGAGCGGGAACGGACTGAGAAAGATCGATGGCCGAGACGATGCCATCGAGATCGGTGACGTAAGCCCGATCACCCTCGACCACCAGCCCCCTTGCCCCGGTAGTCCACTCGGTGATCGACTGCGATCCGATCAGGGTCAAGTTCGTCGGATCGTCGAGGGAATACACGAAGAGTCCCAGCGACGCCGTGACCAGACGATTCCCAGAGACGGCAATCTGCTTCTCTCCTGCCATCCCCGCTACGGTCCGCACCAATTGCGGTGCGGAACTGTCTCCAACGTCGAAGATTCGGAACCCGGCCCCAGATATATCGGATGCATAGGCCATGCGTCCATGGACCACCAATCGACCCAAATCTCGAGGCGCCGACGCCGAAACCGATCCCAACAGCGACGGGGCATTGGGATTGGAGATGTCGTAGATCGACAGGCCCTGCTTGCGCAGGAGGTACAAGAGGTTTCCGTCGACCTGCAAATCACGGGGCTCATCGGGGGCGGAGATGAAGAAGGCCCCCACCGCCGAAGGGACGGAAGGATTCGAGAGGTCATAACCCCGAATCCAGCTGCCATCGATGATCCACACATCCTTGGCCCGCGCCGAAACCCGAAACGCCGTGCCACTGGTGGCCACGGACCCCAGGGTCACGAGCTGAGCGGGGTCCGAAGCATCGATGATCCGCAGACCCTGACTCGTGGACATGTGGGCAACGAAGACCAAGTCTCCGAGTTGATCGATGTCCGCGTCATAGGTCAGCGGCGGCGAGGCGAGGTAGGCGATCCAGTCCGAGGGTTCGGGAGTGCCCTGGTTCATGTCGTAGGCACTGCGAATCAGCCGGAGATTTCCGGAACCCTGGGTTCCTGCATAAATGTATTGGCCATGCAGGGCCATCGACCGCACCGCCGATCCGGTGGCCGGAAGCGAGGCCCGCAGGAGATAGGAATTCCCGACCTTTTCGAAGAGCTCGATGCTTCCGTCCGACTCGCCGACCATGACCCAGGGACCATCTCCAACCACGGACTGAGCGTAATTCGTCGGAGAGATGGGCCCGCCGACCCATGTGCTCTGGGCATGGACGATGCCGTACATGTCATAGACCCTCACTCCGCCGCTGGCCGCCACGTAGAGACGGGACCCACGCAAATCCATCGACGAGACGGATAACCCACTCGTAGACCAGGGTCCAACGTTCAACCCGGTCCGGCCCACGATGTTTCGAGTCTGAACTCCTTGCAGATCCCACATCCCCAAGATCAGAAGGGATCCCTGTACTTCTACCTGACGCACGGCGCCGGAGGTGGCATAGATCGTCCCGAGGCTCGGGACGGCCGGATCGGCCAGATCGATCCCCGCCACGCCCGCATTGTCCAGAGCACACCAGATCACTCCGCCCTGCGCGACGAGGTCGTTGACATAGTCCGGCACGCCCTGGCTGGACACGAACACGGGAGACGCGGGATTGGACAGATCCCAGAACTCCACGCGATAGCTGTGGGACAGCGGGAAGAAACTCACCACGTGGGATACGCCGAGAGCCAGGTAGCGACCGTCGAAGCACCCCGCCGTCGCCGTATCGGTGAGAACGGTCAGCGAGATCGTGCCCAAGGTGACCGGATTGAGCGGGTCGGAAATGTCCTGGATCGAAACCGTGCTCCCTTGGCCCAAGATGGCCCGATCTCCAGCGACATCGAAGACCGTGGCGATCGTGGGCCAGGATGCGACCTCGGCCAATGGAAGGTCTGGCAAGTGAATCGACGCGGAGCTGGCGTCCCAGAATGCCGTCGTGTAGATCGGATCGATTCCATTGTCCGTGATGAAGTTGTCCTCGTAGCTTCCGGACACCGCCGAGGCCGGCGAGCTGAGAGCACAGGCCAGTGCGAGAGTGATGAGAGCGACGTCGGAGAACGCAGCAAAAGATGGAGAGATGCGCAGGCGCATGGCCGCCTCCAGGAGGGAGAGGAGTCCATTCGCTGTCTGCGTCCACTGCGGACGAGAGGGCGAGCGAGTGTCAAGGGCCCTGTGGCCGGCAAGAATGGCGAGTCCTGCCGACTGAAAACACAGAACACGAGCTTGATCATAGCAGCCGGAGAAGAACAGTGTCAAACCGGCCCAACGTCGTCGCTTTGGCCTAGAATCGGTAGTTCAGCATCGAGAAGACCTGATCGTGAGCATCGCTGCCCTGGCGGGACCGCTCCACGGAGAGCGACGCATACCAACTCTGACCCAGGGAATAGTCCGCGGTCAGATCGGTCCAACTGAGACGATCATCCCCGCCAGTGGCTGTTCTGCTCTTCTGAGTGCGCAGTCCCCCGCCCACCTCGAGGCGAGTCCGCGGTCCGACTTGGATGCTGGCCGATCCGGTGTGGATCCACCCCTCCACCAGGTCATTGGCGAAGCGCGTGGTTCGACCCCGGATGCTCATATGCCACTGCATCGAACCATCGACGGTATAGGTATTCGCACTACCTGCCGAACCGCCCGTGGACCGCTTCACCTTGGCTCCCACCCGATAGATCTTGGCAATGCGCTGGCTCACTCCGGCCCACATCCCCCGTCGGTAGGTGTCATCGAATTCGATTTCGGGGGACACGTAGTCACGATAGAGCCGGATGCTGCGACGATTGTCGAATCCCAGAGCCCAGGTCGTACGATCGGCCATCTGGTACCGCAAGCTCGCATAGCTGTTGGTCAAGGACAGAGCTTCTCCCTCGACTTCGCGCTTCCATCCTCGATTGAGATCGACATCTTGGCTCGCGTAGACCGAGATCCGTCCGTTGGATAGATGAGACTGCAACGCCAGATACTCGCGATTGATTTCGCTGTGGGTGTAGGAGCCGACCACCCCCACGGTCACCGAAACCCTCGTGCCCCGGACCTGGGAGGAGATCCATTGAGCGAAGGCGCTGTGCTCCCGAATCTCTGTCGAATACCCGAAGCTCACCGGATCGGGCTGACTCCCCGAGAGGAG
>JAJRXK010000004.1 GCA_024276305.1 Candidatus Krumholzibacteriota bacterium
CTTGGACATGGGCGTCAGCTCACCGCCTTCATCGCCCTGTCCATGGCAGCTCTTGCAGATCTTCTTGAAGTAGTACTTGCCCTTCTTGTCGCTGCCCTTGACCGCTTCTGCGGCGTTCGAGCCCGTGGCGCCGGCGTCGGTGGTGGTCGCGAGGATCGCAGTGACATCCGCTCGGGCGACGGCATTCTCGGAGGCCAGGGTCGCGGCGACGACGAGGGTCATCACCATCAGCAGACCCAGACCGAAAACGGTGCGTTGGAACATGGTTCGCTTCCCTCCTCGAGTTGTGGCTCGCCGCGCGCGGAGGCGGGCGGCGGCAGACTGTTCCCACAACTACAAGGAGCGTTCCAAGACCGATGGATCTATAAATGGTTGTTATATATACAGTTAAATCATCTGCGGCAGGGTGAATCTGCGAATGGCGTTTCAGATCGAAACAAATACGATCGCATCAAAACAACGCAATCCATTGAAATAGAACAACTAATGGTCGAGACCGTGAACCGTTCCACGGTGAAACACTTTCTTGAAAATGAAACGGTTGAAGGCACACGACTCTCGATTCCGACCACCGGCGGGAATCGATCACAGGATTGAGTGGCTTCGCCCAGACCTAGGCGTAGGGCATGGGCGGTACTTTGTCCAAGAGGCGGGCGTAGAGGGCCAGAGCCCCCCGATGATGGGCGGTATGGTCGGTGATTCCCGAAACAATCGCGCAGCGCGGAGCGCCCTCCATGATGGGACTGTCTCTCATGGGGGCGAAGAGCTTCTCGTCCGATGCCCCTCCGACCACCGCCATGGCCTGAACGAAGGAGCGATCGAACCAACTCATCGCTTCTTCGATCGACTTCACCTCACGTGCCCGCGCGATGAGCGCCTCGAAATCCATGTCCCAGCCCTTCCCGAAGGCTCCTTCGACGAACCAATCCACCGAGTCGGCGCTATGGGCGACATGCGCAGCGACGGTGTAGAGCTCGGGCTTGGGAGAAAAACTGGAATCATCCTCGGTGAACGCGGTCATCGTGGTCTTGAAGAACTTGTGAGCCGCGCTCAGCTGTTCGACGAATCCTTCGGCAGCGGGCATCGGAGCACCTCGTGGGGCTGGGGTGAAGGCCAAGATGGAGTATCCGGCCATCGCTCCGAGCTGTCAAAGGACATGGGATCATCGTACGCCCCGTGGAGATCGCTCCAATCCGGACTCGATGGGGAGATCCAACGCGATTTGGACCTGCCCCACGAGGGCCTGACGCAGATGGCCGCCGAGGACGAGAGCTCGGGCCCATGGACGGCGTCGAAAAAAACCCTTCCCTCCGCGGGAATTCGCCGCCCCTGTCCGTAGAATGTCCTATGACAGGTCGATGATCGTGAATCCAAGGGCCGGTCCGGTAGGGGGTCGCGGGAGCCAGCCCCTACTGCCGACGGATTCGTCGAAGTGCCGGTGGGATATTGAATTGGACTCAACTGCGGCGAGACATCGGCAGTCACGGGGAAGGCGGCCTCTCGGTGAGATGGCCGCCTTCTTCGCTGCCAAGGCGTCTCGTGGCCGCCCAGCTCTCTCGATCTTCGTTCTCGCCGTTCCCGCGGCTGAGGTCGGTCAGCCGGGGATTCGTTGTTGATCCTGGGGGCCACGTCGGAGGGCAAAGAGTAAGGCAGCACCGAATACGACGGTCGCGATGAGATAGCTCAAATCCCTCTCCACGACGGCGAAACCGATGCCCATGAAGGCGCCGACGGAGACGAAGTTCACCCAGAAGGGCCGGTTACGTGACACCATGAGGCCCCCGAAGGTGCTCAGTGCGAATACCAACAACATCGACATGGCGAACTCCTTTCTTGGAATCTCGTTCCGAGACTCCCCCATGGTAGAGCATGTCCTCTAGTAGACAACGCTCCGGATTCAATCACAACCAAAAACCAGGCAATCGGCGCCGTAGCTGGCGAGTCCGCCGACGACCGCTCCGGCAACCGGGCCTCCGCCCGAGGTGGCGGCCACACCGCTGACTCCGTCGACGGTCACCGCTACGGCAAACCGCCCCCACTTCCGCAATCGATCCCTCCAGCCCTTCTCTCGATGGACAATGTAGGGGTTGTCGTAGATTGGGGTGTCGTTCCGGTGACGAGCGTACCAGTATTCCGCCGAGGAGATGGAGAGATCCACGAGCCGCTCGAGTTGAGAACCGGCAGGAGGAGGACCGTAGCGCCGGGAATGTTCCATCAGGACTCCGCGGGCCGTGGTGGGCGTGGCCTCGAGCGCGAAGCGACTCCACCATTGGAATTCCTCGTCGCTCAACAGTTGACGGACGAGGAGGTCCGGGTCCTGCTGCGCCATTTCACGTCCACGAGCTACCGCATCGTGAACCTCCTCGAGGAGGAACGGAGCATGGCCGTAGCGCTGGGCCATCGTATTCGCGGCGACGACCAGGGGATCGTTTCCTGATGCTTTGACAAGTGGGTTGCGCTCCAGACTCGTGACAAGTTCCAGGAACTCATTGTGCATGTCGCCGACGGATGGGCCTTCGCCGATGGTGGGCGCGGCGAGACCGTCACGGTCGTGGTTTCGGCTTTGGTCGCAACCCGCCGAAAGCAGGAGAAGGAATCCGAGAAAGAGGCTCGTGTGGAAAGATACAGTTCGGATGGACATGATGATCCTCTCATATCGCGAGACCTGGAAAGAGTCTCGCGCTGAGGAAGGCGAGGGTGAGGGAGGCTCGTTGTGGAGCTTGGCCACGGTGGATGGGCCTGCATCGGTCATGCCATGTCCGAGCCCAGGATGCGGGCGTCTGAGACCGGATTGGGGCGGTTCGGGTGAAATGGCTGTCCGGGATCCCGGACATCGGTCCGGGATCCCGGACAGCCTGGGGGATGCGGCGACGCTGGATCGTGGGACTGGGGTCCGAGTTCGGAAGTGCCGAGAGGGTGCGTTGTCGATGGATCAGGCGCGGAAAGTCTCCGTCGAGCAAAGGCCCACCGGCCTGACCTTCAGGGAGAACGCCGAGCAATGGAGATCCACTCTCCAAGAACTCGGGGCTCCGTCTGCGAAGACCTCTCCAGATCCATGACGCGTCCGGGCGCGAAGAATGGGAAGTCGAAGTCGAGGGCGTCCCCCGCCCGCAGTCCCGGCATGGGCATCAGGCGGGCAGTCAGGGCTTTGTCGAGGCGGAGGGCCACGGCTCCCAAGTCGAGGAGGGTCCCGACCAGGTCGTCGGGCTGCAGGTCTCCTGGCAGGGGCAGGGTGTCGAGCCCGGTGCCACAGACCGTCGATGCCAAGAGAAGGCCTTCGAGGCGAAGATCCCCCGACGCGGCGCGGGCGGCGAGGGTGCTGTCTTCGAGCACGGGAAGGAAGAGTCCGTTGAATCCGGCCCGTCGAAAGCGCGCCGCCTGCACCGCGGAGGTGAGGACCGCGGCAGCCAGCGCGGTGCCGGGATCTCCGCAGGCCGCGGGCAGGATGCTCTCCAGCGTCGATCCCACCGAATCCGCGTCGCCGGGGAAGGGGGCAAGGCTGAAGTCCGAACCGCCGAAGGTCCACCCCAAGTCTCGAGCCAGGGATTCGGCGCAGCTCTCGAGGCGAGAGGCATGGGACTCGATGCTTTGGGTGAGGCGGCGCGCTCCGGCGTCGACATCGTCCGAGAGGGTGAAGGCGTTGCGCGCGAGATCCGCCGATTCCAGAGCGAGGGCGAAGGATTCTTCTCCGGACTGGGCGTAGGCGGCGGGCAGGAAGGGAACTCCGGGGCCAACATTGGCCAGAGCGGCGAATCTCAAGTTTCCGAATCCGCGGTCGCGCAGCACGGCGTTGCGCACGATGCATTCGGTCGCCGCGCGCACCGCGGGAAGAGAGAGACGGCCGTTGTCGTCGATGCGGAGGGTGGCGAAAAGGGCCTCCGTCGCGTCGATCATCTCTGGGATCTGCGCCGCCAGTCGGAGATCGTCGGCGGGGCGCCACGGCCCCAAGGAGAGGTAGTCGATCCCCGATCCGGTGGCTTCCGACTCGATCCGAGTGGCGGCTTCGACCGCGTCGTCGACGTCGAAGTCCAGATCTCCCAGTGGCGGGAGGGCGGCCCGCAGAGTTTGGACCTCGTATCCCAGATCCGTGAACCTCGATCGGCAGGATTGGAGTCCGCGGCCGATCTGCTTCCAGTCGGCGGGAGAGGGCCGATGACCCACGAAGGCGGTGATGGATCGGATCTTCAACTGCGGTCCTCTCGAATCCCGAGATCCCGTCGGGAGTGGGGTCTCTCGGGCGGTGGGTTCCGGGGGCGGTGGGGCTCGCGTTCCGGCGTCGGTCCAACATAGCGCGAAGCGACATCGGACACAGCCACCAATTCGATGGCCTCTGGCCAGGTCCGGAGTCGGAGTCCATACTCCAGGAGGATTCTCGATGATGTTCCCCCAAGACGAGTGATGACCATGGATTCGATTTGCTACCAGTGGGAGCGATTGGACGAGGCGGAACAACTCCGTCGCGCGCAGGACTTTCTGTCGGAGGTCGATCGGCGACGGTCGGTCCGACACTTCAGCGATCGACCGGTGCCGCGGGAACTCGTCGAGCTTGCGATTCGGGCGGCATCCACCGCCCCCTCGGGCGCGCATCGTCAGCCCTGGACCTTCGTGGCGGTCGGTGACAAGGATCTTCAACGGGCGATTCGGGAGGCGGCGGAAAGGGAAGAGCGGGCCTTCTACGAGGAGGGAAGGGCGACGGAAGAGTGGCTGCGGGCCCTCGAACCCCTGGGAACGGATTGGCACAAGGAGTTCCTCGAGACCGCTCCGTGGTTGGTCGTGGTCTTCGAGGTGCTCGCGACTCAGACCGCAGAAGGGGAAAAGCTCCGCAATTACTACACGAAAGAGAGTGTGGGCATTGCCTGCGGGATCTTCATCACCGCATTGCACCACATGGGATTGTCGACCTTGACCCATACCCCGAGCCCCATGGGTTTCTTGCGAGAACTCCTGGGTCGCCCGTCCAACGAGCGTCCGTTCATCCTCTTTCCCGTGGGCTACCCCGTTGCAGATTGTCGAGTCCCGGATCTGCGTCGCAAGCCTCTGGAAGAGGTCGCGGTCTTCCACGATCCCACAGGGCCCCGCGGTGGAGCGTGACATGCCGGTCGACGATCTCTACCAACGACACTTGGACCGAATCGAGCGGGATTTTGGTGCGGCCCTCGAGGCCAGTGCCCAAGCTGGAGACCCCTTTCGGGGCTTGGTGATCCACGCCGGGCCCGAATTCCTCTACCACCGCGATGACCAGCCCTTTCCCTTTCGCACGGACCCTCACTTCGCCAGGGTGCTGCCTCAGCCCGGTCCGGGACACCTTCTGCACTACTGTCCGCAGCGGGGCCTGCGCCTGTTCCGAGTGACCCCTCAGGACTATTGGTACGAATCACCGGCGCGCGGAGGGCATCCGGCCTCGAAGCATCTGGAGACCCTGGACTTCTCGTCGGAAGAGGATGCCCTCGATGCACTCTCCGACGAGGTCGGACTTGCCTTCGTGGGATCCGATGCCGAAGTCGCGGACGAGGTCGACGCCGAGGTCGAGCCGGTGGTGCTGATGGCCTGGCTGGACTGGTCTCGTGGAATGAAGACGGACTACGAGGTTCACTGTCTGCGGGAAGCGGCGCGGCGAGCGGCACCAGGCCACGCCGCAGTGCGCGATGGCGCCGGCGCAGGACTGAGTGAACGCGAACTCCACTTCGAATTCTTGCGGGCCACCGGCGAGCTCGAAGTGGACCTTCCCTATCCGACGATCATCGGTTGGAACGAGAAGGCTGCGGTGCTGCACTATCAATCGAAACGATCCGAGGCTCCACGGTCGCGGCAATCCTTGCTCATCGACGCGGGGGTGAGCCATTGGGGCTATGCCTGCGACATCACCCGGACCTGGGTCCAGGATTCCGCACCCGTCGAGTTCGTGGCTCTTCGCGAGGGTGTGGAGGCCTTGCAGCGGAGATTGGTCGACGCAGTGCGACCGGGCCTTCCCTATGTGGACCTCCATCTTCGGGCTCATCGAGAGGTCGCGGAGCTGCTGGTCGAAGTCGGAGTGCTCCGCGTCGGCGTCGACGAAGCTCTGGCGAGGGGGATCACCATCCCCTTCTTTCCGCACGGATTGGGCCACCACCTGGGCCTGCAGGTTCACGATGTGGGAGGTCGTCAACGCGATCCCGGCGGAACGCTGCTCGAGCCTCCGGAGGACCACCCCCATTTGCGGACCACCCGCACCCTCGATGTAGGGCAGGTGGTGACCATCGAACCCGGAATCTACTTCATCGACCTCTTGATCGAGGAGCTGCGGGGGGGGAAGGGAGGCGATGCGGTGAATTGGACTTTGGTCGAGGAGCTTCGCGGCTGTGGAGGGATTCGTATCGAAGACGACGTGCTGGTGACTCCCGACGGCAGCGAGGATCTCACGCGCCCTCTCGTGCCGGGCTGATCAAGAGACGAAGAGGCTCAGCCTTCCGTCGCCATAGTCCTCGACTCGCAGGAGGAGATCGAGGCGACGGGGATGGGTTCTGCAGAAGTCCTGGACTTCGAGAGGCGGGCCATCCGGAGGAGAGACGAAGTCGGCGAGGGTGAGGAGGGGAGATCCGTCCCCGCGAAACAGCGAGGCCGCTACCCTCACGATCTCGTGCAGATTCGCGGCCAGTTCTTCGTGCAGGATCCCCGCCTTCACGCTCTCGGTCGCCAGGCGGGGCGGAAGAAGGGAGAGCGCGGCTCCGCAGAAGGCGGCGGCCGCCACGTCGTAGAAGATCGCTGCCGCCAGCTCTCCCCCTGGATCACGATAACTGGCACTCGCCCAAGCCGAGGGTTCTTCCACCGGGTCGTGGTCCGCATCCCGCACCACGATGGACCTGCCCAGCAGTGGGGACAGGAGCCCGGTGATGGTGGCAGGAGTGGGGAGAGGATAGGTCCTGAAGCTCATCACTTCGACTCCGGCGGCATCGGGATCGGGGTTCGACCGAGGTATCGGACCGCGTCGGTCCGAACTGAAGCATCTGTGCCGCTTGCGCACCGCTTCGGGCGGTGCTGGTGGACGCAACTGTCCATCCTACCTATCCTTGGCCCTGTCCGCGGTCGCAGATGGCAGAGGGGGACCCGTCGCCTCTGGCCGGGGTGGAACGACTCGAGAAGGGTGGAAGCAGTGACCAATTCGATGATTAGGATCGCAAATGCCAGTGGCTATTGGGGGGATGATCTCACCGCCCTGGGTCGTCAACTCGCAGGGGGGCCGCTGGATGTGGTGACCCTGGATTTTCTGGCCGAAATCACCATGTCGATTCTGCAGAAGCAGAAGGACCGAGATCCCCAGGCCGGCTACGCCCGGGACTTCGTGGATCAACTCGACGAGGTCATGGAGATGGCCCTCGACCAAGGAGTAGTGATCATCAGCAACGCCGGGGGAGTGGCTCCGCGTCGGTGTGCAGAAGTGATCCGCGAGCGCGCCCGCGTCCGAGGCCTCGATCCCCGAGTGGGAATCGTGGCCGGCGACGACGTGATGGCTCAGCTCGGAGCGTGGCACGAGGCGGGCGTGGACCTCTCGAACATGGACGACGGTCGGCCCTTCGCGGAGATTCGCGAACGGGTCACCAGCGCCAACGCTTATTTCGGCGCCGCCCCGGTCGTGCGTGCCCTCGAACGAGGGGCTCAGTTTCTGGTCACCGGA
Source organism: Candidatus Krumholzibacteriota bacterium (assembly GCA_024276305.1). Lineage (GTDB taxonomy): Bacteria > Krumholzibacteriota > Krumholzibacteriia > JAJRXK01 > JAJRXK01 > JAJRXK01. Next base: position 7,652 of record JAJRXK010000004.1, read on the forward strand.
AGAGTGACGGATACCGGAATCACTCTGGCGCCGATGATCCATCGATTTGGGTGGGCTTCGACGGACTACGACCAGTTGGCCGCCGGAATCATCGCCGGCCACATCCTCGAGTGTGGAGCCCAGAGCACCGGGGGCAACTTCACCGACTGGCGCAAGGTCCCGAGCTTCCACGAGGTGGGCTATCCCATCGTCGAGATGGAAGCCGACGGAAGCTTCGTGATCACCAAGCATCCCGGCACCGGCGGTCTGGTGGCCCGAGATTCCATCGCTGAACAACTGGTCTACGAGATGGGAGACCCCCGCTCCTACATCACCCCGGACGTGGTGGTGGACTTCAGCAGCATTCGTTTCGAGTCGGACGGAACAGATCGGGTCCGGGTGTGGGGAGTGCGGGGCGCGGCGCCGACTCCACTGCTGAAGGTGTCGGTCAGCTATGAGGACGGGTTCAAGGCCTCGGGAGCGGTGATCATCTGTGGGCCCGAGGCCCGTGCGAAGAGTGAGGCCTTCGCGGAGATCTTCTGGAAGCGAGTGCCGGCCTATGAGGACTCGCTCACCGAATTCGTGGGGGCCGACGCCACCTGGGGGCCGATTGCGCCCAGCCGCGAGGCCAACGAGATCTACTTGCGTTTCGGGGCTCGGGATCACGATCGGACCAAGCTCGATGCCTTCAGCAAGATGCTCCCGGCTCTGATTCTGAGCGGCCCTCCGGGGGTGGCGGTGACCGGGGGACGGCCGAGGGTTCAACAGGTGGTGGCCTACTGGCCGATGTTGGTGCCTCGGGAACTCTGCGCCGCCGAAGTCTCGGTTCTGGGGGCGGAGGACGAGGCCGTGGAGAGGATTCCCTTCGAGGGAGAGACCGGTCCGGGGGCCTTCGAGGCATTGAGCGAGACTCCGATGCCGGAGGCCGTGGAGCCGAGCGGCGAAAGCCTGCGGGTGGCGCTGCGCGACTTGGCCCACGGTCGATCCGGCGACAAGGGCGACACCTGCAATGTGGGGATCTTGGCCCGGCACGAGAGGATCTACCCGTGGTTGGTCGAATACCTCACCGCGGAGCGGGTGGCTCGGCACTTCGAGGGGATCGTCCACGGGAAGGTCGAGCGATTCGAGGTTCCCAACTTCCACGGACTGAACTTTCTGCTCCACGCTTCTCTGGGAGGCGGGGGAACTCTTTCCCTGCACTTGGACGCCCAGGGAAAGACCTACAGCCATGCCCTTCTCTCGATGGAGGTCGAGGTGGATCGCGCGCTCGTCGACCTGGTCCGTGAGGAGAGTAACTGATGGCCGGCGTGGTCTCGGTCGAGCGGCGCGGAGGCCGTCTGGATCTCTGCCTGCACCGACCGCAGCGCCGCAACGCTCTGGACGAGGTCACCATCTCCGAGCTGACCCAGGCCTTGGTCGGGCCCGCGTTGGAGGCGGGGGTTCGGGTGGTGGTCCTCTCCGGGGAGGGCCCCACCTTCTGCGCCGGAGCAGATCTCGGCTACATGCAGCGCTTGGCCGAGGCGGACGACGAGACCAACCTTCGGGATGCTGTCGCCCTGGGAGAGTTGTTCCAGGCGGTGCACTCTTGCCCCCGACCGGTGATCGCGCGGGTCCATGGAGCGGCCATCGGAGGCGGCCTCGGATTGGTGGCCGCTGCAGACATCACCATCGCCACTGCGTCGACGAAGTTCGGTCTCACGGAGACTCGTCTGGGAATCGTTCCCGGAGTCATCTCCCCTTTCGCCACCCGACGGATGGGAGTGGCGGTCTGCCGCCGCCTCTTTCTCACGGCCGAGATCTTCGGGGGTGAGGATGCCCTCCGCTGGGGGTTGGTGGATCACCTCGTCGCAGCGGATGTGCTGGACGACGCGGTGGATGCGCAGGTGCAGGCCCTGCGAGTGGGGGGGCCATCGGCGCAGGCCGCGGCCAAGCGGCTGCTGGACGAGATCGCCGATCTTCCCCTCGCCGAGGCGATGCGCCGCACTCCCCGCCACATCGCGGAACAGCGATCCACGGACGAAGCCGCGGAGGGGTTTCGGGCCTTCTTCGAGAAGCGTCCGCCCCGGTGGGCGGAGGAGGAGGCATGAATCACCGCCAGGAGGGACGCATCGACAAAGTGTTGGTGGCCAACCGGGGAGAGATCGCGGTCCGCGTGGTGCGGGCCTGTCGTGCGGTGGAGATTCCAACCGTGGTGGTGGTGAGCGAAGCCGATCGAGGATCCCTGGCGGCCAGGCTCGCCGACGAAGTGGTCGAGATCGGCGCCGCTCCGGCGTCGGAGAGTTATCTGCAGGGCGATCGGATCCTGGAGGCAGCGGTGCGATGCGGGGCTTCGGCCATCCATCCCTGCTACCGCTTTCTGGCCGAGAATGCCGCCTTCGCGAGGGCCTGCCGGGCGGCGGGGATTCTCTTCGTGGGACCTTCTCCCGAGGTGATCGAAGCCATGGGAGTCAAGACCCACGCGCGAGCGCGGATGGTGGAGGCCGGTGTTCCCGTGGTCCCCGGAGCCACCTTGGACCTCGAGGGAAGTGAAGAGTCCTGGATCGAGACCGCGAAGGGGGTCGGCTATCCGCTGCTGGTCAAGGCGGCTTCCGGAGGAGGGGGCAAGGGGATGCGCAGCGTCGAGGGGGCCGAGATGCTGCCGGCGGCCATTCATGCGGCCCGTCGGGAGGCGGCCTCCGCCTTCGGCGATTCCACGGTCTATTTGGAGCGCCAGCTTCGGCATCCGCGTCACGTGGAAGTGCAGATCTTCGCCGACGCCCACGGTCAGGTCGTACATCTGGGAGAGCGAGATTGCTCGATCCAGCGGCGACATCAGAAAGTGATCGAGGAGGCTCTGGCCCCGGCTCTCGACGAGGACCTCCGCCGACGCATGAGGGCGTCGGCGGTGGCAGCTGCGAGGGCGGTGAACTACACCGGCGCGGGCACGGTCGAGATGCTCGTCGACCAGTCGGGGGAATTCTACTTCTTGGAAATGAACACTCGCCTGCAGGTGGAACATCCGGTGAGCGAGTTGGTGAGTGGTCGAGATTTCGTGGTCGAACAGCTCCGGGTGGCCGAGGGGCGCCCTCTCTCTTTCGCCCAGGAAGACATCGTTCTTGGGGGGCATGCGATCGAGGCCCGGGTCTACGCCGAGGATCCGTCGCAGAACTTCTTGCCCCAGACCGGACCGGTGCTCCTCTTCGAAGCTCCGACCGGTCCGGGAATCCGGGTGGAAACCGGAGTGCAGACCGGCGACGAGGTCACTCTTCACTACGATCCGATGATCGCGAAGGTCTGCGCTCACGGCGCAGATCGGGAGGAGAGCCGACGACGGCTGTGTGCGGCGTTGCGAGAGATGGTGGTTCTGGGCGTGAATACGAACCTCTCCTTTCTGCTCGAGATTCTGCAGAGACCGGACTTCATCGAAGGTCGCGTTCACACCGGCTTCCTCGATCTCCACTCCGATCTCGAAGCGGCCGATGCGGGTGGGGCCTCCCGGGAGGAGGATCTGGGGTGGGCGGTGGCGGCGGCTTTGTTCAGCTCGACCCGGAAGGGGCACCCATCCGGGGGAGCGATGAGCGACGAGTCGGCCCTGCCGTCGTTGTGGTCGGAACTTCCGCCGTGGCGGTTGGTCGAGGAGGATTCATGGAAGCGATCCTGAGATCCGGGGAGGAGAGGCGAGAGATTCGCGCCGTCCGCAATGGAGAAGGTTGGACCTTCGAATTCGATGGAGAGAGGAATCTCGACCTCCGGATCCTCGACCAGGGGGATCGGGAAGTCCTGGTGGAGTGCGACGGGCGACGCCAATGGCTGCACTTCGTCATCCACCGCGGGGAACTCCATCTGCACGGGCCCGGTTGGACCCGGCGCTTCATGGTCGCCGAGGAGGATGCGGAGGAGAATCCCCTGGGGATGGATCAGGCCCCGGTGGTCCGGGCTCCGATGCCCGGCAAGGTGCTGGAGATTCTCGCCGCGGTGGGAGATCGGGTGCGTCAGGGGCAGCCCGTACTGCGGGTCGAGGCCATGAAGATGGAAGTCGATCTGGTCTCCCCCTTCGATGGCACCGTAGTGGAGGTGGACGCGGAGGTGGGCCGCATTGTCGATCCCGAACACGCTCTGATGCGTTTCGAGCCGGCGGAGGATTCGTGAGTGATCGGCTTCGCGCAGATCTCGCCCTCGTCCTGGTCACCCTGCTCTGGGGAGTGACCTTTCCGCTGATTCGCAGCGCCCTCGATGATCTCGACCCCTACCAATTCGTCGGCTGGCGCTTCCTGATCGCGACGGTGGCCTTCCTGCCGCTGGTGATCTTTCATGGCCCCTCGCGGCGGGGCTTGGGCCGGGCCCTTCTCCCCGGGCTGGTCTTGGGGTTTCTGGCGTGGACCTCCTATATGTCGCAGACCATTGGTCTGCAGACCGTTCCCGCGGGTCGAGCGGCCTTCATCACCGGACTGAGTGTGATTCTGGTCCCGCTGCTCTCTCCCCTCTTCCGCGCGGGGCGACCGCGGAGGGAAGAGTTGGGGGCGGCGCTGATCGCGACCTTCGGACTCTATCTCCTGACGCTGAGCGAAGCACCCGAAGGCGGTGGGGCTTCGAATTGGTTGAGCGTGGGGGACCTGTGGATCCTGGGCTGTGCCTCGAGCTACGCGATCTATATCCATGTGCTCCAGATTCTCCTGCGGCGGGGTTATCAGGAGAACAGCTTGGCCTTCACCCAGGTTCTGGGCATCGGGGTCTTCGCGGTGGGGATTCTCTTCGGCCGTTCCGAAGTGGAGATTGCACTCACCGGCGCGGTGGTCATCGGACTGGCGGTCTGCGCATTGTTGGCCACGGTGGGCACCTTTTGGCTGCAAACGCGGTATCAGGGAAGATCGACGCCTCAAAGGGTGGCCCTGATCTTCAGTCTCGAACCGGTTTTTGCCACCGCTTTCGCCTACGTTCTTCTGGGCGAGACCCTGTCGGGAAGGGGAGCCCTCGGCGCAGCGGTCATCCTCGCGGCGGTTCTGGGCGTGGAGTTGTCGACGGTGTGGGCCGCACGAGAGAGAAAGTCCGCCTTGCCCTGAGTCGGCGTCGCCCCATAATGTCTCTCTTCTTCTCTGATCAAGGGCGTGTGGATGGTTCTGGAACTCGCAGGCGGTCTGGCGCTGTTCCTCTTCGGAATGGACCACATGAGCGTCGCACTGCGGCGCAGCGCCGGCGATCGCCTCCGACGGATCCTCCGCCTGCTGACCCGCAATCGGGTGGTGGGGGTCTTTGCCGGCGCGTTGATCACCATGCTCATCCAGAGTTCGGGGGCGACGACGGTTCTCCTGGTGAGTTTCGTACGCGCGGGTCTGATGAGTTTTGGCCAGACTCTGGGGGTGATCCTCGGCGCGGATATTGGCACGACCGTCACCGCTCAGCTCATCGCCTTCGACGTCGGGCATTTGGCCTTGCCCACCATCGCACTGGGATTCGTGCTCCGGCAGGTGAAGGGCCGCGTCGGATTCAAGGATGCGGGAGAGGTGCTGATCGGGGTCGGGATGCTCTTCTTCGGCCTGTAGGTGATGTCCCAGGCCATGATTCCCCTGCGGACCAACGCCAGCTTCTTGGAGATGATCGAGTCCCTGCGCAACCCTCTCCTGGGGATTGCGGTCGGAGCTCTGGGCACTGCAGCCATTCAGAGCAGTGCGGCCTTCACCGGCATCGTGATCGTCCTGGCTCAGGGCGGTCTCTTGGGTTTGGAGGCCGCGTTGCCCCTCATCCTCGGGGCCAATGTGGGAACCTGCGTCACCGCTGCCCTGGCGAGCATTCCAGGTCCGCGGGAGGCTCGGCGAGTGGCCCTCGCGCACACCACCTTCAAGATCGCCGGAGTGGCCTTGGTGCTGCCCTTCTTGGGCCCCTTCACCCACATGGTCGCTTCGATGAACTTCTCCCAGACTCCGCTGGAGGGAGGAGCGGCGGTGGCGCGACAGATCGCCAATGCTCACACCATCTTCAACGTGGGCCTGGCATTGGTCTTCCTTCCCGGAGTGGGAGTGATGGGGCGATTGATGGAGCGGGTCTATCCGGCCCGCGACGAGGACGGCGCCGAGGCACCGCAGGCTCAGTTCTTGGATCAATCGATGTTGCGCACCCCCAGCCTGGCTCTGAGCCTGGCCAAAGTCGAGGTGCTCCGCATGGGCAAGACCGTCCGGGAAATGCTGGCGGATTCTCTGGCCCCCCTCCTCGAAGGACGAATGGCACCACTCGAAGGAATCCACCATCGGGAGGAGTGGGTCGATGCGGTGCAATCGGAGATCAACGATTATCTCACCCGGATCGGGCAAGGAGATCTCTCCGAGCAGCAGACACGTGAGGTCTACGAATTGCAGCACGTGAGCAAGCAATTCGAGTTCATCGCCGATGTCGTCGATAAGCAGCTTCGGAGTCTGGCCCGGAAGAAACTCGCCAGTGGAGCGAATTTCTCGCAGGAGGGTCGGGGTGAGATCGAGGCATTTCACACCAAGGCCCTCAAGCAACTCTCCCGCAGTCTCGACGCCTTGGCGGAATACGACGAGAGCGCTGCTCGAAGGGTGGCTCGGAAGCAGGAGAAATATGACGATCTCGAGGAGCAGTATCGTCACGCCCATTTCGAACGCTTGCACGCCGCGGTGGGAGAGAGCATGGCGACCTCGAGCATTCACCTCGACGTGATGGACGCCCTGCAGACCATCAATTCCTACGCTCTGAATATCGCGCGGTCGGTCCTCGCGCTCAGCTCTGAGTCCCCCAAGTCCGAGACCAAGGCCTGATCCGGGGCCTTCGCGGCCAGGATCGTGGTTGTGGCCACCGGGAACGGTTGCGGTTAGAATACGCGGCCCGGATCGCCATCTGATTCCCAGCTTCGAATGCGAGGTGCCTGGTCGTGAGTGAGATTTTTCCCATCCTGATTTTGAACGGACGTCCGGCCGCCGGAAAATCCGAGATCATCGATTATTTGAAGAGCACGTCTCTCGAGGAACGGCGCGAACGATTCCACGTGGGAGAAATCGAAGAATTCGATGACTTCCCGATTCTGTGGGAGCGATTCGAAGATGACGATCTCTACGAGCAGAACGGTCATCCGCGGGTCTACTCCAACACCGAATTCACCTATCAGGGAGAAACCCTCCCCGGGTACGCCTTCAAGGAAAAGTTCTTCTGGAACTTCCTTCTGCAGAAACTCTGTGTTCACTACCGCAAGCGTTTGCGAGAGGATCCCGACTACCACCAGCACACCACCGCACTGTTCGAGTTCGCTCGGGGGAGTGAACACGGAGGATGGAAGGAAGCCTATCCGCAGCTCGGAGACGATGTGCTGTCGAAAGCGGCGGCGATCTACATCAACGTCAGCTGGGAGGAATCCCTGCGAAAGAATCGACGACGTTACAATCCCGATCGTCCGGATTCGATTCTGGAGCACGCTCTCGAGGACAAGAAACTCGAGATGATGTACCGGGAGTCCGATTGGGAAGAGTTCACCGCGCCGGATCCTGATTTTCTCCATGTGCGAGAGCAGCGCGTGCCCTACGCGATCTTTCAGAACATGCCCGAGATCACGGACCAACCCGAGAAGCTCGGAGCCCATCTCCGAGAGGTCACGGATCGTCTGTGGCGCCTTCGCGGCTGATCGTTTCCTTCTCTCCGGGAGAGTGGCCTTGGCGGGCGCGATCTACGCGCCCGCTTTGCTCTCGGGCCGAGCGTTGCGAATCCGCCAGGCCATGAACAGGCCGAGGAGAGCCAGAGGGATCATCGAAATCGGCCAGGCCTTCCAGTTCGCCGGATCGGTGGCGGGACCGATCAACTCTCCGGCGGCATTGAGTTGCTCGCGCGGTAGGATGGCGGCATAGGTGAAGCTCATGGCCGCGGTGCCGAGATAGACGAATCCATCGATGATTCCCACCGCGATTCCCGCATTCTTCGACCCGCCGAAGTCCATGCTGGCCGTGCCCGAGAGCATTCCGTGCACGCCGATCACGGCCAGGGACATGATGATCACCAACCATCCGACGATCGCAGTGTCGTAGGTGAAGACCATCACCACGCTCCCCAGGAGCATGACTCCGTAGAGAAGTGCGGCGACCGGACCGCGTCGCGAACCGAAGACGTGGTCGCTGATCGTACCCGCGACCACTCCGCCCATGATCCCGGCCACGCAGAGCAACAGCCCCCAATGGTCGAAGACGAAGGTCGATTTCAGCCCCAGAGCGGCATCGGTTTGTTTGGCGTAGGTCCGGTACCACTGCATGATGGACTGACGCAGCCATCCGCTGGAGAACTCGACGATCGCGATGGTCATGATGATGGGGTTGGAGAGCATCTGGCGGAAGACGGTGACCGTCGGAAGGCGTGGGCCTTCGTCTCCGTCGGTTGCATCACCGAGAGCGATGGACTCGAATCCGGCGTCACTGGGGCGGTCGCAGACCACGAAGAAGTCGATGACCCAGAACATCAGGAGCAGCCCCGCGGGGACCAGGAAGACCCAGGCCAATCCCAGGTGTTCCAGGATCGCGTAGCCCCAGTCGAAGGCGAAGTAGATTCCCAGGGAGATGAGAATCCCGAAGATGGCACCGAAGACTCCTCGTTCGCGGACGTGGAACCAGCCGGAATTCACCTTGACGATGGCCACCGCACCGAAGCTCTGGAAGTACATGTTCACGCCGTAGAGCAGCGAGTAGACCACCACGAAGTTTTCGGCCAGGAAGACGTGGCCGGGGCCACTCTTGGCCAGGGAAAGAGATGCGAGGCCCATCAACAGGTTCAGAACCGCCGAGCCCAGTGCGCCGGTGAGAATGGAGAAACGGCCTCCCAAACGGTCGGTGAGTGGACCGTTGATCAGGAAGCTGAAACCATAGATGACCGTCCCGACTCCGAAGATCACCCCGAAGGCCTCGTTGCCCATGAGGGCCTGGCCATCGTGGCGTTCGAGTCCCTCGAAGGCGAATTTGCTGACCTTCAGGTTGTACCGGCCCATGTAGAGGAAGGCGTAGGTGAGGCCCAAGGGGAGCCAGTTCCAGAGCCGTCGCCGGAGGAAGGCGGGGCTGTGACCAAGGTCGATCTTGGGCAGGCGTGCGAAGACGACACTGACCGCCGCGAGGAGGATGAGGATGGGCAGGAGTTCTTCGAGCCAGATCGGCATGAGGCGGGTCTCCATGGGATCGAGGAGTGGTGGTGGATTCAGCGAGGGTCAAGAGGGTCGTCGTCGCGGACGATCTGCCAGAACACCCCCCAGGCGCCCGGTCCGATGTGCGCTCCGACCACCGCGGTGATCGGCGTGCGCCACAGTTCGACGATTTCATAGGAGCTGCGGACCCATTCTTCGAATTCGCCCGCCCTGGGATTGGGCGTGCTCTCGACGACCGAGACGCGCAGTCGCCGGGCCGGGCCGATCTTCTCGCGGAAGATCTCACGGATCTTGCGGTCGGCCCGCTCGTCGCCACGGACCTTGGCCAGGGCCTGGACCCGGTTGTCGAGGAAGGCCAGGATCGGTCGCAGTGTCAGCAGGGCTCCCAACATTCCCTGAGCCCGCCCGAGTCTGCCGCCCCGGCGCAAGAACTCCAGGGTGGAGGGAGTGAAGAGACAACCGGTGTCGCGGGCCCAGACTTCGAGTTGAGTGGCGATTCGCTCGGTGGAGTGGCCGCGCCGGGCCATGCGCGCGGCGCCGACGGCGATCATTCCCAGGCCGCCGCTGGTGGTCTGGGAATCGCGGACCAGGATCCGGGGGTGCGAGGCCAGGCGGCTGGCTTGGACCGCCGATCGGGTGGTGCCCGAGAGGCCGGAACTCACGGTGCAGACCACGATTTCTCGGTCATCGCGGACTCGATCGAAGGCTTCGACGAAGGCTCGCGGGGCGGGCTGGCTGGTGGTCGGGAAGTGCGGATCCGTCTCGAGCTTGCGGTAGAATTCCTCGGCGTCGAGGTCGACTCGGTCCCGGTAGACGGTGTCCCCGAACATCACCTGGAGGGGTACGACTTCGATCCCGAGTTCGCGCCGCAACTCCTCGGGAATGTCCCCGGTGCTGTCGCTGATCACCGCCGGGGTCTCGGGTTGGGAGTCGAGAGGAATGAGGGGCGCGATCCTCTCCGTCCCCCGTTCTTCCGCCTGCAGCGACATGTCGTCGACCTTGCATTCCTCGACGGTGCCGAGGCGAGTGGCGATGTCCATCGCCCGGTCCGGATGATTGGTGTGGACGTGGAGCTTGAAGAGCTCTCCGGTGGTGGCGACCATGAGGCAGTCCCCCAGATCGGCGAACCTGCGGCGGAGCGTTTCCGCGCGGAACCCCTTCCCCCGCACTACCAGCTCGGTACAGTAGCGATTGGTGATCTCTCCCGGAGGCAGGGGCGGATGCTCGACCACTTCGTGGATCTCCTCCTCGGTGAATTCGGGGAGGGGCACCCCTCGGACCGCGCAGTGCATTCCCTGCAGAAAATTGACCCAGCCCTCGGCACCGGCATCCACCACGTGAGCGTCCTTGAGAACCTGCAGCATCTCGGGAGTCTTCTGAAGGGCCTCATGCGCGCCTTCGACGATCTCCCCGAGAAAGGAGGCCACGTCCTTGTGCTTGTCGGCCGCAACGGCCGCGCGCTCGCTGGTCGCCCTCATGACCGTGAGGATCGTCCCCTCGAGGGGCTTCTCCATCGCCCCGTAGACCGTCTCGGTGGCCTGGGCGAAGGCCTTGGCCAGGCGTTCGGGATCGGCCTGGGCGTGCTCTCGCAGGTGTTCGGCCACGCCCTGGAACCAATGGGCCAGAATGATCCCGCTATTGCCCTTGGCGCCGAGGACACTGGCGTCGGCGGCGGTGCGGCTGGCGGCCGCGAGGTCCTCCCCGTCCTCCTCGCGGAGGGCCCGGGCGGTGGCGGAGAGAGACAAGGCCATATTGGTGCCGGTGTCGCCGTCGGGCACCGGGAAGACGTTGATCTCGTTGAGATGACGACGCCGGGCACGAACCCAGTCCGCCCCGGCGATCACTGCACGGCGGAAGCGGCGGCCGTCGATGGCTTGATTGGTCATGGGCCCATCCTAGCCGCGACCGAAGCCGGGGGCAAGACGTCCGACCCCTCCCGGATCGGTCCCAGGCGCCTCCGGTCGCGACGGACAACTGACGTTCTCGCAGGGTGTTGGAAACGAAATGGAATGAAGGCGAAATTAAGTTTTGACGCCCCCATCCCTTGTGGTAGGTTGCTTTCACCGCCCCACATCTTGTGGTACGCGCGGTGGCATAAGCTCAGCAGTCCCAGGCACTTGCGGGGCTTTGCAGCGCCACCCGTCATCACGATTCACCCGCGTCTCCCGGCGACGGTTCTGCTCCCGTTGAGCGACCGAACGGGACCGCTTGCCCTCTCGGCGAGGGATCGGGAATGGACCGTGAGATCCGCGATGCAGGGGTCGATGGGAGCGGTCGAGACATTTCTGATTCCAGGCAGCGAGTGCTTAACGAAAGAACGGAAGGAACCCCATGTCGGCGAGTGAAGTGAGTGGCGGGCCTGAGCGGGCCGGAAAGACGAAGAAAGTGATTCAGGCTCGGGCCCAGACGGCGACCCGCGAGGGCGTCGAAATCCGTCGCGTGTTCACGCGGCCGGGGGACGTGGTGTGGGACAGCGTGGAGTGGGAGCTCCGGACCGCCAGCATCACCGACGACAAGGGCGAAATCCTCTTCGAGCAGCACGACGTCGAGGTGCCCACGGGTTGGAGTCAACTGGCCACGAATGTCGTGGTGTCCAAGTATTTTCGAGGTGCACTGGGCAAGCCGGGGCGAGAGAGCAGCATGCGCCAGCTCATCGGTCGGGTCGTCGACACCCTGACGCGTTGGGGTGATGAGGGGGGCTACTTCGCGTCCGCGGACTCTCGCGATGCCTTCAGGGACGAGCTCACGCATCTGTTCCTGCACCAGAAGCTGAGCTTCAACAGTCCGGTGTGGTTCAATATGGGAGTGGAGGAAAAGCCGCAGTGCTCGGCCTGCTTCATCAATTCGGTCGAGGACTCGATGTCCTCGATCATGGACCTCGCCAAGACCGAGGGGATGCTCTTCAAGTACGGGTCGGGGACGGGTACCAATCTATCGCCCATCCGGAGCAGCAACGAGGCCTTGCATGGCGGTGGAGTCGCGTCGGGCCCGGTCAGCTTCATGAAGGGATTCGATGCCTTTGCGGGAGTGATCAAGAGTGGTGGCAAGACTCGGCGTGCGGCGAAAATGGTCATCCTCGACGTGGACCATCCCGACATCTTCGACTTCATCGAATGCAAGACCAAAGAGGAACGCAAGGCCTGGGCTCTGATCGAGGCCGGTTACGACGGCAGCTTCCAGGGCGAGGCCTACAACAGCGTGTTCTTCCAGAACTCGAACAATTCGGTTCGGGTCACCGACGAGTTCATGCGAGCCGTTCTCGAAGACGGTGAGTGGCACACGAGGGCCCGAGTGGATGGTTCGATCGTCAGCACTCATCGAGCGCGCGACATCATGAGGGCGATTGCCGAGCATACTCATGCCTGCGGGGATCCCGGCATGCAGTACGACACCACGATCAACGATTGGCACACCTGCAAGAACACCGATCGAATCTATGCGAGCAATCCCTGCAGCGAGTACATGTTCCTCAATGACACCGCCTGCAATCTGGCGTCGCTCAATCTACTCAAGTTCCGCCAACCGGACGGTTTCGACTTCGATGTCGAGGGTTTTCGGCAGGCGGTCGACATCACGATTCTCGGTCAGGAGATCATCGTCGACAATGCCAGCTATCCGCGGGATGTCATCGCAGAGAACAGCCACCGTTTTCGCCCGCTGGGTCTGGGCTACGCCAACCTGGGGGCACTGCTGATGAGTCGGGGCTTGGCCTACGACAGTGACGAAGGGCGTGACTACGCGGCCGCCGTGACTGCGCTCATATGTGGTGAGGCTTATTTGCAGAGTGCGAGGATCGCCGAGACCCAGGGGCCGTTCGAGGGCTACGACGAGAATCGCGAGCCGATGCTGGGAGTCATCCAGAAGCACCGGGCCGCGGTCTCCAAGATCAATCAACATCGAGTTCCTTCCTCTCTCTTCGCCGCAGCCAAGGAGAGTTGGGACGAGGCCTACGCCACCGGTGTGGATTTCGGCTATCGCAACAGCCAGGTCACGGTACTCGCTCCCACCGGGACCATCGCCTTCATGATGGACTGCGATACCACCGGAATCGAGCCCGACATCGCGTTGATCAAGTACAAGAAACTCGTGGGCGGTGGATTTCTGAAGATCGTCAATCGTACGGTGCCCGAGGCTCTGCGCCAGCTCGGTTACGAGGAGAAGCAGATCGAGGAGATGGTCGCCTACATCGACGACCGAGAGACGATCGAGGGTGCTCCACACATCAAGGAGGAGCACCTGCCGGTCTTCGACTGTGCATTCAAGCAGCAGAACGGAGAGCGTTCGATCGCGTCGATGGGGCATGTCCGCATGATGGGTGCGGTGCAGCGATTTCTCTCCGGCGCGATTTCGAAGACCGTGAACGTGCCGGAGAACGCGGGTGTCGAAGAGATCGAGCAGACCTACATCGAAGCCTGGAAGCTGGGCCTGAAGGCGGTGGCGGTCTACCGGGATGGCAGCAAGAAGCTCCAGCCCCTGAATACCAGCCGCACCAAGAGCGACGAAGGTGTCCGCAACGGAACCTTCAATGGCCCCCGACGACGGCACCTTCCCGACGAGCGCCAGGCCATCACCCACAAGTTCTCGATCGGGGGGCATGAGGGCTATCTCACCGTGGGTCTCTTCGAGGATGGGACGCCGGGGGAGCTCTTCGTGAGGATGGCCAAGGAAGGCTCTGCGATCAGTGGGCTCATGGACAGCTTCGCGACCGCCGTTTCGATCATGCTCCAGTATGGAGTTCCTCTGGATGTGCTCTGCAACAAGTTCACCAACAGCCGCTTCGAGCCCAGTGGCTTCACGAACAACCCCGAGGTGCCGATCGCCAAGAGCATCATGGATTACATTTTCCGGTGGTTGGGTATCAAGTTCCTGGGACAGGCGCCGGCCAATGCTGCGGCCGAGAAGTCGATGGCGGAGGTTGGGGAGTCCACTCTCGCCGAAGGGGCGAAGAGCGTGAGTGCGGCGGCGGTGGTCAGCGATCTCTCCAAGATGCAGACCTCCAGCGACGCGCCACCCTGCAGCGAATGCGGGTCGGTGACCGTCCCCAATGGCAGCTGTTATCGTTGCGTGAATTGTGGGGCGACCACCGGCTGTTCCTGATTCTCAGGGGTGGAACGATGGCGAAGGGGCGCTCGATCGAGCGCCCCTCTGCGTTGGAGATTCGGACCGTTGTCCTCGGTCTGCATCGGAGCTATCGTGCACTCCACCAGACCCCCCGCCCCGCCCTTCCGAGAATCGAGGTTTGGATTCCGTGGGTAGTTCTTCATCACTCTCTCCCGAGGAAGCTCGCCGCTACGCACGACAGGTGCTCCTGCCGGAAGTTGGCGTCGAGGGGCAGCGCTCTCTGGGACGGGGGCGGGTACTCCTGGTCGGCGTGGGGGGACTGGGTTCGCCGGCCAGTCAGTATCTGGCCGCGGCGGGGGTCGGACACCTGGGGATCGTGGACTTCGACGAGGTCGACGAGTCCAATCTCCACCGGCAACTTCTTTTCCGTCCCGAGGACATCGGTCGTTCGAAGGTCGAAGTGGCGGCGGACCGACTGCGATCACTGCAGCCGGACCTCGAGATCGAGGTTCATCGCCTCGCTTTCGGAGCAGAGAATGCCACCAGTCTGGTGCGGGGCTACGATCTGGTCCTCGACGGCACCGACAATTTCAGCGCTCGCTATGCCGTCAACGATGCCTGTGTTCTGGAGGGAGTCCCCAATGTCTACGGAGCGGTCCTGCGATTCGAAGGGCAGGTCAGCGTCTTCGCCCACGCCGACGGGCCTTGCTATCGCTGCCTCTTTCCCGAGCCGCCGGAGGCCGGATCGATCCCGAGCTGTGCGGAAGCGGGAGTCCTGGGCGTACTGCCCGGAGTCATCGGCACCTTGCAGGCGACCGAGGCGTTGAAGATGCTGCTGGGAAGGGGTGAGCCTCTAGTGGGCCGAATGTTGACCTACGATGCCCTTCGGACCCGATTCCACGAGGTCCCGCTGCGACGTGATCCCGCCTGTCCGGTCTGTGGACCCTCGGCATCCATTCGGGAGGTGAACCCTGTGGCCAGGGTCTGTGACCGAGCGGAGTCGGTAGAAGGTGATCCTCGGGAGATCAGCGTGGAGAGATTGCACGAACTCCAGTCGAACGGACAGGCACCCTGCATCCTCGACGTCCGGAGCGACGAAGAGGTGGCCTTGGCCCGGATCGAGGGCGAGATGGTCCACATCCCCTTGCACTTGCTGCCATTGCGGTGGAAAGAATTGGATCCCGCACGTGAATATGTGGTGCTCTGTCACCTGGGAGTACGCAGCCGCCACGCGGTGCAATTCCTGGTGGATCAGGGCTTCGAAAGAGTTCGAGACATCGTGGGAGGAATCGACCGGTGGTCATCGGTCGTGGACCCCGAGGTGCCTCGTTACTGAGCGGCTCAGAACCGGGAGGCCTTGTCAGGATGGAACTCCAACGTCGCCGAACCAAGATCGTGGCCACGGTCGGCCCGTCCTCCGAAGATCCGGCGACCCTTCGCCGGCTGATCGAATCCGGAGTGGATGTGTTCCGGCTCAATGCAAGCCATGGAGATCATGCCTTCTTTTCCCGACTCGTCCCTCTGATCCGGAGCACGGCCGAAGAGGCCGGACGCATCGTGGCCATTCTCTTGGATCTGCGTGGCCCCAAGATCCGAGTGGGGCGTCTGGCCGGTGACTCCGTGGAATTGCGGGTGGGGACGAGGATCCGCATCAGCACCGAGGACTTCGAGGGGACGGCAGAGAGGATCCCGTGCACCTACGAGGGACTTCCCCGCGATGTCCATCCTGGCGATCGCATTCTGCTCGACGATGGGCTCATGGAGGTTCGGGTGACCGATGGGTTGAGTTCCACCGAGATCGAGTGCGAGGTGATCAGTGGAGGGAGTCTGAAACCCAACAAGGGAATCAACGTGCCGGGTCAGGCCCTTTCCACGCCCTCCTTCGGCGAGAAGGATCTCCGGGACCTTCGTAGCGGAGTGGAATTGGGGGTCGATTTCGTCGCCCTCTCCTTCGTCCGCCGTCCTGAAGACGTACGCGATCTGCGCCAGGCCATGCACGCGATGGGTGGGGTCGCTCCCATCGTGGCCAAGATCGAGAAGCCCCAAGCCCTCGATGTCCTCGAGGAGATCCTCGACGAGTGCGACGGGGTGATGGTCGCCCGGGGGGACCTCGGGGTGGAGATCCCCCCCGAGCAGGTCCCCAGCGCGCAGAAGAGGATCATTGCCTGTGCCAATGCCAAGGGCTTGCCGGTGATCACTGCGACCCAGATGCTCGAGTCCATGATCGAGAATCCGAGGCCCACACGGGCAGAGGCCAGCGACGTCGCGAATGCCATCTTCGACGGGACCGATGCGGTCATGCTCAGTGGAGAAACGGCGGCGGGGGCCCACCCGGTGGCTGCGGTCCAGATGATGGATCGCATCGCTCGCGAGGCCGAGGGTTCGGAGTTCTACGGTCGCATCGGGATCGAAGAAGGGCAGGTGCATGGTTTCGACGTCGAGAGGTTGGCGGTGACCAAAGCGGCACGGCGCATCGCACAGGAGATCGATGCCCGATTCATCGTCGTCTACACTCTCAGCGGGGCCACCGCTCAGGTCATGAGCAAGTTCCGGTCGCGCCGGACCATCCTCGCACTCTGTCCGGATCCCGCCGTCTGTCGCCGGATGTGCCTGCAACACGGGATCCTGCCCTATGCGCTGAACTACTACGAGAGCACCGACGACATGCTTCGCGAAGGAGATCGGCTCTTGCTCGAGACCCATGTCGTCCATCCTGGGGATCGGGTCGTGGTCCTCGGCGGTACGAAGCAATTCGCCGGGGTGAGCAATATGATCCAGATTCGGGCCCCCCAACCCCGGGCCTCTGCGTGAGCACTGGGCGATGCTTCTCGAGGGTGGTCCTGGTGCTGATGGGACTGCTGATCGGTGGATGCGGGGGAGAGAAGTACCCACCCACCTCGTGGGGACTGTATCTCAACAAATGCGCACGCTGCCACGAGGCCGACGGGAGCAGTGTGACGGCCACGGATCTCGGTGATCATCCCGTCGATCTGCGGGATCCTTTCTTTCAGCGCGGGATCACCGACGCCGAGATTCGACGGATCATGATCTATGGGGAAGGACGCATGCAAGGAGTGAGCGGCCTCAGCGACGCTCAGGCGGACTCCATTCTCCTGCAAGTGCGGCGTTTCGCGAGACCCGGGGCCTCTGCACTCGACTTTCTGCCGCCTGAGAGCTAGGTTTCGGCCGACCCGCCCATCCCTGGGCCCTTCTGTCTGCGGAGTGAAAACCATGCAGCAACGACTCTTCCTTGGACTCCTTTGTACCTTCGCGTTGGCCCTCGGCTCTCCGGCGGCCGCTCAGGAGGCGAGCGGTAGCTGGAATCAGGACTACGACCCTCATGTCGGGGCGGTAGGTCTGTCTGCGGGGATGAGCAGCGGCACCGGGCTCGCCTTCCGCTGGCCCGCTTTCCCTCAGGTCATGATGTCTCTGGCCGGTGGAGCGTGGGGGAACAGCGACGATCTGGCCTGGAACCTGGGAGTGGAAGCCCACTATGTTCTGCGCCAGGTGGGGCGGATCCGCTTTCTCACTGGGCCGGCATTCGCGATCTATTCGGACGATCGGGACGGAGAGTCGAACAAGAACATTTCCATCGGGGTCGGCGTCGAGTATCTGTTGCGTCCCCGGCTCTCGACCAAGATCGATCTCGGCTTCACCTACCTCAGCGATCGCGACGCGGTCTATCCGCTGCCCCAACTCTCGATGTTCTTCTACTTCTAGGGTTGCCGCGGCTCGGAGCGCTATTTCACGAACTCCAGATGCTCGACGGGCGGGATGATCCCCGCGGCCGCACCCTTCTCGAGCAGGAGTTCGACCGCTCGGCGACCGTCGTCGCCATAGTCGAGAGTGTAGTCGTTCACGTACATCCCGACGAATTCGTCGGCCAGCGCGGTGTCCATGTTCCGAGCGTAGTTCAGAGCGTGGGCCAGAGCTTCCTCACGGTGTTCGAGCCCCATTTCGATGCTGCGCTTGAGGACCCGGTTGATCTTGGTCATTTCCTCGGGGCCGAGATCCTTGCGGATCGCATTGCCGCCGAGGGGCAGGGGGAGTCCCGTCTCTTCTTTCCACCACACGCCGAGGTCGCAGACGAGCTCGAGGCCTTCCTTCTCGTAGGTGAGTTGCCCTTCGTGAATGATGAGTCCCGCTTCGAAATCGCCCCGCTCCACCGCGGCGGGGATGGCGTCGAACATGAGTACTTCGAAGTCGAAGTCCCCGAGCAGCAATCTGGAAGCGAGATAGGCGGTGGTCATCTCTCCGGGGATGGCGATCTTGCGAGACTTCAAGTCCTCGATGCTCAGACCGCTCCCTTGTTTGGCGATGAGCATGGGACCGTAACCGTCTCCCATGCTGCTCCCGGTGGGGAGCAGGGCGTATTTGTCGAGCAGGTGGGCATAGGCGTGGATCGAGATGGCGGTGATGTGCAGCTCGCTGCGCAGGGCCCTCTCGTTGAGAGTCTGGATGTCCTGCAATATGTGCTCGAATTCGTAGCCCTCACTGTCGCACTTACCGCTGGCCAGCGCCCAGAACATGAAGGCGTCATCGGGATCGGGACTGTGTCCGAGTGTCAGGTGCATCGCAGCGGTCCTCGAAGGCGAATGGTTGGTGAGGCCAGGGGCGAGCTCGCCTCGCCACGGCCCGCGCAAGCTAGCAGAGAGGGCGCGATTGAGCAAGTGAGGCCAGTCTGGGCAAAGCCCAGCCCATGGGCTAGACTCCTCGCCACTCTCCCCTCTCTGCCCAGGCCCCGGGGGTCTCGTTGTGCCTCGTATCCGCTTTCTGAACGACGAAATCGAATTCGACTGTGCTCCGGGGACCTCTCTCCCCCGGGCCGCCGTCGATGCCATGGCCGGATTGCCCTTCGGTTGCCGGGCCGGTACCTGCGGCACGTGCGTGATTCGGGTGGTGGAGGGGGCGGCAGGCCTTCCTCCGGCGGGCTTCGTGGAACTCGACACCCTCGCGGTGACCGGTCACCTCGAGGAAGACGAGCGCTTGGCCTGCCAGATCATCCTCGGAGACACCGATCTGGCGCTGCGCTGGGACGGTTGAACCGAGGCGGGCGCGTTTCGCGGAACTTCAGCGTCCGCCTAGACTGTCCCGCAGTCGATCGAGTTCCCGCCGCATCTCGCCGGTTCGACCGAGCAATTTGAGGACATATCCGAACAGGCCCAGCCAGATGATGGAATAGGCGGCGAAGAGGAACCAGAAGTGCTTCGGCATGAGTCTCTCCTTCTCGTTCTAGCTGTGGGCCAGCCAGAGGTCTTCGATATCATCTTCGATGGCGGCCATCTCGGTCCGCGTGCGCAGCAGGAGCGTGTAGAAAACGGTCATCGTGAACACCCCGAGCAAGAGGGTGAAGAGGAAGAGGCCAGGCAGCCCGCTGTCTTCACCCCCGCCGATCACCGGTGCAGGATGCTGGGTCGCCTTCACTCGATTGGCGAAGTAGACAATGATCACATCGACGAAGCTGATCAGGCCGGTCACCGCGCTCAGCTGAGCCCGACGCTCACGATCCCCGATGGCTCGCCGCAGGATGAGATAGGCCACGTACAGCAACCACAACACGAATGTCGTGGTGAGACGCAAGTCCCAGGTCCACCAGATGCCCCAGATGGGACGGCCCCACAACGATCCAGTGATCAGGGCGAGGCTCACGAAGAGTACCCCGATCTCTGCGCTCGCCGCGGCTGCACGATCGTGGCCGAGGTCTTTGGTCATGAGATAGCGCAGGCCTCGGAATGCGGTCACCGTGAAGGCCAGGAAACTGACCCAGGCACAGGGCACGTGCAGGTAGAAGATCTTCTGCACAAAGCCCTGGGCTCGGTCGTCGGGTAGGATCAAGAAGACCATCGCGAAGATGGCGACCATGCCCAGAGCGGAAAGAGCGAGGAGAATCCGATTGGTTGTATTCATCTCAGTCCTCGAGGACGAAGCCGTACAGGAGGAAGCCGGTGACGAGAAAGATCACGTCGAAGCCGACCAGGAGTTTGATCCACGCGCCGAATCCCTCCATCGTATCTGGGGTCATCACGATGGTGGTGCCCTCGACGCAGGCGAGCAGCAGGGGGGTCAACACCGGCAGGAGCAGGACCGGGAGCATGACTTCGCGGAGGCGCGTTTTCTGACCCACGACCGCGAAGACCGTGCCCACCGCAAGATAGCCCAAGGTCCCCAATGCCAGGAGCGCAAAAAACGAGGGGGTGAGGTGTCGCGCCCCCAAATCGAACCACACCACCACCAAGGGGAGAATCACCGCCTCACCGACGAGCATGAACACGAGATGGGCCAAGAGCTTCCCGAAGTAGAGCGCACCCCGGTCGGCGGGGCTGGTGATGAGGCCCGAGACCAGGTCGTCCTGACTGTCTCGCGCTGCGCTGCGATTCAGCCCCAGGATTCCCGCGAAGAAGAAGGCGGTCCAGAGGGTTCCGGGAACGACCTCTTCCCGCGCGTGGCGAGAGGGGTCGAAAGAGAAGACGAAGACCACCACGGTCAGCAATCCGAACATCACGATGGTGGTGAAGATGTCCTTACGCCGCCATTCTGCCCGCACGTCGCGAGCCAGCACCGCTCCCACGATTCCCCAGAAGGCCTTCATGTCCTCACACCCTCGGGGGTGGAGTGGTCTGCGGCAATCTCGCTGAGGTGTCCGGCCCAACCGATCGAATCGTAGGTGGAGGCCGGCGATTCCTCGACCTTGCGACCGCGGTGGAGGATCACCACACGATCGCACCAGGGCAGGACCCGTTCGAGCTGGTGGGTGGCGAGGATGATCGAAGTGCCCTGGGCTCGCTCTTCACGGAGCCGATCGGCGAGGTCGCGACAACCGGGCGCGTCGAGACCGGTGAAGGGTTCGTCGAGGATGAGGAGGCTGGGATCGTGGAGTAGGGCCCGGGCCAGGCTCAGCCGTTGTCGCATCCCCCGGCTGAAGCCTTC
This sequence comes from Candidatus Krumholzibacteriota bacterium, assembly GCA_024276305.1. Classification (GTDB taxonomy): domain Bacteria; phylum Krumholzibacteriota; class Krumholzibacteriia; order JAJRXK01; family JAJRXK01; genus JAJRXK01. The sequence goes on from JAJRXK010000004.1 coordinate 28,719, forward strand.
GACCCGATCCTCGGCGCGGCGCTCCAGGCCGACTTCACTCAGACGCTGGTGGACTCGGCGATCGATGTCGTCGAGGCCGAAGAGAGCGGCGTAGTAGGCCAGGTTCTCTCGGGCACTGAGGGCGTCGTCGAGGAGGGTGTGATGGGCCACGTAGCCCATGTGCGCTCGGACTCGGGCCGCCCCCTTTCCGGGATCGTGCCCCATGATCTCGATGCGACCTCGGGTCGGTCGGGCAAGGGTGGCCAAGGTGGTCAGCAGCGTCGATTTGCCCGCGCCGTTGGCGCCCAGGAGAGCGACTGCTTCGCCGGCCTTCAACTCGAGATCCACGTCCCGCAGGGCCCAGAATCGGCCGTAGCGCCGCGACAGCTTCGTTGCCTCGAGAACGCCTTTCACCTCAGGACGCGGCGTTGGCTGGGGTTCGATGCTTCTTGTTCTTCTTTGCCGCGAGCAGTCGATCCCGCTCCGCCTCGAAGTGTGCCCGATCGATTTCTCCGCTCACATAACGATCGGCCAGACGGCTCAGCTTGTCCCGTTCAGGATTGCGTGCTCCCGTCGCCCCCGCGGGGGCGGTGGATGCTGCGAAGCCGATGGCGCAGAGGAAGAGAAGGGTCAACCCTCCGAGGATCCATCCTCTCGAACTGTCGAAGCGATTCGGTCGGACCTCCACGTCCTGGACGTCGCTTTCGGCGGTCAGGTTCACGGCCTGAGCCGAGCCACCACTGAGACGCACGGGCCAGGGCGAGCCCCCTTCGAGGGCCAATCCTTGGAACACCAGGAATCCTTCGGGGACTCGGTCCTGGGTGGGAATCATGCCCGGCACATCGACGGTGACGTCGGCCGGCGAGACCAAGACCCGACGCTCCTCGGTGGGGTAGATCACCACCGGCTTCCACTCCAGAGATGCGTTGGTGTAGGGCATCAGATAGCGCAAGACCAGCCGCGTGGCGCCGGGTTTGAGAGGGTAGTCCACGGTGTAGACCCCTGGATCCTCGGTCTCGACGAGTTCGAGCTTCAGAGGCATCGACCCCGATCCCACGGAGGCCTCGATCTCGTCGTGAATGTTGTGAGGGAGATGAACCCGCATCGGTGCAACCGCGGCGCTGATGGTCTTGGGCGGGTCGGATTCATTGTTGAACTGAAGCAGCTCGGTGACCTGCATGTGATCGTTGTTTCGCTGGAAGAGCACGTCATGGATGA
>JAJRXK010000068.1 GCA_024276305.1 Candidatus Krumholzibacteriota bacterium
CTGCGCCAGGGCCAGGAGCACCATGCCCCGCGCCTGACCCAATGTCAACGCACTGCGCACGTTCCGAGCGCTGAAGACCTTTTCCAGTCCCGCCTCGGTGGGCTGGAACTCGCGCAGGACTCCTTCCAGGCCTTCGTAGATCGACAGAAGACGCAGCCCCAGGGCATCGCCGCTCCGACCGCGGCAGACTCCGTGGCCGAGGTGGACGAAACGCGTGCCGCGCACTTCCACCACCCCCCATCCCAGATGGTGACTCCCCGGATCGATGCCCAGGATGCGTTCCATCAGAGTGCTTCCTGGATCTTTTCCATCTCCTCGTCGTCGATGTCGAAGTTCGCACTGATCTTTCGGACATCATCGAGATCGTCGAGAGCGCTGATCAGCTTCATCACCCCCAGGGCCTCACTCCCCGAAACGTGGACCGTGGTCATGGGAATGTTTTCCAGATCCGCGCTCAAATGCTCGATCCCCGAATCCTCCAGGGCCTTCAGGACCGCATGGAATTGGTCGCGAGGGGTGGTCACCACCACAATGCCATCCGTTGCTTCGACGTCCTCGGCCCCGGCATCGATGACCACTTCCATCACCCGATCCTCGTCCGCGACCTGGGCGTCGATCTGGATCTGCCCCTTCTTCTCGAAGAGGTAGGCCACGCTCCCACTGCTGGCCATCTTGCCTCCGAACTTGTTGAAGGCATGGCGGACATCCGCGGCGGTCCGATTCGTGTTGTCGGTGAGGGTCTCGACCATGATCGCGATGCCCCCGTGACCGTAGCCCTCGTAGGTCAACTCTTCGTAGGTTGCGCCCTCGACCTCGCCGGTCCCCCGCTTGATGGCCCGATCGATGTTGTCATTGGGCATGTTCTGGGCTCGGGCGTTCTGGACCGCCGTGCGCAGAGCCGGATTCAACTCGGGGTCTCCCCCGCCGTCCCGGGCCGCGATGGTGATTTCCTTGGCCAAGCGGGTGAACAGCTTGCCGCGTTTCGCGTCCGCCGCCCCTTTCTTGCGCTTGATCGTCGCCCACTTCGAATGACCGGACACCTTCGATTCCTCTCGACTTGGTCCTGGACGAGAACGGCCGCTCCCAAGGAGCGGCCGCTCGAGAGATGGATCAGCCTTCCTCGGCTTCCATCTTCGACTGCTCCACGATCTTCTTCACAAGCTCGCGGGGGACTTCCTCGTATCCCGCGAAGCTGCGAGTGTGCCGCGCCCGGCCCTGACTCATGGACCTCAGGCTCGTGCTGTAGCGATAGAGTTCCGCCAAGGGTACCTGCGCCCGCACTTCCTGCAAGTGTCCGATCGCCTCGGTCCCCTGAATCCTTCCCCGCCGCGAGCTCAAATCGCCCATCACATCGCCCATCACCTCTTCTGGCACCCGAACCGTCACGTTGTAGATAGGTTCGAGAAGGGTGGCCTTGCCATTCTTGAAGGCATCGCGCATCGCCAAGAATGCCGCCATCTTGAACGCCGCTTCCGACGAATCGACGTCGTGGTAGCCACCGTCGTAGAGTGTGGCCTTGAGATCGACCACCCGGTAGCCCGCGAGCGCACCCTTTTCCATCGTCTCTTCGAGGCCCTTGCGGACGGCGGGAATGAAACGGCTCGGTACCGCGCCCCCCACGATGGCATCCACGAACTCGAAGCCCGCTCCGCGCTCGTTCGGCTCGAATTTGATATGGACGTCGGCGAATTGTCCGCGTCCTCCGGACTGCTTCTTGTGGCGCGCGTGCACCTCAATGCTCGAAACCAGAGCCTCCCGATAGGGAATTCGCGGCTCGTGACGGGTGACTTCGACGCCGTAGCGACGAGCGAGCCGCTCCAGAATCACGTCGAAATGGGCTTCTCCCTGACCTTCCAGCACGATCTCGTGGGTCTCCTGATCCGTACCGAATCGGAAGGTCGGATCCTCGTCCCGGATTCTCGAGAGGCCCTGGGCCATCTTGTCGTCTTCCCCATCCTTCGCCGGACGGACCGCCACTCGTGAGCTCGGCTCTGGATAGACGATCGGTGGTAAGGCCGCATCGACCGACTTGTCCCCGAGGGTGTCGCCGCAATGAGTCTCTTTCAGCTTCACCGCGGCGCCGAAATCTCCTGCTCCGATGCGGTCGATCTTCTCGCGATTCTTTCCTTCGAGAGAAAAGAGTTGAGTGACGCGCTCGCTGCGATCGTGGGTCAGGTTGTGGTAGTCTTGGCCAGCTTCGATGCTGCCTCCGAAGCAGCGCATGATGGAGAACTCACCGGCGTCCCGCTCGATGGAGACCTTGAACACCCGGGCCACGGTGGGAGCGCTCGCCCCCGCCGCAATCGTGCACTCCTCGCCGTTGCGCAGACCCGCGAGCTCGGTGCGGAAATCCGCGGGAGGCAGGTACTCCTTGATGCAGTGCAGGAGCGGGCGCATTCCGATCCCGCCATCCTGCGCGCTCACCGCGCAGACGGGATAGAAGGCGCGATCTCTCACTCCGATCTGAATGCCCTGAATGATCTCTTCGTAGGAGAGTTCTCCCTCCTCGAGGAATTTCTCCACCAGGGCATCATCGTGCTCGGCGGCGGCATTCAGGAGCTCTTCCCGGGCCTCTTCGTAGGCGGACTTCATCTCGTCGGGAATCGGCGTCTCGGTGGCCTTTCCGGCATCGTCATATTGGTAGGCCTTGCCTTCGGCCACATCGATCAACCCGCGGAAACTCTCGCCCTCGCCGATCGGAATCTGCACCGGAATCGCTTTGGGGGTCAGACGCTCGCGAATCTGAGCGTAGGCCGCCGCAAAGTCCGCGTGTTCCTTGTCCATCTTCGAGACCACGATGATCGCGGGAAGTTCCTTCTCGTCCACGACTTCCCAGACCACCTCGGTCCCCACTTCGACTCCGGAGTCGGCCCGCACGAGGACCATGGCACTCTCCACCACCGAAAGCGAGGCAATGAGCTCCCCGTGGAAGTCCTCGAATCCCGGAGTGTCGAGGAGGTTGAACTTCGTCTTCTCGTATTCGCAGGAGCCGATCGAAGTGTAAATCGTCGTCTTTCGATCGATTTCGTTCACATGGTAGTCAAGGTTGCTCGTCCCCTCGTCCACGCTCCCCATGCGACTGATCGCTCCGGTCTTGAAGAGAACGGCCTCGGCCAGAGTTGTCTTGCCCGCCCCTTGGTGGCCAACTAGGGCTAGATTGCGGATGTCTGCCGGCGCGTACTGTTTCAAGGCGCGTCCCTCCCGTGAGGATCTCGGTGGTTGGCGAGGCGGCCAGAGCTTCGGAGCACCCGTCGGCCCCTACCGCCTCGATTGGATGCGGAATTCCGGACCCGGCGCGAATCTGGGATTCACCCAGGGCCTGCGACCTTACCACCCTAAGAAAATGGGTGTCAACGCGCCCTTGCCCGCCCCCCGAGATCACAAGAGTGGGAGCTTGGGTCTTTCCGAACCCCCTTGCCTACCACTATATTGGTACGCTCCAATGGGCCCCATGCCTTCCCGGGTGTGGGGTCCCCATTTGGATTTTGACACGCCTTTCCGGGTTCCGCTATCTTACGGCGCCGGTCCAGACCGGCCGCTGTCCCGGATCAAGCCGTCATGGGCCCATGGCCCCCAGACTCGCGAGGACCAATTTGTCACCGGTAATCTCTCTCAAGCGCCAGGCACGGCTGTCCATGGGTCTTCCTCTGTGGGCGACCTTCCTCTTCCTGATCGTGGTCGGCCTGAGCTCCAAGGCCCTCGCGCAGGAGAGCGAAGAGGAGGAGAGCGAGCCTCTCTTCCAGGTGCAACGCATCGACATCCGCGTTTTCGGAGGAGTCAGTGGAGGCGAGCAGTATCTGAAGCTGCCTGCCATCACCGACCCGCTGACCAACGACACCGCCAAGGATCAGATCCTGGACTTCTCCGGGAACCCCGCCATCGACTCGGGCCTGGCCCAAGCTCCGGAGAAGGACCTCGAGTCGGGATACTTCGGAGGAGTCGACGCCGCGTTCTATCTCTCCGAGGCCTTTGGCTTCTTCCTCAGCGGCAGTCTGACCCGGGCCAATGCGGTGCTCACCGGCCAGACCGATCCCTTTGCTCCCCGGCGTGAATTCGATCGAACCAACGTCACCACCCTCTCGACTCGAGTGGGTGTGATCTATCAGATCGGCAAGGCCCGAAAACTCCCGATACGACCCTACGTCAGCTTGGCCTTCGGAGGCCTCCTCAACCGCTTCGACAATGTCGACGACATCACCGCCCTCTCCTTCGATTTGGGAGGAGGGGTGAGCTTCGCGCTGACCGAGACCCTTCGCGGTCAGATCGGGACCGGGATCCAATTCTACAGTTGGAAGACCGATGAGGTGGCGCTCGACAAGACCATGATCATCCCCCAAGCCAGCGCGGGCATCGTCTGGCGATATACCGTACCCACCTTCGGTAGCGACAACGACGGGGATTCCTGATCCGACTTCTTCCCAGGCCGGTCCGCCGGCTGGAATACCAAGAGAAACGGGCGGCAGGAGTGAATCCTGCCGCCCGTTTTCTCGTTCGAACGATCTGGCCTCGGCCAGATCCACCAAGGACGTCGATCAGCGCTTCTTGCGGGTGGTCGCCAGCTTCTTCCGCTTGACCGCAGTCTTCTTCTTGCGCTTGGTGGTGGCCTTCTTCCGCTTGACGGTCGTCTTCTTCCGCTTGGCGGTGGCCTTCTTCTTGCGCTTGACCGTGGTCTTCTTCTTGCGCTTGGTCGTAGCCTTCTTCTTGCGCTTGACCGTGGTCTTCTTCTTGCGCTTGGTGGTGGCCTTCTTCCGCTTGGTCGTGGCCTTCTTCCGCTTGGTCGTGGCCTTCTTGCGCTTCGTAGTGGCCTTCTTCCGCTTGGCGGTGGCCTTCTTCTTCTTGGTCGTGGACTTCTTCTTCTTCGCCCGGGACTTCCGCTTTGCAGCGGCAAGCAGGGTGATTCCGTCTTCCATAATCTTCAGCCTCGCTTGTGTGATGCAGCCTGATCGGGGACGCGCCCCGCTCACACGAAGTCCAATTCGGACATCGATTGCTCTACGATCCAGGATCAAAAGCAATCTCCGTACCTTTTTGGACACGCAACGGCATTATTCGGAGCACTTTGGGGGGTGTCAATACAAAAAGTGGTCTGTTGACCGATGTTTCGTCGACCCATTCAACCCCAGTTCAGAGATTCTCCACGTTCCAAACCACGGACATCTCGGGGTTGCAACGAAGAAGAATGCACGAACGTGCATGACCACTCCGCAACATCCCCTCCGCAAGTACACGCGACTTCGAAGCACTCGATACGACGAACGGCCTACCGAGTGGTAGGCCGTTGGAATCGATGGTGCTCGGGGCGGGATTTGAACCCGCACGGCTTTCGCCACTGCCCCCTCAAGACAGCGTGTCTACCAATTCCACCACCCGAGCACGAAAGAGTCGGTCAGCGCCCGTCGCCTCCAGCGTTGTCGGGAGGCGTCTCGACCGGAGACGGTGACGGCGCGGGCTGAGGCACGACATCGTCACTGCCCCCAGCTCCACTCCCACCGAGGTTCACGGCCCCGGGGACTGCGGAGGCAGGGAGCGTCTGCTCGAGGATCTTGTCCACTTGGGTGTCATTGGCCGTGCCGCGACGCGCGGTGAAAATGGCGAGGCCCATGCTGCTGACCATGAAGGCGACGCCCAACCAAATGGTGGCCTTGTGGAGCATCGTGGTCACGCCCCGGGCTCCGAACATCGCCTCACCGGCTCCGACTCCGCCGAAGGCTCCAGCCAGACCATTGCCTTTGCTGCGCTGCAGGAGAACGACGACGCAGAGGAAGAATGCGATGAGCAGATGCAAGAGAAAGAGAACGTAGTACATGGTATTCCCGCCGTTTTCGAAGGCTGAGCACCACCGTGGAGCCCACCGCCGCTTCGAAAGCAGAGAGCTAAGCTAGCAAGAGACCTTCGCGGTGTCAAACGCCCCGCAGAATCCCCAGAAAACTCTCCACTTCGAGGCTCGCACCCCCGACCAGGGCCCCGTCCACATCCTCGATCTCCATGTATTCCGTGATGTTCGAGGGCTTCACACTGCCTCCGTAAAGGATCCGCAACGAAGCCGCGGTGTCGGGATCGAAGACCTCGGCCACCGCATTGCGGAGGGTGGCATGCACCTCGGCCACGTCCGCAGCGCTCGCATTCCGTCCGGTTCCGATGGCCCACACGGGTTCGTAGGCCAGAGTCAGAGCCTGAGGACTCTGCGATGGTCCATCGCGGAGCGCCCCCCGGAGCTGACCGACGACCACCGCCTCGGTCTCCCCCCTCCGTCGCTGCTCTTCGGTCTCTCCCACACAGAGAATGACTTCGAGGCCGGCGTCGACCGCCGCCCCCAACTTGGCCGCGAGAAGGTCATCCCCCTCGCCGAAGATCGCTCTCCTCTCGCTGTGCCCGACCAGCACCCACTTCATCCCCAACTCCCGCAACTGGGACGCGCAGACTCCGCCGGTCACGGCCCCCGGAGATTGGGCGACGCAGTCCTGCGCACCGACCCGGACCGAGGACCCTTCGAGAAGGTGCGCGACTTCGGACAAGTGCACGAAAGTGGGACAGACACCGACCTCGACCTCGAAGGTCTCCCCCGCCAGAGAACGTCCGAGTCCTCGGGCCAGACTTCTCGCCCGGGCCATGCTCAGGTTCATCTTCCAATTCCCGACAATGAGCGGTCTCCGCTGCATCCCTCACCTCCACCTCGGGTGCCCCGTGATCTGCGTCTTCGTCATCCGCGTCTCGGTAGCCCAGTCTCTGCTCTCTGCCTCAGACCGGCGCCGAACGGGCGTCGCTGAGGGCCTCGACTCCGGGCAGGCTCTTGCCGGCCAGGAACTCCAACGACGCTCCCCCGCCCGTCGACACGTGGGTGATGCGATTCTGCAGGTCGAGAGAGGTGATCGCGGCCACCGAGTCTCCACCTCCGACGACGGTCCGACAACCGTGGTCCGTCGATCGCGCCACACTTCTGGCCACCGACCGAGTCCCCTTCGCGAAGGCTTCCATCTCGAAGACCCCCATGGGCCCATTCCAGAATACCGTCGCCGCGGACTCCAAATGCTCCGCAAAACGTCGACAGGTGCGAGTGCCGATGTCGAGTCCTCTCCACCCCTCGGGAATATCGGTCACCAGGACCTCTTGCTTCTGGGCGTGAGCGTCGAAACGATCCGCCACGACCACGTCTTCGGGCAGAATGATCTGGGTACTCGAAGACTTGGCCCGCTCGAGGATGGCTTGGACGGTGTCCAACAGCGTCTCTTCGACCAGACTCTCGCCGACATCGAGCCCCAACGCTCGGAAGAAGGTGAAGGCCATTCCCCCACCGATGAGGACGGAATCCACTTTCCCGATGAGGTTCTCGATGATCTCGATCTTCCCCGATACCTTGGCTCCTCCCAGGATCGCCAGGAAGGGTCGGCCCGGAGAGTAGAGCAACGAACCCAGGTTCTCGAGCTCCTTGTCCATGAGCAGACCGCTGGCCCTCTCCTCGAAGTGACGAGTCACTCCCACCGTCGAGGCGTGGGCGCGGTGGGCGGTCCCGAAGGCGTCGTTGACGTAGACATCTCCCAACTGCGCGAGATCGCGGGCAAAGTCTTCATCGTTCCGCGTCTCGGCCTCGTGGAATCGAAGATTCTCGAGGAGGACCACTTCACCCGATCGGGCGGCATTTCCTGCCGCCACCGCGTTCTCTCCCACGCAATCCTCGGCAAAGCGCACCGGCGCAGAGAGGAGCTCTTGGAGGCGTTGCGCGACCGGACGCAAGCTGAGCTGTGGTTGCACTTTTCCCTTGGGGCGACCGAGGTGGCTCATCAATACCGGACGCGCTCCCTTCGAAAGCAGGAACTTCACCGTCGAGAGTGCGGCCCGCACCCGGGTGTCATCGGCGATCCGTCCCGCCTCGTTGATGGGCACGTTGAAGTCGACGCGCATGAGCACCCGTCGATCTCGGACCTCGATGTCTTGTACGGAGAGCTTCTTCACGAGATTCCGCCTTTGGCTGAGGCGTAGGGCCTCCTGGGAGTCGATTGCGGCAGTCTAGAAAGGCCCCGGTCCGGGTGTCAAGGATCCACCCAACGGGGCGAAGTCCGTGCGCCCGCCAAGGCGAGCACATGCAGCCGGTGGCGACGTGCGGCCAGAACCGAGAGGGCGGAGCGCAGCGTCGCTCCGGTCGTGACCTGGTCATCGACGAGGACGATGGCCTTCCGGCAGCTCAGCTGCGAGAGATCCCCGGTGCCGAATAGATTACGCACATTCTGGAGACGCCGCGCCTCGGAAGACATCCGAGCCTGGGCCGGCCCACTCCGGCGCCGACGCAACAACCGCACCCCCGTCACCGGGCACCCCTCCGCGGCGGCCGCCACCAGGAGGCGCTGGACGACCGAATCGCCCCTGGCTCGAAGCCGAGCTGCGTCGTCGGGAAGGCCCACCAGAACGGAGGGCCCCAGGGAAGTCAGTCGCTCCCGGGCCCACCGTCCGAAATCCCGAGCCAGAGGATGAAGGAGGGGCCACTGCCCTTCGTACTTCACCGCGTGGAGGATGCGAAAGAACTCCGGACAATCCCGGTAGAGCCACTCCACCCCGACTCGGCCCTCCGATCCTCCCCCATCGACGCCCTCGCGTCGGGGCAGGGTCTCGAAACAGCTTCGGTGCAGGAGTGGACGTCCCCCGCCCTCCGGACGGATCCACTCTCTCCCGTCGTCGTATTCCCTTCCGCACACCGGACAACGGGGCGGCCAGAACAGGTCCGCCATCGCCGCGGCGATCGAAGACAGGATTCGCACTCCACCCGTCCTCTCCGGGAGGCGGAACAGGAAGGAGGCTCGATCCGATTCTCACCAATCCAATCCCACGGCAGCGCCCATGACTGAGAGCGGAGGCAAGCCCCCGTACCACATGGAGAAGGAGAGCGCGGCCTGAGCCACGAGCATGGACTTGCCGTCCTCGGCCCTCATCCCCCGCTGCCGCGCGAGGAGGATCCACGCGCTCGGCTCCCTCCCATAGCTCATGTCGTAGACCACGAGCTGGGAATCGGCGGCCTCGAGCGAGACCGGAAGTGGATCTCCCCGGCTCAGCCCGAGGGGAGTGCAGTTCACCGCCAACCGAGCGCCTTCGAGGGCCTGCGGCTTCAGAGGCACGACACTCCCTCCCATTTCCTCGGCCCATTGCGCGGCCTCGACACGGCGCACCGCGACCCGCAGATCGCGTGCCCCGAGAGCCCGGAGAGAATGCACCGCGGCCCGGGCTGCACCGCCGCCCCCCAAGACCACGACCCGCCGCAGGACCGAGGAGAGGTCCCGACCCAGCATGCGTTCGAGGGCCATCGCGAAACCGCGGGAATCGGTGTTGTGGGCCACCCACTGGTCATCGGACCGGACCAGGGTGTTGGAAGCTCCCACCTCCTCGACTTCGGCGGAACGGCGTTCCACCCACGAGACCACCCTTTGCTTGTGCGGCAAGGTGATGTTCAGACCGCGCACCGCCGATTCCCGGGCCGACCGCAGGCAAGCCCCGAAGTCCTCGGCCCCGACCTCTATGCGTTCGTAGCCCTCGGTGCGACCCAGAGCCTCCAGCGCCGCTCGGTGGAGGATCGGACTCGAGGAATGGGCGATCGGCTGGCCCAACACCGCCAGTGCCGGCCATTCGGCCACTCCTCCGTCGTCGCGGCGGAGTTCTCCGGCCCGGAAGCGAAGGAATCCAGATTCAGACATCCGACCACCGAGCCGAGACGTTGAAGAGCAATCCCATCATCAGACAACTCACCAACATCGAGCTCCCCCCCTTCGAGAAGAAGGGGAGGGGAAGTCCGGTGACCGGGAGCAGCCCCACAGTGATGCTCACGTTCACCAGAACCTGAAATGCGAAGTAACTGGCCACCCCCACCGCGACCAGGCTGCCAAAGGGGCGCCGCACCACGGTGGCAACTCGCAGCGCTCTCCAGATGACCACGTAGAAGAGCCCCAGAATGAGAATGGCCCCGATGAGACCGAATTCCTCGCCGACCACGCTGAAGATGAAATCGGTGTGGCGCTCGGGCAGAAAAGCCAATCCCTTTTGGGTCCCCGCGAGAAAGCCCTTTCCGAAGAGCCCGCCCGATCCGATGGCGACCTTGCTCTGGAAGGTCTGGTAGCCATAGTTGAGACGGTCCGCGTCGCTGGGATTGAAAAAGGTGAGAATCCGAGCCTGCTGATAGGGTTGGAGCTTCTCCCACACCAGAGGAATGGCCAATCCGGTCATGATATTCGCGAAGGCCAGCCCAATGCTGGGAAGCAAATAGAGCCGCAGATAGTAGAGGACCACCAGCAGTACCAGAACGTAGATGACCCAGGGCCAGATCACGTCGACCACTCGATCGCTGTAGAACATCACCAGGGCCGAGAAGGCCGGCGATGCCAGGGCGAAGAGGAAGCTCATGCGCACGCCCGCCCAGAACAACATCGGAATCGCAATCGCCGGAAAGACCAATGCGGTCCCGAGATCGGGCTGTTGAGCCACGAGGAGAAAGGCCGGCGCCAGAATTGCGAAGGCCCCAGTGACCAGAAAGGTGGGGCCCCGCTTGCCGTGACTCGCCAGGAAACGAGCCAAGGCCAGGACCAGTCCCACCTTGGCCAACTCCGAAGGCTGGAGAGAGAGCCCCCCCACGATCAGCCACCGACGCCCTCCCCCCACTTCCCGCCCCAACACGAGAACCAGAAGAATGAGGGCGAGCGAGAGCGCATAAGAGGTGTAGGCGAGGGTATCGAAGTGGCGGTAGGGAATGGCCGCGCAGGCCAAGGCCGCCAGGATGCCGACTCCGACCCAGAGCAGCTGGCCCTCGAAGACCGACCTCGCCACCGTGGACGGAACGACCTGATCCAGAGCCGAGAAGTCCACTGTGCAACTGAAGACTGCCGCCAGACCAATGGCCATGAGGAGGAGCCAGGCCCCGATGGCCCAACCATCGGAACGCAGAAGGGTGCGAGTGACAGTGGTCATCGACTCTCTCCCAATGCGGGAATGGGCTCGCCCCGCTTCAGATGGAAATAGGCATCGAGGACCTCGCGCACCAGGGGAGCGGCCACCGCGCCCCCGTGCCCCGCCTTCTCGACGATGAGCGCCACCGCCACGTCCGGATCCTCACTGGGGGCGTAGGCCACGAACCATGCATGGTCCTCGCCTGAACTGTTCTCCGCCGTTCCGGTCTTCCCCGAGATCTCGACTCCAGCCACCCGCGCCAAGCCCCCGGTCCCGCGCTCCTCGGCCACGACCCCCCGAAGGGCCCGCTTGAGGAACCGGCGCACTCGCTCGGAACAAATCGGTTCCTGCGACCGGACCACCCGGCGGACATCCCGGTTGCCATAGGCCGACTCGGTGACCAAACAGGTGTGAGGCCGGTAGAGATAGCCATCGCCTCCGACCGCAGCGAGGGTTCGGGCCATTTGGAGTGGAGTTGCGAGCAACTCTCCCTGCCCGATGGCGAGATTGAGCTTCACTCCCGCCGTCCACCGCCTGCGCCCGAAGGCCTTGTCATACCAGGCCGAATCGGGCACCAACCCCGAGGCATCGGAGAAGAATTCTACATCTGTGGATCGCCCCAGTCCGAATCGGCGCGCGGTGTCGGCCAACTCGTCCACGGTCAGCTCTTGGATCAGCTGGTAGAAGTAGACATCGCAACTCTGGATGATCGCGCCCTCCAGGTCGAGGGAGCCGTGCCCATTGAGGTCCCAACAGTGGAAGTCCCGATCTCCGAAGCGGTACTTCCCGGTGCAGGGCTGAAAACGAGTGGTGGGGCGTACCCGATTGCGTTCGAGCGCGGCCGCCGCGGTGATGATCTTGAAGGGACTCCCCGGAGGATAGGCCCCCCGAAAGGCGCGGTTGAACATCCTCTTGTCGGGGTCCTCGAGAATCTCCTTCATCCGGTCGGAACTGATTCCCGCAACGAATTCATTGGGGTCATAAGTCGGCGAGCTGGCCACCGCCAGCAAGTCTCCGGTGCGAACCTCCATCACCACACAGGCTCCCACCTTTCCCCTCAGCAGTTCCTCCACCCTCGCCTGCAGCCGGTAGTCGGTGGTGAGGAAGAGACGGGATCCCCCCAGCGGAGGAACGGTGAGCGCCGCCACGTCCCCCACGATGTGGCCCGCGGCATTCACTTCGACCCCTCTCTTGCCATGACTTCCGCGGAGCAACCGCTCGGCCGCGCTCTCGATCCCCAGGCGTCCGATCATGTCGCCCGGTCGATAGTGGGAATCCGATTCTGTTTCCTCCCGCCTCACCTCGCCGAGGTAGCCGAGGAGATGAGCGGCCAAGGAGCCGAAGGGATAGGAGCGTCGGGGACCGACGGTGACCTGAACCTGCGGAAGAACCAGTCGATGCTCTTCCACCACTGCGACCTGCTCCGGAGTGGCGCGACGAACCAGAGTCACCCGGTCCGGTTCGTTCGATGCCGCGATCCTCTGCTCCAAGGTGGCTGGATCGAGTTCCAGAAGGCTGGCGAAGCGCGCAATGGTCGAGTCTGCACCGGCCAACAATCGCCGAGGATAGGTGATCCGCGCCTGGTAGACGTTCTCTGCCAATTCCTCGCCACTGCGGTCGGCCACGATCCCTCGAGGGGCCGGCACCCGGTATTGATCCTGTCGATTGCGTCGGGCCAATTCTTCGAAGTGGCGATACTGGAGGACCTGCATGGAGAACAACGACAGAGCCACGGCCAGGAACGAAGCCCCCACGAGCGCCAGGAGAACCTGGGCCCGCCACTGCCGCCTCCGCTCATCCACGATCACTCCGCTGTGAGAAGTTTGCGACCCACCCTCCCTGGATCCAAGCGCTCGCCACCAACACCAAGGCGCCGACCGCAGCCGTGTAGATCGCCGTGGGTACCGCGTGGAGAAAGAACATGGGAAAGAAGCGCGGAAGGTCGAGGCGGGTGTAAAGGAGCAGATAGAGAAAATCGTGCATCAGAACCGTGGCCGCGATGAATCCCACATTCCACAGGGGAGTATCCACGACGACATTCTCGGAGATCTTCCCCACCACATTGCCCACCACCGACTTCGCCAACATGTTCATGCCCAGCGTATGGGGGACGAAGATGTCCTGAAAACTCCCCGTCGCAAAACCGAGCAGCGTGCCTCCCGCCGCCCCGCTCTTCTGGGCCAGAAAGATGAGCAGCAGCAGAGGAAGATCCGGACGATTTCCCCAGAGCTCGAAGTACTGCACCACCGACACCTGCAACAACAGGGTCAGAAGAATCGCAACCAGAGTCCGCATCCAAGTCATGGCTCCACCGCCTCGACGGCGGTCGAAGAGCCACTGCTGTCGGCTTCCGAACGGAACATGTCTCCCGGCCGAAAGTACCATGGCCCGGGTCGAGTCACGAGATAGACTCGATCGAGAGCGTTGAACCGAACCGCCGGTTCGATCTGCACTTTGAGGAAGAGATCCGACGAAGAGAATCGGACGGACTTGACCTTCCCCACCTCTATCCCGCGCGGAACGCTCTTTCCCAATCCGCTGGTGAAGACGCGATCTCCATTGGACACTTCCGAACCGAGGGGAACATTGTCCATGCTGAAACCCCGGCCGTTGTATGCCAAGATCCCGTTCACTCCACTCGACGCCACTTCAACGCTGATCCGAGACTCCTGACTGGTGAGCAACTGGACCCTTGCGGTGGTAGGAGAGAGCACCTGGGTCACTCGCCCCACAAGCCCCCGTTCATTGACCACCGGCGTGAGGACCGCGCAGTCGCTCTCATCCTCGAAGCGCACCACCGCCTGAATGGGAATCCGACCGTCGAGAAGCTCGATCACCGTCGCGGGCCGAAGTTGGCCTCGGTGACGCTCGTAGAATCCGGCTCGCCGCTCGAGTTCCTCGATGCGATCCCTTCGGGCCTCGACATAAGCCGCGTCGACCCGCAGGGCAGTGAGTCGGGTCCGCAACTCGTCGTTCTCGCTGCGCAGGGTCCGGAGATCGGCCATGAACTGAAAGACATTCTCCACCGGTGTGGCCACGAAGTGAGCCCACTTGGTGGCCCTCTGAACCCGGAGATCCTCGCCCCAACTCATGACCCAGAGCGAAAGCCCAACGCAGACCACGAGGACGATGCGATCCGAGTTCCTGGTGAGGCCCTCGGGTCTTTGCATGTCAGTCCTTGCCGCTGTGGATGATCACGTCCTCGTAGGCACCAATGTCATCGAGGATCTTTCCGGTACCGAGGACCACGCAGAAGAGAGGGTCGTCCACGGTGTTGATGGGCAGATTGGTCGCTTCCCGAAAGAGATCCGACAGTCCTCTCAACAGCGATCCCCCGCCGGTGATCACGATGCCACGGTCCACGATGTCCGCCGCCAATTCGGGCGGAGTCTGCTCCAGAGAACTCTTGAGCGCATCCACCATCTGGGACAGAGGCTCCTGGAGAGAAGTCCGAATTTCCTGGCTGCTGATCTTGAGGGTCTTGGGGATCCCCGCCACGAGGTCCCGCCCCTTGACCTCCATCTCGATCTCTTGCTCGAGGGCATAGGCGCTGCCGATTTCCTTCTTGATGAGTTCGGCGGTCTGATCCCCGATCAGGAGGTTGTAGTTCTTCTTGAGATGGCTGACGATCGCGTCATCCATCTCGTCGCCTCCGACTCGGATCGAGGTGTCGCAGACAATACCGTTGAGCGCGATGACCGCAATCTCGCTGGTACCTCCGCCGATGTCGATGATCATGTTCCCGCTGGGCTGATCCACGGGAAGACCGACTCCGATGGCGGCGGCAATGGGCTCGGCCACCAAGAACACTTCCCGCGCCCCCGCATGCTTCGCCGAATCCCTCACCGCTCTCTTCTCGACCTCCGTGATCCCGCTCGGAACACAGATGATGATTCGGGGTGCGATGAAGTGCCGCTTGCGCTGCGCCATCTGAATGAACTCGCGCAACATGTGCTCGGTGACGTCGAAGTCCGCAATCACCCCATCCTTCAGGGGTCGAATGGCCTCGATCTTGTCGGGAGTCTTTCCCAACATCGCCTTGGCCGCGTGTCCGACGGCATGCACCTTGCGCGTGGTCCGATCCACCGCGACCACACTGGGCTCGTTCAACACGATCCCCTTGCCCTTGATGTAGACCAGGGTATTGGCGGTTCCCAGATCGATCGCGATATCGTTGTTGAACAGGCCTGTGAATCGGTTCCAGAGTCCCGGCTTGTTCGCGGTATTCAGAGACATCGACACTTCTTCCTCATCGAGCTAGAGAATCCGTCGTTCCCGCAGGCTGACCCATCGATCTTCGCCGAGCACCACATGATCGAGCAGCTCGACTCCCAGCGTTTCTCCGCAACGTCGCAGCCGACGCGTCAACCGGACGTCTTCCTCACTCGGCTCAGGGTCGCCCGAGGGATGATTGTGCGCAAGGACGATTGCCGCCGCAGCAGCCTCGATTGCCCCCCGAAAGATCTCACGCGGCTGAACACTGGCCGAGTTCAGCGAACCTAGAGCAACCAGTTCTGCGCGCAAGACCTGATGTCGTGCTCCGAGGTGAAGAACCCCCACCGCCTCCTGGGAGAGCCCATCGAGGAGGGGGGCGAAATAGCGGACCGCATCCTCGGGACCTTCCACTACATCCAGGGCCCGCGGTCGCGCCCTCTGCGCTCGACGCCCCAGCTCGAAGGCCGCCGCCACCGCCGCCGACCGGGCCGGGCCCCATCCCGGTTCGGCCGCGAACACCCCGGGGTGCAGGAGGGAGAGCTCCCGAAGCCCTCCGAAGCGGTCGAAGACGCGGTGGGCAAGAGTCACCGCGCTGCTTCCGCTCCGACCCGCCCCCAGGACGAGAGCCAACAGCTCGACGGCGGAAAGTGCCGCAACTCCGAGACGATGGCATCGTTCTCTCGGCCTCTCCTCCGCCGGAAGGGAATCTGGTCGCATGGCCTGAGACGGGAGGTCGGGTCGAGATGCGGTCGGAATCGAGGGCGGGAACGCTGGTCCGCTCGGGACCGAAGTTCTTGGAACGCAACCATCTAGCCGACGCACGCGGGCGCAGAGTAGCAGACCGCCAGGGGCCTTACAACCTCCCGTTCGCCGGTCCTCGGAGGCGGGAGACTCGGAAGGGGCCGACGGCCCGATCCTTGCCCCTGCTTCGAAAATGCGTCTCGACTCGAGACGCTTCCGGCGGCATTCTACGGGCTGTGAGGAGGGGACCTTGGTTCAACGAGTGTTGAAATTCGGAGGATCTTCGCTCGCCGACACCGACCGCATCGACGCGGCCGCGGCCAGGATCCAGGAGGTTCTCGCGGCGGGGGTACGCCCCATCGTGGTGGTCTCCGCCATGCACGGAATCACCAGCCGGCTCCTGGCCCTCTCCCGTCGCTTGCGTCCCAGCGCCTCCGGCCCCGAACTCGACCGTCTCCTGGCCACCGGGGAGATGCAGGTCGCGGCCCTCCTCGCCCTGGCCCTGCACCAACGCGGTGTGGTGGCGCGGTCCTTCGACGGGGGCGAGGCGGGGATCACCACCGACGACTGCCACGGACGGGCCCGGATTCTGAGGGTCGATCCCTCCTCCCTCGCAGACTCCCTCGATCGAGGAGAGGTTCCGGTGGTGGCCGGGTTCCAAGGAGTGAATTCCTGCGGGCAGGTGACCACCCTGGGCCGAGGAGGTGCGGACATCACCGCCATGGCCCTCGGCCGTGCGCACCAGGCAGATCAGGTGGTCATCTTTCGCGACCGCGAAGGGGTGCACAGCACCGATCCCAAACTGTTGGCCCTGACCTACCGACTCGACCGTCTGATCTACGACGAGCTCATCGACCTGGCCGAAGCGGGAACTCCGATCGTCCATCCCCAAGCCCTCGAAATGGCTCGGGCGCACCGACAACGGGTCGTGGTCCGAGGTCTCACCGAGGGTTCCGACGCGACGGTGGTCGGCGACGAGAGCTGCGTCCAGAATCTGCCGGTGTGGAGCGTTTCGCTCAGCGATCCAGTGGCCCTCATCTCCGCCGACTCCTTCCCCCACGACGTGCCGGTCCTCGCCGGCCTTCTCAACCTCCTCGAATCCACGGATCTGCCGGTGGACGCTTGCTTCCAGGCTACGGACTCCGATTCGGGTCTCTGTCTCGCGGTGACCGTACCCGACGAAGAGGCCAACAACATCCGGCAACAACTCGAAGACTTCCTCCACGACCAGCCGCGGGTCCGGGTCGCCGTCGAACGACGGCGCCAACGAGTGGCACTGGTGGGCAAAGGGGTGGCGAGTCGAAAGGTGGAGATGGCCGTCGAGAGAGTCGAACAGCGGCTCGGTCCCCCCATGGGAACCTACCGGGGCCCACACCATCGCGGCTTCATCGTTCCACAGTCGGTGGGAGGAAGCTGGCTCGCCTCATTGCACCAAGAACTCATTCATCCCGCTTGAACCGGCCGACCGACGGGCCTGCGAAGCGGCGCAGACCGAAGCCTTTCGACTTCCTGCTCGAGCAGAGGCCGAAGCGCACTCTCGGGAAAGGCTTGGACTGTCTCCTCCAAGATTTCCAGAGCCCGTCCACGTTGGTCGTGGCGAGTGGCCAGCAGCGTCGCCGCTCTCGCCATGGCATGGTCTGCCCTTCCGCAGTGGCGATGGAAGCGTGCGTAGTCGAGGTGTGCAGTCGCCGCCTCCACCGGACGTCCGAGCTTCTCCAACCAGAATGCGATGTGTCGCTGGGCTTCGGCGGACAGATGGAAGACTTGATTCGAACGACGTCCCTCGAGGTAGAGATCGCAGGCGGTCTCGATGTCCTCTTCCCTCACCAGGCCCTCGACTTCCTCTCGCATGAGGCGAAGAGCTCGTCCACGGTCGCCTTGCATCTCCAGAGCCCGGACGAGTTCGACCCTGGCCCGCCGGTCGTGCGGACACTCCTGGAGGTATTGGTCGAGCAAACCGACCGCGGCATGGAAGTTCCCCTGTTCGCGGGCCCGGTCGGCCCCGTAGACCATCCGATCCAGACGAGCTCTCGCCGGCATCCGCAGGCTCAGGGCCAGGAAACACCCCATGACCAATCCGCCGAGATGAGCACCATAGGCCGTGCCCGCCCCCGATCCCTGAACCCAGTAGAGCACCACCTGCAGGAGCACCCAGAGCAACAGTCCCACCACTGCCGGCAGGCGAACCACGCCGGTGCGATTGACACCCTGCAGAGGTAGGAAGGCCCAGTATGCCAATCGGATTCCGGCGTAGGGAAAGCGCAGCAGAAAGAATCCCAACAGGCCACTGATCGCTCCGCTCGCTCCCACAACCCCCATCCATCCCAACTGAGGAGATGTGTGCAGGACCAGAGCTCCCTGGACCAGGTTTCCGAGATATCCCGTGCCCAGGAAGACCACCAGCAGGCCCACTCGGCCCACCGCCTTCTCCAGTGCGGGAGCGAAGACGATGAAATAGACCAGGTTTCCGATCAGATGAGCCCACCCGCCATGGAGGAAGATCGCAGTCAAGGGGTGGAGCAGATCCGTCTGCGCCGGCCGATAGGCATAGGAGAACCAACGCACATCGAGCCAGCCGCGCAGTGGCACGCTCAGCACGAAGATCGCAGTCATGAGCACCGCCAGAGAGAGACTCATCCAGGGGATCCGCGGACGCGGGACGTCGACGCCGATGGGGTAGTAGTAGAAGAAGTACATGGCCTCGTCCGAGGGAGAAGAGGGTCTCTCTCAGACTTCCTGCGCAAAGCACGTTCCAACCAAAGCCGGCGGCGCTCGGATTCGGCGCGGAGGGCGACGGGGAAGCCTCAGACCTCCGTGGGAGCGACGATCCCCGCCCAGAGCGACGGACCCAGAGCAGGGCTACCCTCCCACGGCCGCCGGACTGCGCAGAGTCGCCCGGAGAGTAGGGTGTTTTTTCCCAACTCCTCCTCTTTGACCTGTCCACTGCAGTGGAGAATCCGTCCCCCTCCCACCCACAGGGCGACGTGATCGACCGGATCCGAAAAGAAGAGCAGATCCCCCACCTTCCACTGGTCGGCACGGGTTTCGATCGATGGGCCGACCTCGAGCTGATCCCGGGAGTCTCGCGGCAGAGCTCGACCCAGAAGGGCGTAGAGATATTGGACGAAGCCGCTGCAGTCGAAGCCCAGAGGCGAACGGCCTCCCCACCGGTAGGGCGTTCCGACCAACATCTGCCCGTATCTCCGGAGCTCAGAGGGAGAGGTCTCCGTCCCGAAGTCCATCCTCTCGAAGTCCTCGATCCAACCCTCCGTCCCCCAGGTGGTTCGGACGAGACATCTCCCCGGGCGCAGGGGACCTTCTTCCTCCGGCTCGAGCAGGGGGAGGCCCAAGATCAGAGGCCCCGCCGAGCGATGATCCGAGAACCACAGGGTCCCCAGAGGGCGAGAGTAACGGCCGATCACCCGGCCCGGATGAGAGGGCCACGGCACGCAATTCCAATCGTGGATCCAACCGCAGTAACCGTCTTCCGAACGGATTCGCAGCCAGTTTCCATCGCGGCCCAGAACTTCCAGCCGCTCTCCAGCTCGGGCCTCGCTCACCATGGCTGCGGTGTGTCGCGGCTCCTCTCGCATGGGCTCGACAAGAGTCACCAATCCGCACCATCGTTGGTCCGTCTTCACTCAGTCCTCCTCCCACCAGACGAGACGATAGTTCCCAGTCCCCGTCGAATCCTGGAAGTAGTAGACCAGGCCCACCTCGCGGTAGCGCCACACCTGGTAGCTGGCGAAGGAATCGTAGCGGGAGTTCCCCTCCTCGATGGAATCGGGAGCGCCCAGGCGAATGTAGACTCGTCCGCGGTCACTGAGGACTCCATCGCCGAAGCCGTCGACGAGCTTCTCCCTCACGTAGCGCACACGGTGGAAGTGCTCCACCAGAGCCTCGTTCACCGAGGTGGTCGGGTCGGGATCTCGGCGGTCCCAGAACTCCCACCATAGGCCATCCCGCTCGCTGACCTTCGCCGCTCGCAGCCTCGCGTATTCCTCGTCGGTGGCGATTTCCTTCACCGGGATGAGTACGGACTTCCAAGACGCGTCATTCGTGAGGTCGAGACCGGCATTGACCAGAGTAGTGGAGACTTCCTTCGCTCCGTCCACCACCACGTCCAGGTCGTTGAGCCCATGGGCGAAGGCTCGAGTCGGCAAACGCAGGAGGACCGAAGTCACGTAGCCCTGTCGGCTCAGATCCAGATCTCGAACGAAACGGGCGGTGTCGGCCCCGGCCGGAGTCACCCGAAGATGGAGCGTGAAGATCGAGTCGGTGGAGTCCTCACGAAGGTCGAAGACCCGTACGAAGAGCCAGGGCTCTCCGGTGGAGACGTCGAAGCGACCGTCGGCCTGGCGGCGAAAGAGCTCTGGATCGGGCAGCGCTCGTCCCATCACCTCCACATCCGTGGGCATCGCCGTGAAGGCCTCTCGCTTGCGATAGAGCGCGAGCTCTCCGACCGTGAGCTTGCCGTCCCGGATGGAGCTGAGCCGCAGAGGGAGATCCCTCCGGGCGCGACGCGAACTCCGATCGATCTCCACGGTGACTTCGAGGTGCGGGGGACGCTCGGGGTCACGAGCCTCGAGATCCGCGAGGTCGAGGCTCATGGTGGTCCGGGCCACTTTCGAGGCGCGGGTCGAAGCGTAGTCGGGCACCTCCACCCGGCCGGTCCACTCCCGGAGGTGGCGGGGCCCTCGAGAATCGACCTGCACGGCCCGAATCCGGTAGGAACTCGCGTAGCCCTGAGCTTCGCGAAAAAAGACCAGATTTCGGTAGGGGATCGAGACGCTGAGGGTGGCCACGCTCTGTCCGCGATCTCCCACTCCGGTGAGGGCTTCGGCCTCGAAGAAGGGCCTCTGCTCCTCGCGGGAGGGTCCCATTCCCCGGCCAAGAGCGGCGCAACCGCAGAGGGATCCCACCAGGATCGATCCCAGGCCTACCCAGGACACCATGAGTGCCGCGGCGCTTCGCTTCACATTCCGCTACCGACTGGAGGGGTGGAGGCCGATCAGATCCGATCCGACCATCGCCTGTCGGCGGGCCGGAGTCCTCGGGCATGATGCGGCGAATGGCTGGCCGATGCAAGCGGTAGCGCGGGCCAGATCTCGGGCCTCAGAGCCCCCCTCCGACCGCGCGAGACAGCTGATTGCGCAATTTGAGAATGTTGATCTGCGCATCCACCAGATCACGTCGGGCCTGGGCCAGATTCACCTGGGCGGTGATCACGTCGAGCGATGTGCCCGCGCCCACCCGGAAGCGCTCGGTCGCCAGCCGCAAGTCCTCTTGGGATTGTTCCACCGTGACCGACGACACCTCGTGGCTTTCGATGGCCTCGACCAAGTTGTTCCGCAACTGCACGATCTCGAGTTCCACATCGAGTTGCTTCTGCCGGAGGTCGTATTCCGCTTTCCGACGATTCGCCACCGCCCGACGCGTTTGGGCCTTGGTCTGGAATCGATCGAAGATATTCCACTGACCCTGGATCCCCCAGGTATAGGAAGTGTTCTCGGTCGCACCGAATCGGAAAGGAGTCTCGGCCTTGTTGCGCGCGGTATTGGCGAAGACCTCGATGGAGGGCCAATAGCCCGCCCGCGCGGTGGTCACCGCGGCCCGACTCGCCTCCAGACTCAGCCGGGCCGCGGCCAGGTCTCGGCGTCGCTCCGTCGCCCGGGCGAGGAGAGCCTCCAGATCCGGCGCAATCTCGTGAGTAACCTCGTCCATCTCCGCCTGGATCTCGAAGTGCCTCGCCTGGCGCAGTCCCATCGCATGGGCCAGAGCGGCGAAGGCATTGCGCTCGCCATTTCGTTCTCGCACGGTATCGAGTTTGGTCTGCTGATGTCGCACCTTCGCCTGCAAGACATCACTGCGCGTGCTGATCCCCAGCTCGAAGTAGGTCTGGGCCCGTTCCAATTCCTGACGCGCGAGTTCCTCGGCGTCGATGGCCACCTTCACCCGCTGCTTGGCGCCCACGAGGTCGAAGAAGGCATTGGTCACTTCCTCCCGGACCACCGTGGCCTGATACTCCTCCGTGGCCACCGAGGCCGAAAGAGCGGCATTTGCCCGGTTGCGCTCCGAGAATCGCGAGAAGCCGCTGAACACCGTCCAGTTGGTCTGCAGGGTCTGCCCCGAAAAGGTCTGAAGAATCGTAGAATCTTCGGTGCGGCCGGGCACCGGAGCGGTGAAGGTCTGGAAGGCCTGCTGGCCTCCGATGGTCAGGGGCAGCGCATTGCCCGACGCGTCCTCGAAGACCACCGGGGCCGAGAAGCGGTCGAAGACGAGCTGATCCTTGTCCGTCCGCTCCTGCCGCTGCCAAAAGCCCGTGAGGTTCAGATTGGGCAGGAAGGCCCCCAACGCAGCTCTTCGATCGACGGCCGCACTGCGCGTGTCCTCTTCGAGGCGGCCCAGGAGGTTGGAACTCAAGGTGGCCACCCGCACGCACTGGTCGAGGGTCACCGGCGCGTCGGAATAGAGCTTCTGCATTTCGGGGTGAAGAGCTTCCAGGCGATCCGAGAGCTGCGCCTGGCTGGAGGTCGCCAGTGCTGCACTACTGATCAGCGACCACACAATGAGACGGCGAAATGAAACCATGCTGATTCCTCGTCGAGATCCATCGACGGGATCCCGCTAGAGATGAGGGAGGGCCGGGAGCCCCTGCTCCCCAGCCTGCCAACACTACGGTGAGAGGAGAAGCATGTTACAGACTTCGCCGACCGGCCACAAAAAAGCCGAGGCCCGGTGAGACCTCGGCCAAGAGAAGAGACCGACGATCGCTCTAGAAGAGGGTGAAGGTGTAGGGAAGGGTCACCCAGACCTCCACCGGGACATCACGCTGCTTGCCCGGAGTGAAGACCACTCTTCTTGCCGCGGCCAGGGCCGCGCTGTCGAGAGCGCTGTGCACGCTCTGAGAGACCCGTGCGTCCTTCACCCGACCATCGGTCCCCACCAGCACATCGACCCGAACCGTTCCCTCCAGACCCGCCTCCCGGGCGAACTCCGAATACTGCGGAGGAAACCACTGCACGATGGTCGGCTTGGTATCGAAGGCCACGAAGCCATTCCCCGATCCCCCGGCACCTCCGGTAGGGAGCGAGTTGAAGTCGGCAAAGTCCTCCACCAGGGTATCCGCGATCTCGACGTCGTCCTCGACCTCGGCATCGGGAGCGGCCTCGATCGGCACCTGCGGTTTGGGCAGCTCTTCCGGAGGAGGCGGGATGTCCACCGCATCGGGAATGTCCATCACCTCGATGGTGTCTTCCTTCAGGGTGTAAGGAGTGATCACGAGCTCGGGACTGAAGAGAAACACCAGGGTGAAGATCACGAAGGACACCAGCAGAGCCCAACGCATGTATACGGGATAACGCGCCTTGAAACGGGCGTTCTCCGTCGCCAGGGCTGCGGCCCGCCACCCGGCCGTATCGGTTACGTGCGTCGACCCGGACATGGATCTCCTAGTACTTGACTTGGCCGCTCTCGACCTTGTTGTTGAACGAGATGCGAACGGCGCTGACCTTCTTGAGTTCTTCCATGATGTCGTTCATCACTTCGTAATCCGTGTGAACGTCGGTCTCGAAAGCGACGATGTTACTGGGATTCTGCTTCATCTTGGTCACCATCAACTGCGCCACCTGGGGCGCCTGCATGAGAGCATCGTCGACCGAGATCCTCCCATTGGCATCGACGTAGACCCTGGAAATGTCGTCTCGCTTCACTTCCAGACCACTCTCCGCACGAGGCAATTCGACCGGCAAACCGTCCTCGGTCTTGAAGACCGTCGTCACCATGAAGAAGATGAGCAGAAGGAAGACAATGTCCCCCATCGACGCGGTGGGAATCGAATTCGTTCCCTTGATGTTCTTCTCGAACTTCATCCTCGCCCCTACTCTTCCTTCATCTTGATCGAGACCTTGCGGCACTTGGCCAAACGCACTTCGTCGAGCACCGCCGCAAACACGCCATAGTCGGACTTGGGATGATTGCTGAGCATCACGATGAGCTTGGGATTCTCCGCGAGCCGGCGCTCGAGCTCCCGCTGGATCGCATTCACCCGCATGGGCCGCCGATCGACAGTAATGATGTTGTTGTCGTCGATTTCGATATTGGTGACATCCGACTCCTTCACCTTGATCGAATCGTCTTGGTTTTCCTGGGCCGCGGGCAGGGCGAAGGGCATCCCGATATCCTGCTGGAAGACCGTGACCACCATGAAGTAGATGAGCAACAGGAAGACGATGTCCGAGATACTGGACATGTTCATCTCTTCCTGTGCTTTCGACACGCGCCGAATCTTGACGGCCATCTCACCTCTCCCCGTCGGGGGCCCGAAGGCTGGAGTCTAGTTGCCTCCGAGCTGCGTCAGCTCCTCGACCAGTTCGGCCGAGGTCTCTTCCATCTCGATGATGAAGCGGTCGATGATCGAGAGGAAGGCACTGTGACCCAAGCTGGCCGGAATCGCGACCACCAGGCCGGTCGCGGTGGTGATCAGAGCCTCCGAGATCCCGCTGGCCACGAGCTTCGCATTCACATTGTCGGCATTGGCAATGGCCTCGAAGGCCCGGATCATTCCGGATACGGTCCCCAGAAAGCCGAGCAGCGGCGCCACATTGGCCACCGAGGCCAAGGCCACGAGTCCCCGCTCGAGGAAGGCCATTTCGATGGTGCCCGAAGTCTCGATCGCCTTTTCCACCGCGGAGGCGCCGCGGTCGGCCCGCAACAGACCGCTGTGCAGAATGGCAGCAATGGGTCCCCGGGTCCGCTCACAGACCTGGGCGGCCTCGGTCACGCCCTCGGATCGGAGAGTGGTGATCACGCTGCCGATGAGACGACGCGTGTTGGTGCGGGCCCGTGCGAGGGTGAACCCTCGCTCCAAGATGATCGCCAAGCCGACGATCGCCGCGGCCAACAGGAACCACATGAAGTTTCCACCGGCGATGAAGAGCTGGCCCGCGCCGCTCTGCCCGATCATGGTGGTCTCCAACCAGCCCATGAGACCCTCGGCCGGCTCCTCGACCTTCACCAATTCGTCCACGGAATCGGAAGTGGACCAGGCCAGGGAGTCCGAGGTGTTCATGACGCCTTCGATGTTGAGTTCGTCATCGACCTGAACTTCGTCCTGCGCCATAGCCGGAGCAGTGAAGAGTGCCAGCAACGTCAGGATTCCGAAGAAGCGAGCGCTCTGAAACAGACCTTTGCGAGCCATGGCAGGTCTCGTCCTTTCGCGGGAAGAAAACCCGATCGCATCGCCGACCGGATGAAACGTACACACAGAGAGAGGGCCTGCGGGCCCTGGATTCTCCGTCAAGATCTCGCTCGAAAATGGCTCAGGATCGCCCCGAACGGTGCCGTTTCGAGCACAAACAGGCGGAAGTATAGCCACGGCCTTCGCGCAGTGTCAACCTCTGCCAGAACCTGGCCCAATTTAGGGGTAGAGACCATGGACCTGCAACCCCCAGGGGCAAGAAATTCCGCCTCGAGCCCCTCAGCGGCGGGTGGCCACGTTGGAGTACTCCAGACGGTAGGAGCCGTCTCCCGTCCGATCGACGAAGAGAAAGCGATAGCCAATGTTCTCGGACCAGTTCTCGACCTCGTCGAAGAGTGGATCCCCGTTGAAGTCGTACTCCCAGAGCTCGAAACTCCCCTCGCTTCCCACTCTTCCGCGGAGACGCCGGCGCTCGCGGGAAGCGATTTGATCGCGCTCCGTGGCCCGAGCTCCGCCTCCCAGGGCGTCATCCTTCGAGGCCTGCTCTCGCGCGGTCACTCCCTCGAACTCGATCTGGTAGCGATCATGGACCCGGGTGATGGCGGACTCGAGATCATCGTCGTTGCTGGGCAGAACCCTCACATCGCGATCCTTGGGCGGTCCCAGACGGACATAGGTCCGCCCCCGATCGGTCAAGGGGCCGGGCAACAGCGATTCCCCGAAGAAGCGCCAGGCGAAGGCCATGCGCTCCCGGAAACGATCGTAGACCTCATTGCGGCTGGTCCCGGGGGTGGGATCGTGCCCTTCCCAGAAGTCCGCGAGCATCGCGGTCTGGGCGGCCCGGGGCAGCTTCTGGAAGCGGTCGAGGGTTTCGTCGTCGAAGAGCAACTTCGCATCGAGGAGCAGATCGCCGCCCGCATCTGCGAAGCGTCCCATCTTCCAGACCACGGTGAACTCGTACTCCCGGGGTGATTCCTCCTGGATCCATGTCGGCCTCAGGCGCAGGACATAGTTTCCCTCGGGAAAGGTCGCCAACGGAAGACGGTAGAGACGAGCCTCCACTTCCCCCCGGCCCTCGAATCGCAGCGTCTGCCGATCCATTCCCCCGTAGACCGGATCGAGAACCTCCACTTCGAGAGTTCGCGCCACGCCGGTCGGTGTTCCTCGAATCTCGAAATAGGCATCCAGGGTATCCTGGACCACCCCGTAGAGGCGCTCCGGGTTGGGAAGAGATGCGTCCGCGGCGCCCAGGCGGAACTCGGGATCGCTCATGGTCGGGGTCGAGGCTGCGACCGGAACTCGAAGGACGCCGTTGGCGGTGGCGTGAATCCGGCGGCGGCGTCCCTCCCGCGAAGCCTGGCGATCGGTGACTTCCACGGTGACCGCCCAATTCCCCGCTCCGATCCGCAGCGGGATCTCGATCAGCTCGAAGCGTTGAGAACTCTGGGCCACCTCGAGAGTGGGAGCCTGGAACTCGTAGACCTGGGTGGTGTCGACCGCGACCATCCCCTCGCGTGCCACTTTCAACCGCAATTCGACCTCCGCCTGGAGCGGATGACCGTAGGCCGGCCGGAATCGCATCTGGTGATGATCGAGACGAAGAGTGAAATCGACCCTCGTGGTCTCCCCCTCCTGGGGGAAGACCGGCATGTCAGCCACGAACTCGAAGTCGCCCTGTCCCGCCAGGGGAGACCTCAGGCCCGCCTGGGCCGGAGAGACCGCAGCGAGAAGCAGCAGGCCCGGAAGGATGCAGGCTCGAGTGGACTTCATGGTCAGGACCTTTCTCCGAGGAGAGCCGGGGGGTGATGCGCGGTGGCCCCAACCACAGCAGCCGACCCCATCCGAGGTCGGCTGTCGCGGCCGTGAGCGCTCCGATGGGACGAGGCGATCAGTATGCGAAGGACACGGAGACTCGGTGCACGCCTTCGAGATCCGTCATGTCCACCCAGCTGTAGTCGAGGTTGACCCAGCTCCTCGCTCCGGTATTCACCCGGAACCCGGCGCCGGCAGCCATCCCGTCGGTATCGTAGTTCAGGTTGTATCCGCCCCGGAGGAAGAAGCGATTGTCCAACTGATACTCGACTCCGAAATTCGCTCGCTCGGCATTGTCCACGGGGTGCTGGAACTCCGAGGAGGCAATGACCTTCTGCCGCCCGGTTCGAATCGGCTCGAATGCGAACCCGACCTTGAACATGGTGGGCAAGCGGGCCGGCCGCTCGTCGAATTGCACTTCACTCCCCAGGCTCGTGATCGACATCCCGATCTTCATGCCCCGGATCCCGATCCGGTAGAGGATCCCCACATCGGCAAACATCGAGTTCACCGAGAAGTCCGCGAGTCCCAGATGGAGATAGGAGAAGGTGATGCCCGCCGAGAACTTGTCGGTGAAGAAGCGCGAGTAGGTCAGACCCAGGGTGCTCATCCCCGAATCGAATTGGCGTCCCGTTCCCTCCTGCTCCCGCGCGGTCCGCTCGATCATGGGATCCATCCAGAGCGCCCGGGCACTGAAAGCCAGTGTTCCGGGAATACTCCGCGGGTTGAAGACATAAGCCACATGACTCAGCTTGATGTCCGCGGGCCACTGGGTCTGGCTGATCGCGAGCTGACTACCACGCACCCCTACAATCCCTGCCGGATTCCAATACACAGCTTCCGCACCGTCGCCGATCGCGGTGAATGCGGAGCCCATCCCCGTGGCGCGAGCCGAGGGACCGATCTTGAGGAACTGGGCCCCGAAGGTACCCACCTTCTCGAAGATCTCCGCCGCATTCGCCGGTGCCAGAGCACCCGCGAGAATGCCGATCGTCAACACGGCAGCCGGAACAATCTTACGCAGCATCATCGAAGAACCTCCGCTCACATGCGAGCGTCTGCGGACCCGCGGGCCCGTCCTTTCGAGCGACGAACCCTAGCGAACGACCACGAATCGACCGACCACTCGGTCGAAAGCGCTGTCGTTCGACTCGACAGAAAACAGATAGATACCGCTGACCACTTCCTGCCCATTCCGGGACACCAAGTTCCAGAAGGCAGAGCCATTCCCATTCGTGCCATCATGCTCAACGGTCTGCACCAGATCTCCGGCCAGAGTGAAGATCTTGACCGTATTCCGCGCCCGCGGAAGATTCGTGAACATCACACGAACCCCCGTGGGGTCATCTCCATCCGGATTCAACTGGGAGAAATCCGCGAGCGACTCTCGAGTCGCCGGATTCGGCACCACGTAGACATCCTGCCCCAAGCGATCCCGTTCCTCCGCGGTCTGCGCGTCCGAAGTCGGGATCGCAAAGGCAAAGTTGCTCTGGGGATCGCCAGCCAAACCGGGACCCACCGCCTTGGCTCCGTCCGGCACCTTCTCCGCGGTGAAATCCGAAGCGGTCACCGAGTAGAAGTAGTAGATCCCGTTGTGCACGGTTTGGTCAACGTACTCGTAGAATCTCACGCCGGTCTGATCCCAG
Source organism: Candidatus Krumholzibacteriota bacterium (assembly GCA_024276305.1). Taxonomy (GTDB): domain Bacteria; phylum Krumholzibacteriota; class Krumholzibacteriia; order JAJRXK01; family JAJRXK01; genus JAJRXK01. The sequence goes on from JAJRXK010000068.1 coordinate 28,534, forward strand.
TAGAAGGTGTCCAGGGCGGCGTAGTTGCCCTCCCAATTCTGCAACTCGGGGAACTTCAGACCGATCGGGGTGATCTCCCCGTTGGCCCCGAAGTAGCGCACGAAGAGAGCGGGATCGATCGTCGGCGAGAGGAAGGAGAACTCCGGATCGGCCAGAATGTCCTTCATCAACTCGGCACCGTCCGCCAGACGAATCGCCTCTTCCGAGCCCGGGCGCAGCTGCTTGGGGACATAGCTGATGACGTCGAGACCGGTGTTCGCCCCCAGCGGGAGATTCTGCACCACGGTGTCGTTGCCGATCTCTCGGGTGTCCTCGAAGAAGTCGACTTTGTCGAATTCCGCAATCAGCTTCCAGAGCTTGGACTCGGGTCCGTTCTCGATCGAACTGCCGAAGGGCCGGTCCCACCCATCCGCGCGCCAGATCTTGTAGCTCTCGAAATCGATCTCCTGCAATCGGACATCGGGAATCAACTGACTGATGTTGTCGAAGAAGACATGCACCCGTCCATTGGTCTCCCAGAGTCTCATGTGCGGTGCGGGCGGCGCCAGACCCACGAGCCAGGGGACTTGGAACTCCTTGCCTCCCACTCCCGTGCATCCCGCCAGCTCTTCCAGCGCGAGTCCGGTGCTCTCGAGGTTGCAGGATTCGTTGCCACGGCGGGCCTCGAAATCACAATCGAGGTCGACGTAGATGCAACCATCTTCATCGAGATCCGCCGCCGAGATCGGAGTCGGAGGATTGGGACCCTGTAGAACCGTACTGTCCAGAATGCAATCCTGGAAGATCTCGAAGATCGCAGTGGGGGTATCGAAGTCGTCCTGACAGATCTTGGTCTCCCACCCGTTGATCCCCGTCGAAGGATCGATGTCTCGATCGAAGTAGGCCCCGTAATAGGTGAGCGCCGCCTCCGCCGCGTTGCGGAGCATGGGGTCGAGGCCCGCGCCGACCACGAAGGCCGCCTGAATCACCAGGGTCTGTCCGGGATCGAGAGGGTTGAAGGGGCCCGAGCCCATCAGGAAGCGAAAATCGTTCTTCTTCCCATCGAGGAACAGAGCTGGCGTCTGGTCGATCTCGATCCGCGACAAGAGCTCGTAGCGCTCCGCATCGTTGGTCGGGTCCCCCCCGCGCTCGAAGGGCTGATTGCCGCTGAAGGCCTGGAAGGTCGTGATCCCAACTTTCGGTGGAGCCCTCTCTCCCGACGCATCGACGGGATGGTTCAAGAACAACATCCCGAAGAAGCCCGGTGATTGCCCCCCATCGCCGTCCGCATCGTACATCGCTCCCACCGACAGGGGCACGACCGAGTTGTCCAGAGCCCGGACATTTCGCCGCGCGAAGGTCACCAGATCGTCTTCCGCGATCCCGGATCCACCGCGAGGGCCCACATCGCAATCCGCGAAGATACCCAAGTAGACATCCTGGAGGGCGGAAACCCCGATGTTGGTGATCTCGAACTGAAAGCCGACGAAATCGTCGACGTTCTCGTTCTCCCACTGGAAGCTCTGTTGGAGAACTTGGATGTTGAGCGGATCGTGATCCGGGAAGAGCTCCTCGGCCAAGGCAGTGTTGTCCCGCATCACGGTGCTGAAGTGCTGATTGCTGATGGCCGCGAAATCCTCGTCGATGAGGCCATCCCCATCATCGTCTACGGCGTTGAGGGGATCCTCGTTGAACAGACCGTCCCCGTCGTCGTCCTCACCGGGATCGGGATAGCGCGCCCCTCCAACCGCCCCCTGGAAGGTCTCGTAGATCGTATCGAGGGGATCATCGGGATTCGCCAGGATCTCGGGCGTGAACTGCCCCGTACTCACCAAGGGCACGCCATTCTTGACGGCGCCGATCCAAACTCCAGCCGCCCACAGATAGTCCACGCCGCTGCCGGCCGGCCACATCGCCGAGGGCGCATCGGAGAAGGTGGCCTGTCGACTGGGCTGCGAACCGATGAGTCCCCAATTGGTGATGTTGACCTGGAGCTCACCCACGTTGTGGACGAACTCGCCCTTCAGAGCGAACTCCCCATGACTGTCCTTCGAAAGGATCAAATCGATGGGTTCGGAACCCTTGTATTCGGCATGCGCCGCCGGTATCCCAAGGACCAGCACGGCGATTGCGCTCCACAGGAACGGAAAGCGGGTCATTCTTGTCTCCCTCGCTTTCATGATCAGAACCTCCAGCCCAGGCCGAGTCGGAATAGTCGATGTTGACTGAAGACCCGGGGGTCATTGATCGGAACGAAGTCGTCTCTTGCATCACCGTCGACATCCGCGAGGTAGGCGCCGCCGAACTTTCCCGTCTCGGTGAGATAGGAGAGGCCCGCGTTCTGCGCGAGGATGGAACCCGGCGCCAACCCGGGCTGAATCCGGGCCACACCATCCTGATTCAACAGGTTCAGGCCTTGAAGGTAGAGAGTGAGGCTCTGCCCGTAGACATTCACATTCCGCTCCGCCTGAATGCGCAGGTCGAACTCGGCAGGCAGCCGCTCGCTGTTCTCGAGCAGTGGATCCTGCCGCCGCTCGAATCGGAAGAAGGGCGTCCACGGGAACCCACTCCCGTAGTCGAAGACCAGCGATGCCGCCCACGCCCCCTGCTCGGCCAAGCGCAATTGCATGGCGACGCTGTGACGTTGATCCCAGTCCAGCGGGAGCTCCTGATTGGGAAGGAACTCCAACCCATTGGGGTTCGTTCCGAACTGCTGATCCGACGCCACGCCGTCCGCGAAGGCATAGGTGTAGGCGATGTCGAATGCCCACCGATTGTGGAAACGACGTTCGAGAGTCAGCTCGACTCCCCGAGAGTTGCCATAGGCCCGATTGACATAGCGGTTGAGGGTGTTTCCCGTGGCCTCATCGGTGATTTGCGTCGCGGACACCAAGCCGAAGATGTCACGGTTGTAGACCGCGAATTGGAGCGCGAGAAAGTCGTTGAACTGGTGCTTGATCCCGGTCTGGTACTGAATCGTGGTCATCTCGTCGAGATTCGGATTCCCCAGGGTCAAGTTGTTGCCCACCGGATCCTGACTCGCGAAGAGAACGTCACGCCCCGGGAACTGGACGAATCGTCCGTAGTGAAAGTTGAACCCATCCCGCTCGGTGATCGGGAAGGCGAAGCCGAGCCGAGGACTGAACTGATGCTTGTACTTGAACACATTCGCATCGAGTTCCTCGCTGGACAGAATCACCTGACCCGCGCTTCCGGGACTGAACATGTCCCAGCGGAATCCTCCATTGATGACCATGCCCTCGTACTCCCACCGGTCCTGGAGGTAGAACGAAGCCTCGGGGTTGTAGGAGTGGAAGATGTTCCGGGCCGCGCCCTGCTGCACCGCTCCAGTGAAACGGTTGATGGTGTCGATTCCTGGCGATGAGAGCAGTCTACGACGCAGATCGTTGTAGTCGATCCGCAGGCCCATCTTCATCTTGTGGCCTTCATAACGATTGCTCGTGATATCGAAACGCGCCGAGTACTGCTTGGTGTTCTGATCGTTGTAGACCGGCCAATCGCTCCCATCGGTGACGAAGAAGGGGTTGTCCGGATCCGTCGTGTAGTCGCGGTTGAGATCGTACTGTTGGCTGAGCCCGCCGAAGGGCCCCGGACTGTCGATGCCGCCATGAAGGAAGTCGACCGGCAACTTGCTGTCGCTCACCGTCTGGAGATTGTCGAATTCCAGACGCGCCAACTTCAACTCGTAGAAGGTGTCGTCGTTGATCGTCTGACGCCACACGAGCTTGGTCTGACTCGAGAACGAGGTCGACTGGGGACCCTGGTTCGCCGCGTTGAAGGCAACGTAGCTGGAGTCTTCCTCCTCCGTCGAGAACAGGCTCTGATCGTAGCGAGCGCCCACGAATACCGGCTGCGCAATGGCCAAACGAATCTCGCCGCGAATGTCGCGCATCTGAATGGTCGGAGTGGGCTGACGCTGACTGCTGCTCGCCCCGGGCACCAGCACCGCCTGAGTCACCGCATTGCTGCTGAGATTCTCCACCCAGGGGCCATAGTAGAAGGTGCCATAACGCCCGCCGAATTCCAGACCATCGCCGGTCTGCTCCAACAGCGGCAATCGGACCAGCTGCCGGGTGTATCCCTGCACATTCCAATTGGGCAGGAATGCTTCGGTCCGGGTGTAGCTCCCGATGAACTCGGCGGTCAGCTTGTGATCCTGGTCGAAGGTATAGGCCAGCTTGAGCGAGCCTTTGACGTCATTGACCTGGCGACGCCGAAACTTGAAGAGTTGCTGTCCCAGGAGCTCGACTTTGGTCTCCGGGCGATCCGCGGAGTTGAAGTTCTCCTGATCCGCAAAGCGAAAGTCCCCGGAAATGAAGTAGGTGAGCTTGTCGACGAAGGACGGGCCACCGAATCCCAGCTCGAGGCGGTCGTAATTGGTGAAGGTTCGGTCTTGGCGGCCGAAGTCGTCGGTCGTGAACCGGGCGTTGAACTCGAACTTCTCGGGATTCCCCTCTTTGGTCTGAATGTCCACCACCCCGGAAAGGGCGTTCCCGTACTCCGGATCCTGTCCACCGGTCACGGTCTGGATATTCGCCACCGAGAAGGTACTCACACTCAGTGCGCCGCCACCGAGGGGATCATCCACGGCGACACCATCGACGCGGAAGGAAATCTCTCCACTACGGCCACCACGAACGTGGAGCTCGCCGTTGCGCGAGACGACCCCCGCCTGTCTCGAAACCGCCTCTTCCACGGTGTCGACCGCGTAGTCCGTCAGATCCTCATTGGTGATGGTATAAGATGTCTCGGTGTCCTTCACTTCGACCATGACCGACCGACCGGTCACCTGGAATTCTTCGAAGGTCTTCACCACCGTGACTTCGAGGTCGAAGTTCAGAGTCACCGTCTGTCCTGCAGTCACCGTTACCGGCAACTCCACCGGCTTGTAACCCAAATAGAGAGCCTTGATCGTGTAATCGCCCGCCGGCACGCCTCGCAAGAAGTACTTCCCGCCGCCGATGGACATCGCGCCCCATACCGCAGACTTGTTCGTCGTGCTGGTCAACACCACGTTCGCATAGTCGAGCCGCTCACCGGTCTCCACATTGCGCACCGTACCGTTGATGTCGCCGACGCCCTGAGCCCACGCTCCACTCGGCATCCACACCAACGTGCACACCGTCACCAACACCGACAAGACAGTGCACAATGCACCGGACCCAATGCTCTTGGGCATTTCTGAACTCCTTCGTTCAGCCCGAATCTTCGGGAATGCGCTTCTCGGGGGACGGAGCGAAGCACACGCTCTCATATTCATGTCCACCTTCCACACGGCGAAACCAGACTTCGTCGGTCCGAGGAGTTCGAACGGTGGGGACGGCATCTCTCGACATCGCCTCGGGAAGGCGGCGATCTCTCCATCGCAAGAAAGGGATCCTGGCCCCTCTCGCCTGCAGCTCCACTTTCCGAAATCCACAACTAATGCCCACCGCGGGGGACGACTCCGCGGCACAAACCCAAGCACAGCGTTTCCGAGGGCGCTGCAGGTTCTGACGTCACGAGCGCAATATATAGATCGCAAAAATGGCTGTCAACCCACGGCTATACTCCGAAAATCCTTGCAATCTCAGAGTTTGCACCTCGGGCCCCGCGAGGTCGGACCGACCGAGGGCTTCAACCACCAAGGCGGGGGACGCTTTCGAGCAGAGCTCGAGTCGCTGCGCTGCGAGGCGACGAGACCAGGTCTTCCGCCAGCCCCTCCTCCACCACTCGGCCCCGGTCCATGACCGCAATGCGGTGGCTCAGATGCTGGACCACCGCGAGGTCGTGAGCGATGAACAGATAGCTCACTCCGAACTCCAACTGAATGTCCTGCAAGAGGTTGAGAACCTGAGCCTGCACGCTCACATCGAGGGCGGAGACCGGCTCATCGGCCACCACCAAGCGAGGCCGGGGTGCCAAGGCCCGCGCGATTCCCAACCTCTGTCGCTGCCCCCCGCTGAATTCGTGGGGGTAGCGGCGAGCGTGATCCGCCTCGAGGCCCACCCTCTCGAGCAACCCCACCACCCGGTCCTGGCGATCGCGAGGACTGCCGATCCCGTGGACCTCCAGGGCCTCGGCGATGGCATCGCCCACCGTCATCCGAGGGTTGAGGCTGCCGTAGGGATCTTGGAAGACGATCTGAAGATTCCGTCGGAAGCGACGGAGCGCCTTCCCCCGCAGGGCCAGAAGGTCCTCGCCCGCAAGGGTGATCCGGCCCGAAGTGGGTTCGATGAGCCGCAGGATACACCGACCGATGGTGGTCTTGCCGCAACCCGATGGCCCCACGAGACCCAGAGTTTCGCCCACCCCGATGGTGAAACTGACTCCATCGACCGCGACCGTCTCCCCTGCCCTACGCCCCAGAATTCCCCGTCGCAACGCAAAGACCTTGCGCAGATCCCGTACCTCCAGCAGCGCTTCAGGCATCGGGCCACCTCCCTGCCTCCCGCACCCTCTCCGCCTCGAAGCAGGCCACCGCATGCCCCGCCCCCAAGCTCTGCATTTCCGGGCGCTCCTGGCCACAGCGGGCCGTCGCGAAGGGGCATCGAGGGTGGAAGGCGCAGCCCTGGGGACGATGGGCGGGATCGGGCACACTGCCCTCGATCAGAGACAAGCGCCGGCGCCGATCCCCCAGACGGGGGCGGCAGGCGAAGAGACCCAGAGTGTAGGGATGGGCCGCTTCGGCCACGAGCTGCGCGGTCTTGGCGGACTCCACGATCCGGCCGGAGTACATCACCAGAATCCGATTCGATCGCTGGGAGACCAATGCCAAGTCGTGAGTGATGTGCAGGAGACTCATCGCCCGCTCTTCCTGCAAACGCTCCAGGAGATCGAGGATCCGTGCCTGCACCGTGACGTCCAACGCGGTGGTCGGTTCGTCGGCCAGAAGCAGATCCGGAGAGCAGGCGATCGCCATCGCAATCATCACCCGCTGCCGCATTCCCCCCGAGAGCTCGTGGGGATATTGACCCGCCCGCCGGGCGGGGTGATCCATTCCCACCTCTTCCAATAGGGAGATCGCCCGATCCCGGGCCTGCTGCCGCGAGAGCCCCAGATGGACCTGCATTCCCTCGGCGATTTGATCGCCACATTGGAAGACCGGATTCAACGAGGTCATGGGCTCCTGGAAGACCATCGAAATGCGCCGGCCTCTCCACTTGCGCAGCCGATCGATGTCCATCGCCAGCAGATCCTCTCCCCGGAAAAGCGCCCGTCCCCGACGAATGTGGGCGGCACCTCGAGGGTGGAGTCGAAGGAGGGCCAGCGCAGTGAGGCTCTTTCCACAACCGGATTCCCCTACCACTCCCACCGATTCCCGGGATCCGACCTCGAAACTCACGCCGTCCACCGGCGTCGACACCATGCCATCGCGGGGAATCTCGACCACCAAGTCTTCGACTCGCAACAACGGCCCCCCTCCTTGGTCCGCGGTCATCTCAATCCTCCCGCGGTCCGAGTTCCCCCAGGCGCCGGTCGTAGGCATCTCGCAATCCATCGCCCAAGAGGTTGTAACCCACCACCGTCACCACGATCGCCAATCCGGGAAAGGTCGAAACCCACCACGCATCGAGCATGGTGTGCCGTCCACCGCGGATCAGCATACCCCAACTGACATTGGGGTCGGTGATCCCCAGACCCAAGAAGCTCAAGAAGCTCTCCGCCAGAATCGTATTGCCCACTCGCAGTGCCGCCGCCGCCACGATGGGCGCGACGGCCGCCGGTAGAACATGCTTCCAAAGCAGTTGGAGTGGGGGCACGCCCACCGTGCGGGCCGCCAGAACATAGTCCTGCTCGCGGATCTGCAACACGCTCCCCCGGACGAGCCTCGCCACCCCCATCCAACCGGTGGTTCCCAGGACCACCACGATCCAGAAGGGACTCGGAGTGGTGAGCGCGGCCAGAAGCAGGACCAAGAAGATCCGCGGAAAGGCCAGGACCAGGTCGGTGAAACGCATGAGCAGAGCGTCGACCACTCCCCCCGACCACCCCGCCGCGGCGCCGAGGGTGGTCCCGATCACCACACTCAAGATCACGCTCAGGGTCGCCACTGCCAAGGTCACCCGTGCTCCGTGGAGAACCCGGCTGTAGAGATCTCGTCCCAACAAGTCCGTCCCCATCCAGTGATCCCACGAAGGAGCGAGGTAGCGCTCGGTCACCGTATCTCCGAGCTCCACCGGTGAATGCGAGGTCAGCAGAGGCGCGAAGACGGCGGCGGCATGAAGGAGGATCACCAGGAAGAGACCCGCCCGAGCCGTGGGCTCGGTCAGGTGCGCATAGCCTGCTTTCAGCCACCGGGCTCCGGCGCCCTTCCACGCCCCCACCGCCATCACCAAGGCCAGGACCACCAACAGCCGAGCTCCCCCACCCCGCTCCCCGGACAGAATCGCCCATGCCATCCGGGGGCGCAGGACCAGTCCCACCGACGGAACGGTCAAGAGGACTCGAGTGAGAAAGAGCAAGGGGGCCATCACTCACCGAACTCGGATGCGGGGATCGACGAGACCGTAGCCCACATCGGCCAGGAGATTCCCCAGCACCACCAACGAGGCCGAGATCATGGTGGTGGCGAGGATGATCGGGTAGTCCCGGGCAAAGATGGCATCGACCGTCAATCTCCCCATGCCCGGCCATCCGAAGACCACTTCGGTGGCCATCGCCCCACTCAAGACGAAGGGCAGTCCGAGTCCCACCAGGGTCACCAGAGGGATCGCCGCATTCCGAAGGGCATGTTTCCAGAACACCACTCGGGGGGGAGTCCTTTGCTGCGCGCGGTTCTCACGAAGTCCTCATGGAGGGTCTCGAGCATCGAACCCCGCATGAAGCGGGCGACTCCGGCGGTGCCGGAGAGGCCCAGCACCAACAGGGGAAGCACCATGTGCCGACTGGTGTCGGCCAACCATGCCCCGGCCTGGGACCAGGAGAAGGCCAGCTCTCCCGCCCCCGCGCTGGGCAGCCAACGCAGCTGGTAGCAGAAGAGGAGCTGGAGCATGAGCCCCAGCCAAAAGGTGGGAATGCTGTAGATCGCCAGGCTGATCACGTCCACCGCCCGCCCGCGCTGGCTCCCCCGGCGAGTGGCCGCAAAGACTCCCAGCACCGTTCCCACCGAGTAGTGCAGGAGGAGGGCGAGAATCGAGAGCCTCAGGGTCATGGGAATGGTCTCCCGCAGGATCTCGGCCACCGGACGCTGCTGCTGCAACGAGATCCCGAGGTCGCCTCGCAAGGTCGAAACGAGCCAATGTCCATATTGATCGAGGAGGGGCCGGTCCAATCCCAGACTGCTGCGCAGGTGGGCCACGTCCTCCGCACTCATGTCGGGCTGGACCATGAGATCAACGGGGTCCCCGGGAACGATGTGGACGAGGGCGAAGGTCAGCGTGAGCACTCCCCACAATAGCACCAGGGCCACCAGAATTCGACGCGCCAAGTAGATCAGCATGGATTCCTCTCCGAATCCTCCGAAACTTCGGGTGGCGCCGACGCAGCGTCAAGGAACGATTGGGACCATCCCGCCACCCGGCAGGATCCTCGTCCCACCCCGGAAAAAATGCTCAAGGCGCCGCGGCGCCGGTCGATACCCCTGGCGACGCCACCTTCCCACCGGAAGGTCCCCGTGGATCTGCCTGATGCTCGTCCTCGCGCTGCATGCGGAGCATGATCCGTGGACCCAATTCCACCGACGCCCCTCCGGGGCGCGGTTCTCGCGGTGACTCTCGCCCTCCTCGGCGGGTGTACGATCGAGAACCCTGAACTCCCGACCTTCGAGAGCGAGTGGCTCATCCCCCTGGGGACGACGATCAAGACCGTCGACGAGCTCCTCGGCAATCAGCCCTCCGTGGTCAGCGGCCCCGATGGGGTCCTGTCGCTGCAGAGTGACGGCCAACTCGACGGAGTGGCTCTCGGAGACCGACTCGACCTCCGCCTCGGAGCGATGTCGACCACTGCCCAGATCGGCAGCATCGACCTACCTGCTTCGTCTCCCATTTCTTTCGACTACCGCCTGGGCGACCTCTATCCGGCCGCCAATGGCCTGGCCGGCTCGAGCCTGCCCGTGCCCCCCTTCACCTTCGGAATGACCTCCACTCCCCAGGACCTTCCGGGATTCACCTCGGCCACCATCGCCAGTGGAGGGATCCAGATCGACGTCCGCAACGGCCTGCCGGTGAGTGTGGGCGGGAGTGCTCCCCCCGAACAGATCCAGATCGACCTCGTCGACTCGCGAACCGGCAGCGTCCTCGGCTCGGTGACCGTCGCTGCGGCCATCGCGGCCGGGGGGCAGACCCGGGAATTCCTCGACCTGGCCGGGGTCACCGTTCCGGACAGCGTCGCCGTCCGTCTCTCGGGCGGAAGCTCCGGATCGGGGGGCACCGCGGTGACCATCGACCCCAATGTGAGTCTCGCCATCGACGTCCAGACCACGGCCCTGGTGGTCAGCGCGGCGGAGGCTCCCATCGGAGCCCAGTCCTTCCAGGACAGCACCAATCTGACCCTCCCGGATTCGATCCGGATTCAGACCGCCACCATCGCCAGCGGATCCCTCGACCTCACCTTGCGCAACGACCTCCCGGTGGACATCGACGCGGTCCTGAGGATCGATCGCCTCTTCGACTCCGCAGGCCAAGCCTTCCGCCTTCCCCTCACCGTCAGCGCCGCGAGCAGCGCCCGCCAGGTCGTCGACCTGGCTCCCTACCACTTCGACTTCGCCACCCAACTCGGTCAACAGCTCGATGTGATGGTGGACATCAGCACCCCGGGAAGCGGCGGGAGCTCGGTCACCATTCGCTCCGGGGACCAGGTGAGTCTGGACATCGCTCCCATTGCCCTGCTTCTGCAGAGCGTGACCGGAGTCCTCGACCCCATCGGCTTCGACCTCGCCACCACCACCACCACCCTCGACCTGCCGGCCGACCTCCAGGACCTGCAACTCTCTCGGGCCGAACTGGTGCTGGCTCTGCAGACCACTCTGGGCATGGGTGCGGTGATCGACCTTCACTTGGCCGGCCAGAGCCGCGACGGCACGGTGGTGCCCCTCGACATCCGGGTCGACCTCCCGCCAGCCCCCTCCGGCGAGCAACTCGTCCACAATGTGGTGATCAACGAGACCAACAGCACCATCCTCGACTTCCTCAACAACCTGCCGACCACCATCGACGTCAGCGGTCGTGCGACGGTCGGCGATGGAGTGACCCTGGGAGAAGTGGCCGTCGACGACACGATCTCGGCCCGTTACTCGATCCGGGCGCCGCTGACCGTGGCCATCCTGGCCCAAGTCATCGACATCGAGGCCAGCGCCATCACTCTCGACCCCGAGATCCGCGACCAGATCGACCAGCGAGTGGTCTCCCTCGACCTCCAGGCCGAGATTCGCTCTTCCCTTCCCATCGAGGCCCGGGCGTGGATCGGACTCGGCGCCGACTCCACCGCGGTCCACGACAATCCTCAGCTCCAGCTCGGACCCATCGACATTCCCGCGGCCGGTGCTCTCCGCAACGACGGCACGCGGCCGATGGCCACCGCCGAGTCCCAGGTCCTCGTCCAGAACGCCGACATTCCGGTGGTCACCCAGCCGCAGCTCTTCCAGGGACTGCGGGTGGAGATTCCGGGGACCGACGGCAACTTCGTGACCATTCGGGGCAGCGACTATCTGGAGATTCGCGGCTTCCTTCGCGCTCAGCTGAAAGTGGGGAAGTTCTGATGACCGCCCGCCACCTCTCCTCCCGTATTTCGATCGCTCTGCTCCTGGGAGCGATCCTGGTGCTGCCCCAGGTCTCTCGAGCGGGCACCAAGACCTCCGTCCGGGCCGCCTCCATGGGCGGTGCCTACACTGCAGTCGCCGAAGGGGTGCAGGCCACTCGTTGGAATCCGGCCAACCTCGCCTTCGAGGGGAGTTCCGATTTCGGGATCGAACTCTTTTCCGCTCGGGCCGGAGTGGCCAACAATGGCATCGACCTCGATCTCTACAACCGCACCGCAGGCGCCCACCTCGACGACTCCGACAAACGAGCCATCCTGGCTTCGATCCCCTCCGACGGTCTGAACACCAGCCTCGAGGCCGGCGCGTCGATCCTCGGGGTCCACTTCGGCCGCATGGCCCTGAGCTTTTCGGGAGAGGGGGCCGCCTATTCCAAGCTCCCCCACGATGTCTTCCAACTGGTGCTCATGGGCAATGCCGCTTCGGACTCCATCGACTTCTCACAGGCCGAAGGCGAAGCCATCAGCTATGCGTCGGTCCGGTTGAGTGCGGCCTCGTCCCTGGGCGAGACGGCCTTCGGCCGTCTCCACGTGGGGATGACCCTGAGCTATCTCGAGGGCTTGGCCTACGGACGACTGGAAAAAGTCCAGGGGTCGCTGGTGACCCGACCCAGTGGGATCCTCGGAGAGGCCTCGGCTCTGCTCACCACCGCCCAGCGCGGACAGGGTCTGGGCCTGGATCTGGGAGTGGCCACGGAGTGGAACTCGCAGTGGAGAGCGGGAATGACCTTGGAGAATGCCTACGGCCGAATCCAGTTCAACTCGAATCTCGAACGGCGGAGCTTCGTCGCCACCACCGACACCCTCGACGTGATCACCGTCCAGGAAACCTCCAGCGCCGACAGTCTCTACAGCACCAGCGACTTGGTCGAAAGCATCGATCCCTTCCACGTCGACCTGCCCCGGATCCTGCGCTTCGGCCTCGCGCGCACCGGGGAGCGCAGCGTCGTGGCCCTCGAATACGAGCAGGGATTCTCCCGCCGTGCGGGGGCCTCCACCACTCCCTTTGCCGCCATCGGTGCGGAGTGGCGAGGACTCGGTTGGCTACCTCTGCGAGTGGGCATCAGCGGCGGTGGACTTCGGGGATCGAGCGCATCCGCCGGCATCGGCTTGCGCTTGGCCAGTTTCCGCCTGGATCTGGCCGCCGCCACCGTCGGCCAACTCTGGCCGGGCAATCCCCGCGGAATCGTAGTCGGCATCGGCACGGGGCTGGAGTTCTGAGTCAGAACTTCCTCATCCCAGGGCCTGATCCAGGGCCTCGGCCAAAGCGGCGGCGAAGTCCTCGGGAGAGATCGAAATCCCACCACCGATCTGCGACAGATCGGTGGTGCGGGAAGCCAGAGCGGTCACGGTCGGGTCCTCGTCTCGGCTGAGATCGGCGATGCGCAGATGCCCGGGTCCGCAGAGAAGACTGCCGTGCTGAAGGAAGGCCCGACGCCCCCTTCGCAGAGCACTGCCCACGAGCTTGCGTCCGCCCACCGTGATCTCGTGGCCGCCGGCGGCGGAAAAGCAGGCGAATCCCATCGGTCGGCCACCGCCGCCTCGGTCACAGTGCACGCCGAAGCGAGCGAGGGCCGCGACCAACGCCCCGGCAACGGAGTCGTAGATCTCCCCGACACTCTCTCCGAAGACCGAGGAACCAAGCGGAGCGGCCACTGCGTAGGTGATCTCCTGGTCGTGAAGCACCGCCGCCCCTCCGGTCGGCCGCCTCACCACATCCAAGCCGCAAGCTGCGAACCGCTCCCGTTGGTCCGGGGTGATCCGCTGATGAAACCCCAGCGACAGCGCCGGCGGAGACCACGCGTAGACCCGCAAGAAGGGCGAGCGCCGCTCGCCCTCCTCGACCGACCGCCACAGGGCGCGATCCCGGTCCATATTGATCGCAGCGCAGGCAGGCGCATCGACCCGATACTCGATCGCGCCCGTCGATTCGACCCTAGTCCCCATCGACCATGGCGTCGTAGGCGGCGGCATCCATCAGGGTTTCGAGCTCGCTCCCGTCGGGACGGAGCTTCACCAACCAACCGTGGTCGAAGGGGGCTTCGTTGACCTTCTCCGGATGGTCGACCACGGCCCCATTGACTTCGACCACGACCCCACCCACCGGCGTGTACAATTCCTCCACTGCCTTCACCGTCTCGATGGTACCGAGGGAATCTCCCGGCGCCAATTCTGCTCCCTCTTCGGGAAGTTCGAGAAAGACGATGTCTCCGAGTTCGTCCGCCGCGTGGTCGGTGATCCCGATGACCATCGTATCTCCATCGGGTCGGACCCACTCGTGTTGGGGACTGTACTTTCGATCTTCGGGCCGCATGCATCTGCCTTTCTGCAGGAGTTGGAGTCGAAGCTGGACTCAGTCTTTCACGTGAGACGGCACGAAGGGGAGCTTCACCCGCTCGGCCGGAACCTGCTTGCCGCGAATGTCCACCGACAGCGGCGCATCGCCGAGGCCGACGGCGATCCGAGCCAGACCGATCCCCGATTCGAGGGTGGGAGAGAACCCCCCGCTGGTCACGTGCCCCACCACCTCGCCCCCGGCGAGGACCGCCGCATTCTGACGGGGGATGTGACGACCCTCGACCTCGAGTCCCACCGTCCGTCGCGAGATTCCCGCCTCCTTGGCCTGCAGGAGTGCATCTCGTCCCACGAATTCGCCGGCTCGGGGTCGGACCACCCAACCGATCCCCGCTTCATAGGGCAATGTCGTCTCGTCGAGCTCGTGTCCGTAGAGCGAGTAGCCCGCTTCGAGACGAAGGGTATCCCGTGCACCCAAGCCGATCGGAGCCAGGCCACAGGATGCACCCGCCTCCACGATCTCCTCCCAGATCTCGGGGGCCTGTGACGCGGGGAGATAGACCTCGAAGCCGAGTTCACCGGTGTAACCGGTTCGACTCACCAAGAGCTCGATCCCCTCGAGGTCGACCTGAGCCGCCCGGTAGTATTCGAGGCCGAGCACCCGACCCAAGTGCCCGGACAGGCGTGGCCACTTCTCCAGGACTTCGCGCACTCGCGGACCCTGCAATGCGAAGAGAGCAGTGGCCTCGCTGCGATCTTCCATCCGCGCTCCCGCACCGAGATGGCCCTCGACCCAGGCCGAGATCTTGGAGTGATTGGCCGCATTGCACACCAGCCAGAAGACCTCGTCCGAGAGGCAATAGACCAAGAGATCGTCGAGGACTCCCCCCGCTTCGTTGCACATCGCGGTGTAGACCACCTGTCCCGGCTCGAGGGAGGCGACGTCGTTGGTCACCAGTCGGTGGACCTCCGCGCGGGCCGCGCCCCCCCGCACTTCGAGCTCTCCCATGTGGCTCACGTCGAACATGCCGCATTGGTGCCGAACCCGACGATGCTCGGCCAGGACGCCTTCGTAACGAATGGGCATCTCGTATCCGGCGAACTCCACCATCTTGCCGCCGTGGGAACGGTGCCAGTCGGCAAGTGGAGTCTGCTTGGCTTGGATCATGGTGCACCTGTGGGCGGAAGTCCGAGGGAGCGCCGAAGCATGGCTCCGGTATGCGACGCCGCACACTCTAAGACCGTCGGGAGGTCCCCCGCAACCACCACCTCGCCGCCACCATCCCCGCCTTCGGGACCCAGGTCGAGGATCCAATCTGCGGCCAGGATCATCTCGAGGTCGTGCTCGATCACCACCACGGTGTTCCCCAGGTCCACCAGACGCTGCAAGACCGCCAGGAGCATCTGCACATCCTGGTGGTGCAAGCCGGTGGTCGGCTCATCGAGAAGGAAGAGCGTTCGGCCGCTGGCCGGACGGCTGAGTTCCTTGGCCAGTTTGAGCCGCTGGGCCTCTCCTCCGCTCACCGTGCTGGCCCGCTGCCCCAGACGCAGATAGCCCAGCCCCACCGACTCCAAGGTGGCCAGGATTCGTTCCAGGGCCGGAATCGCAGCCAGACGTTCCCGCATCTCCTCGACGCTCAGTCCCAGATACTCTGCGATGTTGAGACCCTTGTAGGTCACCTCCAGAGTCTGACGATCGAAACGTTTGCCCTGGCAGACATCGCAGACCACTTGGACCTCGGGGAGGAAGTCCATCCCCAACGAGCGCATCCCCACTCCCCCGCAGGCCTCGCACCGCCCCCCCTTGGTGTTGAAGGAAAAGCGCCCCGCACCGAATCCCCTCGCCTTCGCCTGGGGGGTCTGAGCGAAGAGCTGTCGGAGGTGGGTGTAGACCCCGGTGAAGGTCGCCGGCGTGCTGCGGGGACTGCGTCCGATGGGCAGTTGATCGATGAGAATGACTTTGTCCAGATGCTCGGCGCCTTCGACTGCCTCGAAGGAACCGGGCCGAGCCGTCGCCCGGTGGTATCGCCTCGACAACTCCCGGTGGATGACGTGGTGCACCAGAGTGCTCTTGCCACTGCCCGACACCCCGGTGATCGCCACCAAGCGCCCCAGAGGAATTGCGGCGTCGACCCCCCGCAGATTGCGATCGTGCACACCCCTGAAGTGCAGCCAACGCGAAGAGGGCTCCCGGGAGGACGGCAACTTCAGACACTGGGCCTGCTTCAACCAGCGTCCGGTGGGCGAGGACTCGTTCTGGGCCAACTCCTCCGGTGCCGATGCTCCCACCACCTCGCCTCCGTGTTCGCCCGCCCCCGGACCGATGTCGATGACGTGGTCGGCGGCTCGAATGATGTCCACGTCATGCTCCACGACCACCACCGTATTGCCGCGATCCCGCAGTTTTCGAAGCAGGTGAATGAGCCGCTCGGTGTCGCGGGCGTGGAGACCGATGCTGGGTTCGTCCAGCACGTAGAGCGCCCCGGTGAGTTCGGCCGCAGCCTGACTCGCCAGGCGCACTCGCTGTCCCTCTCCCCCGCTGAGAGTATCTGCAGACCTCGCCAGCGTGAGATAGCCGACCCCGGCATCCACCAAGAAGGTCACCCGCCGCTTCACCTGGGACAACAGAGTCTCCGCGATCGAGGCCCGCGCGCCCTCGAAGCGCATCTCCGCCAGGAGCCGTTGGACTTCGACGATGGGAGCTGCGCACAATTCGTCGATGCTGGTGCCGGCGACCCGCACCGAACGCGCCAAGGCACTGAAGCGGGTCCCGCCGCATTCCGTGCAGCTCTCCTCGGCCATGAATTCCTCGCACCAACGCCGAATGCGCTCGCTGTTGGTCGCCTCCCACCTCCGTCGAATCAGGGACCGGAGTCCCTCGAAGTCTCCCAGGAAACTCTCGTGACCCCGGAGGGAACTCCTCCACGAATTCCACCGTGCAGTGTGGGTTCCTCCCAGGATCAATTCCCGCACTTCGGCATCCAGTTCCCCGAAGGGCGTCTCCAACGAAAAGCCGATTCGCTCGGCCAAGAATTCGAGTTGTTCGTTCACAAAGCTCGGACTCCGACCCCGCAAGGGAGCTAGCCCCCCCTCCACAATCGACAGCTCCGGATCGGGAACCAGGAGTTCGTCCCGCACTTCCTTGCGATGCCCCATTCCGTGGCAACCGGGGCAGGCCCCCGCCGGGGTGTTGAAGCTGAAGAGCCGGGGCTCCAGGGATTCCATCGACTCCCCCTCGGCATCCACGGCCACTTTGCGGCTGTAGCGCAACTCTCGCCCCTTCGCGAGGAGGAGGGAGAGACTGCCCTCCCCCACCTCCAGCGCCATCTCTGCGCTGGCCCGCAATCGCGAAGCCTTGCCCTTCCCGATCACCCAGCGATCGATGACCACATCGAGGTCATGCCGCCGTCCCTTGTCGAGGGCATCCACTTCGTCCAGGCGCCGCACCTCGCCATCGACCCGGATGCGCGCGAATCCGCGTTTTCGCAGGGACTCGAGGAGCGCCCGGTGCTGCCCACGCCGACTCCGCAAGACCGGAGCGAGAAGAGTGACGCGGGCCCCCTCCTCGAGTTCCTCCAGATCTGCCAGGATCTGATCGAGATCCGCACTTCGGATCCCCGTCTCCTGGTCGCCTCGAGCCAGGACTCCCAAGCGCGCGAAGAGCACTCTCAAGAAGGGCAGAATCTCGGTGATGGTTCCCACCGTGCTCCGGGGGCTGCGTCCCAGCCCCTTCTGCTCGATGGCCAGAGCGGGACTGAGCCCCTCCACGCGATCCACATCGGGCTTGGGAACTTGCTCCAGGAACTGGCGTGCGTAGGCGGAGAGACTCTCCAGATATCGCCGCTGTCCTTCGGCGTAGAGGGTGTCGAAGGCCAGGCTGCTCTTGCCCGATCCGCTCGGTCCGGTGATCACCACGAATCGATGACGGGGGATGGTCACGTCGATGTTCTTCAGGTTGTGCTGGCGCACTCCCCGCAGAACGATGGCCTCGCGGACACGTGGGTCGGGCTCAGTTCTGGTCATCGGTTGCGGTCGCGAGACGGTCGAGGCGGCGCTTCGCTTCGCCTCCCCACTGGCTCCTCTCCCCGTGAGTTCGGATCACCTTCTGGTAGATCCTCACTGCAGCATCCCGGTTGCCCATCTTCTCGTAGACTTCGGCGGCCTTCAATTGGGCCGTCACCGGCAACTGCCCCTCCTTCGGAAAGAGATAGGGGATCCGCAGAAAGCCCGCGGCTGCTTCGTCGTAACGCTGCAATTGGGCCAAGGAATCGGCGATCCAGAATTGGGCGTAGGCCTGTCCCTCCTCGTCGAGGTAGGGCATCACTCGGCGATAGGCCTCGATGGCGATGTCGTATTGACCGAGTTCGTGGTGACAGTAGGCGATATTGGAGAGCACCTTCTCGGCGCCCTCCCGTTCCGGGTAGCGTTCGAGGAGCGAGTGATAGCGCTCGAGCGCTTCGTCGTAGCGGGACATGCGACGCCAGGCCAGAGCTTCGGCGGAGAGAGCATCCGCAGCCCGAGGATGGTCGGGAAAGTCTTCCGACACCCGCGCGAATCCCTCCTGCGCCCGCTCGACTTCCCCCTCTCTCATCTGCAGCGAAGAGAGCTGGTAGAGTCCGTCCGCAGTCCATCGAGAAGAGGGACGAGGCTCGATCGCCGCTTCGAATTCGGCCCGCGCCTCCTCCAGATTCCCGGACTTCGCAGCCAGCACACCCCGTTGATAGTGCGCTCGAGCCAGGAGTTCGGGAGACCGAGCCGTCTCCACCACGAAGGCGAAGGACTCCTCTGCGGCCTCGCGGTCCCCCGCCGCGGCGAAGGCCTCCCCCAACTCGCAACGCAACTCCGCCACCAACGGAGCCTGATCCGGGGCCGCCACCCGCAGGGACTCCCACACTCTCAAGGCCTCTTCCTGCCGCTGCGCTCCGCTGAGCGCCCGCACCCGGATGGCCTGGGCCTCCACGCCGGGGTCCTCTTCCGTCAGCTCGTCGAGGGCACGCAGCGCCTCCCGGAAGTGTCCCTGTTCGTATTCCAATCGGGCGATGGTCCGGCCCGTACCTTCGGCCACCGCCCGCTCGGGATCCACCTCCTGCAGACGTCGAAGAGTCGCCACCGCAGTGCTGTCCTCTCCGGCGCTCGACTCGATCTGGGCCAAACGGGAGAGGGCTCGCCCCTCGTAGTCAGAGTTCTGGGTCCGTTGGAGAAGTCGTCGCAGGGCCTCTTGGGCCGGCCCGACCTTGCCCTCGCGGTGCAGGGCGGTCCCCAGGCGATAGAGTGCATCGTCGAGATAGACGGTGTCAGGATAGCGATCGATCAATTCCCGGTAGCGCGAGACCGCGCGGTCGGCATGGCCTCCCAGCAACGCGCAGTCGCCTGCCAGCAACAGAGCGCGCTGCCCCCGCACACTCTGAGGATAGGCCGCGGCGAAGGTCAGGTAGAGGTCGTAGGCCGCGCCGTAATTCTGCTGAGCTCGGTGAGCTTCGGCCAGTCCATAACGAGCGGCCGCGGCGAGATCCGACGCCGGCGCTCGATCGAGAATACGGCTCAGCTCTCGTGCCGCCTTCACGGGCTGCTTCTGCTCGAGCAGCAACTGTCCCCTCGCATATCGCAACTGCAGCTCCCGGAGTTGTGGGGGCCGCGCCTTCAGCTCGGTCTCGAGCCGTGCGAGGCGCTCCTCCACCGGAGCCGGACTGAGTTCCACCGCGCGCCAGACCAGCCAAGCATGGTCATCGGCCTCCGTTTCCGCGTCGAGGGCCCGATCCAGACGCTGGCGTGTCGCTTCCAGACCCCGCGCGCTCCGGTTGACCGACTCCGCGGGTCCCACCGCGCCCAGTAGGGGCATGCGGTCCGCATCGAAGAGCCAGGGAGCCTGCGGCCGTGCGGCCTCCGAAAGATCCAGACCGAGGAGAGCCACTCGGGCGCGACCATCCCAGGGCGCCGCTCCCGCTCTGGCCGCGGCATCGCTGAGAACCTGACGGGCCTGGTCCCAATGCCGACGGGCCACTTCCTCCTGGCCTGCCAACCCGGCCTCGAGGGCCTCCGCCAGGTGAGTGCGGGCCAGCTCCCACCCCGCTCGTGATCGGAGAGAGGGAGCTGCATCACCCCCGCGCAGAGCCTGCTCGAAGGAGGCCACAGCCCCCTCCACATCGCCCAGTCGTTCTCGGAGGATGACCCCGATCTCCACCGCACGAGCCGCCGGATCGTCGATGGGTCGGGCGGCCAACTCGGCCAGGGCGCGGGCGGCCTCGGCCGGCTGAACATGGGCCCGGCGACGCAACTGGCGCAGCAGCCCTCGCGCCTCGACGGCAGACTCGGTCCGCGGATGTTCCCGGACCAGTCGCTCTGCGGTTGCCACCGCGGAACTCCTCCGCCCCGCCATCTCCGACGCTCGACTGGCCAGAAGCAAGGCTTTCGACTGGAGTTCTTCGTCCCCGCCCACATCCACCGCCCGTTGGGCGAGGTCGGCCGCCAGCGCCGCCTCCTTCGAGGCCAGAGCGCATTCGGCCTGGCGGAGCAGCGCCAGGCCGCGGAGGGAGTCGTCCTCCGCGACCGACTCCGCGTGACGGAAGCTGCGCAGCGCGGCCTCGAAGTCGCCCTCTCCGGCCTGCCACTCTCCCAGAATCCGGCTCGCCTCCCACCGCACCCGTGGGTCTTCGGCCCGCCAGAGCGCTTGGAGTTCCTCCACTCCCTCCTCGCGCCGTCCGAGATCCGCGCGTGCCAACACCAGCCTTGCCCTCTCCGAGGCGGGTCCGTCGCCGAAGGTCTCCAAGTACTCCTCCGCGGCCTTGCGTCCGCGGTCCGGGTCCCCGACCCGGAGGGCGAGGTCTCCCAGCTCCAACAACGCTCGCTCCACCTGCTCCGCACTGGCCCCTTCCCGAGCGATGGCCTGATATTGGTCCATTGCCTTCTCGGGCTGCGTGTCGCCCAGGATCGCGGCCAGACCAAAGCGGGCCCGCCCCCTCAGGAGGGGAGCCGTCTCCAGATCGAGCACGGATTCGAAGCGTTGCGTCGCCGCCGGCAAGTCCCCGGATTTCACCAGGAGTTGGGCCGATCGCAGGAGGGCGAAGCCCGCGATGGGTTGATCCGGGTAGAGCCGAGCCACCGAGTCGAAGCGCTCCACCGCCACCGAATCCGATTCCGCGCGCTGCGCGAGGACTCCCAAATCGAAGCGAGCCCGAGCTCCCACCTCGACGGCGGCCTTGCCCGCGATCAACCGGCGGAGCATGGACCGAGCCTCGGCATCCTGGCGGAGCGCCATGAGCGCCTCGCCGAGACCCAGGCGAGCGGCATCGATGCGGTCGGAGGCCGGATAGGCTTGAAGAAGGGAGCGATAGGCGTCGGCGGCGGCCTCCCACTCCTGAGCCTCGGTCAGGAGTTCGGCCCGACGATAGGCGGCTCGAGCCGCGACTTCCGAGGCTGGAAAGTGGGCCAACAGCGCTTCGTAGTCGGCCTGCGCGGCGGTGTTCTGTCCCAACTCTTCGTGGATTCGTCCCGCCTCCAACCAGGCGAGGGGAGCCCGAGGATCGTCACGGAAATTGCGAGCGAATTCCTCGAGCTGCCCGGCGGCCACGTCGACCATGCCGTCGGCGCGAAGACGGTCGATGAACTTCCACTCCCGGTCTGCACCCCCCGCCGGAGTCTCCTCCGCGAGACCCGCGGCCGAAGTGCAGACCAGCACCAGGCCTACGACGATCCAGAATCTCTGGCGACAGAACATGCCACTCCTTGCCTCCCGATCCCTGGACAGCGGGAGGAGTACGGGGTTGCGATCAGGGACCGAGGCGATGGATCAGACGCGGGAAGGGAATGGCCTCGCGCAAGTGCCGGATCCCCGACACATAGGTCACCATCCGCTCCAGACCGAGTCCGAATCCCGCGTGAGGGAACGAGCCGTAGCGGCGCAGATCGAAATACCAACCGAAGGCCTCTGGAGGCAATCCGTGCTTCTCGACTTGAGCCTCGAGATAGGCCAAGTCGCTCGCCCGCTCGCCCCCGCCGATGATCTCGCCATAACCCTCGGGCGCGAGGACGTCCATGGACAGGGAGAGCCTCTCGTCCTGGGGATCACGGCCCATGTAGAAGGCCTTGATCGCGGCCGGAAAACGGTGCACCACGAAGGGACGGTCGAATTGTTCGGCCAACTTGGTCTCGTCCGGGGATCCGAAGTCCCCTCCCCACTCGAAGTCGTGACCCAGGGCATTCAATTGTCGCACCGCGTCGTCGTAACTCAGCCGAGGGAAGGGAGCGACCACCTTCTCGAGCATGGACACGTCGCGGTCGAGAGTGCCCTCGAGAAGGTCCCGATGTTCCTCGACCGAACGTCCGACCAGGTACTCGAAGAACTCCTCCGCGAGCTGCATCATGTCGTCGAGGTCGGCGAAGGCCACTTCGGGTTCGACCATCCAGAATTCGGTGAGATGCCGCCGAGTCTTGCTCTTCTCCGCCCGAAAGGTGGGGCCGAAGCAATAGGCCTTTCCCACCGCGGCTGCGGCCGCTTCCATGTAGAGTTGACCGCTCTGGGAGAGGTAGGCCTTCTGCCCGAAGTACTCCGTTTCGAAAAGGGTCGTCGTACCCTCGCATGCATTGGGAGTGAAGATGGGAGCGTCGACCTGCGTGAATCCACGGGAGTGGAAGAAGTCGTGGATCGCCCGCTCGAGAGTGTGCCGGATCTTCAACAATGCGTGCTGCTTCGAACTGCGCAACCAGAGGTGACGACGATCGAGCAGAAACTCCGCTCCGTGTTCTTTGGGAGTGATGGGATAGTCCACACTGGGCGAGAGTACTTGCAGCTCCCGCGCCTGCATTTCATAACCCCCGGGCGCCCGTTGATCGGCCTGGACGATTCCCCGCAATTCGATCGAGGACTCCTGGGTCAGCGAGACCGCTCGTTCCCACATCGCATCGTCCACCTCACCCCGGGTGATGACGGCCTGACAGATTCCGGTTCCGTCCCGCACCACGCAGAAGACGAGCTTCTTCATCACTCGATTCTTCTGCACCCATCCGCGCAGCGTAACCTCCTCGCCGGCATGGTCGGCGATTTCGTGGATCCAAGTGTGCAGATGATCGATGGCCATGGTATGTCCTTGGAGTCGATGACTCCGGTTCAGATACGATCCAGCGCGGAGGTGGCCCCCACGAGGCTCAGGGTGTCTCCCTCGGCGACGAGAGTGTCGTCGGAGGGGATGGGAATGCGCTGCAACGGGTCCGTTGCGTTCTCCGGATCCTCTTGCTGAGCGCCAGAATCCGAGGAGGTCTGACGCCGGGTGAGCTGCAAGATAAGGATTTCCTCCCCACAGGCCTGCCGCAATTCCCCCAACGACCTTCCGTCACGCTCGGACCCGACCACGTATTGGCGAAGCTCGTAGCCCTCGGGGAGGTCGATGAAGTCCATGACATCGTGACGCAGGAGACCCTGAGCCGCCCGAACTCCCATCTCCTCCTCGGGATTGAGGACCTCGTGGGCCCCGATCATCGAGAGGATTCTGCGCTGGGTGTCGTCGTAGGCCCGAGCCACGATGTGGGGCAAGGACATCTGCTGCAGGATTGCAGTGATGAGGACCGTGGCCTCGAAGTGCTCCCCGATTGCGACCACCGCCGCATCCATCTGATCGACCGCATATCCCCGCAACTGTTCGGTCGAGGTGGCATCGAAGGCCACCGCCGCACTCACTCGATCGGCGATTTCCTCCACCAGGTCCAGGTCCCGATCCACCGCCAGCACTTCCACTCCGGCCTCGGCCAGGGTGAGCGCAACACTGCGTCCAAAGCGTCCCAGACCGATCACCGCGATCTGATGTGCCATGAAGGTCCAGCCTTGATTGAGTGTGCTTCGACCCGCGGGCGAATCCCCGAGCCCCGGGAGGACCATTCCCCCTTCGGAAAAGAGCGGCCAGTATAGGAGACCCCTTGGGGCCTGACAACCCAACCACTCGGTGTGGATCAACCCACCGGAACTCGCTGGCGAGGATGGCGTACTCGACCCGCACGGGGAAGGACCACCGCCAGCGCGACGGTCAGCGGTCCCACCCGGCCCACGAACATCAGCAGAATGACGATCCACCGCGACGCCGAAGAGAGTTCGGAGGTGATCCCCGTCGACAACCCCGTGGTGCAGAGGGCCGAAACCGTCTCGAAGGCCAAGGAGAGGAAGGACCCGCTCTCCAACCACAACAGCACCATGAGGGCCACCACCACCCCCAACCCCGCCACCAGGGCCAACGACAGGGCTTCCCGCACATTCTGTTCGTCCACCGCCCGCCCGAAGAGCAGAACTTCGCGTTCTCCCCGCACCATCGACCGCACCGTCGCCAGTAGGACCGACACCGTGGTCACCTTGATCCCTCCGGCGGTGCCTCCAGGGGCGCCACCGACGAACATGAGGAGCATCAACAGGAGCAAGGCCCCTTCGGAGAGCGACGCGATGTCCACGGTGTTGAAGCCCGCCGTCCTCGCGGTCACGGATTGGAAGAGGGCGGCCATGGCTCGTGGCCCCCACGAAAGCTGCGACAACCCCCCCCCTCGGTCGAGAAGGAGAAGAAACCCCGCTCCCCCCAACCAGAGTGCGAAGGAAGCAACCCACACCACCCGAACTCCGCTCGCCAGGGGACGGTAGTGCCCGGCCCGGCGTCCGCGCCACCAGATCAGGGTCGCGGCGAGGGTCGGTACTCCGATGCTCCCCAGGGCGATGAGGGTGGCCACCACCGCATTGACCGCGGGCGAGGCAGTGGCCGATGCGAGATTGTCGGAGAAGGTCGAGAAGCCCGCGTTGCAGAAAGCGGAGACGCTGTGGAAGATCGCGTGCCACCACCCCCGCTCCCCATCGAGGTGGCGCATGGGAACCCAGAGCAGGAGTGCGCCCGCGGCCTCGATCACCACCGTCCAGGTCACCAGCCTGCGCAGCAACCGAGCCACATGGGACGCCACATCGGCCTGGAGGAGGTCCGCGAGGACACTCCTCTCTCGAATCCCCAGGCCCGGTCCCAGGGTCACCGCGAGAAAACCGGTGAGGGCCATGATCCCCAGTCCCCCCAGTTGGATGAGCACCAGGATCAGAGCTTGTCCCACCGGGGTGAAAGCCTCCGCGGTGTCGACGACGGTCAGTCCGGTGACGCAGACCGCGCTGGTGGCCGTGAACAGCGCGTCGAGCCAGCTCAATTCGACTCCCGGGGCGGTAGCCCGGGGAAGACGGAGCAGCGCGGTCCCCAACAGGATGAGCACCAGGAACAAGGCTCCCACCAACCGGGCGGGGCGAACCCGCCATTGCGCCAGCTGTCGATTCAGCCGGGCCGCCTCCAGCAGCAGGGCCATCCACAGCCAGGCCTGCAAGCCCACCACATAGACCCCGAGCACTCCCACCAACGGCAAGCGCGAGAGGACTCGAGCGCCCTCCAGATGTCCGGTGCTCTCGAGGAGGGCCTCGACTCCGATACCCAGCAGGAGAGCCAGGACCGGTCCCCGACGGCGGAGGTAGCGCAGGCGCCGCCGGGCCAGGGAAAGCCCCAGTCCGACTTCGACCAGGATCAGCCCCGCGGCCCCCACCGTGAGTCGTCCGATCAGCGCGATCCGGGCGGGGGTTGGGGGGTATCCCAGCTGCAATGCCAGGATCCCCAGACCCACCGCCGCCGCCATCGCCAGGACCGCGCGCCGGGCCTGCAGTCGCCGATGAGCGGATGGCCGCGAAAGAGCCGCCGAAAGCGACGAGGAGGGGTGTTCCACCGAGAAGCCGATCCTTTCCCGTGTCGGGCACGGTCCTTGCGCTCTCCGACCGACGGCAAGGTCCTCTCCACCGCCGGTCGGACGACCGCGGGAAGGAGGTCCGAGAATTCGGCCGAAGCATAGCCACGAGGACCTCAACGGTCACGAAAGAAGCGGTGCATTGAGGGAACGGTCCTCTACCCCTAGCCCGTGCGGCAGATTCTGCCCCCGTCTTCGCTGGGGCATTCTGCTGGTGGTCGCGGTCACGGCCATGCCTTCTGCTGCCCTTGGAGCCGCGTCCTCCCCCGTCCAGGACAAGGATCCGGACCAATGGAGTCGCTTGCTCCAAGTCCACGCCTACGATGCCGCCGATGCCCGGAGCCGCTACCTCGAGGGCAAGGCCCTCTTCGAAGCCGGAGATCACATCGCGGCCATGAAGAGCCTGGAGGAATCGGCCCGTCTCGACCGCAGCTTCGTTCCTCCCTTGGACCTCCGAGCTTGGATCCTGCTCCGAGAGGGAGATCCCGCCTTCCTCGGGGAATTCGTCGATGCCCTCTCCCGACGGCTTCGGGGATACCGCAACCAGAGCTTCCTGGCCGGGAACCTGCTCCTGGGCCTGGATCTGGCCCTGCTCATCGCCTTCTTCTGGATCTACCTCGGACTCCTGCTGCGTTATCTCCCCTTCGTCCACCACGGATTGGCCGCACGGGTGGATCGAGACCACCATCTCGAGGGCCGGATGCGCCTGCTCTGGATTCCCCTTCTGGCCACCCTCGCGTTGGGATGGGGAGTGGTGGTGTGGATCGCGGCCACGACCCCTCTGCTGTGGCTCCACGGCGAGCGTCGAACGCGGATCCTCTTGGCCAGCTTCCTCCTCTTCTTCGCCACCCAGGGTCTGCGTTCGGGGCCCTTCGGAGCCGCGCTGGTCGGAAGCGACCCCACCAGCATTCCCGCACTGGTCGAGCGATCGGCCTACGAGGCCCCGACCGAGGCTCTCCTCCAGGACATCGAGGACCAACGGGCGAGACGCAGGCCCGACTCTGCGGACCTCCTCTTGGCCCGCGGGCTGGTCCAGGCCCGACGGGGGGACTTTCTCTGGAGCAATGAATCCTTTCTCGCGAACCTCGAAGAACGACCCGGCGACGCCGTCAGCACGAACAATGTCGCCTGCAACCATTTCTTCTTGGGCAATGTCGACCGCGCGGTCGCGGGCTTTCAGCGGAGTGTCGCTCTCGACTCCACCCGGGCGACTCCCTACTACAATCTCGGTCAGGCCTACACTCAGAAGCTCTTCTTGCGGGAGGGAGGCGAGGCCCTCCGCGAAGCGGTGCGTTTGGGATTCGATCCCTCACGACAGTACGAGCCCCTTCCTCGGGGAGCCGTCTACTTCCTTCGGCCCTCGACCCAACAGCTGTGGACCATCGCCTGGAAACACCGAGGGGACATCACCCCGGCCGATCTTCTCCACTCCCAGCAGCGATGGACCGGGGTGCCCTCCGGTCACATCAGCTATTGGCTCATGGGATCGCTCC
>JAJRXK010000069.1 GCA_024276305.1 Candidatus Krumholzibacteriota bacterium
ATGCCCTGGATCGTCACCGTGGTGGTCAATGGGAGTCCGCAGACCTTCAGCGGTTCCTTCTCACCCGCGAATCTCAACGATCCGCTTCTGGAAATCACTCGAGTCACCATCCCCTAGGGGCACTGGTCGGGAGTCGGGGCGCGGACCTCCCACGCGCCCCACCTCAGCCCACATAGAGCCGCAGGACTCGGTCCACTTCTGCGGCATAGTGGCCGCCGAAGAGAACGAAGTGGTTGAGCAGATGATAGAGCTGGTAGAGGCCCAGCCGATGACGCCAGCCGGGTCGGAGCGGCCGGACCTCTTGGTAGGCCTCCCACACCCGCGGCGGAAAACCCCCGAAGAGCGCCATCATTCCCAACTCGGCCTCGCGCTCCGCCCAATGGGCCGCCGGATCCACCAATGCGGCTTCTGCCCCTCTCAAGGCCATGGCATTGCCCGACCAGAGATCACCGTGGATCAGAGACGGACCCTCCGTCTCGCCGATCCACTCGTCGAGGCGCTCGACCAAGGTCTCCAACCGGGACGAAGTGGCCGCCGGCAACCCCCCCGCTCGAGCGAGATCGCCGAGATGCCGGAGACGATGCTGTCCGTAGAACTCGACCCACGAGGCACTCCGAGGATTGGGCTGGACCGTTCGGCCGCAGTATCCGTCGACCTCGAATCCATAGGACTCGAGAGGTCGAGGGGCGTGCATCTCGGCCAAACCCCGCCCCAGCTTCTCCGCCCACTGCGCGTCGGATGGACCGCGGTCCAGATACTCCAGGATCAAGAAACTTCCCTCCGAGGATCCGTCAGCGAAGCCGAAGACTTCGGGAATCCTCAAGGATGGGGCTGCGGCCTTCAGGGCTCGCAGGCCCGCCGCTTCGGCCTCGAAATGTCCGGGCTGAGCCGAGGCATTCAGTTTGAGAAAGTATCTCTCTCCGTCGACCAGCAGATGATAGGTGGAATGGAAGGACGAAGCTCCGGCGGATTCCCACTCCAGTTCTCTTGCGTCGACCGAGATTGCACGGCGCATGATCGTCCGCAGACTCTGCTCGCTCAACATGGTAGACCTCAGGCCCGGAGACGGTCCAAGAGGCCGCAGCAAGATCGCTGGATCATCCTGTAGACCTCCTCGAATCCGTCCGCGCCCGCGTAGTAGGGATCCGGCACTTCATCGCCCGGCAGGGGATCGAAGTCCCTCAGAAGGCGCAGCTCGAGCCCCTCGCGAGAGCCGAAGCGGGCGTGGAGCTGGCAAAGGTTCTCACGGTCCATGGCCAGGATCCAATCGAAGCGCTCCGCATCTTCTTCGATCACCGGTCGGGCCCGTTGTTCCGACAGATCGATCCCGTGGCGAAGGGCGACCTCCACCGACCTCGGATCGGGCGCCTCCCCCTCGTGCCAAGCTCCGGTCCCTGCAGAATCGACTTCGAATTCCGCGGTCAGGCCTTCTTCTTCGATCAAGGAGCGGAAGATCCCTTCCCCCAAGGGAGACCGACAGATATTCCCCATGCATACGAAGAGGACCCGGCAACTCATCGGCGATCCAGCTTCTCCAGCATGCGTTGAGCGGCGACATTCTCCGGAGCCAAACGCAGGAGCTCTCTCAATCGCTGGGTCGCGGCCCCCGGATTCCCGGAGGATTCGAGGAGCCGGGCCAAATTCCACAGCACCTGGGGTTGGGCTGGATCGAGATCGAGAGATCGCTCCAAGAACTCTCGAGCTTCAGCCGGTCGCGACTGGGCGGCCACGCAATCGGCCAGAGAATTCCACGCTGCCGCAAAGTGGGGCAGGATCCGAGTGACCTCGCGCCACAGGGATTCCGCACGCTCGGGATCCTTCAAACCCGACTGGAGAAAGCGAGCCGCCTCATAGATGCGGATTCCATCTCCGGGATGGCGTCGCAGACTCTGGGCGTAGATCGGCCAGAGATTCGACAGGTCCTGCTGCCCCAAGAGCGTATCGAGACTCTGCACCTCCGACTTCAAGCGTCCGAGCTGTTCCTCGTGATCACTCTGATTCACGAATGGAGGAACCCGGGTCTCTGCCATCACCTGCCGCAGCAGGTCCGACCGAGTCCAGGGCGTGTAGGCCAGGTATTGGGCCGTCGCCGACACCGAAAGACCTCCAGCTTTGTCCGAGCTCTCGGCTGCCGACCAATCCGATCTCGTGGCCGACAACGCCGCCTCCACCGCGGGCCCCAGCGCCGAAGCCACCGCATGGTTGCCCCTCAGATCGAGGTGGACATGGTCGAGAAAAAACTCCCGCCCTGCGATTCCGTAGGAGCTTCCTCGATCGAGGTCGGCCGCCACGTCTACGAAGTGTACCCCCTGCTTCGCGCGATCACGGGCGACTTCGGCAATGATCGATTCGATCCGCGAATCGGCTCGAAAACGCAGCGAATCCAGGTCGCGAGCCCGGATCAACTCCTGCCGTCCCACCAGCGTATCTCCCAATGCCAGTTGCAGACGCCCCAGGCGGTAGTGGACTTCGGCGCAGTCCGGAGCCAGCTCCACCGCTGCGTGCATCTTCTGAGCGGCCCCGCGATAGTCTCCCGACTGCCGCAATTCGAGCTCTTCGCCCAAGATATCCTCGATCTTCGACACGGAGAGCGACGCGAAGGGAGCAGAGTGACGCAGATTCGTCCCCACTGTCGCAAGCACCACCGGCACACCATTGCTCTTGGCCAGATCGCAAATGGCTTCGAGATTGGATCGGAAACTCTCGTAGACGCGGTCCATCGCCGGATCGTCTTCGGCGACCGGCCGATCGACGAAGACCTCCATACCCGTCCCTCGGACCTGCGAGGTCGCCGGCGAGAACGCGCCCTTGGCCCGGCGAAGGAGCTGTCCCACCCGACTCTTTCGCATCCAGATCGAAGCCCCCACTCCCAACCGGGGTGGGCTGGTCGAGGTGAAGACCGTCCCCGGGCCGAAGGGCCCGGTGACTTCGTTGTTTCCCAGGTAGAGCACGAAGAGATCTGGATCGAGAGCCGTAGCTGCTTCGGCCATCTCCCGCACCACGAGAGAGTTGACCTACCGACTGGCAAGGTTCAGGACTTCGATCCGCGACTGGGGATGACGGTTACGCAGCCACTCCTCGAGCATCGGGGCCATGCCGTAGCTCGGAGCGGGGCTTCCCATCGCCGCCGATCCACCCAGGAGAACCACTCGAACTTCGCCGGCCTGCTTTGCCCGGGGCACGCTGAGAGGCAGAGGTACTGGTCGCAGTGGAGGGGGAAAAAAGAGGTCGAAGAAATCTGGATTGATGGTCCAGACATTCCCTCCTTCGACTTCGGCGGAGCGGAACAGGGATCGATCTTCGCCGGATCCCACTCCGCGCAGAATCCCCTCGAGGACGAAGACGAAGAGAATCGACGCGGCGATCGCGACCAAGAGCCGCCGCCATCCCAGTCGGGCCATACCCTCAGGCCTTCCAGCGCTTCAGCACGTCCAGAGCGAGGTCGACATCGGCCTCGGTGTGGGCAGCATTGATCTGAAATCGAATGGTGTCGTCCCCCTTCGGTACCACCGGGAAAGCCAGGCCGACCACCAGAATCCCGCTCTCGTAGAAGTCCATCACCATGTCCTTGGTCTTCTGGCTCTCACGCACCAGTAGAGGCACGACAGGATGTGGTCCCGGAATGGACTCCATTCCCAACGCCTCGATGCCTTCGCGGAACTGGGCCACCCGCGCATGGAGCTTCGACAAGCGCTGCTGACCCTCCTCACTGTCGGCGATCTCCAATGCCACCCGCGCCGCGGCACAATCCGCAACGCTGAGCGGGTTGGTATAAATGTAGGTGTCCGCCCGCTGGCGGATCGCCTCGACGACTTCCTCGCTCCCGGCTACGAAGCCCCCGTTGACACCGAAGGCCTTGCCGAAGGTCCCCACCACCACGTCGGCCCGGCTCCCGCAGTGGTCTTCGGTTCCCCGTCCCCGTGGACCGTAGGCTCCGATCCCGTGGGAATCATCGACGACCGTGACCAGACCTTCTGCGAAGCGATCACGATAGGGCTCGATCGCGGCGTGGATTTCCTCCATGGGGGCGTTGTCCCCCCGCATCGAAAAGATTCCGTCGAAGATCACCACCACCCGACGGATGGACGAAGGAACTCCCTCGAGCGCGGCCACCAGAGCCCCGACATCGTTGTGCGGGTAGATCGCCTTGTTCTCGCGGGGAACATTCGAAATGCGCATCGCTCGAATGATGCAATTGTGATTGAGCTCATCGCCGATCCAATAGGTTTCCTTGGTCTGGATGGCCAGAGCCAGCCCCAGATTCGCGGTGTAGGCGGAGTTGAAGATCTTGGCGGCCGGTCGATCCAGGAAGTCAGCGATGGCGTTCTCGAGCTCGACATGATGAGAGAAGGTACCGTCGATGAAACGTACGGCCCCCGGCCCGACTCCGAATTCCTGGGCTGCTTCATCCGCTGCTTCCAGCATCCTGGGATCGTGAGAGAGGGAGAGATAACTGTTGGAGTTCATTCGAAGGTAGTCCCGATCGCTGTCCTGCAATCGATACCGGGGACCATAAGGAGGTTTCGGTGGGGAATATCCCACAATGACTCTCTCCCGAGCCTTGGCTCGGCCCTCGCCTTCCAGTTTCGACACTTCTCGGCGCAGCGCCTCGTTGAGCTTCTCCAGCGACATCGATTCCGCTTCCTTCTCCGTGGTGGTCCCGGTCCTCTCGAAGGAACCATGCTAGTCGGGAGTGGGCCTGGAGACAAGTCGCCGCACCCCGGAGACCGCGGTTCTCTCGGGATCAACGCTGCACGGAGGGCACCCATGCCGTGGTCCTACCCGCCAACTGCAGAAACTCGATCGGCTCACCCCGCGCGCTCCGAGCCCCGGCGCGCTTGCCCCACCGACGGTGAAAGAGCCAGGTCCGAGGAAAGCGGTCCTTCTCGGCGTCGACCTCCACTGCCCGCCGAATGATGCGGGCGAGGACCCGGCCCACTCGACGGGCCTCGGCTTCGCTCAATTCGACGCCCTTCCTCCGAGGATCGATCCGGGCCTGGTACAGGACCTCATCGGCAATCCAATTCCCCACTCCTGCCACGAAGCCCTGATCCAGGAGCACGCTCTTGAGACATCCCCTACGGCCCCGCAGCCGGAGGGAAAAATCTCGCGGGGGAAGCATCTCGTAGAGGGGATCGAAGCCCAACTTCGAAATGGGCGCTTCCGCCTCGGGATTCGTTCGCAAGCGAATGCGTCCGAGGCGGCGGGCATTGGTCATGACCAGCTCTCCCCCACCCTCGAAGTGCAGATGGATCTTGGCGAATCGAGGGGGCCAAAGCGGGCCCTCCCCACCTCGAGGGCTCGAGACGAGGGGGAGCGCGGCGAGATCCGGTACGCGAAAGGCGCCGGTCATCCCGAAATGGAAAAGAGGATGCGGAGGACGATCGAGGCAGAACCACAACTGCTTTCCTCGACGGCGGACCGCCTCGACCCGGCGCCCCACCAGCTGCGCCTCCACCTCTTCAGGGGCGGCGCCGTCGAAGACGATCTCATCGTCGGCGCACCACACTTGGCGGATCCGGTGACCTTCGGCCACCCGCTCCGCAATGCGTCGACCCCGCTCGACTTCCGGCAATTCGGGCATCGAAGCCCCTCCTCAGCTGAAACTTGTCTTGCCACCGCATCGTACTCTACACTCGTCGCCCCCCGAATCGCAGCATCCAACTCTCTCTTCGGAGATCCACATGAACCGCCGAACTCTCCCCTGGCTGGGGCTGTGTCTGCTCCTGCTCGCCGTTCAGGCCCAGGCCCAAGATCCCGCCGACGACCCCTTTCGCCTGGGAAGTGTCGTCCGTCCGCTCTACGAAGACATCGAGCTCAGTGTGGACCCGTCCCTCAACAACTATCGCGGTGAAGTACGGATCGCGATCGAGGTCACCGCTGACATCGATAGTTTCCGGATCCACGCCCGGGAGATGACCCTCGAATCGATTGGACTGAATCAGCGCGATGACCGTTGGCGGCTCTCGGCCACCGAAGGAGAATCGGGGCTGCTCACCCTGCATTCCGACCGGATCATCCCTCGCGGGCGATACGACCTCAGGATCACCTTCTCCAACGACTTCGACACCCGTGCTCACAGCCTCTATCGGCTCGAGTACGAGGATATCCCCTACCTCTTCACCCAATTCGAGGCCACCGACGCCCGTGGCGCCTTTCCCTGTTTCGACGAACCCGAGTTCAAGATCCCCTGGCAATTGGTCCTCACCGCGCCCGCCTCGGATATGGTGCTCTCGAATACTCCGATCGAAACCACGGCGGAATTGGATGGAGGCATGGTCCGGACCACCTTCGAGACGACACCTCCTCTCCCGAGCTACCTCCTGGCCATCGCGGTGGGTCCCTTCGACACCGTCGAGGTCCCAGGCATGAAGATCCCCACCCGAGTCGTCTGTGCCCAGGGAAGAGGTCACCTGGCCCAGACCACCGTCGAGTTGACTCCCCCGATCGTCGATGCCTTGGAGCGCTACTTCGGCCGCGCCTATCCCTACAAGAAGCTCGACCTCATCGCCGTTCCCGAATTCTGGGCCGGCGCGATGGAGAATCCCGGAGCCATCACCTTCCGTGACACCATCCTCCTCTTGGACCCAGAGTCGGTGACCGCGAGTCAGAGGCGACGGCTGGCTTCGGTGAATGCCCATGAGCTGGCCCACCAGTGGTTCGGCAATCTCGTCACCATGCAGTGGTGGGATGACCTCTGGCTGAACGAGTCCTTTGCAACTTGGCTGGGCAACAAGATCACCGACCAAGTGTTTCCCGAGTTTCATTTGGCGGCGACCTCCGTCGAATCGGCAGAGATGGCCAAGTCCATCGATGCTCGTGAGAGTACTCGGGCCATCCGCGCGCCGGTCTACGGCAACGAGAACATGGAGAGCATGGACGCGGGGATCACCTATTCGAAGGGCGCCGCGGTCCTCGGAATGTTCGAATCCTTCCTCGGCGAGGAGACTTTCCAGGAGGGAGTCCGCGGCTACATCTCCGCCAATGCCGAGGGCAATGCCACCGCAAGCGACCTCTTCGAAGCCCTTGGGCGCGCAAGCGGCATGGACGTCGCCAGCGCGATGTCCACATTCACCGACCAACCGGGCATCCCCAATGTGCGCGTGAACCAGCTCGGCGATGGACGTCTCGAATTCGTGCAGACTCGCTTCTCGAATTTCGACAAGGAGCTCGCGGCCGAGCGAAACTGGATCATCCCCATCGTCTTCCGCTGGTCCGACGGCCACCAGACCCACACTCAACGGCTCTTGCTCTCCGACCGATCCCAGATCGTGGATCTCCCCGGTGGTGCCAACCCTCGGTGGATCCATCCCAACGATGAGGAGCGAGGATACTACCGTTGGGAATTGGATCCCGATCAACTGCGTTCGCTCGTCGAAGACTCCGCGCAGAACCTGAGTCTGCGAGAGCGCGTCGCCCTGGTGGGGGTCCTCACCTCGCAGCTCGACGCCGGCCGCCTCGACGGCGGAAGCTACCTGGAGCTATCGCGGGTTCTCTGCGAAGATTCCGCACCGGAGGTCATCGACGCCGCCTTGGTCTCGTTGAGCGAAGTGCGGGTTGCCTTCGTGACCGACGAGGACCTGCCCGCATTCCAGGAGTACGTGAGATCCACCCTACGTCCCATTCTGAAGCGATATGGTCTGAGTGCGCGGGATGGAGAGGACGAAGCGATCAACCTCCTCCGTCCATCGCTGATCCAGTGGCTGGGTCTCTATGCCGATGATGCCGAAGTCCAGGCCTTCGCCAGAGAGGTCACCGACCGCTATCTGGAGGATCACAGCAGTGTGGACCCCTCGATCGCCGGCACTTGCCTCCAAGTGGCTGCGCTTCACGGGGGATGGCGTCTCTACAATGCCTTCCGCAAGGGCTTCGAAAGCGCGACGATTCCCGCAGAGAGGAGCCGGTTCCTGGCTGCAATGGGACACTTCGACGATCACGCCATGCAAGAGGCGGCGCTGCACTACACCCTCCAAGGCCCCACCCGTCCCCAGGAGGTCTTCACCATACCCATGGGAGTCGCGCAGACGAACCTGGAGAATCCAGACTTCATGTGGCATTGGTTCCAGCAGAACTTCGACGCGATATCCGAGAAGATTCCGGAGATGTACCGCGCGTTCCTCCCCTACTTTGCCATGGGTTGCGATGAAGCGCGCGTTGCGGACGCTCGAGAATTCTTCGCCACCAAGAAGGACGACATTCCGGGATACGAGCGGACACTGGCCAAAGTGGCCGAGCAAATCACCCATTGCGCCCAAATGCGAGAGAGGGAGAGCTCGTCCGTTCGG
The DNA here is from genome assembly GCA_024276305.1 of Candidatus Krumholzibacteriota bacterium. GTDB lineage: Bacteria > Krumholzibacteriota > Krumholzibacteriia > JAJRXK01 > JAJRXK01 > JAJRXK01. Next base: position 8,286 of record JAJRXK010000069.1, read on the forward strand.
AACTACCTCCAGGACTGGCAGCAAGGCGGTCGTTGACGCCAGACGCTGAGAGCGTCACCCTGCGGTGGCGCTCTCTCCTCGAGCCTGTGGACTCTCCCCCACCCAACGAGGTCGATTCCATGGTCGGTGGCACAGATACCGGACCCACTCGGCGGGAATTCCTGGGGCGCGCGGCCGCCCTGACCCTTCTGCACACCTTCGCACCTTCGCTGGCCCTCGCCCAAGAGGACTCCGAGTCTCGAGAGATCAGCCTCGAGGTGATCGAGCGTGCCGAAGAGCTCGCCGGACTGGAGTTCACGGCGGATGAGCGGGAACTCATGCGGAAGAGTGTGGCGGAGCACCTGCAGAGCCTCGATTCCCTGCGAGAATTGCGCTTGCCGAACTCCGCTCCCATGGGCCTGAGTTTTCGTCCCTTGGCCCCCGACGTGGAAAGCCTGAAGCTGCAACCGCTGGCCGAGGGCGAACGCCATGTCGGGCGCGCCTTCCGTGAACTGCGCTACGTTGGCTCGGCCAAGCCCTCCTTACGTCCCCCCAGTTCCGAGCAGGATCTTCTCTTTGCTCCGGTGACTCACCTCGCTCATTGGATTCGTCGGCGCGAGATCACCGCCACGGAGCTGACTCGACTCGCGCTGAAGAGGCTGAAGCAACTCGATCCCCAATTGCACTTCGTGATCACTCTCACCGAAGAGCGAGCCCTGGAACAGGCGGCCCGGGCCGACGAAGAGATCTCTCGCAATCGGTGGCGTGGAATGCTCCACGGGATTCCGTGGGGTGCCAAAGATCTCCTGGCGGTGGAAGGATATCCAACGACCTGGGGCGCAGCACCCTACCGAGATCAGCATGTCGATCGGACCGCGGAGGTCGTGCGTCGACTCGATGCCCAGGGAGCGATCCTGGTCGCGAAGACCAGTGTCGGCGCCCTGGCCTGGGGTGATGTCTGGTTCGGAGGAATGACTCGCAATCCGTGGAATCCCGAGCAGGGCAGCAGCGGCAGTTCCGCCGGGTCCGCCTCCGCTGTCGCCGCCGGGGCCCTTCCCTTCGCCCTCGGCACCGAAACCCTGGGATCCATCGTCTCCCCCTGTGCTCGTTGTGGCGCGACCGGGCTCCGGCCGACCTTCGGTCGCGTTCCGCGTACGGGCTGCATGGCCCTGAGTTGGAGCATGGACAAGATCGGAGTCATCGCCCGACGCGCGGGCGACACCGCGTTGGTCCTCGAAGCGATTGCCGGAGCAGATGGATCCGACCGCGACGCCGTGACCCATCCCATCGACTGGCGCGGTCCATCCAATCCCGGGCGGTTCCGCTTCGGATACCACCAGAGTGCCTTCGCTGCCGAATCACCGCAGCAGGCTGCGGACGCCGCGGTCCTCGACGCGCTACGTGACCTGGGGATGAAGCTCGAGGCAATGGAGCTCCCCGACCTGCCGGTCGGAGACATGCTCGTGGTGCTCGAGGTCGAAGCCGCGGCCGCTTTCGACGAGCTCACCCGCACCCATCGTGACGACGAACTCACGCGTCAGGTGGAGCAGGCCTGGCCCAATGTGTTCCGAGCCGCCCAACTCGTTCCCGGAGTCCAGTATGTGCAGGCCCAGCGGGCTCGAGAAGAACTCGTGCGCGCTTTCGACGAGAGTCTCGGTGATCTCGATGGCTATCTCACGCCCAGCTTCGGCGGGGGATCCCTCACCGTGACGAATCTCACCGGACACCCCACCGTCGTCCTTCCCAACGGCTTCCGCGAGGATGGCACTCCGACCAGCATCTCCTTGGTGGGGCGCAACTACAGAGAGGGACCTCTCCTCGCGGTGGCCGCGGCCTACCAATCCGTCACCGACTGGCACTTGCGCCGTCCGCCGATCTGAATCGGCTTCCGCGCAGCGCCGCCCCCAATACCTTGCCACTCATCGTCGATGCCGGTGTTTCTCCAGCGAGGGCGAGAAGAGTCGGCGCGAGGTCCCGAATCTCGGCCGGGTCACGGTAGTGTCCTGTTCGCACCCCGCGTCCCAAGAAGATCAGTGGCACCTCCCGGTCGTAGGGATGAGGAGATCCGTGGGTGCACACATCGGCCAGGGGATCGCCGAGCAAGTACCAGTTCGGCCGCTGGACCACCAGAAGGTCGCCGCTCCGACGAGGCGAGTAGCTGTGACGAGCCGCGGTCAGGAGCGAATCCGCCGGAGTCTCCGCCACCAATTGATCTCGCCGAAAGACCGCCTGGATTCCACGTTGGACTTCGAGCCAGCCCTGGGCCACCCGCCACACTTCGCGCTCGTCGAAATCACGGGGGATGTCCAGGTAGAAGGTCGGCACCGACCAGTGCTCGATCCAGTCGTGCTCGGCGAAGGTCGTGTCGAGATACCGATCGAGATCCGCACCCAGTCTGCGAGGATCCAGTCGACCTGCGTCGATTCCCCTCAGCTCTTCGGACTCTGGAGTCTCGGGATAACCGTGGTCCGCGGTGAAGGCCAGGGTCCATTCTCCCCGTCCGACCACCGCATCGAGTTCGTCGAAGAGGCCGGCCAGAATTGCATCGAGATGACGCAATACCGAGGTTGCCGTCGGAGAATCGGGGCCGACATTGTGGGACACATAATCGTGGGCCGAGAAGCTCACGAAGAGATGGTCGATCCGGTCCGGATCACGACCCACCTCCGAATGTGCCAGGGCCTCCCGGAGGAAGTCGAAGGTCAATTCGTCCACCCAGGGGGAGCTCTTCAGGGCTCGGAAGTAGGTCTTGGTGGCATTCTCGGGAAGTCGGTCGTGGATCCGAGCCCGAACGCCATGCGCTCGCAGGGAGTCGAGGGCCACTCGATAGAGGGAGTGCCACGGAAGATCGCAGGGGCGATCGATCTTCTCGCGTCCGATGTGCACGTTCTGAGGGGAGGTCTCGTAGTAGTCCTCCCACCACGGAGGCATTGCATCGAAGTAGAAGGAGGAGGTGACGAATCGTCCGCTGCCGTTGTCCCACCAATAGGCCTGACCATGACGTCCGGACCCGACCGTCGCCGCGCGATCCTTCACCGACACCGCCAGAGATCGGCTTCTCCCCTCGCTGCGCATCCACAGCACGTCGGCCAGCGTCGGGACCTCAAGGTTACGAGGGGAAGAGCTCGGCCGAGATCTGGCCGCTCCCACGCTGCGCACCTCGGGGTCGGACATGCAGTAGACGCGTCGACCGGTCTCTCGATCGAACCAACCATTTCCCACCAACCCATGCTCCGCGGGCGTCGCTCCGGTGGCGATCGTGGCGTGGCCGGGCGCAGTGAAGGTCGTCGAGTGCGAGAATCTGGCCCGCTCGAACCATGCGCCTTCGTCCAGGAGTCGCCGGAATCCACCCTGGTCGAAACACTCCTGGTGTCGAAGCATCTGCCGCGTCGAAAGACCGTCCACGACCACGGTGATCAGGACCCGCGGGGCGTCCACCCGGTCCCCTCCACCACAGCCGCCAAGAGCCAGAAGAAGGACCCCCACCACCAGGAAGCCGGCTCGGGCCAAGCCCATCCCCATCAGAACTGAGTCGGGAGCTCGGGCCGGTTGTCCAGAACGGACTCGATCGACTCCATGACCGCATCGTCCACCTGGTCGAGATAATCCAACGCGGCCAGGTTCTCCTCGAGTTGAGAGAGCTTCGAAGCGCCCAGAATGATGGTGCTCACTCGAGGGTTCTTCGCGCACCAGACCAGCGCCAATTGGGCCAGCGAGCACCCGACCTCACGGGCCACTGGTTCCAGTTGAGCCGCCTTGGCGATGCGAGATCGACCCTTTTCACTCTCGTAGATGTCCCGAAGCCACTCGTAGCCCTCCAGAGTGACCCGAGAACCTTCGGGATAACCCTCCGCGTACTTCCCGGTGAGAATACCCGAGGCGAGCGGAGACCAGATGGTCATTCCCAGGCCCGCGCCAACACAGAGGGGCAGCAGCTCCTTCTCGACTTTCTCCCGCACGAACATGTTGTACTGCGGCTGCTCCATGGTAGGCGGCTCCAGACCAAAACGCGCCGCGACGGTGTGTGCTTCCTGAATCTGCTGGGCGGTCCACTCGGAGGTTCCCCAGTAGAGCACCTTGCCCTGCCGGATCAGACCATCCATCGCCCTGACCGTCTCTTCGATCGGGGTCTCAAGATCGGGGCGATGACAGAAGAACAGATCCAAGTAGTCCAACTGGAGCCGCTTCAATGCCCCGTCACAGGCTTCGCGGATATGCTTTCGCGAGAGACCTCGTTGGGTGGGTCGATCTCCTCCCCAGTAGACCTTGCTGGAGACGATGAAGGAATCGCGGGGCCACCCCTCGTGCTGAAAGGCCTGACCCATGATCCGTTCGGACTCCCCCGCGGCGTAGACCTCGGCGTTGTCGAAGAAATTCACCCCCGCATCGTAGGCGGTGCGCATGCACACCGAGGCCGCGGCCACATCCATCTGAGTTCCGAAGGTCACCCAGGATCCATAAGAAAAGAGACTCACTTTGAGTCCACTGCGGCCCAAACGGCGGTACGGCATTTCGCGTGGCATGCTTCCTCCGACGAAAGATTCCGAACAAGGCTGGGAATTCATGCTAACAGCTTCTGCAAGAACGCCAACGTTCCGATTTCTGGAGAGTAGCAATCGGGGGCGCAGTTGGATCCGGGGAACTCACCCCGGAGTCGCGATCGGCCTCGCTAGCCCAGCTCGGCCCGCTCCCAGTAGTGCAATCCTCGACGGGCGAGGAACACTCCCACCAAGGCCACCCCCAAACCAATGGCAAGCGATACCGCCACGTCCGCCGTAGACCCACCATCCTCATTCATCGCATAGGTGAGGGCAGCTACGATCCATGCTGGGAAAAAGCCGACCATTCCACTCCACTGAGTCCACCGGGACGCGTAGACCGCAACCCCGAAACCAAAACACATGAGAGCGGGAGCGATTGCATATCCCAACCAGAACACCATGGTAGTCATGGCGTAGCGGACCATCACTGCGTGAAGAACAAGATTCATCGTCAAGAAGAATCCAGTGAAGCGGATCGCATCGGTCCGCAGGGCCACCACCAGAGACTCAATCAACTCCGGACGAGAGGCTGGCTTGAGCAGTTCCCGTCGCATCCGGCTCGGTGTGAATCCCCCGAACAAGACGATGAGGCCGTTCAACAGAAAGAGGTTCGGATTCCAGAACAGATTCGTAGGATCGTCCCCACCGATGCTCACCGTGGTGAGGACCATCACGAAGGGCAGGTAGAGCAGGGCCAGTCCCGCCGGACTCAGGACATTGAGCGAGTATCGGTAGAGCTCTCGGCGCAGTCGGCCTTCGTCGGTCCGTCCGTTGTCCCGGGCCGGAAGTCGGCGACGCGTAAATCCCGGCATGACCGCGAGGACGATGGCGGGGAGTCCGGATCCCCCGCCGCACTCCCCACTCTTTCTCTGATCTCGCGTCCACCACCGTTGGAGGAGCCGTGAGTCCTCGGTCAAGGAGAGCGTCCACCGGCTGAAGCAGACCATCGCCAGGACTCCTCCTCCGATCAACCCAATCTTCTGCCACATGGGGTCCATGATCCCGATCCAGTACTGGGCCTGATCATCGGTGTGCTTCGCGTAGACTACGATATCGACCGCCAACCCGACGCTCGCCAAACTCAAAGTCGCACGCTGATTGTCGGGAAGCAGCGGAGATGCACACCAGATCACAGCAAAACCGACCGCCGAGAGGGCCACCACCGTCAGCCAGCTGATTCCAGCCCCCAGGGCAGCCACCGACGGGAGAGACGCAATCGCCAGAGCCATTCCCAAGGAGGTGAAGTAGACCCGACGGCGATATCCGGGCACCAATGCCGCGCCCGCACGGAAGAGATGGGTCCGTACCGAAGTGGTGAACGCAAGCGCCGTCCACATCGAGGCGAAGCTGGCCACCCCCACTCCGAGACTGAAGTTTCCGGGGCGAGGGGCCCACACCACGACCACTGCGCTCGCACCCAACGAGACCAACAGGGCGATGCGGGCCATGGGTGGCCGCATCAGCTGTCGAAACGCAGTCGGCGCAGAATCAGACATGGTGCATCTCCAAGAAGATGTCTTCCAGGCTCAGATTCTGCACTTCGACTCGCGCCCCGTGGTCTCGCTCCAAACGCGCGACGAGCGCGTCGCTACAATCGGTCACGCTGATCAGGGCTTCGTTCCCGCGGACCCGGAGGCTGATCGCTTCAGGAACTTGGAGTGATCTCGGAAGAGGGGTCTGGGAAGTCAAGCGTATGCGCTTCACCCGCTCCTTCAGTTCGTCCAGCTCTCCCAGAAACCCGATCCGTCCGTTCTGGAGGATCGCGACGTGATCCGCCACCCGCTCGAGATCGCTGGTGATGTGGGTCGAGAACAATACGGACTGCTCCAAATCCGTGACCATGCCCAGCAGAGCCGCAAGAAAGTTTCGCCGGGCCGCCGGATCGAGCGATGCCGCCGGCTCGTCGAGGATCAGCAGCTCCGGCTCGTGACCAATGGCCAACAGGATGGCCAACATCTGCTGCTGTCCCTTCGACAGTTTCCGAGTTCCTCGAGTGAGATCGAGTCCCCACTCGCGCGCGGTGTCCTTGACATAGCTCGAATTCCAGGTCGCATAGAAGGTCCCCGTGTAGTCGAGAGTCTCCTCCACCGACATCCAGGGATAGAACTCGATCTCCTGGGGAACATAGCCGAGGCGTGCTTTCTCCTCCGCACCCAAGCTCATGGCTTCACGCCCGAGGACCCGGGCGTCTCCGCGGTCGGGCCGCAGGAGTCCGACCGCGCACTTGAGTAGAGTGCTCTTGCCCGCGCCGTTGCGACCGAGTAGGCCCACCACCGATCCGCGTGCGACCTCGAGGTCGACTCCGACCAGCACCTCCTTGCCGCGTCCGTAGCCCTTGTGGAGCTGCCGAAGAAGGACCGGTGACTCATTCATGATTCAACTCCGCGAGAAATGGATCGAGAACACGTCGGATCTCGGAGGCGTCGAGGTCGAGGCGATAGGCGTGGTCAACCAGTTGACGGGCAAAGGGCTCGAGCTCTTTGCGACGGTCGGAGATCGGAGCTTGGGTGCGGCGCGCGCAGACCCGCATCCCACGACCGGGAAGACGCTCGACCAGACCCTCGGATTCGAGGCGAGAATAGGCTTTGGACACCGTCATCGGATTGATCTCCAATTCCTTGGCCACCAGGCGGACGGAGGGCAGGATGCTCCCCACCGGGCGACGCCCGGAGGCAATGTCGGACCGCACCGCATCCATGAGTTGGCGGTAGACCGGAACCCCCGAAGAGGGGTTCATGGCATAGGGAACATTGTCGCGTTCGTTGTGCATCACTGTCCTACTACGCTAATACACTTGAGGGGTTGCAGTCCAGGGGAAAAATCTTTCGGAGAGCAAATGGGGGCCTGAAGGCTCCTGGCAGCTCGCCCTGCGCGCCTCGACGTTCTCGTGGCCCCTCTCAGTAGCGCAGGGTCCATCGCAGCTTCACAGCCAAATGATCCTCGGTGGTGTGGACGAGGCTCCAGCGATCCGGTCGCCAGGGACGCTCGAGCGCCTGGATCCATACCACATAGAAGTCGTTGCCGGGTTCGATGGTCCATCGCAATCTGGCGTTGATCCCAACATTGCGAGACTCGGAGTCGTACTGCGTGTCGGTGGACAGGATCAGATCCGGGCTGAAGGAGTAGGCGGCACGAAGTTGATAGAGCCGCTGGATGAAAGACCCCTCGGGCAGATCTGCAAAATCGTTCTCCGCCACCAAGTCCAACTGCAGGTGGCCGCGGGGTGAAGCATATCCGGCCGACACTTCCCACTGGGTGAGAGTCCCGTCGAAGAACTCGCCGAACCAAAGCGTCGAGGCGGCGACGAAGTTCCGGTGTTCGGCGCTTTCGACTTCAATACGGTAGCGCTCGAAAGCGTAGGCACCGACGGGAAGAACCACCCCCTCGGCGATCTCGAAGGGCTCGTCGAGGTACTCGTACTGGGGAACGAAGTTCAGCTCTAGATGTTCGCCGGATTCGGTTCTGACGTTGAAGGGCGCAGTGAATACGCGCCAGGACTGAGTCCGTCCGCGGAGACCCTCGACCACACGAGGATAGCACTCGAAGAAGAACTGCCGGACCCAGCCGAAAGGACCGTCCTCGGGCCGGGGCTGGTAGGAAAAGCCCCCCGTGAACCACCGAGTACCCGGCCGAGGCAGGAATCCCAAGGCCGGATCCAGGCCGTCGCCGAACTCCCGGTAGACGAAGGCAGCATCCCATCGATCGTTGGGATAGTCGACTTTCAGACCCCAGCCATAGGATTGACGGCTGGGGAGGTCGTCCCGACTGGCGGCAGCCCACCCTCCCACCGAAAGATTCTTGTCTCCGCCCAGAGTCGAGGTCTGCCAAATGGCATCCCAACCGACGAGCGTGTTGTCCGAAACGCCATCAGGATCCCCGTCGGTCGCGATCGTGCCGAGAGTCAGGTGGGGATCCACATCGTAGGTGATGCGTCCCACGTAGAGGTCCGCCGATGCGGTTTGCCGCCCCGCCCCCGTTCGGGCAGCCAAGAGGCCAATACCCCAGCGTCCACTGCGTCCGAGGACCTTGCCACCGATGTCCAACGGCACCTGCTCGCCTTTGTACAATCCGATGCGACGTGAGAAGAAGAGCACGAAGTCCCTCCCCAAGCCGGAGCCGAATTCGAAGTGGTCGCTGCCTTCGAGAAAGAAATCGCGCTTCTCCGGGAAAAAGAGAGGAAAGCGCGTCAGATTGACCTGCCGACTGTCGACCTCGGTTTCGGCGAAGTCAGTGTTGACCGTCAGCACCGCGCTCAACTCGGTGGTGAGGTTCCAGGTCGCATCGCCGCCCATGTCCCCGGTCACCGCATGCCTCGTCGCACCCTCCTCCTTGTCGACATGCACGATTCCGTAGGGACTGACCGAGATTCCCAATCCCTGCCGCAAGATCTTCATTCCGGAGAGATGACCGGCCCGGCGCAGATCCGAGAGCTGGGCGTTTCGCGAATGGTCCGCCCAGCGCAGGGTGAGCTGATCCCGAGCCACGAACCGCTCTAGGTTCAGGCCCCACCGGTCGACGCCCACTGGAAACCGCAGAGTCTGAGCAGGAATGCGCAACTCGGCAGTCCAGCCATCGACGCTGCGAGAGGTCGCAGCATCCCAGATTCCGTCCCAATCCGGGGACACGCTCTCCGATCCGGTGATCAATCCGTCGACCCGAGCTCCAGCTGCGTTGATCGCAAAAGAGTATCCGCGACGCTGATCGCCGAATGGATCCAGCACGATGGTGATGCTGTCGTCGCCGCGCAGTGAGCCATCTCGGGTCATGGTGTGCACGGCAATGGATGTCGGATCCGGATCGTGACAGATGAATCCGAAAGTCAGCCCACCGGGATCGGCCACCACGAAGACCTCGGTGCGGTAGACCGTTGGCTCGCCTGGCATGGGATCCTGCTGAATCAGATCGTCGATGTGGCCGGCCAAGTGCCAAGCGCTGTCGTCGAGACGACCGTCGATCGTGATCCCACCGGGGGCGGGAGGGGCGGCAACTTCGGCGCCAGCCGCACGACCGACCGGTGTGCACAGACCTGCAGCCAACAGAATCAGAACAAATCGAATGCCGCCCCGATCCGTCATTCGCGAAGCACCTTCCGACCACTCCTCAAAGGCCAGAAGTTGTGGAAGGAACCGGAGTGCAGCAAGAGGTGATTCTGAACCACGAACCGTTCCTCTTCCATCTCCAGCTCACCTGTAGAGTGTTCGGCGAGTAGATGGGTTCTGTCGCCCTCGATCTCGGCGTTCGGCAACGGAAACAAGCCCAACGAAAAAGCGCCCCGGCCGAAGCCAGGGCGCAGGAATCACCACCGTAAACCCATCACCTCACTTGACCAGGAGCATCTTCTTCTGCAACACCTGATCTCCCGCCACCATCTGGTAGAGGTAGACCCCACTGGCAGCTTGTGACCCGTTGTTGTCCCGTCCGTTCCAGGTCACGGTGTGGGCCCCCCCCGATTGCTCCTCGTCGACCAAAGTGCGGACGAGACGGCCTCGAAGGTCATAGACCTGGATCGAAACTCTCTGGTGCACCGGCAGATTGTAAGAGATCTCGGTCTTGGGATTGAAGGGGTTGGGCATGTTCTGAGAGAGCTGCAGCTTCGAAGGTGCCGACGGCGCCGGGGTCGCCAGCATCTGGATCTGCAGATTGTCGAAGGCCCATCCCCATCCGGTCACCGACTCATCCGCGACCAGACGCCAACGCAGGAGGACCACGTCGTAGGGCTGGAACACCGACAACAGGTCGAAGCTGTGATGCCGGAAGAGCAACGATGATCCGTTGGTGCCGGAGTTGTAGGCATTGAGCCAGGCAGTATTGAAGCGAGAATCATAGCCGTTCGCCAGCGGCACCCAATTCGCTCCGTCGGTACTCCCTTCGACGATCACATAGTCCCAGAATCCCATCTGCCCAAAAGGAACTCCGGGATCGCCGGGTTCGACGATCACCACTTCGTCGAATTCCACCGTCGCATTGCCCCCCGCGACCCGGATCGGGACCGTGAGCTGATACTGGAAGGTAGTCTTGTCGGGATAAGGGTGAGTCGTGTGCACTGCCGGATCCGAGAAGCCTCCGACCGTGGCCACGGAAAAACCGTTGCCGAAGAAGTCGTTGACTCCTCCATTGAAGTCGTTGGCATATTGGTACACGGGAGGGCCCATCACCACGGTGTCGACACTCTTGGATACCGAATCGTAGGCCACTCCTCCCCGGAAGCCGCGTGCACTCACGATCTTGGTGCCCCCAACGGTCACCGGGGTAGAGGCCGTCACCAGATCATGGGCCGCATTCGCGGGAAGGGTCTCGATCTTCGATCCATCCACGAAGACCTGCGTCGAGTCGTAGACCGAGCGCAGATTCAAGTCGATATCTAAGAAGCCCGACGGCCCCTGGGTGACTCGCTCGAGGAGCGGCGCAAAGGTTTGGTTGGCGATCAAATTGGGAATCTGGACGCTCCAGATCCCTCGGCCATGGGTGCCGATCACGATCTCGTCTTCGGACTCGATCAGACGCCAGATCCCGACGTTGGGAAGCCCATTGTTCGCGAGCGCCCAACTCAGTCCGCCGTCGGTGCTCTCGACGAGGCCGATCTCGGTGGCAACCCAGATATGATTCGGGTCATCCGAGAACACGAGCAGATCGTAAACCGCGACGTCGGGGAAGCCATTCGAACTGACCGACGAAGCACCGAAGCCGCTGATGTCCGTCCAGGTCGCCCCCAGGTCCGTGGTCTTCAGAATTTTCGGACGTTGGGCGAAGGAGAAGAGCGCATAAGCGGTATTGGCGTCATGTGGATCGGTAGCGAGACCCGAGATTCCGCCCATGGTGACCAGGCCATAATCGCTCGTCGAAGCGAAGGTCAACCCACCGTCCGTCGAAACCTGCAAGTGCGCGGTCCCATCCATTCGAGCTCCAGCCCACACCACTCCCGCGCTGGCCCGCGAAACCCGCACGTCGTGGAAGGAACTCAAGCTCCCCCAGGCCGAACTGGGGATGGCGCTCAGCGTCCAACTACCGCCGAAGTCCGTCGATCTCCAGACTCCCTGCGCTCCCACCGCGAAGAGGAGCTCGGGGTCGAGATTGGACTTGCCGATCTTGGTGATGAAAGGCGCATTGCCCGCTCCACTGTCGATAGTGCCACCGCCGGTGGCATCGATCCACGTTTCACCGCCATCGAGAGATCGAATGAGTCCGTTGTACTGGTATCCGCCGATCATCTTCTGAGGATCATTGAAGTGCCAGGAGGTCTCGTATCCGTCTCCACCGATCGCGAAGGTCCACGGATCGATCGAAGTGGGATTCGCCGCCGAGAACCAGGTCCCGTTGTCCTGCATCCCCCCGAAGTAGGCGCTGGCGCCGGGTCGTTTGTCCACTCCGTAGAACTGCGTCGTGACCAATCCATTGGTGGGCTTCGACCATCCCGTGTCCTGACTCGAGCTGACTCCGATTCCTCCGTCGTTGGAATTCAGAATCCGCCAACTCCCACCAGGGTTGATGATCTTCAGATTGTGGTTGTCGACGTGCACCGGACCGGTGTTCATCAACGAGGTATTGCGGGTTACCGTACCCACTCCCCCCGGGAACTGGATCTTCCACAGCTGAATTCCTCCAACATAGACAATGGCCGGATTGGTCGGATGACAGACGATGGTATTGTCGTACCAACCCTGAGCCCCCAGCCAATTCGGCTCCGTTCCCGACTCCGCGGTCTGGATCCAGGTACCAGCTTTGTCGATCGATACGTAGAGTTCCGAATTGGCTCCGCCCTCGGCCGAAGCAAAGATGTAGTTGGAATTCACCGGGGAAATCGCAAGCTCGAACCGTCCGTTGAAGGACGGGATTCCGTTGTTGCTCAGAGCCCAGGTCTGTCCTCCGTCCGTGGATTTCAAGATCCCTTTCTCATCGATGGCTGCATACTGGATGTTGAAGTCGGTCGGATCCGCAATGACCTGCTGAACTTTCTTCACGCGGTTGAAGGATCCCAGATCCGTCTCGGTATAGACCTCGGTCCAAGTGCTTCCACCATCCGTAGACCGAAGGATGCTCGAGCTCGGATTCACAGACTCCTTGTACCGACCGGTGGTCGCAGCCACCACCAGAACCTGAGCATCGGCCGGATCCACGATGATCCGAGCGATGTTGTTGAAGCGAGGATCGTCCACGGTGCTGGCGATCTGCGACCAGGTCGCACCGCCATCCACGGATTTGATGATCCCATTGCCGTTGATCGTGTCGATGTTGAAGAAACTCTCTCCCGTCCCTGCGTAGATCACGTTCGGATTGCTCGGGCTCATCGCGATCGTGGACATGGGGAGATTCGGCATCCCGTCGGTGAGGACGGTCCAGGTGGCGCCCGCGTCAGTGGTCTTCCACACTCCACCGCCCGCACTGCCGACCCACCAGGTATTCCCAGAGGGATCGGTCGGATCGACGATCAGACCTCGGGCTCGTCCGGACACGTTGCCCGGTCCCCGACTGACCCAGGGCAGCAGGGGACCCGCTTTGGCCATCCGCACCGCCCGATCGAGTTCGTACTTGCGGTAGCCGGGACCATACTCGGGAGCGGTCCGGTCCGCCGGGATCTTCATCTCCCAAAGAATCCGTTCGAACTCTTCCGCGTATCCGGCGGGCGGTTGACCCTCTCTCGAGGCTCTCCGTTTGGCAATTCTCTCTCGCAACTTGTTGGCGACTCCGCTCCGCGGATCGACGTGGTTCAGTTGCCGCTGCAGCTGAGCAATCTGGGCATCGAGGCGAAGGACGGCCTCGGGGGCAACAGCCTTGTTTGCAGCCGGATCCGGGGACGAGAAGGAAAAGTACAGAATGGTGAACAACGCCATACAGGCCAAGGCCTGCAGCGTAGGGCGAAACCGCATGGAGAGCCTCACGAGCGAGGGGAATTCCGACCCGGGGGACGAAGGTACCAGGGCGGAAAGGACAGGCGAAAATCGGAAACGATTGTACCAAAACGGGACGGCCTCCGACAACTAGCTCCGAATATCCACCCTCGGAGGACACAAAAGGGCCTCTCGACGGGAGTCGGGAGGCCCTTGGTCAGCGTCGGACCCGTCAGACCCTGGGAATCAGAGCTGGGACGCCACGAACTCCCAGTTCACCAATTCCTTCATGACGGTCTCGATGTACTTCGGACGTGCATTCCGGTAGTCGATGTAGTAGGCGTGCTCCCAGACATCGATGGTGAGCAGAGGCTTGGCCCCGTGCTTCGACGGCAAGTCCGCGTTGGAAGTACTCATCACCTCGAGCTTGCCATCCTTGGTGACGAGCCAACCCCAGCCCGAACCGAAATGAGTGGCACAGGCCTTGGCGAATTGCTCCGAGAATGCAGCGTAGGAACCGAAATCCCTCTCGATGGCGGCCGCGAGCTCTCCCTGGGGCTCGCCCCCCCCATTGGGCGAGAGGCAATTCCAGAAGAAACTGTGGTTGAAGTGCTGAGCGGCATTGTTGAAGAGACCTCCCTCGGCAGAGTCGAGAATCTCTTCGAGACTCTGATCTGCGAGGGGAGTCCCATCAATGAGAGCGTTGAGGTTCTTGACGTAGGCCGCGTGATGCTTGCCATAGTGGTATTCGAAAGTTTCGGCGCTCATGTGCGGAGTCAGCGCGTCCTGGGCGAAGGGGAGCTCGGGTAGTTCGAAGCTCATCGTCGGATCTCCTCGGAATCGGTAGGATTCTAGATCGGGCAACATGGTCCAGATTACGACAGAATCGGAGCTTTGGCACCTGCGGATGGACGCACTTCCCTCCCCGGGGAGCTGAATCAAGCACGAACGCTGATTGCCGTTTCGATCGCAGACCGAAGGCTGTGAAGTCGCACGGGTTTGCGCAGCCCAACCTGGGCTCGTTGATCCGCGGTACTCAATCTCTGATCGAAGTCGAGGACCACGACCAAGGCCATGCCGGCGTCGCCGCGTTCCTCCTGCATCGCGGCCAGGGCCCGAAGCGTCGCGCCTCCGCCCATGGTGGACGAGACTACCGCGACATCGATTTGGTTCGGACTGGCGATCTCACCGAGCTCTTCGACGTGGTCGAGGCACACCGTCCGACAACCCATCGACTCGAGACCGCGCATCAGCATCCGTCTCAAGCTCGAGTTCTCCTCGAAGATTGCGACCCGCAGGCCCAATGGAGATGAGGTCACCCCCGCGGAGACCGCGGCGGCATCGAGGCTGAGATCGATCTCGAAGAAGAATTCCGTTCCCTTCCCCAGCTCACTTCGGACCTCCAACTTGCCTCCCATCGCCGTCACCAGACGGCTGGAGATGGCCAGCCCGAGGCCCGTACCCCCGAATTGGCGGGTGATCGAAGCGTCGGCCTGGGTGAAGGCCTCGAAGAGATTCGAAATCTGATCTTCGGAGATTCCCATCCCCGTGTCGCGAACCCCGAAGTAGAGTCGGGCCGGCCGATCGGGGTCCACTTCGCGCACCACCAGCTCGACTTCTCCCTCACGGGTGAACTTGATGGCATTGCCCAGAAGGTTGACCAGCACTTGCCGCAAGCGTGCAATGTCTCCCACTCTTTGGGGGAAGATCAAGGGATCGCGGTCCAGAATGAGCTCGATCCCCTGATTGGCACTTCGCAGAGCCACGTCATCGAGGGCCATGTCGAGACACTCATCCAAATCGAAGGCCTCGTGCTCGAGCTCCAGACATCCGGCCTCGATCTTCGAGAAGTCGAGGATCTCGTTGATGATCTTGACGAGGTTTTCTCCGGAACGATGGATGATCTGGACGTATTCGGTCTGTTCCTCGTCCAATTCGGTCTCCAGAAGCAGCGAGGTCATTCCGATGACCCCATTCATCGGCGTCCGAATCTCGTGGCTCATGTCGGCCACGAACTGAGTCTTCGCGTGGCTCGATTCTTCGAGCTCGGCATTGAGCCTCTGGAGCTCGTCCCGCATGTTCTCGATCTCCCGGAGAGATGCCTCCAGATCTCGATTCCGATCTTCGAGTTCCCGAGTTCGGGCCGCGACCATTTTCTGCAGAGCCTCCGCCCTCGCGCGATGCCGCGCCGAGAGCCAGCGTTGGAGACCCACGAGAGCGGCCAGAATCACCAATCCCACGAGAACCATCACGAAAGGTCGCCGCCAAAGCGGGGGAGCAACCGACCAGCTCACCTTGGCCGAAGGCGACCACTGTCCATGGAACTGGCGAGCCTGGGCCTCGAGAACGAAGTTTCCCGACCCCAGATTCGACACCCGCAGATCGTAGTCATCGATGGTCTGCCACTGTGGGATCGCTCCCAGAATCCGGTAGCGACGCTCGATCTGTCGGGGATTCACGTAGCTCAGCACCGCCAGGGTAGCCCGCAGTTCTCCACTGCCAGGCCCGAGACGCGCGCCATCGAGGAAGGGGATCCCCGCGAATCTCAAATCCTGAAGCCGGATCCTCGGAGCGACGTCCTGGGCGACTTCGCGGGCCGGATCGAAATGAGCCAGCCCCCCCGCGGTTCCGAACCACAGAGTGCCGTCGTCATCGAGGAGAAATCCTCCCGAATTCGACTCGTCCGAGGGATATCCGTCGGCGGGCGAATAGTGGACGAAGCGGCTCCCGTCGTAGCGATCCACGCCTCGAGCGTGCCCGAACCACATATCGCCCTGGGCATCGACTCCCACCGAGAAGACCGATGGATTCGTCAGCCCCTCCGCGGCGGTGAAGGTCCGGAAGGAAGCCCCGTCGAAACGGGTCACTCCCCGGGCTGAGCGGTAACCGAACCACACCGCGTGGTCTTGGTCTTCAGCCAGATAGTAGGGGCGGGGACCGGCCAGGCCATCTTCGACCGTCCAGGTCCGCCATTGGGATCCATCGAAGCTCGAGAGGCCATGATCACCGCTGACGTAGAGGGTTCCATCACTGTGGACCAAGGCCCGGGCATTCTCGAAACTCTGACCGGCGACTCGAACCCGGCGGAAATTGCGGCCGTCGCGGCTGCGCGCCAGGAATCCACCCCGCACACAGACCCAGATGCTGCCGTCGGGCCCCTCGACCACGCTGTCGACCCATCCCCGGACCTGCACGGGATCGACGAGGTGAAAGCTCATCGCGCCCGGTTCACGACAGAAGAGACCGCCCGCGGTTCCGACCCAGAGTCGTCCTTCGCGGTCCTCGTTCAGGCTGAGAACTCGGCGATCGCTTCGGGGCACCTGCGAAAGGATCACCGGCACGAAGGTGTCGCCGTCCCAGCGCACGAGCCCCCGCTTCGTCCCCGCCCAGAGCGTTCCATCACGGCTGCGCAGGATTGGACGTACATTCGCGGAGGGGAGACCATCCGCCTCGGTGAAAATGCGAAAGGCCGGGTTCGCGAGGACAGCGATGCCTCCGGTACCCATCACCCATACCAATCCTCCCGCGTCCACGTGCACATCTCGAATGTCCTCGAAGGGAAGCCCATTGGCCGGAGTCATCCACTCCATCGCTTCGCGTCCCACCCGAAGCAACCCACCGTTGGTACCGATCCACAGGTCTCCACGGAGGTCCACCGCTCCACCGTTGAGCCTGGGGAGGGGGCGTCCATTGACCTTCTCGATGTGCTGTACGACACGCCCGTTCTGAATCCGATCGAGCCCGAACGCCCCCGACACCCAGAGATCACCCTCTCCCACGACCACCAAGTTCGCCGGACCGTTCACGCCGGGAACCGGAGCGACGTCCTCGCCCCGCACCTCGTAAATCCCCTTCTCGGTCACGGCGTAGGAGCGTCCCCCTGCACTGCGCTGGAGGTCGAGAACCGCGACTCCTTCGAGACCCGCATCGAGTCCAAGCGGACTCAACGTCTCTCCCGACAGTTCCACCAAACCTCGAGGAGTACCGATGAGGAGCCGGCCGTCTCCCCGGTCGAGCAGGCAGAGCACGTTCTCGATCGGGAGTCCGACTCTGTCGATGACCAAGTTGGGGTCGATGTGGTCCACCCCTCCGTTGGAGGCGATCCACATTCCACCCCTCGCCGCGGGCTCGATGTCGTGAATCCAATCTCCCTGCAGCCCCTGATTCACGGTGAAGGTCTCGAAGGTGGAGCCGTTGAATCGGTTCAAACCGGCTTGGGTTCCGATCCACAGAAAGCCCTCAGCGTCTTCGGACATGCAGTTGACGTAGAGCTGGGCCAATCCATCCGCGGGGGTGTACTCGTGAAAGGTCCAACGCTCGGCCCACGCGGCGGAGACCCACAGTGCAGTGGCGAGAACGAGAATCGAGAGGCGTAGAAATCTGTTCATGACCTAGCACCCAGAGAGGAGTCCTCGGACCGAGACCTCTTCCGTGCACGCACCGTGCCTGCTTCGCCTGCAAAACGGTGCAGAAAAACACCTTCTGCGCCTTTCGAATCCCATTCGAGAGGAAGGTCTGGGAGGAGATGGGGACAGATTTGCCCACCACCCCCCGGTTGGGGTACAATTGGTGCTCGAATCCCATCAGCCCTGGTTCCCCCCCTCAACCGGCCGAACCATGAGGAGCGATCGCCCACGACTCGCCTACCCGAGCGAGAAGCAGGGGTGCGTGGTCGTCGCGTTCTGCATCGCAGATGGCAGATGGATGTCAGTTCACCATTCGGAGGAACAATGCCTGACCTTTCCCGTTCTCTCGCCCTCCCCTTCCGAGTCGCGGCCTTGGCCGTGGCGATCACCCTTCTGGCCACGCCATCTCTCGCCCAGCCTCTGCCCGAGATCGTCTGTGGCCGCGACATCGAAGTCACCATGGACTTCGGAACTCCGCCGCCGGGGGGCCTGAAGCTCCAGCGTCCCCTCCTCGAGAAAAAAGCCACCACCATCAATCTCAATGCAGGCCCCGGCCTCACCGCGCGTCCTCTGGCTCTCGCCGCCTGGAACCGTGCGGTCGCCGTCTGGGAAGGCTTCCTGGGCGATGCGGTGAGCATCACCATCGATGGTGACTTCGCCGCTCTGGGCGCTGGGGTCCTGGGCGGAACCAGTAGCCGATCCTTCCTCACCGACTACACGTCGGTCCGCAACGCTCTCGTATCGGATCGAGCTGCGGACGAAGCCTATGTGGCTCAACTCCCCGGCGCGGCTCAGTTCAATATTTCCATGCCTCCTGGCTTCACCTTTTCGGGCAACGTCGCCGCAACCAAGGCCGCCTTCAAGGCCATGGGCTTCGACATGAGCTTCGACGCCGGCTTCGCCGACGCGACCATGACCTTCAGCACCGGATTCGAAGCCAACTTCGACTACGATTCCAGCGACGGCATCACCCCCGGCAAATTCGACTTCGAAGCCATTGTGATCCACGAAATCGGCCATGCCCTCGGCTTCACGAGTGAAGTCGACGACATCGATTTCGTGAAGAACCAGGGCAATACGTCTTCGGTGGTCCCCACGAGCCTCGATCTCTTCCGCCTTCTTCCGGGCGACGGAGCGGCCAACTTCACCACCGCCAGTCGGCAGCTCATGTCCGGCGATCTCGTACCCACCCAGAAATTCTGGGACGGGAGCCAGGATCTGGGGTTGTCCACCGGCACGAACCTCGGAGACGGACAGCAGGCCAGTCACTGGAAGGCCGACGAGCAATCCGGAATCTTCGTGGGAATCATGGATCCGACCCTCGCCCCGGGTGACCACGAGGTGATTACTTCCAACGATTTGCGAGCCTTCGGAGTGATCGGGTGGGACATCGTCACCAATCCCATCACCGACTGCAACGGCAATGGAATCGATGACGCCCTCGACATCAGCTCCGGAACATCGCAGGACTGCAATGGCAACGGCATCCCCGACGAGTGCGACATCGCCAGCGGTACCGAGCAGGATTGCAACGGCAACGGCATCCCCGACAGCTGCGATCTGAGCAGCGGCACCTCGCTGGACTGCAACAACAACGGAGTCCCCGACGAATGCGACATCGCCAGCGGAACCTCGCAGGACTGCAACGGCAATGGGATTCCCGATGTCTGCGACTTCATCGCCGGCACCGAGACCGACTGCAACCTGAACAACATCCCGGACAGCTGTGACATCGCCAACGGCACGGCTCAGGACTGCAACAACAACGGCATTCCTGACTCCTGTGACGTGTCCAGCGGAACTTCCCAGGATGCGAATGCCAACGGCATCCCGGACGAGTGCGAGCCGGACTGCAACGGCAACGGTCTGCCGGATGATTTCGACCTCCTCAATGGTCTTGCCCAAGACTGCAACAACAACGGCATTCCCGATTCCTGCGAGATTGCCAGTGGCGCGGAGCAGGACTGCAACGGCAACGGAATCCCGGACTCCTGCGAGGGCGACTGCAACGGCAACGGAATCCCGGACGATTGCGACATCGCCAACGGGACTTCGCTCGACCTCAATGGTGACGGTATTCCGGACGAGTGCGTCCCCACCGCCACGACTCCGGAAGTCCAGAGCTACAAGCTCGGGGCCCATCCCAATCCCTTCAATCCGCGCACGTCGATCTTCTTCGACATGCCCAAAGCCGGTTACGTGACCCTCGACGTCTTCGACGTCACTGGGCGACACGTCCGGACTCTGCTCCGCGGGAACTATGACGCCGGCCGTCATCAGTTCGAATGGGACGGGCTCGGCAGTGGCGGCCGTCCGGTCTCGAGCGGAGTCTACTTCGTGGTCTTCGGACGAGACGGCGGATCGCAGAAGCTCAAGGTCACTTTGGTGAAGTAGAGCTCTCTGCCTCTCCACCGAAAGGGCGCTGCCGTGGCAGCGCCCTTTCTCGTTCGGCCGTCCAAAGAGGGAGTCCCACCTTTCTCATTCCACTCGTTCCATGAGGATCATCCCTCGGGACTCGAGCCAGTCGGCCACCTTCACCACTGCCAACCTCACTCCTCGAGTCTGCACGGGGGCTCCGAAGTGTTTCAATCCCACATAGATGCCCGTCTGGCAGGGCCGGGCCTCCACGAGTAGAGCTTGCCTCAGATCTGCCTCTTCGACGATCACCTCGAAGGTGATGCGATCGCCGTCGAGACTTCGGCTGGCTTCGAGCAGGACGACGTGGCCACCCTCGAAAGCATGGGATTCCTTCTGAAAACTGCCCACCTGAGACAGATCACCTTGGAGCCGAGCGTGAGCCACTGGAACCTCCTTCACCCGGGGGCAGAAGTCCCGCGGAGATTTCTCGAGAGGAATGAACTTGGCGTGATGGATCTCGAGGTCCATGGACTGCCACTTCTCGGCGTACTTGGTCTGCAGAGTCTCGGAAGGCGCGGCCTCGATATGAATCTCGTAGAGCCCCGTCGCCTCCGCCTGCGACACTGCAAAATCGAAGTAGTCGGGATGATCGGTGGTGAGCCAGATCTCGCCGGAGGGATGCAGACGACGGGTGGCGAGCTCGAAGAATTCCGACTGCAACAGTCGACGCCCTTCGTGCTTCTCCTTCGGCCAAGGATCGGGAAAATTCACCACGATTCGATGGACCGACTCCTCGGGCAGAGTGTCCCACAGAATGAGCCGTCCATTTCCGCAGTAGAGCCGCGCATTCGAGATGCCCTCCCGACGGAGCCGACGCACCCCTCGATCGATGGATGCCGCGGCGATCTCCACTCCGAGGAAATTCCAATCCGGATGGCGGCGGGCAAAATCGACTAGGAAGGCGCCGTTTCCGAAGCCGATCTCGAGGCCGAGAGGAGCCTCCCGGCCGAAGATGGTGGCCGGCGTCAGCGGGAATGCCAATTCGTGGGTCCACAGCCGAACCGAACCGGCCGGCGAATCCATGGGCGTGTTCATGGGCAGCTCCCCCGAGCAATCCAGGCGCAAAGGTCGAAGGCCCAGTATGCAACAGGACCGCGCCCGCCGCTAGGAGTGGCCAACGACCCAGTTCTTCAGAACTTCGCGAAAATCGGGAGGGTCGGGCGCTTCGACATCGAGGTCCTCGAAGCGAATTCGAGAGGCGTGGAGCATGTGTCGTCGCACTCCATCTTCACGACCGTAGACCGCGTCGCCGAGGAGGGGGTGTCCGAGATGGGCCATGGTCACCCGAATCTGGTGAAGAAACCCGGTCCTCGGCCGCAGCTCCACCAGGGCATGAGAGGCTCCGACTTCGAGGAGCCTCCACCGCGTGGGACAGCTCCGCGTCTGGGCATCCGCAGAGGCCCTCACCTCGACTCGAGCGGGCCGGTGCCGCCGGACCATGAGCTCGACCGTGACCTCACCGGACGCCGGTGGAATCCCATGGACCAGAGCGCGGTAGACTTTGGTCACTCGATGCTCTTGGAAGGCCGAACGAAGCCGAGCGAAGCCCGCCTCGGTGGTCGCAAAGACCTGCACTCCCGAGCTGTCGACATCGAGGCGATGCACCACCCCGGATCGCAGTCCCCCTTCTCCCACCCCTTCGACCTCCGGGTGACGTGCGATGACTGCATTCAAAAGGGTGTCCGATTGATCGCTGCGGAGCGGATGCACGCCCTGGCCCGGGGCTTTGTCCACCGCGATCCACCCGGGGCCCTCCGCCAGGATGGAAACGCCGAGGTCCGGGCGGGGGAGAATTCGATGGAGCCGGCGCGGCTCGGCAAAGAGACTCACCCGATCTCCCGCCGCGAGGAGATGACCCTTCGCCGATTCGGTGGCGGTCCTCCCGTTCAGCCCGACCATTTGCAGACCCAAGCTCTCGCGGGCCTGACGACGCGACCACTGCAGCTTCTCCGCGAGAAATCGGTCCAGGCGCACCCCCGATTCCTCAGCCGAGACTCTCCAGGACTTCCATGTCATAATTCGCGCCCCGTCATCGAACGACCCCGATTGCTTCCGCAGGAATCCATCCGTCCTTCAGATTGGGAGTGTCCCTCAAATGACCGATCTTTTCGACCCCGTCGTGCTCGGATCCATCGAATGCCGAAACCGCATCGCCATGGCTCCCTGCACACGCTGCATGTCTCCGGACTTCCTGCCCACTGCAAACGTGGTCGAGTACTATCGGCGCCGCGCGGCCGACGGAGTGGGATTGCTCATCAGCGAGGGCACGGTCATCACTCCGCGCGGCAGTGGCTACCTCGACGTCCCGGGCATCTTCGACCCTTCCCAGGCGAAGGCGTGGAAACGGGTCACCAACGCCGTCCACGACGAAGGGGGACGGATGATTTGCCAGATCTGGCACGTTGGAAATGTGGCTCACCGGCGAACTACGGGCGGCTTGACCCCGGAATCTCCCTCGGGGATCGCCCCCGAAGGCCACGTCAGCCGGATCGTGAACGACGACGGTCAGCCGGTTCCCTTCGAGGCGGGTGAAGCGATGACCGAGGCCCGGATTCACGAGGTGATCGACCTCTTTCGCAGCGCGGCGGGTCGAGCGATGGAAGCCGGTTTCGACGGGGTGGAAATCCACGGAGCACATGGATACTTGATCGATCAGTTCACGAATCTCGCCTTCAACCATCGCACCGACGAGTGGGGAGGCATCCATCGGACCCGCTTCGCCCGCGAGGTGACCCACTCGGTCATCGGCGAGATCGGATCCGACCGAACCGTGTTTCGATTCTCACCTCTCATGTCGGTCGCCAATCAGCCTTGGCTCGAAGCCGAATCCACCTTCGAGCTGCTCCTCACGGATCTCTGGGAGGCTGGACTCCGCATTCTTCACGCCTCGAACCTGGACTACGACCAACCCATCCTTCGCAGCGGACCGGAGATCGCCGACCCGGACCTTCCCTTGCATCGAGCCTGCCGGCAGCACTGGTCGGGCCAACTCATTGGAGTGGGAAGCCTCGACCCCAGCCGTGCGGCTCGGGCGATCGAAGACCATGAGGTGGATGTGGTGGCCTTCGGACGTTCGCTCATCGCGAACCCGGATTTCTGCCACCGCTTGCGGTCTGGCCTCCCTCTCCGGGACTACGATCCACAGATGCTGGCAACGCTGGATTGAGCCTCGCGCCGGCCCGTGCCCACCATCCTTGACCCCGTCGAGTCCCTCACAGACACTGATCACCATGGCTCAGCGAAAGCAGCAGAGATCACGTTTGCGCCGCCGCCCCTCCCCCCGCTCGCCCTGGTGGAGTCGGGCGGGCCGACAGGAGATTCTCGATCTCCGCCTCTGCGATCTGGGACTGAGGATCGAGGACACCCACCTCGCGGTCCTCGTCGAGCGTCTCTACACCGAACTCGACGAACGGGGGCTGCGATTGCACCCCCACACCTGGTTCGCCAGCGACTGGTTCAGCCCCGATGGGGTGCCGGGCATCGCCATTCCGTTCTATCTCGCGCACCCTCGGCTGATCCGGATGGAGCGCCGAATGATGCTCGAGGTCGAGGGAGAGGGCGACCGGGAGTGCATGCGCCTCCTGCGTCACGAGGCAGGGCACGCTCTCTGTACCGCCTTCCGCCTCCACTATCGACGCAAATGGCGAGAGATTTTCGGACCGATGAGCAGTCCCTACCCCGAGAGCTACCGGCCCAAGACCCGCAGCCGGGACTATGTCGTCCACCTGGACTGGTGGTACGCCCAAGCTCATCCCGCCGAGGACTTCGCCGAGACCTTCGCGGTTTGGCTCACTCCCCACTCCCGGTGGCGAAGCCGCTATCAGGGTTGGCCAGCGCTCACCAAGCTCGAGTACGTGGACCGTCTCATGAACAGCATTCGAGGCCGCTCGGCGATCGTTCGATCGCGCCGACAGATCGAACCCATCTCACGACAGCGAATCACCCTTCGCGAGTACTACGCCGAAAAACAGGAGCGCTTCGGCGCGGACCGTCCCGAATTCTACGACCGGGACCTCCAACGGCTCTTCGGGCACGGGGATCCGGAGGCGCCAACCGCAGCCAGTTTCCTCCGGAGCCACCGTCGCCGGATTCGCGAATCCGTATCCCGGTGGACTGGCGAATACCAGTACACCATCGACCAAGTGCTGCGCCAGATGATCAACCGCAGCCGTGAACTCCAACTCCGCCTGGAGTTCGATGACGAAGACACTCTCTACGAAGCCACGGTCATGGTCGCCGTGCAGTCCACTCGGTACCTGCACCGATTCCCTCACCGAATCCAGGTCTGATCCATGGCGCGCTACCGCATTCTCCTTCTCGTCCATGAAGATCTCGTCCCCCCGGAGAGCGTCGAAGGCATCGAGCCATCCGAGGTGATGAAGTGGAGGACCGAATATGACGTGGCTCAGGGCCTCACCGCGCTCGGGCACCGCGTTCTGATCCTCGGAGTGAAGAGTGATCTTGCGGTCATCCGGACCGCGATCGAGGACTTTCGTCCCCACATCGCCTTCAACCTTCTCGAGGAGTTTCACGGGGTTGCACTCTACGACCAACATGTCGTGAGCTACCTCGACCTTCTGCGAATGCCCTATACCGGATGCAATCCCCGAGGCTTGACCCTCTGTCACGACAAGGCTCTCTGTCGAAAGATCTTGGCCTACCACCGCGTGCCCGGCCCTCGATTCACCCTCATTCCTCTCGGGCGGAAAGCGCGGGTTCCCCAACGCATGCGCTATCCGCTCTTCGTGAAATCCGCGACCGAAGATGCTTCCTTTGGCATCTCGCAGGCTTCGGTGGTCCCCGACGAAGCCCACCTCCTCGAACGAGTCGAATTCATTCATGATTCCGTGGGAACCGACGCGCTGGTCGAAGAATACATCGACGGAAGAGAGCTCTACGTGGGGGTCCTCGGCAACCAGAGACTGCAGATCCTTCCCATCCTGGAAATGACCTTCCCGAATCTCCCCCCGGGAGCTCCCAAGATCGCCACCGAGAAGGTGAAGTGGGACGAGGAGTACCAGAAGCGCATCGGACTGCAAGTCGAAGCTCCCCGAGATCTCGACGAAGTGCTCGTTCGAAGGATCGACACCCTCGCCCGGCGCATCTACCGGATCCTGGGGCTCAGCGGTTATGCGCGACTGGACCTGCGTCTCTCACCGGAAGGCGTTCCTCACCTCATCGAAGTGAATCCCAATCCGGACTTGGCGGCTGACGACCTCCTCGCCGATGCCGCCGAAATGATCGGCTACTCCTACGAACGGCTGCTCAAGAAGATCATCAGTCTGGGCTTGAGATATCGCGCAAAATGGGCTCAGTAGCGTAGAATCACGGTATCCACCTGCTCTTCGGAGACGACGACCAAGTAGAGTCGATCGTACTCTCGTGCTTCGTCAATCGGTGCGCCCGCTTCGCCGCCCAAGAGGCCTACCGCCACCGGGGTCGTGTTGGTATGACCGATGACGAGGTGACGTCCGCCGCTGGCCCGCAATCTCGCTACCAAGGAAGACAAGTCCCGCGGGTCGTAGATCTGGATCTCGAGTCCGAGTTCTGCGGCCAACGGAGCCCCGGTCTCTCGAGTCCGGCGAGTATCGGAGGAGTGGATCCCCTCGATGCCCGCGTCGCGCAACAGGTGGGCGAGAGCCCTGGCTCGCTTCCGACCGATCTCGTTCAAAGGAGGGTCGTCTCCCTCGGACGCCTTCTCGGCGTGGCGCACGAAGAACACCTGAAGAGGAGTCATCTCTGCGCCGAGAGCTCTCCGCGGGACAGCTCCAATGCCAACCAACAGCGCGAGACCGATCCCCAGGATCAAGGGAGCTCTCACTCGGACTTCGCCTCCTCGGATGGGTCGCCCCCCCATCCCTGCATTTCCTCCAAGGCCAATCGGGCCAAGAGCCGAGCGTGATCATCGGCATCGTTCAACGCGGGAAGATAGCGAAACCCTCTTCCGCCGGCCTCGGTGAAGACTTTGCGGTTCTGGACCTCGATCTCTTCGAGGGTCTCGAGGCAATCCACCGCGAATCCTGGGCAGACGACATCCACCCCCTCCGCCCCGCACTCACCCCAATCCTGAAGGGTGTCCTTGGTGGAGGGCTCCAGCCACGGATCCCTTCCGAAACGGGACTGATAGGCCATCTTCCAGTGGCCGCTCGCCAGGCCGAGCTCCTCGGCCAGAGCGGCGGCAGTCTGGCGACAGTGGATGGGATAGGGATCCCCCTGATCGGCATAGCGCTGGGGAATCCCGTGGAAGGACAAGAGGAGTCGGCGACCGCCGAACTCTCCGCCCGCGCTTCGAATCGACTCCGCCAATGCTTCGATGTAGAGAGGATGCAGGTGGTAGGACATCCGGTGCCGGATCTCCGGCAACCAGCGATAACGCGCCGCGGCCACGTTCAG
The DNA here is from genome assembly GCA_024276305.1 of Candidatus Krumholzibacteriota bacterium. Lineage (GTDB taxonomy): Bacteria > Krumholzibacteriota > Krumholzibacteriia > JAJRXK01 > JAJRXK01 > JAJRXK01. The sequence goes on from JAJRXK010000069.1 coordinate 34,848, forward strand.
CGCGTCGACATTCGTGGCCGTCGTCGATGCAGAATACTGGGGATAGAGAGGCAAGTGGACGATGCGCCCGCAGCCCTGCGAAATCAGGGCGTCCAGAGCATCGGCCATCGAGGGTTTCCCATAGCGCATGCCCACCACCACCGGGATCGCTCCGGTGGTCGCCAATTCCGCCTCGACCTTCAGCCCCAGGGATCGGGTGAGATGGAGCATGGGTGAGCCATCGTCGGTCCAAATGCTCCGGTAGAGCCGGGAGATCCGGAAGGGACGCACGGGAAGGATGAAGAGATGCAGAATGGGCCACCAGAGCAGGGGTGAGAGCTCGACGACTCGGGGATCCGAGAGGAACTCCCTCAGAAAGCGGCGTAGAGCCCCTGGAGAAGGGTCGTCCGGAGTGCCCAGATTGCTCAGGAGTACCCCGACTCGGGGGCGATCGGCGGCAACGGAAGCCCCACCTCCACGCGATCCTCGATAGCGCGGCATGAATCTCCGATCCGTCGGTTGCGGGGGACTCAGCGGGCGGGCACCAAGAGCACCGGAACGTCGGAAAGCTCCACGCAGCGATGCGAAGCGCTTCCCAGCCAGAGCTCCGCCAATCCATGACGCCCTTTGGTTCCCATCACGATGATCGTGGCGTCGGTCTCTTCCCTCAGGCGCAGGATCTCCTCGACCGTGCGCCCCGCCGAGAGATGCGCCTTCACCTGGGAATACGATCCCGCAAGACGCTCACGCCTTTGCTCCAACGCCTCCTCCGCCTCTGCCGAGGCTGCGGCAAAGCGCTCGTCGTCCTTGGTCCCCGTGTCTCGTTCGTTCAGAACGTGTGTGAGGTGACATTCCGTCGCCGCCGGTCCGATTGCCGCCGCGAATTCCAGGGCGGCTTCCGCCACGTCCGAGAAATCCGTGGCAAAGAGCACTCTCTCGAAGAGGTTGATCCTCCGATCATCCGCATGACGATCGTCCTCGCGAGGTTTGCAGATCATCACTGGAACCTTGGAGTGGCGTACGATCGCCATCGACGTTCCTCCGAGATAGACGCGCTCGAGGGCCTTCTCGTGCTGACGCCCTGCCACCACCAGATCGGCTCCGCTCTCCCGGATGCCCTTGAGAATCTCTGCCTCCGGATTCCCGACTTCGACTCGATAGCTCGCCTCGATCCCACTCTCCGCCAATTGCTTCTTCCAATCCTCGAAGCGAGTCTCCCCCTCGCGCCGCATGCGGTCCGCAAGCTCTTCGTCGAATCCTCGGAAGCGATCGAAGGAGACCAGATCGCGATCGATCACATAGAGAAACTCGATCTCGGCGAGCCCGGCTTGCTTGAGCGCGAGCAGTTGCTGCACCACGAGGAACGAAAGCTCCTCGAACTTGGTGGGGAAAAAGATCTTTCGAATGCTACCCATGATTTCCTCGTTTCACTCGGAATCGGCCCGACGAATCATCGGAAGAAGATGAGGGTGATCACCACGAAGCTCGGCACGAGAAATACGAGCGAGTACTTCAGGATATAGCCGAAGAAACTCGGCATCGAAACCCCGGTTTCCTCCGCGATGGAACGTACCATGAAGTTGGGAGCGTTGCCGATGTAGGTATTGGCTCCCATGAACACGGCGCCCGACGCGATCGCCCTCAGATAGATCTCGTTTTCCGCGATCAACTGATGGATCGCCTGCACCTCAGGAACGCCAGGACTGAAGTTCCCCAGCGCGGTGTTCAGAAAGACCAGATAGGTCGGCGCGTTGTCGAGGAAGCTCGAGAGTCCACCGGTGATCCAGAAGTAGTGCACCGGATCCTGCACCGCCTCGATGATGAAGGAGAGAGCTCCATCGCTCCCGGCCTTCAAGATCAGGAGAACAGGGATCATGGTCACGAAGATCCCCGCGAAGAGATAGGCAACTTCCTGGATGGGGAACCAGGTGAATTCGTTGCGATCTCGAATGTCTCGGGTGGTCGTCCGCAGACTCAGAATCCCCATGACGATCAGGATGCCATCTCGGAGCAGATGGGCGACTGGACGCTCGATTCCCAGCACATCGATCTCGCCGAGATGCAGAAGTCCACTCATGAGAACGGCGCCCACGACCCCCAGCAGGAAGATGCCGTTGTGAAGACCCTCGATCTTGAGATTGGTTCCACCTTCGATCGCCTCCGGCCGATTCTTCTCCTTGCGATAGTGATAGGTGTCGAGGAGGAAGAAGATCGCCAGAAGCATCGACGAAACCACGGCCATCGGCGCAACCAGATCCATTGTCCAGAAGAAGGGCACACCGTGCAGGAATCCCAGGAACAGCGGGGGATCGCCCAGCGGAGTCAGTGACCCACCGATATTGCAGACCAGGAAGATGAAGAACACGATCTGATAGGTACGGTTCGATCTCCATGCGTTGGCCCTCATGAACGGCCGGATGAGCAACATGGCCGCCCCGGTCGTACCAATCAACGAGGCGATGAGGGTTCCGATCACCAGCATGATCAGATTCACCACCGGGCTCCCCGAGAGGTTGCCCGTCACCAAGATCCCGCCCGCTACGGTGTAGAGAGACCACAGCAGGATGATGAATGGTACGTAGTCGGAGAGGTAGATGTGGAGGATCTCGTAGACCGCGACGCCGCGATAGGCGAAGAGGAAGGGGATGACCAAGAGCAGCCCCCAGAACGCCGAGATCTTCGGGAAATGGTGGTGCCAGAAGCGTGGAGCCACCAGCGGAAAGAGTGCGATGGAGAGGAGAATCCCCGCGAAGGGAAGACCGGTGTAGAGCGGCAGCTCGCGCCCGAGATCTTCATGCCCGCCTCCGTGCTCCTCTCCGCTTTCCGCCGCGGCCTCGTCATGAGTCTCACCACCGCTGACATGATCCACCACCGATCCGCGGTCGACTTCGGATGGCGGCGACTCGGCCCGCCCAGAAGTGGCCAGACCCATGGCCAGAATCATGACGACAACGGCCAGGTAATAGGGCCGTGGGTGTGCGATCCGTCGCATCGCGCTGCCTCCAAGACGAGGTGAACTGCTTCTCGCACAAGCGGTTGCGCTAGAATCGAGAAGTCGCGCGCCAGACCATGGCGCAAATGCTCGACCAGAGCAAGACAAAGCTTTCGCCACGATCCGCAACGTTCGGGCCACGATATGACATTTCGTTCACGAGCCCTCCACTCCAACTCTCGTCGGCCGAGTGATTCCCCGCACTCGCTCGATGGAGGGACCCCGCGAGGACAACAAGACCTTTACCCCGACCCTGGTCGAGATGCCAGAAGATGCGCTCGCGGCAACGCCTCGGCCACAACTCCCGAGGCGGCCTAGATCCAACCGATGTACAGGAACTGAAGGGTAGCGCCGAAGATCGGGCCGAAGATCATTCCGAAGAGCCTCCACGCGATCAAGATCCCCAACAGACCGACCGCCGGATGTCGAATCCAGACCTGGAACTGCCGCATCCGAGGCTCCGGCAACACCAGTCCTACCGCAGCCGAACCGTCGAGCGGGGGCACGGGAATGAGATTCAGGACGAAGAGCAGGAGATTCATGGAGTAGAAGGTACTCGCCACCACCACCAGGGCCGTCGACGCGGTGCTCCCCGTCTCCCCCGCCAACTGCGCGAAGGCGATCCGCTCCGGCAGGCTGGCCAAGCCCATCCGGTTTCCGATTCCGAGGACCAGAGCCGCCACCACCACCAGCACGAGATTCGCGAGGGGTCCGGCCATGGCCATCGCGCCCGCCCGCCGAGGATAGCGCTGCGCCCAGCCCAGGTCATAGGGAGTGCTGGCGTAACCGAAGGGCCAGCCGAACATGGCCAGAGAGAGAATCGGCAACACGACCATGCCGAAGGGTTCGCGTCGAAGGTGGGGCCAGGGATCCAAGGAGACCTGCCCTCCCCAGTAGGCGGTGGGATCCCCACCTCGCAACGCCGCCCAGGCATGCGCGGCCTCGTGTGCGGTCACCGACACCAGGAACACGACATAGAAGATGATCTGTCCACCCAGTCCATCCAGCCCGTTCACGAGCTCCCCTCCCGGCATTGGCCATCCTGCCCTGCGCTTCGGCGACAGTGTACAGCCCCGAACCGGCCCTTTCCCGGTTTTTCCCCAATGAATGCTCGGTCAGCGATCCCTGATTGCCCCCGCCCGCGGTCCGTGCTATTGCCGAGCGTAGCCCGCCCGCGAATTTCCTCGAGGAGGACCGAAATGAACCCCCTGAAAGTCCTGTTGTGGGCGACCACAGCCTGCATTCTCACTCTCGTGATCGCGTCCTGCGGCGGAAGTGACGGACCCACCGGAGTTGGCTCCGACACCACCGCCCCCGTCGTTCTCTCGGTCAACCCGAGCCAGGACGACACCGGCGTGGCTCCGGCCGCTGCCATCGAGATCACCTTCAACGAAGCGATGACGGCAACCACGGACAGCTCCGTCATTCTGCTCTCCGATGGCAGCGCGACTTCACTGAGCTGGTCCTCTCCCACGCAACTCGTCGTCCAGCACAGCCCGTGGCCCGCCGGGACCCATGTCTCCGTGACCTTGGGCACTGCTCTGACGGACCTGGCGGGGAATGGCCTGGCGGCTCCCTATCTCTGGGATTTCTGGACCCAGACCGCCTCTCCTCAGGTCCTCGAAAGTACCGTAGCCGAGGGTGCGACCAATGTCGGCCGCAACACGGCCATCGGTTTTCTGTTCTCGGAGGAAATGAACCTCTTTTCCCTCGACTCCGCGACGACCCTCACCAACAACGGCGTCGTACCCAAGGCTGGACTGGGATTCCAATGGGTGAGTGGCGAAGGCACTTGGGTCAATCTGGTCTTCAGCCCGGCACTCGATGCCAACACCAGCTATACTCTCGACATCGCAGCCACCGCACAGACGAACAGTGGGACTCCGTTGGGAACGGCCTTCCAGCTCAACTTCGTCACCGGCACCGAGACCGACACTACGCCGCCTACCTTGGTTTCCATTGTCCCCGCCAACGGCAGCGTGATCAGCCCAACGACCACCACCATCGTCATGACCTTCGACGAGGCGATCGACCCCAACGCCTTCTAACCCAGCCGAATCAGCGGTCAGTTCGCTTTGCTCTTCGACACCTTGGGAATCGATGCGGTGTGGTCCAATGGCGGAACCCAACTCACCGTCCCCTTGCCCAGCCCGCTGCCCGCGGGATTGCCCATCGTCGTTGTTTTCGATTCCTTCGTCGACCTCGCTGGCAACGTACAGACCGGTGGGATCGACTACCGGGTGGACGTGGCGGGCACTCCCGATCCCTGGCCCTTCGTGGACAACAACATGTCCCAGTGGTGGGAGAATTGGACCGAGGCTCCGATCGGCGGCCCCATGACTTTCGGGAACGATCTGTTCTTTCTCCGCTACGAAGGACAGAGCGATGGAACCTTCCGTGTCGCTCGCTATGAGGACAGCAGTTTCTCGACGCTGTTCGGTTACGACATCTATCGTCCCTTGGCCGACCGAGTCGAACTCTCGGGGATGGCCGAAGTCGACCTCGGAGTCTTGACCACCACCACGATCACACCGGCTGCCATCTACCAGAAACTCCCCTTCCAGGCGCAATCCTGGTCCGGCACGGCCACCCTCTCCGATCCCACCATGACCGCCAACGTCAGTTATACCGTCACCGTGATCGGGCAAGAGGATCTTGTCGACCCCCCGGCCAAGACGGCGACGTCATTGACTCCGGTTTGGACCGATGCCTGGAAGACCGCCCTGGACTATCGGCTGACCGATCCTTCGACCGGACAGATTGTGATCTCGGGAACGGATTCGCTCTGGTTCGCCCCTACGGTGGGATTGGTGCGGATGAAGAGTCACGAAAGCGGACCGGACGGAAGTAGGGACTCCGCCCAGTACTTCATCGGACTGATTCCGGCCACGGCAAGAGATCGATGACTCGAAGAAGGAGGCGCAGCATGCGCACCTGGATGGTCCTGTTCTCGGCCACGATCTTGGTCGTGGCCTGCGATCAGGGAAGCGAGACGGAGCCCAGCGCGGCGAAGTCCACGATCGACGCAGCTCGAGAGGCCGTGGCCTCCCTCCCGGTGGCCCGCACCGTCGAAGGCACCCTTGGTTGTGGCCACTGCACCTTCGAAACGAGCGAGGAGTGCACGGCTGCCCTTCGAACCGCCGAGGGTGAAGTCATTCTCTTCGACGGGGTGAGCGAAGACAGCCCGTTGTTTCGGAAGCGACTCGACGGCGGCGAGGTGAAGGTCACCGGAAACTCGACCACCCGCGACGGCGTGACCCACATGACCGTTGTGAGTTACACGAACTAACCCATGCCCCGACCACCCGACCGGCACTCCTACGCACTCTACAATGCCTGCTTCGTGCCGGTCGGACTCGCAGCCTACCATCTCGCGCGCTTCGTCTCCCCGAAGGCTCGACGCGGACTTGAAGGCAGGGTGGGGCTGTGGGATCGCCTCGCCGCCCGGAGGGAAGATCTGGAGGGGGCCGTATGGTTTCATGCCGCAAGCGTCGGGGAATACGAACAAGCGCGCCCCGTCTTGCGCGCCTTCAAAGAGGAGTGTGAGCGCAGAGGAGAGCACATTCCCACCCTCCAAACGGTATTCAGCCCGTCCGGCTACGATTTCGCGCGCGACCGCTGCGACGCGGATGTGATCGACTACCTCCCCCTCGACACTGCGGGGGCGATGTCCCGGATGATCCAGACGATCCGGCCGCGCGCCGTGGTCTTCATGAAATTCGATTGCTGGCCCAACCTGATCTGGGCGGCACGCCGGCGCGAGGTGCCCGTGCTGCTCCTCGACGCCACCTTGCACCGACGCAGCCGACGACTTCGACCGCCCGCTCGGACCTTCTTCCGTCGGCTCTTCGACTGCTTCGACGCAATCGGAGCCATCAGCCCAGGAGATGCGGATCGCTTTCGGTCGGAACTGGGGAGCTCCACTCCCATCGAGGTCACCGGGGACACCCGAACCGACCAAGTCGTTCACCGCTGGGAGGCCGCGGCGAACGGTCCCCTGGCCACGGCCCTGGAAGGAACCTCCTTCGACTACTTCGCGTTGGGAAGCATTTGGCCCGCGGATGAGGATCTGATTCTCACTGCAGCCCTGAAGGAGGGCCTCGCCGAGGACCGACGAGGCCTGGTGCTGGTACCCCACGAGCCCACTCCTGATACCCTCGACCGCCTCCAACGACGGTGCAGGGAATTCGGAGTCTCCCCCACCCTTCTCTCCGAACTCTTCGACTCCCAGACCCAGAACCTGCGGATCTCACCCCTCGACCAACCCGATCGATGGCGCTTCGTTCTCGTGGACTGCGTCGGGCTCCTGGCGGAGATCTACCGGGGAGTGTCCTTTGCCTACGTGGGAGGGAGTTGTAGCACCGGAGTCCACAATGTGCTCGAACCCGCAGTCTGCGGGCAGCCAGTTCTCTTCGGGCCACGCATCCACAACGCCTACGAGGCCGAGCGACTGGTCGAGATCGGCGCGGGCTTCGTCCTGACCCACCCGGAAGAGGCTCGCGTCCGAGTCGCCGAATTCTTCGCCGAACCCCACCGCCGACGGGAATGCGGGCGTCGGGCCCAGGACTTCGTGCTTCACCAACGGGGAGCCACCCAGGCCAGTCTGGAACTCCTCCTCGCCCATCTGGCCCCTCCCCTCTCTCCTCGACCCGCAGATCCCTGAATCCGTCGATACGGCGCGCCCGGACGCCGGACCGCAGTGAAGGGTTCGTTGGAGGCGGAATTCTATTCTATACTGTGCCGCATCCAACGACGCCGCCTCCCCGAGGAGCGGTCCGACCATCGCATTGCAAGGAGTCGCGCATGTCGCAGCCCACCGCCGGGCCCACCCTTCGCCCCAGCACCGAAGCGCCGACGCGCTGGCGTATGCCCTACGCCGAGACCCCCAAGTTCTTGCAAATCGAGACCATGGTCACCTGCAACGCAAAGTGTCCGTTCTGTCCGCAACACGAAATCGACCGCAATCCCAATCGGATGCACGACGAGATGTGGAAGAAGATCATCGATGAGACCCGAGGGCTGGGGATCACCTATCGTCCCTTCTTGCAGAACGAGCCCTTCGTCGACAAGCGCATGCCCGAGATCATGCGCTACATCCGCAAGGATCCCACCGCCAAGATCGAGTTCAACACCAACGGCAGCCTGATGACCGAGAAGCTCAATGCCGAGATTCTGGACCTCGGAATCGACATCATGCGCTTCTCGATCGATGGATTCAGCGAGGAAGTCTACGCCCCGAGCCGCGTGGGTCTGAACTACGAGCGGGTGAAGGAGCGGACCACCCAGTTCTTGGAAATGTGGCGAGCCGGAGGCTACGACAAGGATTGCTACACCGAGGTTCGCATGATCGACATGCCCGAGAACCGCCACCAGCACGAAGCCTACCGAGCCTATTGGGAACCCCTCTGCGACGAGGTTCTCATCACCGAGCTCTACGAGTGGCCATGGCAATCCCAGACCGAAGCGGTTCGCAAACCCTGTTGGAAGATGGTCGATGCCATGTACATCTTCAGCGATGGTCGGTGCACGCTCTGCTGCTGGGATACCGTCGAGCGCGGGGTGGTCGGCGATCTGAGAGAGGCCTCTGTGCTGGAAGTCTGGAATAGCGCACAGTACGAGGCCCTTCGCACCCTGCTCAACGACGGGCGCCGGGAGCTGATCCATCTCTGCAGCAAGTGCGACGCCTACAAGAACCACGATTTCTCCCCCTATGAAGTCCACCCGCCTCGGACCGATGTCTTGCGAGCTCGAGAGGAATCCTGAGCCAGAACACGGCACAACGGTTGCACTCTCGTCAGGTCCCCTCCTCGGCTTGCCCGCCGAGTCACATCCCCTTTCCGGGAGCAATCCAAGATGCTCGCCACACGCATCTACTGGATCCTGATGGCCCTCGCGGCCGGGATTTTCGGCTGGCGTGTGCTCAGCGAGGGCCGAGAGGCTCTTCGGATCACTCCCGCTAGCGAATACGAATTCGAACAGACCGTCGACATCGGAGCTGCCGCCGGCGACTTCAGCCTGGAGATGTTCGTTCCCGGCCCCGGTTCCCGGTTGAAGGTGCAAAACGAGAGCCTCAGCGCGGGCAAGCTGCAACTCCGGGTGGAGAGCGGAGACAGCGGCCGGAGGCTGGTGGCCACCGGACGGCGAGGAGACCTCCCGGAGACCATCGTCTACCGGGCGACCATTCGACGCCGCAGCGTCTCGTTTCAACTGCCGGAGGACCTGCGATGGAAGGACCTCCTCAGCCAGGACTCCCTCGACTCCACGAAGTGGATTCCGTCGGGCCACCGTGAAATCCAACTCGCGACCGCTCGACTCGTCGGCTATCCCCCAGACCGAGACCTGCCTCCCTCCCCCCACGCGTGGCAGGAGTGGATGGAATCGCAGGGCATCGGGCCAGTGGACTTCGCTCGACGGGCCTTCGTCTACTGCCGAGACGAGATCCAACCGGCCGCGTTCAGCGGATCGACCGACGCCCTGACTGCGCTCCGACTCGGAGAATCGAGCTGCGGTGGGAAGTCGCGGCTCATGGCCGCCATGTGCAGGAGTGTCGGGATTCCCGCCCGCATGCTCGGCGGAGTGATCATGGGTCAGGCCAAGAAGAAGCGAACCAGCCACGTTTGGGTGGAGGTCGGTCTGGGGGATCAGTGGGTCCCCTACGATCCCCTCAATGACCATCAGGCCGTACTCCCCGCCCACTACCTCACCCTTTACGTGGGCGACCTTCCCCTCATTCGCCACAGCCGAGGACTGGCCTTCGACTACGGCTTCCGGGCTCCGGTGGAACGCGTTCCCATGGCCTGGACGCTCACTCCCGATGAGCAGGATGGCCGGGGAGCGGTGCCTCTCCTCCAGCGACGGCACTTTTCGGTGATACTGCTCGCGCCCTTCGCTCTGCTCTTCACTCTCTTCGTCCGGCAGGTGATCGGGATCGATGGCATCGGTGTCTTCTTCCCCGTGCTCCTCGGCTTCTGCGTCACGCAGATCGGCTGGACCCTGTCCGGGATCCTCCTGGCGGGGACTCTGGTCTTCGGAGTGTTGATGCGCTTGCTTCTCTATCGGATCAACCTCCTTCGAGTCCCTCGGGCGGGGATCCTGATCACCTTCATCCTGGTCCTCCTGCTCGCCTTCACCATTTCGCTCGAGCGATTCGGGGTCGCGATGGGCAAGGGAGCCCTCATTCTCCCCATCGCCGCACTGGCCATGGCGGTGGAGAGGTTCACCAACGAGGCCCTCGACGGAGGAGCGGCGAAGGCCGCGAAGCTCCTCGGAGAAACCCTGATTCTCGCGGTGATCTCGGCCCTTCTCCTCATGCAACCGCTGTTCAAGCTTCTGACCGTGATGTATCCGGAAATCCTGATCGTGGTCATCGCCGAGATGCTGATGATCGGTCAGTACCGAGGTCTGCGATTGAGGGAGCTCTGGCGATTCCGGGCCCTCCGGAAGGTGACTTCGTCGTGATGCGATCCTGGCGCGAGTGGGGACGAGCTCTCTGGCCCAACGACCGGATTCTGGGGATCAACCGCCGGAATCTGGACCATGTCTTCGCCGACTATCGCCCCGGCCGCTTCGCCGAACTCGACGACAAGCTGCTCGCCAAGTCCAAGTGCGAGGCCGCGGGGATCGCCGTTCCCCGGACCATCGGGACGATCGACTCCCCCCTGGAGCTCGCGAAACTGCACGCCTGGCTCTCCACCTGCGATGAACTCGTCCTCAAGCCGGCGCGCGGGTGGGGAGGGCGTGGGATCCTGGTACTGGAGAAGCGGGGAGAGAATTTCGTCACTCCCGGAGGCAACGTGCTCTCCACCCAGGAGATCGAGGACCATGTGCGGGAGACTCTGTCCGGCAACTTCAGCCTCGACGAATCCGACGATTCCGTCCTGATCGAAGAACGCATCCATCCCCATCAGTTCCTGCAGCTCCTCTCGCCCGACGGACTCTCCGACTTGCGCATCGTCCTGGAGAAGGGGAAGGCGCTGCAGGCCATGCTGCGGGTGCCCACTCGAGCGTCGGACGGCAAGGCGAACCTTCACGGGGGAGGACTCGGCCTGGGCATCGACCTCGAGAGCGGTCGGGTGCGCCACGCCATCCAGCGAGATCAACCCGTGGAGTCCCACCCCGATACCGGCGTGGTCCTCGTCGGCCTGCAGGTACCGATGTGGGAGGAATGCCTCGAACTCGCCCGACGAAGTGCGGCAGTCTATGCCGATCTCGACTACATCGGAGTGGATATCGTTCTCGACGCCCGTCGAGGCCCCCTCCTCCTCGAGGTCAATGCCCGCCCGGGCCTGGCGATCCAGCTGGCCAATGCTTCTTCTCAACCGGTGTCACCCCGGTCCAAGACCTCGGTGGGCGAGCACATCACTTTCGCCGCGACCTGGATCGTCTTCGCGGCCTTGGCCATCGGGCCCTTGGCCTTCGATCGATGGGAGCGGCGCCACACCGAGAATCAGGACCGCGTCACCGTGGTCGGCCTGACCTCATCCGGTGCCAGCATCCCGGCGACCCCACTGGAAAGCGGCGGAAGCGTCGAGTGGTCGGAAGCCGCTTCGGAGATCTCGGCCGAGAATGCGGACTTTGCCCGAGCGAAGGAACTCGCAGACGGTGGGGATCCCGACCAGGCCATCGTGTACTACACCCGGGCGGCCGCGGATTCCTCCATCGCTCCCTTTGCTCTGAACAATGTGGGACTGCTCCACCGTGAGGCGGGCCGGTTGAAGGATGCCGAGACGGCTCTGCTCAAGGCCCTGCAGGGCCATCCCGAATACGCCCGCGGTCACTACAATCTCGGCCTCGTCCACCGAGACCTGGGAAACAAGGTGGCCGCCGAAACAGACTTTCGCATGGCCCTCGCACAGCGTCCTTCCTATGGGCGGGCCTGGGGAGAGTTGGGACAACTCCTGGTCGAACGAGGAGTGGTCGAAGAGGGCATCCGGGCCCTGAACCAAGCCATCCGCTACGAACCGACCCTGGCCGCCTACCGCAAGGTCCTCGGTCGCGCATCCCTCCAGATCCAGGACTTCGGAGCGGCCACCAAGGCCTTCCGCGAGGCCCTGGCCCTCGACCCCCGCAGCCGGGTGGCGGCCGAGGGTTGGGTACGGAGCCGATTCCTCGCCGCCGTTCACGGCGCTCCACCTCTGGCGAAGAGCACCTTGGACTCCATGTCCGAGCTCAGCGAACGCTTCGATGCTCAGAATCAGCGTCTGGAGAGCCGCCGCCTGGCGGCAGAAGTCCGGTGGCTGGCCCACGGGCCGGGACGAGCGCGGTCGATCCTGCGAGATCTTGGCACCAGTTCGGACCTCGACGCCCGTCGTCTCGCCGTGGAAGGGGATCTCGCTCTGGGCATCTGGTCCGAACGAGATGCCACGACCTTGGAGACCAACCGCATCGCGATCGACATTGCTCGCCTCGGGCGAAGCCTCGAGACCGCACGTAGCCGAGAGGAGGTCACCTCTGCCTTCCACAACCGCCCTCCCCGAGACCCGCGTCTTCGGCTGGTCCTTCTGAGACTGCAGGGAGTGAATGCCTCTGCGGCCGACCGAGAAGCGGGCCTGGCTCTGGCGACCTCGACCACCGAGGATCGGTGGATTCGAAGCTGTGCGAATTCCGAGACCGAGTTGATGCCTCCCGACTCTCTCCGACAGGAAGCCCTCCCCCTCCTGCTCCGCCGCATCGAGAGTGACGCACCGCTTCCCCTTCCCCAGAGCTTCCTGATCTGGACCACGGCGCGTATCGCGGAACTCGAAGGCCGAGACGGAAGTCCCTGGCACGAAGCCCTGGACCGCTGGTTCCCCGATTTTCGCCCGGCGATGCTCCACCGCTTCCACGAACTCGTGGCCCAGGGGGAGGTGCGGGCTGCCCGCCGAGTGGGCCTGCGAATGTTGGCAGACGCCAGCGATCCCACCGAGATCCTGCTTCCGCTGATGCGTCTCGAGCTCGAACGAAATCGACCCACGGCCGCCCGAAGCCTCTGGAAGCGCCTGGATACCGCATCTCGCCGCGCCCCGGAAGCCCAGATTCTCTACGCCGAACTGCTGATCGAGGAGAAGAAGCCCAAGGCGGCCACTCGCCGCCTGGACCAAGTGCTCGAACAGGTCCCCACCCATATCGAAGCTCTCTACCTCCGCGGGAAGGCGCTGGCGCTGCGGGGGAAGAAGCAGACCGCGCAGAAGTCCTTCGAGCGGGCCCTGAACGAAGCGCCGAATCGGGCCGACATCCGTTCCGCTCTCGCCCGGGTCCTCATGGACCGCCGGCAGTACCCAGCGGCGATCGAAGAGTGGAAGAAGGTCTTGGCCCTCTATCCCGTTACCGAGCCCAAGTCTTCGGCCCTCTTCAACTTGGCGCTGTCCGAGCAGAGAGCGGGGGAAATAGATGCCGCTCTCGCCGATTGGCAACGATTCTTGCTCGTGGATCCGTCGAATTACCGGGCCTATTACAATCTGGCCCTCGCCCAGGAAGACGCCCGCCGGATCAGCGACGCCATCCGCAGTCTACAGAAAGCTCTCGAGCTCAATCCCAACCACTCTGCCAGTTCGAAACGCCTGGCAACGCTGCAAAATGGAGGACATGCACAATGAGTCCCGCACCGCGATCCATGCTCGCAGGTCGCACAACGCCCCTGATCGTGACCCTCATTCTGCTGGTCGCCACGGTCGGATCCGCCCCCGCCGCGACCTCGTCGCAGAAATGGCGCCCCATCCGCCCCGAAGCGCCCGCGCAGAGGCTCCAGCTGAAGAACTTCGATCCGGCTTCGAAACCCGCAGACGAGGGTCGCACCTGGACTCGGGTTTCCGTCGGCGACACCCTCGTCTTCCGCTATCGTGGCAGCGGCCAGTTTCGCCTCGATGCCCGCCCGGTCCTGGAGGACGAGGCGGAAGAGGCCACCCTGCGCTACGGGCTCCGCTTCGGCCATGAGCCCCCGCGACGCTTTCGACGCCACAGCACATTCGGAGGGAATTACCGCATCGCGCCTCTCTCCCCATCTTCGACCATTTCCGACGCAGTGCTTCTCGGAGACCTCGATCGCAACACCATCGAGCTCTCCCCCGATCAGCAGACGATCTACTTCTTCCTGCGCAAGAAGGGCGCAAAAGAGGCCCTGGTGCGAGGGCTGGTCCGCGGCGAAGTGGAGCGTCTGAACATTGCCTACCGGGACGGGAAGAAGTCATCCGGAGGCGAGTGGTCCTTCGACGCGGCCCTTGGCGGCGCCGGCTATACCAGCAACGTCTACCTCGCGCCGAAGAACGGGGTCGCGGCCTCGGGAGCCGGGTTCTGGCCAGCCGAAGTCGATCTCCGTTACCGAAATCGGGAGTCTTTGCCCTTCCGCTTCACTGCAGACTACTCCTTCGACGGTCGCTTCTACAACGATCCCATTCTCGACGAGCGCCGCCATTCCGTGCAGCTCGAACAAGAATGGGACTTCGGACGGGCCCTGGGGATGCGCAATGTGCAATTCACTCTCAGCGAGCGCATGAAGACCAAGGACGACACCTTCTTCGGTCGTGGTGCGACCGACGAATTCGAGACCTCCGGTCTGAACGGGCGCGTGCCCTTCGGCAATCGCTTCGACTACACCGAATGGACCGGAGAGGGTGCATTGGCCTTTCGCACCGCCGAGAACTTCGAGGTCACCACGACCTTCCGGGCTCGACGCCGCGACTACGACAATGACTATTCGGACGATCCCACGATCTATTCTCTGGATCAAAACCGATTCGAGATCGGCACTCGCCTCGCCTGGGAACTCTCGAAGAGCACTACCCTCAGCCTCGATGCGAGTATGGAAGCCCAGAACTACGACGAGAAGTTCTCTCGCGATCTCCAGGGAGTGAATGTCGTGACCGAGCCAACGCGTTTGCGGCGTTGGCCCATCGAGGTCGGGCTGCGTTATCGGCCGCGGTTGGGATTCCAGGCCCGAGCCAGCCTTGGACTTCTGGTCACTCAGGACCTCTACCAGGGCTACTGGGACCGCACATCGAGCATCTATCGCGCCGAGCTCGGATGGAAGTTCACCCGCCGCAATCGGATCAACGCATGGGTCCGCGGCTCGAGCACCAGCTACGACTCCGCTCGAGTGGGCTATCTGCTCACGAACTCCCTGGGCGTGACCAACCCGATCCGCGACAAATCGAGTCTTCGCCTGGGCATCGAGGGCGAATACGGACTCTATCGCAACGCCGATCTCGTTCTCTCCTATTCCTACGAGAACCTCGACAACAATTCTCCTCTCTTCGCCTACCAGCGCAGCGAAGTCCTGGGAGGGATCGTGGTCAAGTACTGATCTGGAGGAACCGTCTCCGAAAAGAGACCGCATGCAATCGAGCGACGCCCCGGAGCGCGAGCTCCGGGGCGTCGTTCTCCAGCTCGACTCCACTCTCGGTCATCAACCTGCGGCAGCCGCCACCATCTTCGGCTGACGAGCGATGTGCTCACTCACGAGAATCTTGCTGATTTCCTCGCGCTGAATCTGATTGGTCCCCTCGTAGATCTGGGTGATCTTCGCATCACGCATGTACTTCTCGATGGGGTAGTCGCGCATGTATCCGTAGCCGCCGAAGACCTGCACCGCATCGGTGGTGACCTGCATGGCTACATCGCCCGCGAAACACTTCGACATCGCGGAGTACATGGTGGGACGCACCATCGGATTGCTGTCGACATGGCGTGCCGTGGCATAGCAGAGAGCCCGTGCCGCCTCGACCTTCATGGCCATGTCGGCGAGCATGAAGCGCAGCCCCTGGAATGATGAGACCGGTGAGCCGAACTGACGGCGCTCGGTGGCATAGTCGACGGCCAGATCCAGCGCTCCCTGCGCAATCCCCACCGCCTGAGCTCCTACTCCCGGACGAGATGCATCGAAGGTCTTCATCGCGGTGATGAAACCCGTCCCCTCTCGACCGAGGAGATTCTCGACCGGAACCCGGCAGTCCTGAAACACGACTTCGCGCGTGACCGAACCGCGGATTCCCATCTTGTCCTCCTTCTTTCCGAAGGACAGCCCGGGAGTTCCCTTTTCCACCACCAGAGCACTGGCCCCTCGGGCTCCCTTTTCCGGCTTGGTCAATGCGATCACAGTGTAGATTTCGGCTTCACCCCCATTGGTGATCCATTGTTTGGTGCCGTTGAGCACGTAGTGATCTCCGTCTCGAATTGCGGTGGTTCGGATCCCTCCCGCATCCGACCCCGCGTCAGCCTCGGTGAGAGCGAATGCACAGAGGCGTTTGCCCGCGGCCACGTCGGGCAGCCACCGTCGCTTTTGCTCCTCGTTTCCGGAAAGAATGATCGGCAACGCTCCCAGTGCGCTCCCCGCGAAAGCCAAAGCAATCCCTCCGCAAGCCTTCGAAAGCTCCTCGGTCACCAAAGACATCTGGAAGGTCCGGGAGCCGTTGGCCAGTCCTCCGTACTCCTCGTCGATGAAGACGCAGAAGAGGTCGGAATCCGCCATCTTCTGCACCACCGGCCACGGGAACTCGCCGGTCTGATCGTAGTGGGCCGCGACCGGACGGATGTCGTTCTCGGCGATCTTCTTCGCGAGATCGACGATCATCCTCTGATGTTCGTTCAACCCGTAGTCCATGGGAATCCTCTCTTTCGATGGGTAGACAGAGTTCAGGTGGTGGGCCAAAGATCGGGATGCTGCGCGAAGGGTTGACCGTTCTCGAAGACGATGCGGAGCTCGCCGTCAGGCAGTGCCTCGCCAAAAGCCGAAATCGTGAACGCTCCATCGAGAGTCTTCTCTTCGGAAACGTCTTCGAGAGTCTCGATCAGTATGTGCGAGTCCAGATTCAATCCGCGCATCTTGATTCGCACCTGTCCACCGTCGATCTGCGTCTCGCAAACTCCTGCGGGATAGAGCCCTTCGAAACTCTCTGCGAGGTCGAGGATTCTGGCCGCCGCCTGATCCGGATCCGCAGCGGAAAATTCCACTTCCCCGTCGAGCTTTTGTACGCACGGATCGATGATGGTCTCACCGCGCCCACGATAGGAGGAGCGCTTCCCGCGTGCGAAATCCGGACTGGCCCACTGCAACTGCAGGATCGCGCCCGCTTTCACTTGCAAACGTACGTACTGCTGGGTGTCGTGAGTGTGGACGTAGAGATCTCCGCCCTCGATGGATGCGTGCAAGTCCGTCGGGATCACCGATAGGAGCTGTACCAACTCACCGGTGATCAATGGGAGGTCCGGGCCGGATGAGGGCTGCGCGTGACGCACCACGATGCAACTCTGAGTGGGCTCGAACTCCAGCCAGACGCCGGGAACTCGAGACAATTGTTCGGCCACTTCGGCGGGGAGTTCTCCCAAGGAGATCTCTCCACGGCAACCGTGATCCGGATACATCTTCCCTCCCCTCGGATGCTCTCTTGCGGCCGCCGACCACGGCCGATCGCAACTCTAGGAAGGGATCGATGATGCACGAAGATCAGGAACGTGATCGATCACACTTTCGCAATCGTGTGACCGATGCATTTGCATCAGCGGTCAGGGATCGACGTAGAGATCTGGATGAAGTTCCGCATGAGGATTCACGGCATAGTGGTCGAAATCGGTGATCCCCTCCTGACGGAGGACTTCTTCGTCGAGAAAGAAGTTTCCGGTGCAGCTCCGCGCATCGCGACAGAGAATCGCGTGCGCCGCGTCGGCAACGATCTCCGGATGCCGACTCCGTTGCACCATCGGCTCGCCTCCCAGGAGGTTCCGCACGGCAGCGGTCGCGATCGTGGTCTTCGGCCAGAGAGCATTGAAGGCGATTCCCTCCTCGGCGAATTCCGCGCTCATGCCCAGGACCCATACTCCCATGCTGTATTTGGCCAGGGAATAGGCCGCATGACCGGCGAACCATTCGGGTCGAAAGTTCAGAGGTGGTGCAAGATTCAGAACGTGAGGATTGTCCGATGCGCTCAGATGATCGAGAGCGCACTTGGTGGTGTACCAGCTGCCTCGGGCATTGATGTCGAACATTCGGTCGTAGACTTTGAGCGTGGTTTCACGAGTGCCGGTCAATGACAACGCGCTCGCATTGTTCACCACCACGTCGAGGCCCCCCAGGCTTTCGGCCGCGGTCTTCACCGCTCGCTCGATCTGGTCGGCGTCTCGCAAGTCCGCCTGAATCGCGACCGCCCGTCCCCCCGCGGCTTCGACCGCGGCCGCGGTCTCGTGGATGGTGCCCGGCAACTTGGTGTGTCCCCGAGTGGTCTTGGCCACCACCGCCACGGCCGCGCCGTCTCGGGCGGCGCGGAGTGCAATCGCACGTCCGATACCGCGGCTGGCCCCGGTGATCAGGAGCTTCTTTCCCTTCAGGTCGGCTTTCATATGTCGTCGCTCCTCGCGAATGAGCTGATCGGGTCGCATTCCAGAACCATACAAAAGTCCTTGTGTATCACAAGAACCTGGAATATATTCCTCACATGTCCTCTTCGAACCAAAGGCAGAAACGCAGCGGGGGACCGGTACGAGGCCATGGTGTGAGCCGCGATCTCGTCTTCCAATTCGTGCGCGACCGTCTGGTCGCGGGCGAGCCCCCCACGATCCGTGAGGTCCAGGAAGGCCTGGGGTTCAAGGCGGTCCAGACCGTTCGAGAACACCTCAATCATCTGGTCGAAGAAGGGCGCCTGGTGAAATTGGAAGGAGTTTCACGCGGCTATCGCCTCCCCATGGACAAGCGCACTCCCCCCACGCATCTTGTCCCGGTTCTGGGCCAAGTGCAAGCGGGAGCACCTACCCTTGCCGTCGAAGATATCGAAACCTACATCCCCGTACAATCCCACTATCCCGTCGAAGAGCTCTTTGCTTTGCGGGTGAAGGGAGAAAGCATGACCGGAGCGGGGATCTTCGACGGTGACCTCGTGGTGGTGCGCCGTCAACCCCTGGTGGTCACTGGGGAGATCGTCGTGGCCCTCGTTGGAGACGAAGCAACGGTCAAGACTCTCCGGCAGCGCCGCAAGAACTTCTACCTGCAACCCGAGAACCCCGAATTCGACCCCATCGAACCCGAGGAATTCACTCTCCTGGGACGGGTGATCGAAATACGTCGAAATCTGGATTGATCCCCGGCCGCATGTTGCATGCGGATTCACCGCGTCTGCTCGCGTCGAGCCTCCTCCCCTCCCGCTCGAGCTGACCGAAATCACATTCGAATTCCGCGGTCCGATGGCATCCTGCCCATCGCGAGCCGTACTTTCGGAGGAAACCATGGTCGATGCCATGGACGGCCGCGCAGCGGCGTCCACCCTGCCCCATCCCGAACCCCGTCCGGTCGTTGTCACTCCTCCCTCGGACGGAACCCCACTTCCCGATTCTCGACCTACCTGGTCGGTCGCCACGCTGCGGGGTCGCCTCTGCGAATTGGTGAGCCACGGAAGGACTCCTCTGCTCAGCGCAGCCATGCGACTATTGCACCAAGCGCAGTGTGAAGCACAACCGGTGGCCTGGATCGCAGCCGGCGTTGCTCCTTTCTATCCTCCCGACATGGCCGCGAGCGGCATCGACCTCAGCGCTCTACCCGTGATTCGCACCACCGATCTCCGCCGAGGATTGCGCGTCGTCGACACCTTGCTGCGCAGCGGCGCCTTCGGACTGGTGGTTCTGGATTTCGGAAACAATGGACCTGTTCCCATGCCCGCTCAGACTCGCTTGCTCGGATTGGTCCGCAAATACGATTGTGCCTTGCTCTTCTTGAGCCGCTCCGAAAGCAGGCAACACCGACAGGGAACTCTCGTCTCTCTGCGTGGAGAGGGACATATCGAAACAGACCAAGAGGGATGCTTTCGTCTGCACCTGGATTTCGACCGCGACAAACGTTTCGGCCCTGGATGGAGCCATGAGGAGGTCTTCCGTGGACCGCATGGCCTGTATTGAATTCCCCGCTTTGGCACTGCAGCTCCTCCTGCGCGATCACGAAGACTGGAGAGAACATCCCGTAGCCGTGATCGATCGGGACAAAGCGCAGGCAACTCTACTCGAGGTGAACCGCCATGCTGCGGCCGCACGAGTTCTTCCTGGGCAACGCTATGCCACCGCCTTGTCCCTCTGTGCAGGATTACGTGCGGAGGTCATCGGCGCCTCCGTCCTGCAGCGAACTACCGATGACATCCTCATGGCTTTGCGCCACTTCAGCTCCGGCGTCGAAGCCAGCGCAGCAGAACCAGGCGTATTCTGGGTCGATGCCAGCGGGCTCTCGCTGCTCTACCCATCCCTCGATGATTGGGCCGGCTCCATACTTCGTGAGTTCGACGAACGCGGCCTCTACGCTCGGGTGGTGGTCGGATTCACCCACTTCGGCACACGAGTGCTCACCCGCAATGGGAAACGGATACAGATCTTCGATCGACGTGATGTGGAGCTCATCCACGCACATCGCATCGACATGAGTCGACTGCCTCTCGCTCCACCACTCCTCGAAGTCTTCCACAAACTCGGCGTGCAGACCCTGGCCGATTTTGCGCGATTACCCGCAGCTGGCATTCGCCGACGATTCGACATGAACGTTTGTCGCCTGCATCAGATGGCAACCGATGATTTGTGGTCTCCACTGCAACCTCTACCGCCTCTGGACCCGCTTCAATTTGCCGAACACCTCGACTACAACGAACGAGATCTCGACAGCTTGCTGCGCCGCCTCGAAGAGCACCTCATCGCTCTACGATCCAAGCTACTGCAACGTCGACGTCTCCTGAGTTCCCTGCAGTTGCGACTGCGACTCGAGGACGGAACCCAACACGAGGAGCGTCTGCAACCAGCCTATCCCACCTTGGATCTCGACCAGGTGATGCAACTGTTGCGACTGCGACTCCAGGGATGCGATCTGAGAGCAGGGGTGATCGGGGTTGCCATGGAGGTCGAAGAGCGAAGGCCCTCCCAGCAGCAGATGGAGCTCTTTTCCGCTCATGCACGGCGTGATCTCACCGCCGCCCACCGTGCCTTCGCCCGCATTCGAGCCGAGTTCGGCGACCATGCGGTGCAGATCGCATCCCTCCGGGACGGACACCTTCCCCAGGCCCGCTTCACTTGGACACGGCTGGGGTCTCTGTGCGAGGCTCATCCCCGTCTGGTGCAGACCCCGCATTTACTGCGCCGCATCGCCGATCATCCCATCGTTGTCTCTTCTCCTCGGCGCAAGGAACCCGACGGTTGGCTCATTGCCGGTCTCGGTGGAGGAGCAGTCGAAGAGCTGCGCGGACCCTACGTAGTCTCGGGAGGATGGTGGGCACGTGACATTCATCGTGAATCCCACTACGTGCGCACTTCCCGTAGTGGGTGGTTGTGGGTCTACTTCGATCGCCGTCGTCGACGCTGGTATCTACAGGGGTCCATCGAATGACCGATCCCCTTTACGCGCCGCTCTGGTGCAAGAGCAATTACTCCTTCTTGGAGGGGGCTAGCCACCCTGAAGAGTTGGTCGAAGAAGCGCAGATCCTGGGCTTGCAGCACCTCGCCCTCACCGATCGTGATGGAGTATATGGAGCGGTGCGCGCGCACATGGCGGCCCGCAACACCGATGTACACCTCGTCCTGGGAAGCGAACTCACGATGGAGGACGGAACCACCCTCGTGGTTCTCGCCGAGAATCGAGAGGGGTGGCGACAACTCTGCCGATTGATCAGCCGAGGGCGGCTGCGGTGCGAGAAAGGACATTCCCAACTGCACTGGCGTGAAGTATGTGAACATTCCGATGGACTGATCGCTCTGTGGGGGGGGCGAAACAGTCATCTGGTAGCGGAGGCCGATCCTCTGTTCATTGCGCGCCAACTTCGGGATGCCTTCGGCAATCGTCTCTACGCTCTGATCGCGCGACACCACGAAGCCACGGAAGTTCGACAGGAGCGTCGTCTGCGAGAGCGCGCTCAGCGCTATGGATTGGAAACCGTCGCCACCACCGAAGTGCTTTACCATCATCCTTCACGTCGCGATTTGCAGGACACGCTCACCTGCATTCGCCATCACTGCACCCTGACCACCGCCGGCACACGCACTCATCCCAATGCTCAACATGGACTGCTTTCTCCTCTGCGCATGCGGATGCTCTTTCATGACGACCCTTCCTCCGTGGCCCGTAGCCATGATCTGGCACAGCGCTGTCAGTTTTCACTCGCTGACCTTCATTACCGCTATCCTTCTGAACTTCTTCCCGATGGACGGAGGCACCATGAACATCTCCGCACCCTGACCTATGAGGGGGCGCGTGAGCGATATCCACGGGGCATGTCCTCAACCGTGCGGCATCAGCTCGACCGGGAGCTTCTTCTGATTCGAGAGCTCCAGTACGAAGGCTACTTTCTCACCATGCATGAGATCGTGCGATTCTGCCGGCAGGAACAGATTCTGTGTCAGGGCCGCGGATCCGCGGCGAATTCCGCAGTGTGCTATTGCCTGGGCATCACGGCCATCGATCCGGTGCGCATGGGCCTGCTCTTCGAGCGATTTCTTTCGAAGGAGCGTTCCGAGCCTCCCGATATCGACCTCGACATCCAGAACGACCGGCGCGAGGAGGTCATTCAGCACGTCTACCAAAAATACGGCCGCACTCATGCGGCAATGGTGGCCAATGTAGTACGTTATCGCTCGCGTTCTGCGGTACGGGAGATCGGCAAGGTTCTGGACCTCCCCGAAGTTGCCGTCGATCGGCTCGCCAATCTGCTTTCCTACGACCAACCCATCACCCCCGAGCTCCTCACCGGAGCCGGCTTCGATGTGCAGAGCAGTATTCACCAACACCTCCTGCGGTTGACGGTCGCGATTCAGGACTTTCCCCGGCATCTCTCCATCCATCCCGGCGGATTCCTTCTGGGTCACGAGCCCGTGCATGACCTCGTGCCCATCGAGAATGCGACCATGGAGAATCGGACCGTCATTCAATGGGACAAGAACGATATCGAAGACCTTGGCCTGTTCAAAGTAGATCTCCTGGGGCTTGGCATTCTCACCGTGGTGGACAAATCACTGCGCCTGCTGCGCGAGCACCAACAGATCGACCTCTGCATGGCCACGATCCCCGTCGACGACGAAGCCACCTTCGCGCAGATTCGACAGGGCGATACCGTGGGCGTATTCCAAATCGAAAGCCGGGCGCAAATGGCCATGCTCCCGCGACTCGAGCCACGCACCTGGTACGACTTGGTCATCGAGATCAGCATCGTCAGGCCCGGACCCATCACCGGAGGCATGGTCCACCCCTACCTCCGACGACGAAATGGCGAGGAAGCGGTGGACTACCCCCACCCCTGTCTCGAACCCATCCTGCAGAAGACCCTGGGGATTCCCCTCTTCCAGGAACAGGTCATGCAGCTCGCCATGGCCGCCGCCGACTACACGCCAGGAGAAGCCGATCAGTTGAGACGCGACATGGCTGCCTGGCGTATCGCCGGCAAACTCGAGCGTCACCGCGATCGCTTGGTGGCCCGCATGACCGCCAAAGGGATCGAACGAGCCTTCGCAGAGCGGGTCTTCGAGCAGATCCGGGGATTCGGAGAGTATGGATTCCCCGAGAGCCACGCCGCAAGCTTCGCGTTGATCGCCTGGGCCACAGCTTGGTTGAAGCAGAATCATCCGGCAACGTTCTTGTGCGCCCTACTCAATTCCCAACCCATGGGATTCTATTCTCCATCTACTCTGATCGACGATGCGCACCGACACGGGGTAACTCTATTTCCCATCGACGTTCAAGAGAGCGACTGGGATTGTACTCTGGAAGCGCTGGCCTCCGGAGATTTCGCGGTGCGGATGGGCTTGCGCTACATCAAGGGATTTCGCCGTGAGCAAGCCCAACGGATCCTCGACGCCCGAATCTCTCGTGCATTTCGGAGCATCGAAGATCTTGCGCGGCGCAGCGGGCTCGAACGTAGCGTGTTGTCACGCCTGGCGGAGGCCGGAGCCTTCGGAAGCCTCGATGGTCGCCGACGCAACGCCCTCTGGCAGGCGCGTGGATTCGCCCATGTCGCGAAGGAGACCCTCCGCCTTCAGGATCGCGAGAAGTCGGTGCCACTCCCCGATCTCAGCGAGTTCGAGACCATCGAGTGGGACTATGCCACCGGAGGACACAGTGTACGCGGGCACCCGTTGCTGCCTCTGCGAGAGGAATTGCAACGCATGGGGATCCCCCCTGCCCGATGCCTGAATGCCCAGTCCAACGGCGCCCATGTCCAGTACGTCGGTATGGTGATCAATCGCCAACGTCCCAAGACCGCGGGGGGAGTGGTCTTCATGACTCTCGAAGACGAGACTGGTTTCGTGAATCTTGTGGTCTGGCGCCAAGTTTTTGCACAATATGCCGCGTTGGCCAAAACCGCATCGGTCCTCGGAGTCCGCGGCAGAATTCAGAGCCACTCGGGAGTGACCCACCTCGTCGCCGAAGAGTTCTTCGAACCACAACTCAGTCTGCGCCCGGAGCGGCGGCGCAGTCGAGATTTTCGCTGAGCCGCCCCGTTTTTCGGATGTGACGTCGGGCTCGAGACGATCTACTCTTCGGAGAGGCTCGCACCCTGCGCGACCCAACCCGTCCCGGAGGATCCATGCAGACGGATGAGTACTATGGCAACGAGCGACGTGAGATGCTGCCCTTCGTTCCGGCGGAGGCTCGCCGCATCTTGGACGTGGGTTGCGGACGAGGCTCCTTCGGGGCTGCACTGAAAGAGCGGTTGTCCTCTGCCGAAGTCTGGGGCATCGAAATGAACTCGACTGCGGCCACCGAGGCCCGGCAGGTCCTCGATGAGATTCTCTCGGGGGATGCCCTCGAAGTCTTGGCCGAACTGCCCACCGCTCACTTCGATTGCATTGTTCTGAACGACGTCCTCGAACATGTACCGCAACCCGAAGAGTTGATCACTCTCGCACGTTCCCGACTCGGTCCGGAGGGTCGAATCGTGGCGTCGATTCCCAATGTCCGCTATTTCTTCAACGTGGTCGACCTCGCGTGCTTCGGGCGGTGGGACTACACCGACGAAGGGATTCTGGACCGCACTCACCTGCGCTTCTTCACCCGATCGACGATTCTGCGCCTCTTCGCCGAGGGGGGATTCTCCGTCGAGAGAATCGAGGGAATCAACCCCACGGGCTCCCTCAAATTCTCGATCGCGAATCTTCTGTCCCTGGGTCGGTTCTCGGAAATGCGATATCTGCAATATGCGGTGGTGGCACGGCGCACTGGGGAGGATTGAACCCTCCCTTCGACCCCCACTGTCCGATCCGGACCATCCTCACTCGAAGGCCTGAGGATCCCCCTTGCCCACCCGCACCACTTGGGGCAAATCCTCCTCGAAGCGAATGAGAGTGGTGGGATCGAGTCCGCAGGGTCCGGCGTCGATGACCAGATCCACCTTGCCATCGAGGCGATCCCGGATTTCGCGGAAGTGGTTCAACGGCAGGTCTTCGCCGGGCATGCGCAGCGAAGAGGTCAGCAGGGGCTCGCCCAGATCGCTGAGAATCAAGCGGAGGATCTCGTAGTCCGGCACCCGCAACCCAATGGTTTTCTTCTTGGGATGCTGCAATCGGCGGGGAACCTCCCGCGTCGCCGGGAGCAGGAAGGTGTACGGTCCCGGGGTATGCGCCTTCAAGAGTCGGTAGACCGGTGTCGAGTACTTGGCGTACGTGCTAGAGTCCGAAAGATCGCGACAGATCAAGGCGAAGTTGTGCTTGGCATCCTTGTTCCGGATCCGCCGGATGCGATCCGAGGCCGCCTTGTCTCCGATGTGGCAGCCGATCGCGTAGGTCGTGTCCGTGGGGTAGACCACCACCCCACCCGAACGAAACACTTCGACCGCCTGATGGATGAGTCTCCGCTGGGGAGTCTCGGGATGGATCTTCGAGTACAAGGTCAATGCGCTCAGCACTCCTGGGATCGGATCTCGCCAAGGAGTATCCCAGAAGCTCGGATCACGACAAGGCGGGATTCGCAGGCCACCGTCGACCGCACGTTGACCTGCCCCGCCGAGCGATCAGCCCCAGAACCGAGAAATGCTCCACACCCACCACGGTAGCGCCAAGGGTAGCCCCCAAGCCAACCACCGCCGACCGCGCGGACTGAAGCGCTGAAGTGCCAGCCGGGACCTCGTTGCCAAGTCGGCCTTCTTCTTCGACTTCCAATCGTAGGTCGTCATTGCCAGCAGACAAAGAGCGTTTCCTGCCACTCCAATGGCGGCCATCACGAAGTTCCAGGGAATCGCGCTCATCTCGACCTTCCTCTCGTCTTCAGTTTCCCCACCAACCGAACCAATCTCCGACGGTTTCGACCACCGTGACGATGGCGCAGACCGCCGACATGGAGATGGACGGAATGAAAATCGTGCCGCAGAACGGGTTCCAGACGCACCACCCAGAAGCCAGGGAGCCCACCCCGGCCCAAGCGCACATCGACCGCCACGGCGTCGAGTCGGTCCACCGGCCGAGAATCTCGACCTCAGCGAGATCACGACCCGCGACCTTGCCGGCCGACGCCACCAACCAGCGTTGGAAGTCGGGAGAGAAGAGGAGTGCCTCCAGACGATCCTGTTCGGCCGTGGAGAGAGAAAGTCCCACCTCTTGGGCCGCCTCGAGGGCCTGTCTCTCCACGACTTCGGATTGGGGATCCTCCACCGTACCCTCCGCCGACACCGAATGGGTGAAAACTCGATCGCCCACTCGGAGGGTGGTCCGCCTGGTGCCCCTGCGGAGATCCACGAGGAGGCTGGATCCGAAGTCATGATCGGCATTCCTCCACTGGAACTCCGCTTTCATCGTCCCCTCCCGGGGCCGGGTGGCACCGAAGGCCATCGACGACCGAGTGGTCGGGGACTCGAGGATTCCGGCGAAGCCGTGGTCGAAATCTACGGCGGGCAGCAGGGATTCGGGAGCCGGGCCCAGACGAAACTCCCACGTGGATTCCTCGTGCGACCGATCGTCGTCGAGGCCCACGAAGCGAGCCTGGACCACCAGCTGATGGGCCTGAGAATCCACCTCGAAGTCGAGGAGCTCCACTGCCCCGACCTCGGTATCGATCACCGCCAGAGGCCGGGACGACGGGGGAAGAGTGGTGCGATCGCCACAGGCCACGAGGAGAACTGCGGTCATGGCGAGGGACAGAGACCGTCCCCATGCAGGGAAGTGCGTCCGAAGGAGATGCATGACAACCCCATTCAGGGAGGTCGATGATTGGCTTCGATCCGCAAGACATGCAGTCCGCGTGCCGGGACTGTGAATTCACTCAACCTTCAGTCATAACGCAACTTACGGCATTTCCCGCCGACACTTCCGATCTCCGCCACTGTCCGGGATCCGGGAATCCGGAATGTCGGTACGGATCCGAGAGGTCTCGATGTTGGCCCACAACATCACGCGGAACTTTCAGATGGAAACTGGGGCTGGATTGAGAGAGCGCAACTAGAAAAGAACGCCGTGACCGGTCATCAATGCCATTCCGACACTACGTTTCGAGCTCCTCCATCGGGCTAGCCAGCGGTGAGGTACACCCTCCGCCTCGCCAACAACCAGAACACCAGATCTCTCTTCGAAAACATCCTTCCACGACTCGATGCGACCTAGACTGTTGTCACATCAGGGCTAGTCCGCAAATACCTGCCCGTGTAGGCCTTCCAAGTCGTGCTCAGCGATCTGGGGCGGCAGCAACACGCTACGGCTGAGCTTTCTCTTCTCGGAAAGCAATCGATCCAAGAGCTCATCGTAGGTCGGATGGTCCAGTTTCTGGCTGACAGCGAGCGGGTAGTACACCGTCACAGGTTTGAGTTGACCAATCCGGTAGGCACGATCGGTGGCTTGATCTTCTACGGCTGGGTTCCACCATCGCTCCAGGTGGACGACATGGTTGGCAGCAGTGATCGTCAGGCCGACGCCCCCTGCCTTTGGGGACAGGAGGAGAACTCCGAAGCCCTCCCCCTTCTGGAATGAGTCAACGATCTCGGTTCTCTTCCTACCCGGTACCTTTCCGTTGACCACAAAGGGGCGCTGGCGCAGGCCGTATCTCCGTTGAATGATCTCCATCAGCGCGGACTGCATCAAACGTGACTCCGAAAACACGAGTACCTTTTCGTCCCGGGACTGCACGTCATCGAGGATCACGAACAGTTCTCCAAGTCGCGCGCTTGCTCCGATGAACTCATCATCAGGCTGTCCATTCCAGACCAGGGGGTGGGTAGAGACTCGTCGAATCTGTTGCAATGCCTCAAGTCGATTCGTTGCGCGCCCCTTTCCTTGCAGAATACCCTGGTAGGCTTCTAGTTGCACCGTGGGCATTTCACGTCGCCGAGTCTCGAACGAGATCGAGGGCAATCCATCGAGTTCTTGTTCCTTCATTCGGCGCAGCATGAGCGCGGGAGGGGCGCCCTCGGTCAGGAACTGATGGAGGCCTTGGAGTCTCTTGTGGGTTTCCTCATCCGACTCCGCCTGGAAGCTCTTCTCGAACTTCTGAAGGGATCCCAGTTTCCCCGGGGCGACGGTATCAACGATGGTCCAGAGATCGGACATGCGGTTCTCGACCGGAGTTCCGGTGATGGCAATGAAGAAGTCCGAAGACTGTCCCTTCGCAGCTCGAGTCATGAGAGATCGCGGGTTCTTCACTTTTTGCACTTCGTCGAACAGGGCCACACCCCATTTGATGCGGCCAATACTGTGTTGATAGTCCCGGAGTGTCTCATATGTTGTGAGAACGACGTCGAAGTCTCGGAGACGATCAACGCGCAGGAGGGGCAACCCCCCTTTGAGTTCATGTCCCTTGGCGGCGTCGCGCTCGCGCAATTCGGCGAGATTCTTCCCATGAGCCTCGAGAACTCTCCCTAGGCGGTCACCGCTCAGATGCTTGGTCAGTTCCGCTCCCCAGCTTCTGAGAAGTCCGGTGGGGGCGACGATCAGAATTGGCCGATCCAGGGCACCGAATTCCCGCACCCACGCCAGAAAAGCGAGGCACTGCAGTGTTTTTCCCAACCCCATGTCGTCGGCGAGAAGGACACCGGACCGGCCTGCTTTCCATGCCTCCTGGAGCCACTGAAGCCCCTTCTTCTGGTAATCGAAGAGACCGGTGTCGAGGTTGGATGGTAGCTCCCGCAGGTCTCCCGATCGTGTGCGATCTTCAGGGACGAAGTCTTCGAGACTCAGATTATCGTGGATCTGGATGACGATGCGCGCGTTCTCAGTCTTCGGTTCCTCTGAATCGGGAGATTCCTCGACAGCCTTGATGAGCTTGTCGAGAGCATCCAGCACTGATTCACTGGCCGGGACACGGAAGCCGTCGTGGTCGACGACTGGGCGGCCATCATCCATCGCCTGTCGGATCTCTGCTCGGAGTCGAGGGGCTTGTTCGGGTGTCACCGGAATGAACCTCTCCTCGACGACAATCCCAGATTCTTCTGGGCTCACACCGTCGAAGTCGGGTGTCCAATCCATGGCGGCACCAGGAAGCCATGGCAATGCAGGCGGCTCCCAAAGGCCCACGCCCTTAACGCGCTCGCCGTAGTCCTCGGGTTCGAAGAAGACATGTTCGATCTCGGATTCCGCCATCTCTGAGCCGAGTCTCTCCTTAAGAAAGCTCTGCGGATTCTTGATCAGAGCAGTTCGAACTTCAGGCCCATCTTCCAGCACATCTCGGACTACCGACAGGGTCTTGCGCATGTTGGCGCTGAGTGCAATGACGTAGCTGCCAACAGCGAATTGCCCCTGACCTTTCGCCAGCCGCCGGAGTGCGTCGCTGAATCGCTCGTCCAGCTCATCCGTGAGCGCGGGTCGCATGACGCTCACCTTCTCGCGTGCGCTGGGATTCGACTCTCTTGCGGAGCGAACCAGCACCGGTCGGAAATCAGGCTCACCTCGACTGTTGAGGTACGGGGCGATCGTAAACGCCTCAGGCGCGACAATCTTCGTCGTCGCCAGATACCCCTGTTTCTCAATTCCGACCGCGTCGATTCCGAGAATGGCGCCGATTTCGGCCAGGATTTCTGAGGGGGAGTCCCCCTCAGTCGAAAAGCGGCTGATGGCATCAACCACCCGAAACATCGGATCGCGGAGCGTGAATGGTTTGGCTCCGATCTTGACGATTGCTCCCGTGCGCTGAACCGGAGGTAGGTTTCGGCCACCGACTGCCACGTAGGTAAGCACGAACGAAAATGAGGGATCTACGAGCTTGCCCTCTCCGCGAACCCTGATCGCATGCGGGTAGGGATCCGGAAGTCCTAAGCCCCGAATCTCGGAAAGGTCCATTTGTGCTATTTCCGAGTGAGGAATGAGGATCTCGTGCGCATCACCGTCGATGCTGGCAGATCCCTCGTCCAGTCTGCGGAGTAGGGCTCCGAGATTCGCTCTTCCCCCATTGCGGTTCTCTGTTTCTGCCTGACGAGTCCATTCATTCGAAGCGATTCGTCCAGAATCTCCAGATACCTGGACCCAGAACGCGATGGCGTCTTCACGAATCGTGAATCGTAGCCGTGACATCGGATTCTCCTAGGAGGTGGAGTCGTTCGTCGGAGCGGGAAGCCCCGTGTATCGGTTGACGAGGCGAGCGGCCTTTGATTGCCAACCGCTGTAGTGCCCAATCCGCTTGTCGTCCGCGGGTTGCCAAAGGGATCCTGCGTGATAGACAGGCCGTCTCAATTGCGGGCCATCGTCCTCATCACGTAGCCAGATCCGAAGGGACCAGTCATGGGAACCCTCAGCGAGAATGAGATCGCCACACCGCATCAGAATCACAGAACGTTTCGTATCGCCGCTCTCCCGCAGTTTCCCGAACGACTTGCCGAAACCACCCCTCTCAACTGCATCCACTGCGTCCGGGCCAAGAACCGGCCACGCCTCGTCGACATAACCCCGCTCTACATAGTACGTCCAGAATTCTTCCCGATCGGGCCACTGCTGATTCGAGGTCTTGTGAACAAGCTTGAAGAAATCCAGAAGAGTGGGAGTAGTGAACAGTCGATCAAGAATGGAGCGGGCGATCTCGGACAGATTCGAATACCAGGATCCCTGATCCCACCGGGGATCGCCGTATCGCTCCGTGACGAAGTCCCGAATTGCGGATGCTTCACGGCGTGAGGGATAGTCGCTCGAATAAGAGCAGAGAATTCTATCGAGGATGTCCGGTTGGCTTTTCCCAGAGTCCAGGACCCATGGCAATTGTCGCAATATAGAAAGGATCTCTTCCAATCGAGCAAAACGCAGCGCAACCGAGAAGTCTGGGGAAAGCGAATCAACACCCGAGGACACAACCGCTCTGATCAATCCGGCCGCTTTCGCGTCCTGCGGGCAGCCTGCCGCAATCAAACGTTCCCACACGGAGTCTTCGGCGTTTCCAGCTGTTGACCAGAGACGCGCCACGCCATCCGGATCGAATACCTGGGTTTGCTCATCCAATTGCCGCCACTTTGTGTGGGTCAGTCGGCTGGATCGGCACAGATCCTTGGACATCCCGAGAATCAACGGAAACGTGGACAAATGGACAGGCCACGCGAACAACATCGCGCCAAGGAAGTTAAGCAGCTCTTGACGTTGAAACCCGGGACTGGAGACGAGAATATCTCGAACGAAGTCGGGCTCTCCGATAAGGGGTTCGGGCGCGAGAAGCGTTCCATGCGCACCCCATGGCCACGTCGGCCGGATCGCGCGAGGGAGCTCTGACCAATCTCGAGAGTCTGCCCACCAGGAACGGAGCGTGGATTCGATTTCGGAAAGCGAGGCGCTGGCCGGTGCCTCGACCGAAACGCCACCGAAACGCCTTCGCACCCGTAGCGACGCGAGAGCAAGTGCGGTTGGACTGCATAGATCGTCACCAGAGGGAAAGCAGTGCTCGTACTTCCGGAGAGGCATTGCGACTAATCCCCAACACCTTTAGGCGCAGCAAGGACGAAGCGAATGTCGATGCGGCGATTCCTCATTCGGTTGTCCTTTGTTGTGTTCGGAACGGTGGGGCGTCGATCAGCCCAACCGGCCGTTGCGATCAGGAGCTTACCATCTTCATTCCTCAACTGTTCAAGTTCAGGATGAGCCGCGACGATCAACTTGTAGACTTCGATAGATCGAAGGGAAGATAGATCCCAGTTGTCTTGGACCCTAGGATCTGCATTGTTGTCGTCAAGCGGTATGGGAAGGTTGTCTGTGTGCCCCTCGATCAGGACAGCCTCCAGCAACAGACCAGACTGTTCGTTCTCGAGGTGGTCTGCAAGCGCATCACCCAGAGACCTGATGACGGACATGCCAATCGTGGAAGGCTGCCACTTGAGCGAGCCGAAGAGTCTCTCGGTTCCAAGTTCGATTGCACTTCGATCCGCCGAGATCGCAGCCGTGACCTCGTCTGCTTCGAGATCCCGGATGATAGTTGTTAGTAGTTCCTCACGTCGTTCTCGCTGCATCGTCACGCTATCGTTGAGTTCTTTCGTTCTCTGCTTCTCTGATTCCAGTCTCGCCATCGTAGCTGCAAGAAGAATGATAAATACGAAGAGCATCCCAGCCATGAGATCACCCATCGAAATGAGATACTCATTCTCATGCTGAGATGAAACGGTATCGCGAGATCTTCCTCTCATTGGGTGTTGCCATCGGTCGTAGATGACTCACCGCTCTTGGACAACGCCTCGGTTAGAGCGAGTGTTGCCTGCTCGATTGACTCAACTGAGTCTTCAAGACCCTTCACATAGGAGGCAAGAGTGTTGAGAGACTCAGCAAATTGAGCGTCAATGTCTCTCACGAACCCAAGCAGAGTGGTTCCGTAGTCCTTACTGCCGGAGTGCAGATTGTCTAGGACTCCGGTTACATCATCGCTGAGCTTGGTCAGGCGCTTTCCTTCCTCGCTCCACAGATTGCCAAGCTCCCCCGCGGCTCGGTCCAGGGCCTTTGCAGATAATTCGATGCTACCGCGGATCGAGCCAATGTCCTCGGCTGCAACGCCCAGAGCTTGGCTCGCGCGGTTGACTTCTTCGATCTGGGCAACCAATCGCTGCGTGGATTCCATCAGGGATCGCGAAGCGGCCGAGCTGGATTCCACCCAGTCCGCGTATGCGCCCAATGCCTCCTCCAACAACGTAGCCGACGACTGGAGGTCTTCCGCCGTGCCGCTGAAACTGTCGATCAGAACCGTGAGTTTCTCACTCGTCTGAACGAGATGCGCAGCGGACTGTTCCGACGCTTGCGAGATCTCTACAACGGCCTCGCGCACGGCCCTCGCACTGATGTCGATCATCTGCCGGCTATGACCTTCAAGAGATTCCGTGATGGACCGTGAACTCTCCTCGAATCGTTGGGCCATTCGCTCGGTCGCACCATCCAGCATCTCGATTGTCTGAACAATCGAGTCCTTCAACGACACGAGCATCTCCTCGACCGTCCCGATCTCGTCACGGAGTCCCTCGGAGACCTGCTTGTGAAACTCCGTTACCATTCGTTCGAGAGCATCGACCGCCGCACCGTGACTTTCGGTATGAAAGTTCTCGATCTTACGGACCAGACCATGAATTGGCTCACCGACAGACTTGGCGAGTACGGATTGCATGTTCTCGGCCATGTTGATCGCAAATTCATTGTTGAAGCGTTCCAGATGTAGGGATTGTTGGCGAGACGATTCGAGGACTTCGTCAAGGATTTGGTCGGGGGTTATGCGTACGAGGAGTTGGTCTAGTCGATTGCAGAATGAATCGCAGGTGTCGACGAGTGATCGATACTCATGCTTTTCTGCCACAGAAAACACAACCGAGCTCACCAGGCCAACAGCTGATGTGGCAAAAGCGATACCTGCACCGGTCACCAGCTGGCCCAGCTCGCTCATGTTCTGCGCCTGTATCTCTTGGCCATGGAGCCAAAGAGAGATGGCTAGTCCCACGAAGGTGCCGAGAATCCCAAACGCGGTGAGGTATCCTGGGATGGAGCCCAAGAGGCGCCAATTGATCTTGCCGTGAAGGAGGCTTTCAGGATAGAAGTACTCTCTGGGGTCGCGTGTGTTCTTGATGGGCGCTGCGATAGAGGTACTTTGGCTGACATCTAGGTCTTCATCCGAAATGACGTCGGAAGCAAGTCCGCCTTCGGTGGATTCGCACGACGGCGGCATGATCAAGATCTCTTGAAACTCCTCCCATGCATGACGGAGTGAAGGAAGCGCCGCAGCTTCGTTTGCGACGGTCCCAATCCTGTATGTGAAGTCAGAGTGCGATGAGCATTCGTCGAGCGAGCGCAGGAGTTTTTGCATCTCGTTCGACGCGGCAGTGATGTGCGGGCGGAACTGGAAGAAGTAGTACCAGAGGGCGCGCCCCACAATCGAGACGCAGAAGACTGCCGTCAGGATCCATGGACTCTTGAACACGTACGAGATCACCGACATGTGTTGAACTCCGATCAGATACTCTCATCGCAATGGCCCTGAGAAATAGGCTCTGCGGCTAGGGGTCTCGACCAAGTGTATCGCGGACGGGAGAATATGTCTCCACTGCAGGGGGCTGGTCTCCGGCTGTCGATGTTCTATCGCCTTCGTTCCTGACATATCCAATCGCTCGATAGCCTCGCAAGCGCCGTTCGAACATCCGCATCAACATCGGCACGGCACGATCGACGTAGTCATAGATGCGAACCTCGGGTTCGATAGTGTCCCGAAAAGGAGTTGGCGTAGTCTCTGGGTGAAAACTCAGACGCCCCGAAGTGGGCTAGCCCAACGGACTACGCCAACTCCGTTTTCCACAACAGTCGGGACATTGTCAACTGAAGTGGATCCACGAACAAGCCGCAGAACGCGGGTTCTACCGTGGCCCGAGCTGCGCACGTGCTTCGTCGAAGGTGGGGTCCAGTTCCAGAGCGCGGTCGAATTCTCGGCGGGCTCGGGGTTCATCCCCCTGGTGTTGGAGGAGCAATCCCAAGTTGAAATGAGCCCGGGCGGAACGGGGATCCAACTCCATCGCCCGCCGAAAGTGTTGCTCCGCTTCCTCCATCTTTCCCTCGCTACCGAGGATCGCACCCAGATTGATGTGCGCTTCGACCATGTCTCCTCTCAACCTCAAAGTGGTCTCGAACTCCTGCTTGGCCTGGTCACGACGGTTGAGGTGGACGAGGATATTGCCCAGTGCATAGTGCGCCAGGAAGGTGGACCGAATCGCCACTGCGGCCTCCGCCTCCGCGCGCGCCTCCTCGAATCGACCGGTTTGGTCCAGATCCACCGCAAGATTGATATGAGCCTGGTCGTTCCCCTCTGTGACCGCCAGGGCCCTCCGCCACAGACTTTGTGAATCGCGCCAGGTGGAGACCTGATTCCAACTGAGAACCCCCAACCCAGCCACTCCCACCGCGACCGCGATCGGCCAAGTTCTCCGCCACTTCGTCGAGAGCCCGGTCGGCCGGAGTGCAAGGTCGCCGAGACCCCACCCCGCCCCTATCAGTCCGAGCCCGGCCACGTAGAAGTAGCGGTCCGCCAGAAGCTGTTGCCCCCCCTGGACGAGATCCAAGGTCGGCGCCAACCCCACCCAGAACCACATCCATCCCCCCAGCGGCAGCCGAGATCGATGACGAAGCAGAAAGAAGGCGAGGGTCATCCCCCCAAGCAGGGCCCCCGAGGCCAGGACTCTGACCGGACCATAGTGGAGGCCGTGGCTCGGATAGCTGGCGCAGAGTCCGGAGGGCCACAGAAAGCGGCGCAAGTAGTCCACCACGAAGACCGGCGCGCGACCCAGTCTCTCGGCCAAGGGCACGAATTCCGGACGGCCGAAGGCGCCTTCGTGGGCCGCCCACCAGGTCACCGCGCTCACCCCCGCCGCGAAGAGAAAGAGGGGGAACAATTCGACTCCGCGACGGCGTGGATTGCGGCCTTCCACCCAAGCCAGGATCAGCAGATAGACCGGCAACACCACCGCGGCGGGCTTGGCGGTCATCGCCAATGCCCCCCACAGCCAGACCCACGCCAACTTCCGCCCCGAGGATTGGCGCAGATGATCGACATAGACCACAGAGGCCAGCAGCGTGAAGAAGAGGTAGAGAAGGTCCTTGCGGGCGGTGACCCAGGCCACCGCCTCCACATTCAGGGGGTGCACCGCCCAGAAGGCGGCCAGAGCCCACGCTCCGGTCCGACTCCTTCCGATCCGGAAGGCCAGAAGAAAGACCAAGACCACCGAGGCTGCATGGAGAGCCACATTGGTCCCGTGGAACCCGGCCGGATTCACTCCGTAGAGAGCCCGATCGACGATGAAGGAGAAGCGGGTGGCCGGAGCCCAGATCCGGAGCTCCACCGAGGTCAGGGCCCAACGAAGGGACTCGCTCCCCCCCGCGAGGAGTTGCCGGTTCTGATAGACATACTTGTCGTCATCGAGATTGACGAAATCGTGGCGGAGAGTCCGTCCGAAGAGTCCCCCGACCAAGAGGACGAGAGCTCCGCAGACGAAGACGGCACGCTTGGATCCAATGCGGATGGGCATGGTGGGAGGAGTCTAGCCGAAGCCCGAGGGACGGTCGAGACCGACCCTCTGCGGACCGAGGTCGCGGTCGCCGCTTCGCCCTCAGCTCCGCTCGGCCTCGAGGACCATCTTGCGGAAGTCGTCTTCCATGGCCCGCACCGTGGCCGCCGGTCCCACGACCTTGAAGAACACGTTGCCCTGAGGTGCTTCGATGATCGCTCCCACCAGGCGCCATCCCTCCATGGGAGTCTTGGGCGCACGGGACATGGGCCCCCCACTCGACTTCAGGAAGGTGCCGTCGATTTCCAAGAAGTGCTCGAAGAGATCCGCATCGGTGGTCAGCGTCGTCTGATGCGCCAACTCCTCGGCACTTCCACCCCCCGGGGCCTGCATCTGCCCCACCCAGCGCCGCATATTCGCGTCGATGTCGCCACCCTGCCCCCCGCCGAAGAAGAAGACCGTCACCTCGGCGGCCTCCTCATCCTCCCCGACCGGACCGACTTTGTAGTTGGCCGCGCGCATCCCACTCGCGCCGACATCGATCCAATCCGGCGACGCATAGAAGGTCACGCCTCCGAGATCCACTCGTGGCCCCTTCGCTTCCCCGTCACCTCCACCGCAACCGAGAATTCCGACGACCAATAGACCGAGGGCCGCCCACGACGCGACCGAATTGCAAATGGCTCTCATGACTGGGCTCCTGGGCATCCGGAGATTGAGGCGCGTTGAGACGCAGGACAAGTTTCGATCCTCGAAGCTAGGTCTTCTCCCATGGGCGTCGAGAGAAGTAACTGTCGGTGAGATCCTTGACCTGACCCGACAAGAATACGAGCGCGATGAGGTTCGGCAAGATCACGACGGCCAGGAAGAGATCTCCCAGATCCCAGGCCAGAGCCAGCGGCGCCACCGCACCCAGGAAGTGCATTGCCACGAAGACGATCTTGTAGGGCAACACCGCCCGGTGCCCGAAGAGGTAGAAGGCGCAGCGGTCCCCGTAGTAGCTCCAGCTGATGGCGGTGGAGATCGCGAAGAGGAGGACAGAGACCAAGACGATGTAGTGCCCCCAGTCTCCCAAGCGTGACAGCCCCCGCCGGAAACCCACCATGGTCAGAGGCGCGCCGCTCTCGACGGCCTCCCCGTAGAGGGAGTCGAATTCACCGGCCTCGGAAGACCTCGCCAGAGCGTCGCCGGGCAGGATCTGCCCGTCGAAGGGCCGGGTCATCTCCGAATCGACATAGAAGCGTTCGACCGGGACATCGTGCCATGCCAGCCGAACCGCCCCCTCTGCATACTGGGGAACGCCATCGACCACATGGATGCTCGCCGGAGCTTCGACCTGGACCGGAGCGCCCATCTGGTCGATCTCCACATATTCGAGATCGCCACCGCTCAGCGTGATCTCGGTGGGAAGGCGCGCGTCCCACACCCCGGTCACCAGAATCACCAATGCGGTCATCGAGCAAATGACGATGGTATCGATGAAGGGCTCGAGCAGGGCCACCACACCCTCCGAGACGGGCTCGTCGGTCTTGGCCGCGGCATGGGCAATGGGCGCGGAACCCTGACCGGCCTCGTTCGAGAAGAGCCCCCGCTTGACCCCCCACATCATGGTCATGAGGATGGCGCCGATCCCCGTTCCGGCCACGCCCGCGGTGGGGTTGAAGGCCTCCCGGAAGATGAGGGCGAAGGCCGGCAGAAGGTCGCCGATGTGGAAGATCAGAATGAGGAGCGCTCCGGCCACGTAGACCGCAGCCATCAACGGCGCCAAAATGCCGGTCACCCGGCCGATCCGAGAAATGCCTCCCAGAATCACCATGGCCACGATCGCCGAAGTGACCAAGCCCGTGATCCACACCGGAATGCCGAAGGTGCTCAGCATGGTGTCGGCCACCGTATTGGCCTGAATCCCATTTCCGGTCAGGAAGGCGGTGATGCCCAAGAGCACGGCGAAGAACACCGCCACCGGTCTCCACTTCGGACCCAATCCTCGTTCGATGTAGTACATCGGCCCGCCGGAGACACTCCCTTCCCACTTGCGCGCATCGGTCTCCGAGACCACATCGACGTCGCGGTAGCGTTGAGCCAGAGTCACCTCGGTGTACTTCGTCGCCATGCCCAAGAACGCGGTCACCCACATCCAGAACACCGCACCCGGTCCGCCCCAATGCAAGGCGATGGCGACCCCCGCAATGTTGCCGATTCCCACCGTGGCCGAGAGAGCGGTGGTGAGTGCCTGAAAGTGCGAAACGTCACCCGGCTCGTCCGGATCGTCGTAGCGCCCGCTGGTCATGGCGACTCCATGGCCCAGGCGACGCAGTTGGATGAAGCCCAGGCGAAGGGTCAGAAACACCCCGACTCCCAACAGGGAGATGACCATGAACGGCAGGACCTGACCGCGGATGGGGATGCCCAATCCCACCACGTTGGTATTCAGCCAATCGACGATGGTCTGCAGAAAGTCCATGAGGCTCCTCGAGGCGAAGGCGTGGGGGGATCTCGAAAACACGATGGTCTAGAATCGACCACCGCGAGCCCCGTGGCAAGGATCGATCGAAGGGCTCAGAGCTCGAGAAACTCGAAGTCGATGGCTGGCTCGGCTTGGTAGTGATAGCTGGCGCGAGCGGCGGCGCGGACTTCGGGCCGGAGCGGCCCGTCGTGGAGGACGTCCCACACCACCCATCCAATGCCTCTGGCCCGAAGCCGAGGCAGATCCGAAGGGTCCAAGGGGGAGTCGAGACGAGTCAGGCGACGCTGGCCGAGGGGCAAGGCCAGAGCGCCGCCGAAGAGAGTCCCCATGCGACCCCACGAGCTGCGCGCGATGTGTTCGGCCGAGAGGAAGTCCGCCGCAAACACCGTCTCGGTGAATCGAGGAAAGTAATAGTCGAAACTGGAGCAGTATGCCCCGAGCTCGGGATCCCGACCCTGTCGTTGCTCCCAACGCAGAGCCCCTTCTGTCTCCACCACCGCTGCCACGAAGATCACTACCACCGCGACCTCGCAAGCACGACGCAGCCTCGAGCCTCCCACCACCGATGTCGCCAACGCGGCGGCGGGCAGACCGATGGCATGCAACCACAGGGAAAAGCGGGACCACCAGTTTCCAGGTTGGGCCACCAGGAAGACCAGAGCCACCAGGACGAGGCCCGGTGGCCAGGATGGAATCCGCGGACGCCGAATCGTCAGCCAAACCAAGGACGGCAATCCCCACCCGATCCACAGGAGCCCAAGCCCACCCACGGCATTGTGACCCATCCGACGCGAATCGAAGGTGACCCAACTCTTGACCGGACGCAGGACGGCGGGCCAAGCTCTCCAAGATGGGGGCAGGTCCTGTTCCACCATGGCGTGGGGGGAGTATCCTTCGACCAGAACTTTCTCTCCCACTCGCAACTCGATCGGATGCAGCGGATTCCCGGTGTGCACGATGTTCCGAGCTGGCCAATAGCCTCCCACGGCCAACAGGGCGGCCATGCCCAGAGAGAGTTGGAGCACCATCTGGGGAGCTTCCATCCGAGATCGAAACCAGCTGCCGATCAGCCAGACCAGAAGCAGAATCACCAGAAGCCACCCCAATCCCTTGGTTCCCACACAGAGACCGAGGGCCGCTCCCAACAGGAGAGCATCCCACCCCGAGGCGCGGGACTGCAGCCGGGACCACCGGAGAGCCGCCGCCACCGCGACCCAGCCCGTGATGGCGAAGGTCGCGTCCACATAGGTGGTCGTGGACAGAGCCACGAAAACCGGGATCTGGCCACTGAGGCCGGCTGCGAACCAGGACCAGGCCTCGGATGCCCCCACCTGTCGGCAAAGCAGGAACAAGGCGAAGAGCCCCAGCGGCCAGAACAGAAGGGTCGTGGCATCGACCCACTGACTCTGCCCGGTGAGTTGGTGAACCACGAAGCCGAGCACTTCGCTCCCCATGGGATATCCGTTGGCGAAGGGAATGTCCGCCAGACCTTCCAGCCAGGTCACTCTGCCCGCCTCGACCCATCCGCTCAGTGCAGGCAGGTGATAGTAGAGCCCATCCCAGTCGTAGACCGGCCGATTCCAGGCCAGCCAGGCCACCCGGAAGAACTGAACGCACCAAGCCACCAATGCGATCAGAGCCAAGCACTTCGCGAAAAGGTGGTCTCGACGGCGTTCCAGTCGACTGGGTTGGAGACGACGAGCCCCCCACAATCCGAGGAGGGCAGCCAATACCACCCAGACCGCGACCACCTCACGACCACAGGTCCACCCCAACGCCGACCCGCCCAGCACCAGGGATTCCAGGGTGGCCAGAAAGATCACTCCGAATCCGAAGGATCGGAGTGCCACTTCATCGCCGGACTTCGCCCATCCCTTCACGTTCCCCATCACCACTCTCGGAACAGACGGAGCGACAGGCCCCAAAGGTCGTAGACCTCACTGCGAAACTGTTCGAATCGGAGCGAAACGCCGCGATCGCTCCGCAGATACCAGGTGCCGCTCAAATCCCAGGACCAACTCGAGAAATCCACCTGTGGCTGGCCAGGCACGATGAGCACGTAAGAGGTCTCTCCGAAATGCAGACCCGAACCCAGATAGTAGCGACGCCACCGTCCCCACCTCAATCCCAGGTTCGTGGTCTTCGACAGGGTGGATCCGGGTTGACCGATCTCGATCCTTTCGGAGGCCGAGACCGCCCACCGATCGGTCATCGGCCAGAAGAGTCCCAATTCTCCCCCATCCGAAGTGTTCGCCGATTTGTAGTCGAAGTGGGTGAAGCCGATCCGCAGAATCAATGGGGTTCCCAGCACCGCGTCCTTGCGCAAGCCCAAGTCCACCCGCAGATCGGGAAAGATCACTTCGCCACTCCCCGAGGACAATCCGAGCGAGAGGCCGAGCCGCGGCGCGACTTCCCTCTCGTAGAGCAGCCCTACGCCCACCCCCTCGTCGCCGAAACGCGCCGAGTGCCCCAGATCCAGCCGCAAGCGGTCCAACCCGGGTCTCATCATCGACCACGCGAGGAATTGATCGTTCCCATCACCGAGGCCTTCGGTGAATCCGGCGTATCCGGCCCCCAACTCCAGGCTGTAGCCCCGATCCGCTCGCACCGGACTCGCCACCACGGCGATGCCCAGAGCGATCACCACCATCGTCACGCGCTGCACCGTGAACTCCCCGTAGCGCATGCGGAGATAGGGCAGAGGTTGCCAACTCACGGCCCAGCTGTAGAAGGCGATCACCACCGCCACGTCCACCGCGAGACCGAACATCCAGAAGAGCATGGGCATCCACAGGAGCGAAAAGTGATGGATCACATATGCGTGGGCACAGTACTGCAGAGGAAGGAAGACGATGAGATGGACCATCGTGAGCACGGTGGCGGTCATCTTCTTCAGCAGCGAGAAGTCCAGAACGAAATAGGTGAGGCCGTAGATCCATGGCACGAGCCCGATCACGAAGTAGCCGGCTGCGAACAGAACCACGGTGAGCGAAGCGATATCGTGGGGAAAGGAGCCCGGAAACATCCGAAACACGAACTGACTGTTGAGTTGAAGAATCACCAGGAGCCGCAGGAAATAGATCGCCGGCAGATTCCGACGCGGGAGAAGCCACGAAAGGATCCACGCCACTCCACAGAGAAGGATTCCGATCCACCACTGCACCACGGAGGGCTCGGCTGCGGGCACCACCAATTGAGGAACGTCGATGGCGAGTCCGCTCCTCGAAACGAGGTGCTGGATCACCACCTCGCCTGGCAGTCCCAGTGCCTCCATCGAGAATCGGAGCATTCGGAACCACAACCGGACCACCATCGGAGCGGCGAGCCACCAGGCCAGAGAGAAGAGGAGAACCGTCAGGACCGACCCGATCGAGGCCGTCCACCGGGGCCGGAGCGTGAGCATCGCACGGTGGGGAAGAATGACTCCACCTCGGTGTCCCGTGCGCCGCAGCTTCAATTCTCGGGAGCCGCGACTCACGACGACACCACCTTGCCGGTCTCGGCAGCCCACAGGCTTCCGTGAACCCGCGCTCTCTCGGTGATTTCGATGCTTCGAGCCCGAGCGGTGGATGGGCGATCGAGGTCCCCGATTCGAGCATCGACACCGATCCACAGTTCTTCCTCGGTCAGAATCGGACCGTGAACATAGGTCCCCCTGCGGATCTCGATACGACCGACTGCGACCACCGCTCCCTCGAGCCACGCCCCTTCTTCGACCACGACTTGCCCGTGGGCTTTGAGGCTGCCCCGGACCCTGGCCCCGGGCCCTACGTAGAGATTCCCCCGCGCCACGATGTCACACTCCACCAGCGAGTTCGCCGGCAACTGCAGGTCTCCCTCCACCAGGACTCGATTCGCCCGAACATCGACGTTGTGACCGAGTTCCCCGGGGTCCAAGCGACGATCGGGATCGGGGTGGGTCGGCTCCTCGGGCTTCGCGACTCCCACCAGGATAGTCGGAGCATGTAGTCTCTCGAAGAATGTACCCGGACGGAGGAAGAGAGCTTCGTCCGCGGAGGCGCGCCCGAAGAGCTGGGTCTCCTCACCCACCACCAAGTGGTGCCCAGCATGAACCCACCGCAGAATCCGACTCCGGGGAGCGAGCTCGAGATCGCCTTCGCTCAGCACGGCCCGGATTCGGGTCGCGTGGGTGAAACAGAGGTCTCCGGCGGCATAGACCTCGCAATTCAACTCACCTGCTCCCCGCAGGACCAACTCGCCCGTGCCCACGACGAGCCTCCCCTCCACCGTCGCCACCTCCAGCTCTGCACCACTGGGAACGACCACATAGGACCCCACCCCTTCCCCGTGCCCTTCGGCCGGAGTGCGGGATTGTCGGACTTCGTTCATGACCCAACCCAATCGTGCCTGCAGGAAGTCACGCAATCCATTGGCGAAGTGCCGTACGTCCACCCTCGACCGGCGACTCACGGTGAGCGGGGTCGCGTCGCGGTGGAACTGGAGTTCCCGGAGGGCGGGGACGAAAGGAAGTACCGCACAGAACAAGACCAAGGCAAAGAAGACGAAGGTCGTGACGGGAACGCTCATCCCCCATCTCCCTTCTTCTCCGTTCTCTGCCACCGAAGCGGTCGTCGGGAATCGTGGGAGATGATTTGAGCCAGAGTACCCGTGGCCACCGCGAAGAGAGTCACCAGGAACCCCACCGCGATGAAGGGAATCAGCCGGGCCCGATGACGGGTGCCATCGAGGTGGGTCGCCGCCGCCACCTCGTAGAAAGTGGCAAAGTTTCCCAGGGTGGAGTAGATGGCGACCATGAGCACGATGATCAATCCGGCCTTGTTCACCCCCAGGAACCAGAGGGAGAGAGCGACCGCCCAACCCACGATCATCATCAGGGGCATGGCGTAGATCCCCAACAGGAGTGAGCCATCCACTTTCTCCAACCAACTCACTCCGGGACGCATCCAGAGCGGTCGCAGGTAGCGCGCCAGACATTGGTTGTGACCGCGGGCCCAGCGAGTGACCTGGTGCTTGCGCGCATCCCAATCCTCGGGCACCTCTTCGTAGCACTCCGATCGGTTTTGGTAGACCGTCTTCCAGCCTCCCAGGAGCAAACGGAAGGTCGCGTCGGTATCCTCGGCCAGGGAGTCGGACCCCCATCCCCCCACACTCTGCAGCGCCGATCGACGGACCCCTCCCACCGTCCCCCCATACTGAGGCACGAGGCCCAGGTTCATCCGGGCCTGCTGGTCCACCTGATAGCCCCCCGATCGCTCCAGGTCGATGAGGCGGGTGATCATCCTCCGGTGAACGTTCTGAGGCACCACCCTTCCCATCACCGCCCCGACTTCGGGGTCGAAGAAGGGAGCTACGAGTTGCTTGATCAGGCCGATCCCAGGAACGTAGTCCGCGTCGAAGATGAGTACGATGTCGGTGGCGATGTAGTTCATGGCCCACTCCAGGGCCGCGCCCTTTCCTGCGACTCCCTCCTTGCGATGCAGTCCGAAGATGCGGTGGCGATGACGCGCCGAGTAGTCGGCGATGATGGCGGCCGTTCGATCTGTGCTGCGATCATCGAGAGGAACCACCCGCAGCCGGTGCTCGGGATAGTCCACATCGAGCAGTGCATCGAGGACCCGGCTGATCACCTTCTCCTCGTTGTGGCAGGGAACCACGACCGTTACGAAGGGCCAGTCGGCCTCGTCGATGTCGAGATAGGGGTATCGCTGCCGTCCGAAGAGACGATTGAGGGTGAAGAGATAGTGCCGCACGAGGTAGACGCAGATGATCGCCACCACGATCACCAATACGATGATCTGGATTTGGATATGCAGCGGGTACGGCAAAATCTTCCCCAAGGGACGGCACGAGACTCAGCCGCGGCGGCCCTCAGCCACTGCGGCTCGACTCTTCGCATCTCTTCGCCTCGGATTCGCAGGAACCATGCCCCGAGCAGGCAGAAGAAAGGGGAGCCGGCTCCTGGCCGTCTCCCCCCAATGAGATCCACAAAACGGGAAGCTCAGGGACTCTTCTTCAGAATGGTCATGGCCCCGAGGCGGACGAGACCTCCTGCCGGCACTTCGAGAGGTACGGAGTCGAGCCCTTCGACGAGATGGTCGAAGACCCCGGTCTCGTAGCCCATTTTCTCGCA
Organism: Candidatus Krumholzibacteriota bacterium; assembly: GCA_024276305.1. GTDB lineage: Bacteria > Krumholzibacteriota > Krumholzibacteriia > JAJRXK01 > JAJRXK01 > JAJRXK01. Next base: position 79,718 of record JAJRXK010000069.1, read on the forward strand.
CAGTACTCGATAGCCTCGAAAGGCGGGGACGCCACCAATCATGAAGGTCCCATCGGCCTTGGTAACTCCCATGAGGCTGGTGTTCTCGATGCGTACCATGACTCCGCTGTGATCCGAGGACTCTCCATCGAGATAGACTGCACCGAACATCATCCCGGTCTTCTGTACCACTACCGTGCCTAACCCATAGGACTGCTGCCCCTTGACCTTGAAGTGCGCCACGAGAAATCCCACCGAATCCATCTCGCGCATCCCAAAGCCTCGCACCGTGTAATAGCGACCCATTCCCGTCCGATCCACCGCGAGCAATCCGTTCATCACGAATCGTCCCTGGGCATCGGTGATGGAAGTCATCCCGGTTTCCTCGACCAACACCGTGATCCCCGATGCCGGATTCCCATCGGGATAGATCATCTTGCCGTAAATCGTTCCCGTCGCCGGACTGGTGGGAGTCTCACCGCAACCGCCGGTCATCAGAAAGAGACTGCAAGCCAAGACGGCCAATGCGGACCTGCCGATTCTTCGAATCATGACCCTACTCCCCCAGTCCGAGAGGTGAGACCAACGCCCCCAATGCCTCGGTCAGGTTGGTGGTGACCTCGAAACCGAGCGTGTAGGGTGCGACCATCTGCGCGCCGACCAAATCCATGTACACGGGAATCCGCACGAATCCTCCGAGGCCGAAATCCTCCCGCACATTCCAGGACAATGTCGGCTCCGCGTAGACGAAGGTCGCGCCCCGCTCCGGAACCACATTCCCGAACCAAGTATCCTTGCCCGCGTGATAGCCGTTGAAGCGCATCCCCGTCCTCACGGTCTCGGTGAGTGAGTAGCTCCAGTGCATCCGGAAGCTCGTTTGGTCTCCGAACTCGTAGCCCCACTTGTTCGTGCCCCCACTGAAGCGAAGGCGAAGCCCTCCGTTGAAATCGAGCCCCGTCAATCCGGCGAAGTGCGGAACCCACATGTTGGTGCCCACCAAGAAGTCCGTGGTGCCGCTTCCCAGCGACAAGATGTCGCAGATCCTCTGCCCGAATTGATCGGTCTCGTCCACGCTCCCGGTGGCGAACTTCACTCCGAGCTCGAGACTGATCTGAGGCTGAGACCACACCATGGCATCCGCCGTCACCACCAGATCCCCGATTCCGGTGTTTTGTCGAGTGTAGAACTCTCCCTGGACCTTCGAGCTCACGATCTGATGGTATGGGAGCGCCATCGTCAGATTGAGGCGATCCGAGACCCCGTAGCGCAGTCCCAAGGAAGTCGTCGCAAAATCCACGACCTCCTCCGCCGGGTTGGGGGCGGTACTTCCGTGGGCTCTCAACGCCCGGTCCGAGTCCTCGGCCTCGTAGGCGAGACTCACGTCGAGGCGTCCGACCTCCGCAAAGTTTTCGCTGCCACCTGGCAGCGTGGGACGCCTTCAGGCCACGGCCGAAGCCGGCGAGTGCCACATCGGCACGAGCACGATGGCCAAGACGAAAGCGATGGCGAGATGGTGCTTCATCGTCCTTCCTCCGCAGAGATGTTGGATTCGAGGAGCCCACTGAGGACCTTGCGTAGCTTCTTCACTTTCGGTCGGCCGGAATAGGCAACCGTCCCCTCTGCATCGAGGACGAAGACATGAGGGATGTACTTCAAGCCCAGAGCCTCGAAGTTCTTCTCCAGGGGATCCAGAAGTTGAATCCCGACCAGACCACGAACTGCGACCTGCCGCGACACCACCGCCGCATCTTCGCCCACGCTCACCGCAGCCCAGACCGGAGCAACGGCCGAATCCTCGAACTCGTCATAGAGGGCGACGAGCTTCGGCCATTCCTTCTTGCACACGGAGCACCACGTGGCCCAGAAGACCACGATCAGAGGGCGGCCCGGATGGAGATCCGTCCACTGGACCTTGGCTCCATCGAGGCGTTGCCATTCGAGCCCCGCAGGAATGTCTCGGGACGATCCGGCAAGGGCGTCGGGAGCATGCGCCACCAACCCCATCGCAGAGAGCGCCAAGGAGAGAAGGAGGAGAAGGGAGCGCCGAAAGCTCGGCGTCTGACGGCGAGAGATCATAAGTTCCCATCGGTCCGGAATCGCATCCGGCCGACAGATTGGGCATGGTTTCTCCGGGCTTGCGGCAACATGGCGAGAGCGCAGTCCCGGCTCCGTCTGGCGATCGATCGGAGTCGAAAGTCAAGACTAGCACAATCCTTGGAGCCCCTTGTGTTGCGATTCTGAGACCTCCGGGGAATTCCTTCCCTCAGAGGGACCGTATCGGTGCATCTCGGCCGGGATCTTCTGCGTCGAGGTTCCAGTCGCCTGGAAAGATCCCCGTGCTCCCCCTGCAATCCTGTGATCCACAACCCACCCGAGTTCCGGGGGATCAGCTCCCAACTGCATGCCATGGTGGGACTTACAAGAGCCTCCGCGAAATCTCGGGCCCCGATGCCCGCCATTTCGGCACGATTCTGGGTTGACGACCCTCTCAAAGGTGGCACGTTGGCCACGATTCTGCGCCGCGGGGTTCCCCGGCTTCGCGACACATCCATCATCGCATGACCGCAATCATCGTGAACACGGAGGTGTCACTCTCATGATGCGCAATCATCTGTTCCAGGGCCTGGCCATCACCGCCGTCGCCCTCTTCGTCTTGGTAGCACTGCCCCAAAGCGCTCAGTGTGTGCCATCCTTCGCGCGGGCGGAGAACATGGACTGTTCTGCCTGCCACACCATTTTCCCCCAACTGAACGACACCGGTCGTCAGTACAAGGAAGATGGCTTCTCCTTTGCCGACAAAGCGGCGATCAGCGACTTGCTCAATATCGATACGACGTTGCCGGTGAGCATGCGCCTGAACTTCCGTCCGATCGACAAACGCACCTCGAAGACCCTCACCACCGACTCGACGGACAAGGACAAGCAACTCAAGCTTCGGTCCATGCACGAAATCGAGGTCTACTTCGCAGGCAAGGCCGGTGAGCGCGTGAACTACTTCGTGGAATTCGAGAGCGAAGACGAACTCCCCGATCCCGGCGACGAAAGTGCCGGATTCGGGGTCATGATGGCGATGGCCGCGGCGGAGTTCAGCCCGAACGAGCAGCTGAAGCTCACCGCTGGTTTTGGCAATCCCTTCTACGCGGACAACTACAACACTCTTCGCTACCACAAGAGCGTGCGGCATGCGTGGAAAGTCGCGAGCTTCCTGCCTGACGCATCCCAGTTCCTGAGTGTGCGGGTGAAGCCCAATGACCGAGTGAGCGTCCTCGGCGCGTGGCACGGCAACGGCGGCGATCTCGAGGGGCACTCTCCTCGGGACTTTTCCGGACGCGTCTCCGTCGAAGTGGCCAACAACTTCATGATCGGTGGTTTCGCCACGAGCACGAATAGTCGGTCCTTCGATGCCAATGGCAACAACGCTACCGATGAGCGCACGAATGTTTTCGGGGCGGATACGCAGATCGAATTGGACGCCTTGAATTTCATGGCCGTCTTCGGCGTACAGAACACCCCCGCCGCTCTCACGGGTGGATCGGACGAGACCGAGAACTTCTTCGGAGCAGAATGCAACGGCTTCTTCGAGGCGGCCGGAGTCACGATGGGTCCGGTGGTCAACCTGAGCTACTGGACCGAGTCCGATGGCAACGACACCTATGTCGACGCCGGTGCGTTCTGGAACATCAACTTCCGTGAGAATTTGCGAGCCCAAGTCGGGTGGGAAGGTGTCCTCGACGCTCCCGATGCCTACACCGACAAGGAGAGCCGATTCACCGTTGCCGGTGATATCGCCTTCTAGGGTATCTGCATTCCCTCCGGAGCATCGTCGCTCCGTGAACGAAGGGCGAGACCGCGGTCTCGCCCTTCTTTATTCGACCGGGAAAATCCCCCCGGCCTCGCTGCACAAGAGCATCACCCTCCCGTCTCCTCACGAAGACGGTCCACCGATTCGCGCTGGCCCACCACCACCAATCGGTCTCTCGCCCTCAAGGGCTCTCGGGGCGCGGGAAGTTCGTTGCGCCCGCTGACCTTGCGCCCTGGCCTCTTCACCGCCAGGACATTCACTCCGTATCTGCCGCGCAGGTCCAATTCGGCCAGACTCTGTCCGGCCAGCTTCGGACCGATGGGCAGGACGGTGACCGTGTATTCGGCAGGAAGATCCACGAAGTCCGTAGCCCGGGTGTCCTCGTGGACCAGCTTGATGCCCAACACTTCGCGGTGGAGAATCTCACGGTTGTAGAGCTCGAGGATATCCCCGCGCGAAATCGTCCCCACCAATTTCTTCTCTTGGTGGGAATCCACGACCGGCAGGGATTCCTCTTCGGAAGAGGTCAGCAGAGCGATAGCTTCTTCCAAGTTCTCGCGACGAGCCAGAACATATCGAACCGGCTGCATCAGGTCCGCAGCCATCACCACCCACCGCAACCCTTGCTCGGCCAGCACCCCCTTCATACTGTGGATGTCGATGACCCCGACCAGGCGATCCTCAGAATCGAGGACGTAGTACTGATTCTCGTGCTGGTCGAGAAAGGAATCGAGAATCTCTCCGAATCGGGTGTCGACGCGCACCGAGGCCACCTCGGGATGCATCAGATCCTCCACGAAGTAGTTTCGCAGAATCGCACTTTCCCGGCCGTAGTTGACTTCGAGACCTCTGGCGCGGAATCCCAGGGTGAAGGTCGAGTCCTCCGAAAGAGATTGAGCCACTGCGACCGCGCTGATGCAGGCGATCATCAGCGGCAGAATCACCGCATACCCTCCCGTCATTTCGAAGAGGATGAGGATCGAAGTAATGGGGGCGTGGGTCACCGCCGCCATCAGTGCCGCCATGCCCACCAACGAGTACGAGGCCGGAGAGGAAGTGGCCTGGGGAAAGAGGTGGCTGGCCAAACTGCCGAATGCCCCACCCATGGCTCCCCCCGTGACCAGGAGAGGAGCGAAGATCCCCCCCGCGAATCCCCCCGAAAGAGACAGATTCGTGGCCACGAATTTGGCCACCATGAGCACGAGCATCGCCTTCCACGCCAACTCTCCCTGCAGCAATTCGGTGACCGGCTCGTACCCCACCCCGTAGAGCTCCGGAAGGCCCAGGATCGCGACGCCGAGCAACGCCCCCACCATCGCGGTATGGAACACCCTCGGCCCCGGAATACGCGCGACCCTCTGCTCACTCCAGTGGAGGCTGCGCGTGAAGGCCCAACCCAGCCCACCCGCGACCAATCCCCGAACGAGGTAGAGCCCGAGTTCCAGAGGCGATCCCAGGGGGTAGGTGGGGACCTCGAAGGCCGGGGAGGTGCCCAAGAAACTGCGGCTGATCGCGGTCGCGAGCACCGCGCTCACGATGATCGGACTGAAGGTGACTACCGCGAAGTCCTTGAGGACGACCTCGAGCGCGAAGATCGCCCCCGCGATCGGAGCGTTGAATGCGGCCGCAAGCCCGGCCGCCGCCCCACAACCCACCAAGGTCCGAATTCGCTCGGGAGAGAGGTGCAACCACTGGCCGATCGCAGAGCCCAATCCCGAACCCAGCTCGATCACCGGACCCTCGGGCCCCACCGAAGCCCCGAAGGCGATCGAGATCGAATTGGTCACGAATCGGATGGCGGTGAAGAGTACCGGGATCCGCCCCTCCACGAAGGCCACCGCGTTGATCACCGCCGCGACTCCGTGGAAGTCCGATCCTCGCAAGCCCATCCGGTGAACGAGCCCCACCAAGAGCCCTCCCGCCGCGGGAATGACCACCACTTTCCAGACCGGAGCATCGCGGAGGGCGTCCATCACGTGGTGTCCGTCCGCCCCGGAGAGCAACTGGGCCGTGATCCAGGAAAACACCTCCCGAAAGGCGATCACTCCCAAGCCCGTCAATCCACCGACCACGGCTGCGAGCAGAAGCAAACGCGTGTAGTCGTTGAGCCCCAATCGCCCGAGAAATTCCTCGAGGAGGTCGAAGGCGCGGGGCCGCATGAGTGTGGATGGGCGGGGTGGGTTGGCCATGGCGCCCCAGACCATAGCTGCGGACTCCCTCGACGGCCACCCCATGGCTCGCGCCTAGGCACTCCGCGGCCCGAGGAGTATCATGACCACTTCGAGCCTGCGAAGGAACAAGCGCAGGCGCTCCTCTTCCCGCGGCCCGAGATCCTGCGTGTCCACTCTCTTTCGAAGATCGATCCCCGGGGGCCTCGGCTTGGTCCTCCTGATGGTGGGCCCAGTTGCGGCCCAGTCCTCGGACCCTCGCGAAGTCGGCCTCTCCCTGCCCTGGCTAATCTTCGGATTCGCGGCCCAGGGGATCTTCGCTGCCCGCTTCCTGGTCCAGTGGATCACCTCGGAAAAGCGGGGCGAAAGCGTGATCCCGACCAGCTTCTGGGTACTGAGCCTCTTCGGTGGACTTGCCCTCTTCACCTACTTCGCCCGAAGAGGCGACCCCGTGGGGATGGCCGGTCAAGCCTTCGGCACCCTCGTCTACGCCCGCAACCTCTACTTCATTCGCAAGAAAAAGCGGACGGCCTGAGAGTAGGCCGTCCGCACGAGAGACGAGAGCTCGGAACTTCCTAGGCCCCGAGACGCTCCTTGAGGGCGGCCAACTCGTCGCGCAAACCCTGAGGCAGCTTGTCTCCGAATCTCGCAAGGTGCTCTTCGATGGAGGGCAGCTCGGCCTTCCAGGCCTCGGCGTCGACTTCCAAGAGAGTTGCCAGATCTTCGGGCTTCATGTCGAGACCTTCGGTGTCGAGCGATCCCTCGGCCGGCAAGAATCCGATGGCCGTATCCCGAGCGTCCACCTTGTCATCGCAGCGCTCGAAGATCCACTTCAACACCCGGGCGTTGTCCCCGAAACCCGGCCACAGGAACTTGCCCTCGCTGCTCTTGCGGAACCAATTCACGTAGAAGATCCGAGGCATCTTGTCGCCACCCGTCTCTCCCATTTCGAGCCAGTGGGCGAAGTAGTCTCCCATGTGATAGCCGCAGAAGGGCAGCATGGCGAAGGGGTCGCGCCGCAGTTCTCCCACCTTGCCCGCGGCAGCGGCGGTCTTCTCCGAAGATACGATCGATCCCAGGAACGTTCCGTGCTGCCAACTCCGCGCTTCGGTCACCAAGGGCTGAGTGGTGGCCCGACGGCCGCCAAAGAGAATCGCACTGATGGGCACACCCTTGGGATCCTCCCATTCGTCCGCGATCACCGGGCACTGCTTGGCGGGAGCGGTGAAGCGCGAGTTCGGATGGGCTGCCGGCCGGTCCGCACCCGGCTTCCAGGGCCGACGCAGCCAGTCCGTGAGTTCGGCTGGCTCGTCGTCGTACATGCCCTCCCAGTAGACATCTCCGTCCTTGGTGAGAGCGACATTGGTGAAAATGCAGTTCTCCTTCAGCGACTGCATCGCATTGTAGTTGCTTTGATCCGAAGTTCCGGGGGCCACCCCGAAGAATCCCGCTTCGGGATTGATCGCATAGAGACGACCATCCTCACCGAACTTCATCCAGGCGATGTCATCGCCGATGGTCTCGGCCTTCCACCCCGGAATCGTCGGCACCAACATCGCCAGATTGGTCTTGCCGCAGGCCGACGGGAAGGCGGCGCAGATATACTTGTACTCGCCCTCGGGATTGGTGAGCTTGAGGATGAGCATGTGCTCGGCCATCCAGCCTTCGTCTCGCGCCTGCACCGAGGCAATGCGCAGGGCGTGACACTTCTTGCCCAGCAGAGCATTCCCCCCGTAGCCCGAACCGTAGGACCAGATCTCCCGCGTTTCGGGAAAATGCGTGATGTACTTGTGCTCCCCATCACAGGGCCAAGGCACGTCGGGCTTCTTCGGATCGTCGAGAGGATAGCCCACCGAGTGCATTCCACGGACGAAGTCATCGCTGCCGCCGAGAACCTCGAGGACCTTGGATCCCACTCGGGTCATGGTGTGCATGTTCACCACCACATAAGCGCTGTCGCTGACCATCACTCCGATCTTGGCGATGGGCGAACCCACCGGCCCCATGGAATAGGGGATCACGTACATGGTGCGCCCCTTCATGGATCCCCGGTAGAGGCCTCGCATCTTCTCCTTCATCTCCGCGGGGGCGGCCCAGTTGTTGGTCGGACCAGCGTCCTCTTCCCTCTCGCTGCAGATGAAGGTGCTGCCTTCGACGCGGGCCACATCCGCCGGATCACTCCGGACATAGAGCGAGTTCGGCCGCTTCTCGGGGCTGAGCCACATCGCCGTTCCCGAGTCGACAAGACCCTGCGCCAACTCCTGGTATTCCTCGGTCGATCCGTTGCACCAACGAATGTCGTCGGGCTCGCAGAGCGCCTTGGCCTCTTCGACGAAGGCCAAGACCTTCTCGTTGGTGGTCGGCGCGGTCTGAGTCATGGTCATCTTCCACCTCTGTGGTGAATCTCGAATGCCAAAGCTTTCCGGAGCGGGCCCCAGCTGCGACCCCGTCGGCGGGAAAAGCGCGTGAAGCGAAACGCTATCAGCAACTCCCTCATCCCGCAAAGGATGGGCGTCCTCCGACACCTGATCCATTGACACCAATGGCTCTGGCGGAGTCGAGGAAAGGCCGCAGCTTGTCGCTCCGGTCGAACTCCATCGCGGGGAATGGCCCTCTCAGCCCTTCATTTCCTCGATCGCCGCATCGTAATCGAGGTCGAAGGGGGGCATTTCTCCGCCCCCATCGACCAGATAGTGCTTCATCCAACGGAGCAGACGCAGGCTGTAGTCCAACCGTCCTGCCGCCTTGCGATTTCCGTGCCCCTCTCCCGGGTACCACACCAGCCGCACCGGAGCCTCGGCCAAGTGCTGGTAGTAACGGTACATGATCATGCTCTGGGTCGGATGGACCCTGGGATCGGCCTTTCCGTGCAGGATCAGGAGGGGAGTGGTGCTGCCCCTGGCGTGGAAGATGGGGCTGCGCTCGCGGAAGAAGTCCCAGTCGTCGTAGACCTTCTTCGGGTATTGGTGCACCAGCTGCGACTCGAGGGGGATGTCAGTAGTCCCGAACTTGGCTATCTGTTCGCTGATCCCCACGAACATCACCGCAGCCGCGTAGCGCTCGCTGTAGTAGGTCGCGCCCCAGGCCGTGGCGTAGCCGCCGTAGCTCCCTCCGGTGATCCCCACGCGATCCTCGTCCACCAGACCACCCGCCACCAGAGCATCGATCCCATCGACGACATCTTCGAATTCCGCCCCCCCGGGATCTCCCTGGCTCGAGAGACTGAAGTCCACCCCGCGCCCGGTGCTTCCCCGGTAGTTGGGGTAGAAGACGGCAAAGCCTTCGGAGGCCAGGAATTGCCCACCTCTCGAGTAGACTGTCTTCCATCCATCGCGCTCGTGCGATTCGGGTCCTCCGTGCACCACCACGACCAGCGGAACCCGCTCCCCCTCTTCGCGATGCAGAGGCTGCATCAGGATCCCTTCGATTCGCAGGCCGTCCCGAGCCTCCCATTCGAAGACCCTCTGCTCCGCCAATTCGATCTCCCCGAGCCAAGGGTTGGAGTCGGTGAGGCGCTCGAGGGCCTTTCCCACTCGCCCGGCAAAGAGCTCGGCCGGGTGGGTCGGCGCATCACCCACCGCGGCCAGAATCCGTCCATCGGCGGAGAGGTCGAAGGAGGTCAGGACCGGATGGTCGGCGGCCACCACCTCGCGGACCTTCCCTCCCCGGCTGCGAATGCGACCCACGAAGGAATGAGTCCCCCGGTCGGCCAGGAAGAGGAGATTCTGGGAGTCGATCCACCGCACGGCCCGCACCGCGCCCAGGAATTCCGGGCCCAGAATCATCTTGGGGGCCCCTCCGGTGGCGGGGGCCACCATCAGGCGACCCGCCGAGGGGTCATGGAGGTCCACCGCACCCACGAAGGCCACCTGCGATCCGTCCGGGCTCAGACGGGCTGCGCCCAGCTTGCCCTCGGTGTCGATATGACCCACGAAGCGGCCTGCCGCGGCATCCACCACCGCGAAGTGCCGGGCGACGTAGCGATCGTCGATGCGGGAGGTCGGCGCCACCGAGACCAGAAGGTGTTCTCCCGAAGGCGCCCATTGCAGGTCGGAGAGGTGGTCGTCGATCTCGACCCGGACGGGCTCTCCGGGCTCGGCCGAAGCGTCGTCCAGATCGACGTCCACCAGAAAGAGTTGGGTGGGCCGAGCCCGCTCCTCGTAGACCTCCATGTCGAAGCCCTTCTCTTTCAGGGCCTCCCGATCTTCGTCCTTCTTCTGCTTCGCCAGGAAGGCCACGCGACGACCCGAAGGGCCGAAGGCATAGTCGGAGATCTCCTCCGGCCACCGGACCAAGCGGCGCGACTCCCCTCCGGCGAGGGCGATCACATAGAGCGTCGGGTTCTCGTCATCGCCGCGCTTGGCCAAATAACCCAGGTATCGGCCGTCGGCGGTGAAACTCACGTGACTCACATGGACCTTGCCCACAACGAAGGCTTGGGTCCGTTGGGCTCGCCGGTCGTAGACATGGAGTTCGCGATCGACCGGCCCGTTCTCGTCGGACATCGGATCTCGAGGCACACTCAGGGTATAGGCGATGCGACCACCATCCGGAGACACCGCAACCGACGCGACATTCTTCAGCCGCGCCACATCCCAAGGATTCATCCCGCGACCATTCGCCATCGCGGGACCGAGAAGAAGAGCGATGAAGAGCGGAGCGCAGACGAGAGTTCGCCGGGGCAGAATCGGGCCTGGCCTCATGGGATTCGAACCTCTGGAAAAATGGGAGGGAGGCGACGGGGGCCACGAACTTAGCACACCGATTCGCGAAGGGTCTTCCAAAAGCTCTCCAAATGGCGCAATTCGGTGCGCGCATTGCCCACCGCCATTCTCAGGGCGTAGATCGTCCGGTCCCCGCGGCGGACTTCGGTGTGCGAGGTGAAGGACGATCCCGCCGCGTTGACCCGGGTCAGGATCCCCTCGTTGTGCTCGCGCAGGACCGACTCGTCCTTCAGACCGGCGGGCCGATGACGAAAGAGGACCGTGCTCATGGGAGTCGGGGCCACCCTCTCCCAATCCTCGGCGTCGTCGATCCAATCAGCGAAGGTCGCAGCCAGGGCCACGTGCTTGCGCAGCAAGTTCTGAAGTCTCTCCAGCCCATACCATCGCAGCACGAACCAGAGTTTCAGCCCCCGAAATCGTCGGCCCAGGGCGGGGCCGTAGTCCATGAGATTCCGGGCGACATCGTCCTCCGGGGTCATGAGGTAAGGGGGGACCAGAGAGAGCGCCTCCCGCAGGATGTTCATGTGACGGCAGAAGAGCACGCTGCAGTCCATGGGCACGAAGAGCCACTTGTGAGGGTTCACCACCAAGGAATCCGCGCGGTCGGCTCCCTCGAGCACCCATCGATACTCGGGGACGATCGCCATCGGTCCCCCGTAGGCCGCATCGACATGGAGCCACAGTCCTTCCCGCTCACAGAGGTCGGCGATGGCGGGGATCGGATCGACGCTGGTGGTGCTGGTCGTACCCGCGGTGGCCACCACCGCAATCGGAAGCCTTCCCCGGCGCCGATCCTCCCGGATCGCCTCCTCCAAGGCCTCCGGATTCATGCGGAAATCCCGGTCGACTTCGATCGTCCGACAGTGATCCAAGCCCATCCCCAGCAAGACCACCGCGCGCTGCACGCTCGAGTGGGCTTCCTCGCTGCAATAGACTCGCAGAGGAGGGAGGGCGCCGAGACCCTCGCTTCGAACTCGGCCTTCGGTGCCTCGGTGGCGAGCTGCGGCCAACGCGGACAGGGTGCTCACACTCGCGGTGTCCTCGATGTGTCCGACGAAGTCTTCGGGGAGAGCCAGCCACTGCCGGAGCCAGTCGCAGGCCCGCAATTCCACTTCGGTCACCGCCGGACCCGTCCGCCACACCATGCCGTTGACATTCAACGCCGCGGTCAGCGCTTCGGCCAGAATGCCCGGACCGCTGCCGGTATTCGAGAAGTAGGCGTGGAATCCCGGATGGTTCCATTGGGTGCATCCGGGAACGATGATCTCTCGAAAGTCAGCCAGGATCTCGTCCATGGAATCCCCGTGCTCCGGCCCGGCGAGGCTCAGACCTCGACTCAGCTCCCCCGGTTTCAGATCGGGGAGCACCGGATAGGACTCCACTCCGGCGATGAAGTCCGCGATCCAGTCGGAGACCTCGTGGGCGTAGCGACGCAGTTCTTCGGGGCTGAGATCCACAGCAGAACCAGGAGGCACGGCATCGTCCACGGCATGAGTTGAAGAACGAGGCCTCGTCATTCTAAGGCGCGCCCGCCGGAACCGTCACCCGCCGATCTGCAGAATGCGGCTGGAGGAATGAGCCGCGCGGGTCGGGAGGTACATTCCCTCCACCCGGGCCGGCTCGGCGCGGTAGGTACCCGGACGCTCTGCGATCAGCTCGTAGTCGAGGACATGGTCACCCGCCGGCAGAGAGTCGATGAAGAACTCGGTCTGCCACGATCCCACCTCCCGACGGGCTCTCAAAGTGCCGCCGGAATGGGGTCCACTCAGACGGTCCACCGCTTCGAAACCCGCGGGGCGAGGATCGCGCACCCAGACGAAGTCCAGATCGTGGGTCGCGTGCAGCCGCAGACGAACCCGGATGCGTCCGCCCGAGGGAATGGGCTCGTCGTCGATCTTCTCCTCGACCGATTCGTACCACCCTCCGAGAGTCCGGACCGGCCTCAGACGGCGGAGTTCACGTTCGAGGCGCAGGCCCGATCCGCCGGCGTCGATGGTCTGCTGACGGGAGAAGAGATTGGCTTCGAGGGAGACCCACACCGGACCCGCTCCCACCAGCTCCACATCGATCCGGTTGAGTCCGTCCTGCAGCGCCGAATTGGGAAGGGCCAGGCTCAGCTCGCCTCGGAGGACCTTCTCCGGGCTCAATTCGAGGCGCGCGATTTCCCTTCCCTGCTGGCGGAAGACCAAAGTGGAGCGAAGGGCGTTGCCCTGCCCCTGCCTCGCCGCGAAGGGAGCCAGGGCCAGAATCACATGGGCCGTCTCCCGGGTGCTCTTCCATCGATGGCCTTCGCGATTGAGCAGAAGCCACCGCGCCACGGGCTCGGTCCAGGGCGAATCCGGACTCAGCTCCTCCAAGGCTTCGAGGACGAAGGCGGTGGTCTCGGCCGGACCGAAAGACCTCCAGCCCTCCGATGCATCCCTCCAGTAGAGGCTGCCGTCCTCGGCCTGTTGTCGATCATTGCCGAGGTGGCGGAGCAGATCGGTCGCGCGGTCCCGATGGCCCGCGGTGGCCAAGGCCATCGCAGTGAGGGCACGGGCCGCAGGGCTGAGTCGGTCTCGATCCTCGAAGAGCCTCTCCAACCATCGTCCCTCCGCTCCGCGGGGCGCCCAACTCCCATTCGGGGATCGGACCGCCTCCGCCCGGGCGATCGCGGCCAGAGCATAGGCCCGGGTGTCGGCCGCGATCCTCCGGCCCTGAGCATCGGCCGAGGCCAGGAGCTGTCGCAGGGCCTCGGTGCCCCGATCGAGCATCGACCCGTCACTCTCGCTTCCCAGCTCGCCCGCGATGGCCAGCGACCGCACCGCATAGGCCGTCATCTCCAGATTGGCCGGCCCCGACTCCCACCAGGACCAGGATCCATCCGCGTGCTGCAGAGAACGAATGCGATGCATCCCCCTCCGGACCTTCTGATCCAGATCGGGATCGACGGAATCCATGTCGAGGTGCAGAGACCGCCCGGCGGCGCGAACCGCCAAGGCCGGCACGAAGCGCGAGAGGGTCTGTTCGGTGCAGCCGTAGGGGAATTCGGCCAGGTAGGGAAGGGCCTGGAGGCAGCCCCCCAGCACCGAGGGAGTCACGTGCACCAGGGCCAGGTCCGCGGCCACTGCGCGCTCGGTCGGCAGGCGAAATTCCAGCCTGGCCTGAGCGGTGGGGCGCGGCTCGTCCACGATCTCCGCCCGCGGATCGGGGCGCAGCACCGCGTTGGCCACGATCCGGAGAGGAGTTCCCCGGGCCAGGAGAGGCAGGTCGCGCGCCATCGCATCACTTCCCGCTGCGCTCCGCACTTCCACTTCCAAGCGTTGGGAGGCCGGCTGGAGGTCCACCACTCGTCCCCTCGAGTCCCTCTTCATCTCCAGCCGCGCCACTCCCGTGGGCACCTCGATCTCCCATTCCACCCGAGCCTGGGATCGGGCCTCGATGCGGACCCGCCGCCGAGGCAGGGTGACGAGGGAGGTGCGCAACTCCACCTCGGCCTCGATGGCGGAGTCGGTCTCGTTGTGGGCGATGGCCCCGAGGGTCACCCGATCACCCTCCCGCAACCCTCGAGGAGACTGGAGGCGCACCATGACCGGAAGTCGGGCCCGAACGCTGGCCTCCCCCGTGCCCACCCGGCTGTCGCCGTCCACCGCCACCGCCAGAGCTTTCCAGGTGGTCAGAGACGAAGAGAGCGGCACCTCCACGGTGGCCACACCCCGCTCATCGGTCCGCACTCCCACCGTCCACAGGGCGGTGCTCCGCCAGTCTTCGCGCAGGGTGGCAAGCTGCAGCCCACCCTCCTCCGGCGCCGGGGTCGACGCCAGCATTCCGACGGAGTCCGCGGTCTTGAACTGGACTCCTTGGACTTGGCCTTCCCCCCGAGCCCGGAAGCCCAGATCTCCTCCGCCGGCCATCTCGGTCTCCATTTCGCCGTGGTCCCCCCCGAAGGCCTCCCGGTCTTGGGAGCTGAGATAGCTGTGCCAACCCTGTCCACGTTGGATCACCCACCGCGCGGGAAGAGTCGCCGGCAGAAAGCGCAGGAAGGTCGTCTCGACCGAGGGCAGATTCCGCGGAACGACCTCGAGGACCGCTTGGTCGACCACCGAGACCCCGAAGACCGTCTGCGTGGGAAGGCCGGAGGCATCGCGGGCCACCACTCGCAAGGTGGTCGTCTCGCCGGGTCGAGCCGTGGAATCGGCAAAGCTCAACTCGAGATCCAGGCTGCGATCGACCTGAGGCGCGACGATCTTCAGGGTGGCCTCGCTCCACTGGTAGTCCCGAGCCGCCACCGCACGGACTTCGAAGGCCGGCCGTTGGCGATCGCCCACCGGCAGATCGACCCACTGGACCGTGCCTCGCATGCGCAGTACTTCGGCTTCCGCACCTCCGGCAAAACTGCGCGTGAGACGAAGGTCTCCCCCCGCCACGTCGCGCACCACCAGGAGGCGCAGACGGTCACCGGTGACCACCTCCGACTCGGCGATGAGCTGCAGGCCCTCGCCCCGATGCTCGATGTAGTGGGTCCGGGGATCCGCACACCACAGGTCGGTCGAGGCCTCGACCAGGTTTCCCCGGCCGTCCTCGACCTCATAACTCAAGCGATAGGCCCCCACTCGGTCGATCCGGACTTCGATGGTGGCGTCTCCATCCTCTCCGGTGCGAACCGAATCGGCCCCGACGACCTCCAAGCCGCGTTCGCCCTGGCGGCGCAAGACCCACTGCCCGTCGGTCCGAGTACCCCGACCACTGCCATCTTCCACGTGAAGCCGGAACCGGGCCCGGTCTCGGGGACCGACCAAGGGGTGGTCGGTGCGAAGATAGGCTCGCAGGGCCTGGGTCGAGAGCGGGAGCCGAGCCTCTCCCCTCTCTTCGCGCCGGCTCTCATCGATCACCCGCGCTTCGAAGCGATACTCCCAATCGCCACCGTCGACCCCAGCGGAGGTCGGAACCAACACCACCGCGCGCCCCTGAAGGTCCAGCCCGAAGGCCTGTCGGTACACTTCGGTCGCCGCTCCTCGTCCCCAGGGAGGACGAATCGACGACTCCTTGGCGGCCCAGGACCAGGGGCTTGCGAAGGCCCAGTAGCGCCACCGCGGTTGGCGGCGGACCACCAACTCACCTCGTCCCGCGACTCCCCCTCCGAAGAGGTATTCCGCGCCGATGACCACTCTCAAGGAGTCCCCGAGGACCGGCCTCGATCCCGCTTCGACCTCCACCCCGACTCTGAACTCGGGAAGCCGGAATTCCTCCACACGGAAGGACCCCGCCACCACCGGGGAGCCCCCGGCGCTACGAACGCGCAGCTGGTAGACTCCCAATGAAGACTCGGGATCGAGGGGAATGGTGGTGTCACAGGTGCCATTGGCATCGAGGACCAGTTCTCGGTCCTCGATGGTCTGCCCGCGGGCATCGAGGACCCGCAGGCGTACGCTCCGCCCCTGGGGCACCTCGATGGTCCGACGATCATCGTGCATCCTTCTCAGGATGGCCTGGATGTGAACGGTCTCTCCGGGCTTGTAGAGAGGTCGATCGGTCCATACCCAACCCACATCGCGAGAGCTCGGCCCGGTGTCCAGACCGGCGCCCGCATGAGCGATCCCCGCGAAGGGCCGGCCTCCGGCCTCGCCGACGATCAACTGCCCGTAGCTGCCCGACCTCTCGCGGGTGGAGAAGCGAAGGCGGCCCCAAGCATCCGTCTCGCCGTCGCGACGCAGCACTTCGAAGCGACGCAGCCCGGAAGAGGCCCCCGCGGGAGTCGATCTCGGGAGAAAGAGGCGGACCTTCGCCCCCTTCACCGATCGGCCCGTCTCCATGTCCACCACCCACAGATCCATCGCCGAATCACCGCTCTGCCGATCGCCGATCCTCTCCACACTGACTCCCAGAGGAGTGACCACCACGATCCGATCCACCGGCTCGGGGGCTTCTCCTTCGAAGACGGCGGCCTTCACCCGCATCCGATACAGTCCGACCGGCAGAGGATCGAGCCACAGCGATCGCTCCCGCTGGACATGGGGTTGGTCACGAGTCTCCGCCCTCCGGGCTTCCACTTCGACCTGGTCGTCGAAGTGACGACGCAACAGGACGGTCCCCTCCGCCTCGCGGTAGAATGTCTCGAGTCGGAGAAAGTCCGCCGGTCGGGCCGCGGACTCTTGCCGCTCGGGCTCCTGGAGGTCCTCGAGGACCCGCAGCTTCTCCACCGTCAGATCCCAGGAACGAAGATTGGCCCAGCTGACCTTGATCAGATGCTGGGACCCCGGCCGATAGCGATCGGGCCCCTCCAGCCCGAGTCGGGGACGCACTAGACCCTCGACCACGCGGCGGGCTTCGGCCACCATCGCGGCCGCCCTCCGATCCGCATCCGGCACCTCTTCCAGCAGAGCGCGCAGCTGACGAAGCTGAGCCCGCCGATCACCTCGGACTCGGGCCCGCTCGGCCAGTACCAGATGGGCCTGGGCACGAAGCCAGACCGGCGCCGTTCCCCGCAGGACTTCGGCCCCCATTCCTTCGAGGAGCGGATCGACCCAGCCTCGGGCGGGGCGCGTCCACCGAGTGGATTCGTCCACCACTTCCCCCAGAACAGCCACTTCCGCCAGGCGGAGGATCCGATCTCGGGGCAATCCCGCCGCCACCAGATTCGACCACATGCTCTCCATGTCCAGGGGCTGGCGGCCATGTACCCCGTGGCGCAACGCGGCCTCGAAGAGCTCCTCGTAGTCCCGCACGACTCGGGCGGGATCGTGGTGCGATTCCCAGAAACGTTGAGCTCGCCCCAACAGATCATCCACTCTCGCTCGCTCGGTCCCGGCTTGTCGCAGGCCGACCAGATCGACGACCGCACGAGCCGTGGCCTCCTCCATGGGTTGGCGGTCGAGGAGGTCCACCAACGGCCGCAACGATCGAAGGCTCCTCGCGGAATCCTTGTCGAGGAGTTCCTGCCGGAGAGTCGCGCGGGCCCTCAGGACTTCGAGATCGGAGGGAAGAGCGCCGTGCTCCCGCTCCCACTGCTCGAGAGTCTCGAGACAATCCCGGTAGAGCTGCTCCTCGAAATCCTGACGGGCCCTCTCTTCCAGCGGATCGGCCGCCGCCGGCGACGGAGCCGCCAGCGCGGTCGTCGACAGCAGGGCCAGACCAAGGACCACCCCACCGGCGAGAATCCCAAGACTTCGAACGCGCATCACTCCACCTCGATCGCAGCGGGGCCGTGACCACGCCTCCAGCGCGGCACTGTGTCTCCTACGCAGAATGCAGAAGAACATTCCCCAGCTCAAGCACTCCCGAGGCCGGCCCGGGGAGGACGAATTCGAGCTTTGCTGTTACCATTGCTCCGGCTCATCGGAGGTGAATCCCCCGTTTCGACGCCCCGCCCGCGCTCCACCGCTCTCAGATTTCCGAGGAGAACCTCGATGTCACCTTCCTCGACCCGCCTCCGCCTCGGGCTCATCTCCGCCCTCGTGATCTTCGGTCTGATGGCGGGGATCGGAATCTCCGAAGCCCAAGTACAACCCCTCGATCAGCTTCGGGAAATCGACGGCGGAGATCTTCAGTACCGCACTCACGTCTACCTCGCCTTCCATCAGGTCGGCGTCGAGCAAATCGTCCTGCTCCCTCCCGAGGGTTTCAGCGGAGCCGTCTTCCGCACCCGAGTCAACGGAGAACCGGGTTGGGGAGAGATGTTGAAAGAGCGGAATTACAACGCCTTCATGTTCGATCACGTCGGCTGCGGCTCGACCATCGCCCCCCCGAACCGCGACATCGTGACCCTCACCGACAAGACGGCGTGGGGGACGATGCAGATCATGGTCGCCACCGAAGCTCAACTGGTCATCGCTCAGGGTTTTTCGGCGGGCTTCGCCCTCCTGGGAAAATCGAATCACGAGAAGGGCGGCTTTGCCTTCGTTCTCATCGATCCGATCGGTCCTCAGGGAGCTCAGGACGACTTGAAGGTCTCACCCGCGGAGTGGTTCGCGCGCCGAGACCCGCTCGACGATGCTCTTTGGAAGGAGTGGGGCTGGGGCAAGCGAGCTCACCATCTGCGGAAGGGAACCGACCTCGAGCCCCAGTGGGCGGATAGCTTGTTGAATCTCTACGAAGCGGATCAGCCCGACTATGGGACGGTATTGCTCACGGGCATCGACGCCGCAGCCCGAGTCAGAGACACGCGATTCCTCCAGGGCGTCCCCGTGCTCGTGGTACGCACCAACGCTGCCGACCAGGACCAGATCCGGCGGGAGGATCAGGTGGTGGCATGGCTCGAATCAGCGGGCTGCCATGTGGACCGACTGAAACTGCGAGACGTGCCCGGAGCCGAGCACACCACCGCCCTTCCCTGGGCTGGTGCCGAAGCCGAAGTCGTCCTCGACCGCTTTCTTTCGTGGTACCAGGGAGTACGATCTCCGGTCGAGGGGCGCTGAGGTGTCGCGCCGCTGCGTCTTCGACATCGAAACCGCTCCCCTCGATGACGCCGACATCCCCCCTGCTTTCGTCGAGAAGCTCAAGGAGGCGAATCCCGAGGAGGAGGAGGGCTGGCGAGAGAAACTCGGCCTCTACTCGCTCTCCGCCTCCGCAATCACCATCGCCCTGGTGAACCCCGACTCCCAACGGGGAGAGGTGATCTACGACAACCGCCACGGCGATCTCGACTCCCTCGAAGCGCCGGAGGGCTACGAAGTCAGCCTCTTCGGCGGAACGGAGATCGAAATGCTGGAGCGATTCTGGGAGATCATTCCCCAATACGATCAGATCATCTCCTACAACGGCCGCAACTTCGACGTACCATTCCTGATGCAGCGATCCTTAGTGTGCGAAGTGCCGGTCACCACGAATCTCATGCCCTACCGCTACCGTCTCGACGGAAAGCATCTGGACCTGGCCGATGTGCTGTCGTGGTTTCGGGCCACACGACCCTACGGATTGGCCTCTTGGACTCAGGCCATTGGAGCCACCAGTCCGAAAGAGGGATCCGTCGCCGGGGCCGGAGTCGGAGCCGCCTTCGCCGAAGGACGTGCGCGGGAAATCGCGGAGTACTGTTTACGAGACGTCATCGCGACCGCGCAATTGGCCGAGCGTGTCGGTCACTACTGGAGTCCCATGTTGCACTGATCGACGGCCCTGGGTTGGGGGTCAGACAGGTTGGGCCGCAATGTCTCCCGCTTCGGCGTTGATTCTCTGGGCCAGCGCGTCCAGCGGAAGAATCTCGTCGGCCAGACCCAAGCTGACCACTGACCGGGGCATGCTTGCGGCGACTGCAAGATTCGGATCCTGAACGAACACCTTTCCTCCGGCATCTCGAATGGCCTTCGCCCCGATGGAGGCATCCCGCCCCATGCCGCTGAGCACGACCGCGATCGCCCGCGCGCCAAAGGCGGCCGCGACCGAACGAAACATCGGATCTGCGGCCGGTCGGACGAAGTTCTCCGGCGGTTCGGTGCTCAGCTGCACTCTGCGACCCGAAGGGTCCACGCGCATGTGCCGATCCCCGGGGCAGACGTAGACCGACCGGGAGTGCACTTCCATCTGGTCCTCCGCCATCTTCACGTCCAGCTCGACCTCCTCCTGCAATCGGTCCACGAAGGTCTGGAGCATCCACCCCGGTCCGTGAAGGACCACGAAATAGGCCGCATCGGTCTCCGGCTGCAATTGGGACAACAGAGTTCTCAACGCTTCGGGACCTCCAGTGCTCGCGGCCAAGGCCACCGCCGCACACTCGACTTCGGGTCGGCTGGGCTCGATCGGTCCGGCGCCGACCGCTTCGGGAAGAGGCTGATTGGCTCTCTGGATGCAATCGCGCAGACGCTGGAGCATCTGATGCGGAACATAAGGCTTCGCCAAATAGTCGTCCGCTCCGGCCTCGAGGGCGTGACGACGAGCATCTTCAGAAGACAAGGCCGTCACCACCAGAATGGGCGGCGGGTCGGAGAACTCGGCCCGGACTCGTCGAACGAGAGCAATCCCATCGAGTTCCGGCATCATCCAGTCGGTGAGAAGGGCATCGTATCCCCCCTCGCGCAAGGCCTCCAGTGCTTGGAGTCCGTTCTGGGTGACCGTGACTTCGTATCCGTCACTCTGAAGAGATTTCTCCAGAAGCAATGCACTCGTGGAATCGTCTTCCGCTATCAGAACTCGCACGATGCTACCTCGAATGGGAACGATTTTCTTGCATGTAGGCCGAATGGACCCGAACCAACACGCGCCGAATCGCGAGCGGTACCTCCGAGTCACTTCCGCGTCTTCGGCAGACCGGCCCCATCCCTGAAGAAAAATGATGGGGGATCCGTCCTCAAGGCAGCCGTCCCACCGGCCGATACTTCTCGCGAACCATCTCTTTCCCGGACCGGAGCCTGAGGGAATGAGCCATCGCGATTCTTTGCAGGAACTGCGCCGAAGTGCCGGCGAATTGGCCCTCGAGGGGATCGATCTCTCTCAGATCGACGTCGACGCGGTGCTGCGCCAAAGCCACATCGACTGCGCCGAACGGGTAAGACCAGGAACCCCCTACTATCCGCTCTTCCTGATTCTGATCGTGATGACGACGGGGATCTGGGCGGACCAGCGATTGGGGCTGGCCTGCGCGATCCTCGTTCTCCTGGGGGTCGCCTTCTGGCGGAGCCTGGCCATTCGCTGGGTGGTTCGAGGCCAGGCCGATGGCCCGACCCTCGGTCCTCCTCTGGTGACTTCGATTCTGACCATGGGTTCGATCACTGGATGGCTCGTCTACGCTCGCGGATTCGAGACCTCCTCCTTTCTGGCCCTCCTCTGCTCCGGCGTGTTCGTCATCGTCGGATCCATTCTCATCGCCATGCACCGAAGCCTGTCGTCGCGATTCCTCATTGCCGGAATCGCTCCGATCATCCTGGGCGTGGGATGGGACCTGGACGCACCCCGCGCCACCCTCATCTTCTTCGTTCTGGCCCTGGCCATCATCACCTCCAAGATGTCCGCGAGTTTCCGGCTCGAGTACTGGAGAGAGGTACTGACCACTCAACTCGTGGAATCGCAAAAACGTCACCTCGAAACCGCCCAACAGCTGGCCGAAGAAGCGGGCCGAGCTCGGGACGATCTCCTCCGGAATCTCACTCACGAGCTGCGCACTCCGATGAACGGAGTGCTGGGACTGCTCCAACTCGCACAGAGTCAGTCGGACCCGTCGGAGAAGGAGGCCCTCCTGCACCTAGTGGAAGACTCGGCCAAAGAGATGCTCCACCAAGTGAATCGCGTCCTCGATCTCCAGACTCCGCGAGTCGAACAAAAACTGCGATCCTCACTCTTCCATCCTCGCATCTTCTTCGAACAGTGGATGCAACGCTTTCGAGCCAACGCAGCCCAGAAACATCTCGCACTCAAGCTCCGGATTCACGACGATCTCCCTTCAGAACTCGTGCTGGACACCGTGCGACTGCAGTCGATCTTCACGAACCTGCTCGACAATGCGATCAAGTTCACGAATGAGGGCCGGGTGGATGTCTTCGTCTACGGGGTGGCGATCGACGATCAGCGATACCGACTCGGGATTGCGGTCCGAGACACCGGACCGGGGATCGCAGAAGGAATGCGTGGTGTGATCTTCGAGCCCTACCGCCAGCTCGACGCCTCGGTGACTCGAGCCCACGGGGGCCTGGGCATCGGCTTGGCGATCGTGAAGATGCAGACGGAACTCATGGGGGGAAGCGTCGACGTGAATTGCGACGGCGACGAGGGCAGCACCTTCCGCGTGGAAGTGGATGTTCGTCTACCCCAACCCTCCGAACCGACTCCGGCGACGCCTCAGACCACCGAAGCGGAGCCCGCCGCCATCTGAGCGCGCCGGGCCACAGCCCACTGCTCCTGCTGGTCCAAGGTGATGCGCTCGCGTAATACCCTCCTGGGGTCCTCTTCGATTCGCTGCAGGATCTCCATGTACACCCCGCGCATGAGCGCCACCGCGAGGCGGCTGTCGGGATCCACAGCTTGGACCAATCGGAGAGATTGCCGAAAGCGAACTCGGGAGAATTCGACACCGCGAGCCATCAGCTCGTACCACCCGAGACGAGGCGCGTCTTCCACCAGGCCTTGGGGAGAGACGTCCGCCTCCTGCAACCACTCCAAGGGAAAGTAGATCCGACCCCTTTCGAAGTCCTCGCGCACATCTCTCAGAATGTTGGTCATCTGAAGCGCGTGGGAGAGCGCCCGGGCCCACTGCGGCGCGCGGGGGTCACACTCGCCGAAGATGGACAGACAAATGCGCCCCATGCTGGTGGCCACCAAGTCGCAGTACGCCTCGAGATCTCGCTGGGTCTGCAGAGCCACGAAGTCGGCATCCCGGCGACAGCCCTCGATGAGGTCTTCGAAGCTCTTTCGCGGAATCGAGAACTCCCGCAGGCTCTCTGCCAACGCCCTGCCCACCGGATGGGTCGCCGATCCCTCGTACACTCGGTCCAGCTCTTCTCGCCACTGAGTCAATCGCTCGGTCACATCCGCCCCCGACGTCGACGGAAGGTCGGCCACGTCATCGGCGATCCGGCAGAAGGCATAACTGGCCTGGATCGCTCTCAGTTTGGGCGGAGGAAGCGTGCGGAAACCGATCGAGAAATTCGGTCCACTCCGCTCGGTGATCTCCTCGCACACTCTACGATCGTTGTCGATTCCCATGCCTGAGCCTCAGTCATCGTGGGCGCCGCGCCGCTTGGGATCGCCGAGCCACCGTGCAAAGGGCGCACGCCACCGACTCCCGTTGTGCAGCCATTGCAGACTGCGATCGAGTTGATGGGCGGGAGACCGCGCCAGGAACCATCCTAACCATCCTCGCTCGTAAAGCCAACGGTCGACTTCGCTCGCCGCCATGCGAGGGTGGAAGGATCGCCGACACATGGCATCGTAAGAAAGTCCCTCGGCGATGGATCGGGCGGCCAGACATCCTGAGAGCAGCGCATTGCGAAGACCCAGTCCGAACAGATAGTCTTGAAGACCCGCCGCTTCTCCCACCCTCAGAACACGGCCATCACCGGCCCTATCCGCTCTTCCGTAGCACATGTGATGTTTCGATCGCCGCAGCTCCCGACGCGCGAAGCCCTCGACCCTCTCGAAGTGGTCCAAAGCCTGCTCGACATAGTCTTCCAGATTCCTGAAATCCCGAAGGACCGCCACTCCCAGGGTGGCATGATGCTCATTCACCAGTAGGTAAGCGTAGCCTCCGGAGAAGAGTTGGGGGGCCAAGAGCACGTCGGCCCGCTCCCGCGCATCGCTCTCGAAGACGACCTCCATCGCCATCCCGTCCACGCGGTGCGGACCGGTCGCATCGACGTCCATCTCGTCGACGGTCAAGCGTTGCCCTTCGAAGAAGCGCACCCCCAATTCTCGACCCCGTTCCACCAGAGCGTGGTCCAAGGCTCCGGGCTCTGCTCCACGGCGCAACAAATAGGCGAAGGGCCGACGTGCTTCGAATTCCTTGGCTCCCCCGCGACCATCGAGGAAACGCGCGCCGCGAAGCCATCGACCGTCCAAGGACTCGATGTCCACCCCCAGCTCGCGCACCAGGGCGGGGGGTCTGGGGCTCTCACCATAGGCCGCCAGGATCTGGTATCCGCCTTCGAAGCGACTCCCCGCCTCTGGACGCCGCTCGTAGACTTCGACCGGAAGACCCCTCTGCCGCAGAGCGATTGCGCAGGCCAAGCCCGCCGGCCCCGACCCCGCGATTCGCACCGGAGCTGGACCCGCCGCTGCGGTCTCGCGCTGCGACCGTGGGGTCGGACTGTCGGATCCATCGAAGCTCATGCGTCCCCTTGCGGCTGGGCTGGGACTCTAGTCCATGGGATGCAACAGGGCAAACCTCGCGCTCTGCCCCCGACAAGACTATGCTGGGGGGCCCAAAATACCCCCGGTGTCCAGCGGAGCGAGCGATGGCCGAGATACGCGCGACCTACAAGGTGCAGTTCCACGACATGGCCCACGGCGGGGAGGCCGTGGCCTACCTCCCCGATGGCCGCGCGGTCTTCGCCCCCGGCGTTCTTCCGGGAGAAGAAGCCGAGATTCGCCTGGTCCACGAGAAGAAGAAGTGGGCCCGAGCGGAGATCGTGAAGATCCTCCGTCCCTCCGAAGACCGCGTCGATCCCCCCTGTCAGCACTTCGGAGATTGCGGTGGCTGTCAGTGGCAGCACATCTCCCTCGACCGGCAACGACGTCTCAAGACCGAAGTCATCCGAGGTCAGCTCTCTCACCTGGGAGGGGTGGAGAATCCGCCGGTCGAGGACTGCCGAGGAGTCGGGGCCGAAGACGGTTTCGGCTATCGAAACCACGTCGTCTTCGGAGTCGATGAGGAAGGGTACACCACCTTCTACCGCCCCGCTTCGAGGGAGGTGGTCCGCATCGTCTCCTGTCCCCAATTGCACCCTCTGCTGCGAGAGTGGCACGAGGCCATGCCCTTGCTCCCCGGCGGCCGAAAGCTCGAGCTACGAGTCGGGACTCGAACCGGTCAGCGCCTGGCCATGGTGCGAGGGCGCGTCCAACCCGAGGCCGCCGTCGAGGCCAA
Source organism: Candidatus Krumholzibacteriota bacterium (assembly GCA_024276305.1). Taxonomy (GTDB): domain Bacteria; phylum Krumholzibacteriota; class Krumholzibacteriia; order JAJRXK01; family JAJRXK01; genus JAJRXK01. The sequence goes on from JAJRXK010000069.1 coordinate 104,873, forward strand.
AGCCCTGGGCATCCCCTTGACCTGGCCCGGCAAGGGAGAGTTCACGGAGATGGTGCACACCGAACACATGCGCATCAGCAGCAAGAGCTTCTTCCAAGTGAATACCGAAGCGTCCGAAGTGCTCGTGGATCTGGTGCTCGAGATGCTCGAGCCCACGGACACCGATTCCGTCGTCGATGCCTATGCCGGCGTCGGGCTCTTCACTCTCCCTCTCGCCCGCCGTGCGGCTCAGGTCTATGCCATCGAGCGCAATGCCGCCGCGGTGAGAGATCTGCGATTCCACGCCCACGAACTCCGGGATCGGGTCCACGTGGTGGGCACGCCGGTCGAAGAAGCCGCGGACCAGCTCCCGGGACGGGTCCACCTGATCGTGGCGGACCCTCCACGCGAAGGCCTCGGCGCGGAGATCGCCACCCGCTTTGCGCAAATGGAAGCGCGTCGCATCGTCCTCGTCTCCTGCGATCCGGCGGCCTGCGGCCGAGACATTCGGGCCTTTCGGGAGGCCGGCTACGAATTGGAGCGCGTCGTGCCGGTGGATCAATTCCCGCACACCTACCACGTCGAAGTGGTGAGTCTGCTGGTCCGCACCCCTCCGGCCCCCTCCTGACCAACTTTACACCGACCTCGCCATGTGCCAGGATGAGGGAGTCGAGCGATTGATTACTGGTGCCTCAGGAGGTCCGCCCATGTCTCGAACGACGCGATGGATCCTTCCCCTCTTCCTGCTGGGCCTGATCCCAACTCTCAGCACTCCGGCGGCCGCGCAGGCCCCCGCCCAACTCACCGTCGAAGATCTGCTGGGAGACTGGCGCTGGCAGAAGTCCATGGGAGGGTTCGTCGGCGACACGATCTTGCCAACGACCGATCAATGGGTGCAACTCAAGTTCCTGCCGGAAGGAAAACTGCACCTGCGTCTTCCTCCGCCCATCGGCCAGCTCGCCGGCACCTATGCCCTGAGCAATGCCCCCTCTCCGGAACAGACCCTCCGGGTCGAAATCCCCGATTTCCCCCCGCAGATCTGGCCACTTCCACAGTTCTCGCAGACCTTTTTCATCCGTTCCCCGGAAGCGGGGGTGCTCGTCCTCGACGAGGGCTGCTGTGATCGATACATGCACTACCTCGTCGTCGACGCCTCGGGATTCGTGCCCATCGAAACCCCCTCTCTGACCGACATCAAGACCCGGTGGTCCGGAGGAAGCGACTAGAGAGCGATCAATCTCCCAAGTCCATCATCCAGGCCACCCGGATCTCGCGAGCGACGGGGAGGTCTTCCCCCGCCAGGGCGATGGCCCCGCCGACCTCCAACATCATCCTCTTCCACCCGAAGCGATCCAGACGATAGAGGATCGCCGGGGCGATCGACCACCGGCGCCTCCTCCCGATTTCCTGATCGAAGCCGAAGAGATCGCTGGTCCAGGGCTGGCCTTCCAGGCCCTCGATTCCGGTCTTCAGTCCCAGAGTGGGCCCGATCTGCCAGCCCGCCTCCCCCCGGAAGTGCCATTCCCGACCGGGATCGAATCCCAACTCGTCATTCGCATTCCGCCAGCGATGACCCACCCCGAATTGCACCCACCCTCGCGGCCACAGCGACCACCCGGCCCTCAGCCAAGCGGTGAAGTCGTGCTGCCCCTCGCCCAGCGGCTGCGCGTAGACGCTTCGCGGAACATCGGCGGTGGGAGCCTTCCACTCGCCACCCAGACTCAGGACCCCGCGTTGCCCCTCGAGGATCCGCACCCCGAAGCCCAGGCGCAGATCACCGATTCCCGTCCCCGGTTCGACCTCGTTGTTGTCGTTGTCGAAGCGGGTGTGCAGAAGAGGTACCGCGCCCGAGATCTCGAAGCGGTCGACGACTCCATAGGCCGCCTCCACGACATAGGACTGAAATCGATAGCGTCCCCCCGTGGTGAAATCGAAGGGAATCCGATCGCCGGCCCGCACCCGAGTTCCATTGGCAAAGACCTTGGATTCGTCGATTTGGTCGTTCGCGAATTTCTCGTCGGCGAATCCCAGAGTACTCCCGACCTTGAGCCACAGGCGCCCCTGAGGCTGGACCCATGCACCCGCCTTCGCCCCCGGCGCCGCGACCATGACCAGAAGGAAGAGGATCGCTCCGGTCCGTCCCCTCATGGGGCGGTGGCCCATTCCAAGTCCAGAGTCTGCGATGGATCCCCTGCGTGGAAGATCTGCAAGTAGGACGAAGTCCGGTCGAAGACGATCCACAGGGGCATTCCTTCGATTTCATCCCGAAATACTGCGCGCAACCCCAACTGCCGCACGATCTCCTCGTGGACGTAGGCTTTGCGAGTCGGACCCACTTGGACGCCGGTCACCGCCCACTTGTTGGGGAAGAGCGGATCGGGCCGAGGATCGGTCACCGAGAAGGTGTCGTTGTTGTTCACCCGATAGTCGCCGTAGGGATAGCGCGTGTAATCTCTTCGGAAGCCCGTCTCCGAACTCAAGACCTTGGTGTCGGGATGCATCTGCACCCACTGAGACCAGGTCGTCTCCACGAAGGGGATCTCCGGCAAGCTCTCGCCCTTGCGGGGGCCGGTGATCGCTTCGCGACGCAACTGCGAGAAAAGGCTCGCGGTGGCGTGGTCGTACATCACCAGATTGCTGTTGTAGAGGCTCCCCGACGTGCCGAATCCGGATACATCGGCCGAGAAGACCAAGGCCGAACCCGTGAGAGGACAGAAGCTGATCGAGAGCGGCTGACCACCGACCGTGTCATTGACGATCTCGTGCCACCACAGCACGTTGTGAGGATAGGCTCGGGCCTCCACTCCGTCGAAGATGCCGACCACCAGGTCACCGGCCCGGAGATAACCGAGCGCCAGATCGCCGACCGCCACCATTCGAGGCGCCCCTCGGGGAGGACCCGGATTCGGAAGAGAAGGAATGGCATCGGCCGGCAGAAGCCTGCGGATCTGGTTGCAGGGCACCAAACAGTCCGAATCCCCAACGATACTGGCCTCGCGCACCCGCTCCGAACGACCCCAGATCTCCGATCCAGGATAGAAGATGGACCATGCGAACCAGAATGCGCTCAACTTGGAGAGCTGAGGGAGGCGAACTCCATCCTCGGAAAGAGGCCCGGAGAAGGCAAAGCCGTCGAGGGTGAAAAGAGTGCCGCTACTGCGATCTCGCAACACGGCCGATCCGGTGGTGGGCAACGCACCCCGGTACTGCTCCCGGAACACCTCCGCCGGAAAATCCGCCGGAGTGTTGCCCACGACTCGAACCACACCTCCGCTGTCGGTGATCGGAGGAAGAGAATCGTCGGGAGCAGTGGAGCTGTTGTCACTCGAACAGGAGCTGAGAACGAGCACCGACACCAGTGCGGACCACGGCGTCAACCCTCGCCACCCAAGGAGGAACCCGCGCTTCATTGACATCGTCCTTCGAGGGGGAAGGTCGAGTGCGGAGCGCAAGGCCGTCAGGAGGTTCGAAGGAACTCAATCCTGGAACTTGTAGCCCACCTTGTGGACGGTCTTGATGAAATCACACCCGTCCGGTCCGCCCAACTTACTACGGAGGCGGGCCACATGTGTGTCAATCGTCCGCGTCGTCGGCATCGAGTCCTCCTCGTATCCCCACACGTATTTGAGGAGGTCACTGCGACTGACCGCCTCCCCGCTGCGTTCGATGAGCAATCGCAGCATTTCGAGCTCCTTGAGAGAAAAGTCGATGAGCTTTCCTCCTTTACGTACCTCCATGGCCACGAAATCGACCTCGATGTCCCGGAATGCGAATCGATCGAGTCGGCCCGCGCTGTCCGAGGGGCTCCGACGCAACAGCGCTTTCACTCGGGCCAGCAGCTCGAGCACACTGAAGGGCTTGGTGACGTAGTCGTCTGCGCCGGCCCGGAAGCCTTCGAGCTTGTCTTCTTCGGCGCCCCGAGCGGTCAGAAACAGGACCGGACCCCCGAATCCATCCTGACGCAACCGGCGCAGCAGCTCGAGACCGTCCATTCCCGGCATCATCACATCGAGGATCGCCAGGTCGATGTCTCCAGATTTTGCGGCTTCATATCCACTATTTCCGTCGGCAGCCGCCCGCACCTCGTAGCCTTCGAATTCGATGTTGTGAACGAGCCCTTCACGCATGGCGGCCTCGTCTTCGACCAACAGAATCACCGGTGTCTTGGCCATGGGGATTCCTTTCTCCGGAAACTAGTCGCGATGCGGATCGAAGTCGACGGGCAGGACGATGGTGAAGGTACTCCCCTTGCCTGGAGTGCTCTCGACCATTACCTGTCCACCGTGACTCTCGGCCACGTGCTTCACTACGGCCAACCCGAGACCGCTCCCTTTTACATCGTGAACGTTCGATTTCTCCACCCGATAGAAACTCTCGAAGATCTTCTTCTGCTCGCGCAGAGGAATACCAACTCCCCGATCCGACACGGAGATCCGTACTTGGCCCGCACGGGCGACGCATCCCACCCGAATCTCTTTCACCGTATCAGAGTACTTGGCTGCATTGTCCAAGAGATTGATCAATGCCTGAGCCAAGGCTTCCTCGTCTAGGTAAAGGAGCGGAAGCTCATCATCCACGTCAACTTTCAGGTCGAAGCCGGACTCGGTGATCTGATAGCGATAGGCCTCAGCGGTCTGAAGCACCACCCGCCCCGGACGAACCTGAGCAAAACTGTACTGCTTCCGATCGCTTTCGATCCGCTGCACATCGAGCAGATTGTCGATGAGATGGGTCAGCCTCTTGCTTTCTCGACCGATGATACTCAAGAAACGCGCACGCTCTTCGTCGTTGCGGGCCCGACCAGTTTCGAGAGTCTCGGAGTATAGCCGGATCAACGACAATGGAGTCTTCAGTTCATGGCTGATGTTGCCCATCAGATGGGAACGCAGGAGGGCATCCTCCCGGTGATGAAGGAACCCCCGGGCCAGGAGAATCGCGCCCCCCGCCAGGAGCATTCCCGCCAGGATCATGGCAAGGGACCACCGCCGGTTGGCAGCCTTGATCGCATCCAAATCGAAGCCACTGAGAGTCACTACTTCCAGACGCCAGGGAGCGCCCGCTCCCAACATTGACTCCGAGTAGAGTGCAGATCCGGTCCGGAGGACTCGATTCTCATCGGTGGAAGCCGCAGGAAGAATCACGTGGCCGGTGGTATCGACGATCCGCAGTCCATGACGAGGAATGGCTCCACGTTGTTGAGTCCAACGGTAGAGAGCCGGTTCGACAATCTTCTTGAGGAATCCCTCCGCCGGGATGACCGCTCCGAACATTCCCGATCGGATCTCGCCCCGGCCCGGCATGGGGAGCATGAGGGAAAGAAGGCGCACCTCACGGTCACCGTCGAAGACGCCGAAACGAGCGAGCAGCTGCTCACAGCCTTCGCAACCTTCGGCCAGCGGTCCCTCGAGGTCGAGACTCCACCACCCGAGCCCACGACGCACTTCGTCGTCGGTCTCCTCCGCCACGAGATGTTGCTTGCGGAAGGTATTGGCAGTTGGATCGTAGCCCAGACGTTCTCGACCGTTCTCGACCAATGCCAGACGCAGAGAGGCCACGACCACGCTCTCGCACCGATGATCCCCCACTCCCAGAGGATCCTTGGCCAGAGCCAGAGCCGATAGGTCCGCGTCGAGGAGTTCACTTTCCTCGATGAATTGCGGCGCTTCGAGAAGAGGGCTGGAAAAATAGAGAGAGCGAAGCGTTTTCTGAAACTTTTCTTCGCCCTCCAGGTGAGCCCAGGAGAGGTTCTCGGAGCGGGGACGGAAGTATTCCTCGGCGGCTCGCTGAACAGTCGCGCTCGCGAGTTCCCCGGCGTAGCGTGCCGCCAAGACCTCTTGTTCGTAACGGAGGCGGCTGAGTTCATTCGAACGCTCGGTGAGCAGCCATCCCACAGCCACGAGTGGAAGGATGGACATCAGCGTGAGGGGAAGAACCCAACGGGGGTTTACCAACCGCAAGATCTGCCTCCCGCGTGGGTCACGCGGTGGAATCAATTCGTGGACGCAGCCAGAACGTATTCCCTCGTCGACGAGGCGTCATCCTGTAACCACTCCACATCCGATGGCTCATCGGCGGTGAGGATCAGAAAGACACCGTCATCCGTCGGAGCCGTCTCCACTCGAATCCGATCGAGCCGTGCGTAGCGTGCCTCGCAGGACTCACTCAATCGGCGGGAATCGTGATCTTGGCGCGTCCACATCTCGTCGACGAAGCGGGAGATGTAGTCTCGATCCTGCTCATTCGCCGCGTGCACTTCGATGAGTACTCCGCGCGCGAAGTCGTGGACCGACAGCGACATTCGGACCACCGCATCTTCGCTCAAGAGCTTCTTCATGGCCTGGCAGTGATCGCAGCCCAGAAGGGCATTCGCCGCCCTCGAGGTCGCGCAGCTCTCACCGGCGAGGACCCGAGCGGGCAATCCCCCCGCAGTGAGAAGCAGGCCCAGAAGCGATCCGGCCAGCAAGGGATGGTAGCGAAGCAGAGTCTTCATAACACTCACGGTGGGGGCACAGGTCGGCGCAGCTTGGGGGAAGGCGCCGCCCACAGTATAGCGAGTCCCTTGCCGGCTGGGCTGAGGGGGGTGTCAACTGCTTGCAAAATCGAAAGTTGTGCGCCTGGAGACTCGCCGGCACGGAACTTTCACTCCCAATTCCACTCCCTGCACCGAATCCTGCGGACGAAGGCCTGGGAATCTGCATGCAGTCTACGAAGCTATTTGATGCCAAAGAGATAGCCCCACGTCGGCGGCAGCAATCACTGCTGCGGGTGCTCATCGTCTCGATCCTCGCTCCCGGAGTCGGGCACTTTCTGGTCGGACGGGCGCGAGCTGGGGTCATTCTGATCGGCATCATCTTCCTCTCCTCGATCGCAGCCACCGCAGCCGCCTTCTTCGAGATGACCCACACGAACTGGATTCTGGTCCGGGCTGGGGTCGTACTGGGGCTCTTCTCGATCGTCGATGCCACGCTGCTCCGGGCCGAGTCGAATGATGGACGCAGCTGGGGCCAGCGGGACCGGCCCCGTCTCGCCGCCACTCTGGACCTCGTGGCCTACGGCGTCTCGCCCTGGCGCCGCGGTCAGAAAGGATTGGCCGGACTGGCCATCGTCTTCGGCCTCGTCGTTCACCTCTTCCTCGGGGCTCAGAGCCTGCCCCTGCGGATCCTGAGCGAGGTCCTGGTGGCGGCGTGGGCTACCTGGTCTTGGCGGATCGCCAAAGAAGAGGCTCTGCTCCAACACGTGCGAGTGGAGACGAACTTCGACCAACTCCTCTCGGGAGAGGAGAGGAAAGAAGGCGATGTCCCCGAACGACGATCGCCGCCCCGCGATCGCACTCCTGGGTGGGTACTTCCCACCCTCACCGCCTTGGTGGCCTTCGCATCACTGGGCATGCTGGGGGCCAGCACCATCGCGGCGAATATCGAGCAATCGATGCGCATCGACCGCAGCCGAGTGGTCTCGATGGAACCCTTCTTCCGAAATCCGAACTACGGCGTTGCGCTCGAGATGAACGCCCCCGGCTGGACCTTCCTCACCCCGGCGGACAATCAGATCCTTCGCGCGCGTCATGTCACCGACGGAGTCAGTCTCGACCTCTCGGTGAGACCGCGCATCCCCCTCTTCGCCGATGACCGGACCGCTGCCCTGGGCGCCGTGGGCCAGGCCCTGTTGGAGGGAACTCTCCTGAACGTCGTCGACGAAGGCCCTCGAACCGTCGGCGGGCGTCCCGGTTACTACCTTCGGACCGAAGGGCGGAAGGGATCACGTCCGATCATCGTCGAAATCTGGACCACAGGCCGTGGGTGGCGGGAATATGTCCTCCAGGTCCGCAGAGATCCTCGCCACGAGGACTTCGCAGCGCAGGAGATCGCCTTTCTCCTCGACCATCTCAGCATCGAGAATGGGCGACCCGACCTCCTCGAACCCCCATCGGTCGACGCTCGCTGACCGGCGAAACCCTTCACTGCTTCGGGTCGATCACCGAAGTCGAGCCTGCTCCGGCCAGGCCTGCCGGCTGGCCACCTCTCGAATCGCTTTCTCCGGCGGATAGCGCAGGACCCGCTTGCCTCCAACGCGATCAATGGTCAGATCGATCCCGAACGAAGCCTCGAAGAGGAAGGGGGAAAGATAGATGTGCCGAGCAACGCGACTCCAGGAACCCAAGAGGCTCCGCGCTTCGAGGAGCTGGTCGGGACACCACCCCGTCTCCTCCGCGATTCGTCCGGCGATGATCTCATCGACCCCATCCACACCTTCATCCCCACTCCGAAGATCGGAGCCGGAGGAAAAACTCGGCTGATCCCTGACCCCATTGACCTCGATTGGATACTCACAGCGAAACACGGGAAGCCGAATCCCCGCCTTGGATAGGCCAACCGCCGTCTCCAACAGGTCTTCCCGCATCGGATCATCGTCCGCAGGGAGGCTCACTCCCAGAGCTGCATAGACCTCCCAGACCGCGATACCCAATTCATCGATGATCTCGGCCCAACTACGGCCCTCGCTCCGCAGCAGAGCGATTCCCCGATAGGGAATGCTGGTCTCCCGCACCAGCATCCACGCCAGGTAGTCGTCGACCACGTTCAGAGGGCAGACCAGCGCATCGGGACAATCGAGCAGGAATTCTTCTTCGGACGAGTCCAGGAGGTAGGCCCCGGATCCACCGAATCCGTCCACGTCGGACAATAATGGGATCATCGCGGAGGCAGATGAGGAATCCGCGACGGAGGGGCCTTCGGCGGGTGAGCCGTGTTCTCCCCCGCGACGAGTCCGATCGTCCCGGATACCGCGTCCATCCTCTCTCTGGTCGTCGCCCTGCTCGGTCTTCTCCGGATTCTGAGACTTGCGGATCGGGACGCTCTCCCGAACGGGATCTTCGGTGGACTGTGCCCATGCTCTCGCCGAGAACAGTAGCAGGCAACCCAGAATGACCATCATGATCTGCCGCACTCGAATCCTCCTCGGAACCTCGAAAACCCTAGCACAAGACCGGCTCGAGGGATGACATTTATTGTAGTGGTCGCTAGGATGCGACCGTCCGCGCCTCCCCGCGAGAGTTCAACCGACCACCCAGGACCGAGGCGAGTCCCATGGCCAAGCCCGCCCCCAAACGGCGCAAGAAAACTCCCACCCGTGCCAAGGCCACCGCGCAGAGTATGGCGGGGCAGCAACGAGAAATCTCGGTCAGCGAGTTCTTCACCAAGAACCGGCACTTGCTCGGCTTCGACAGCCCCACCAAAGCTCTCCTCACCACCATCAAGGAGGCCGTGGACAACGCTCTCGATGCATGCGAGGAGGCCGAGATCCTCCCAGAGCTCTACGTCGAGATCGTCTCCACCGGAGAGAATCGATACCGCATCATCGTGGAGGACAACGGCCCCGGGATCGTGGAGGCCCAAGTTCCCAGGATCTTTGGGAAACTGTTGTACGGTTCGAAGTTCCACCGGCTTCGGCAGAGTCGAGGACAGCAGGGAATCGGAATCAGCGCGGCGGGAATGTACGGCCAACTCACCACTGCCAAACCTGTCGTCATCGAGTCCAAGACCAACCCGCGCGAACCTGGACGTCACTTCGAACTGGTCATCGACACCCTCAAGAACGAACCAGTGGTCAAGAAGAACGTCGAAGTGGACTACGAAGGCTGGAAGCACGGCACCCGGGTAGAGATCGAACTCGAAGGCATCTACAAGGGAGGTCGCCGTGGCGTCGACGCCTACCTGCAACAGACCTCACTGGCCAATCCCCATGTGCACATCACCTACAAGGATCCCAAGGGTGAGCAGTCCGTCTACGAACGAGCAACCGACGAGCTTCCCGAACCTGCCCTCGAGATTCAGCCCCATCCCTACGGAGTGGAAGTCGGTCTGCTGCTGCGCATGGCCAAGGCGACCAAGAGTCGGCATCTGAAGGCCTTCTTCCAGAACGAGTTCTCCCGCGTCGGACCCAAGGCCGCCACGAGCATCGTCGAGGGAGCCGGGCTCAAGACTTCGACTTCGCCCAAGCGACTCACCGGCGAGACCGCCGAGCGCCTCATCGCCTCGATCGCCAGAACCAAGATTCCCTCGCCTCCCACCAACTGCCTGTCTCCCATCGGTGAAGAGCAACTCGTCGCGAGCATGAAGGAACAGATCGACGCCGACTTCTACACCGCGGTCACTCGCAGCCCTTCCGTATATCGGGGCAATCCCTTCCAGGTCGAGGTCGGAATCGCTTATGGCGGCTCGCTTCCCGCCGATGAGCTGGCGACGCTCTATCGCTACGCCAATCGCGTTCCTCTGCAGTATCAGGCGGGAGCCTGCGCCGCATCGAAGGGAGTGCTCCAGACCAACTGGAAGAGCTACGGTCTCCAGCAGAGTCGCGGCGCGCTCCCCTCTGGCCCTCTCTTGGTCATGGTCCACATTGCGAGCGTGTGGGTTCCGTTCACCAGCGAGAGCAAGGAGGCCATCGCCAGCTACGACGAAATCATCAAGGAATTCAAGCTCGCCCTCCAGCAAGCGGGACGAGAACTCGGACGTCACGTGAAGCGACGGGCCCGCGAACGAGATGAAGCCAAGAAGCGTGCGTACATCGAGAAGTACATTCCCCATGTGGGGATCGCATTGCAGGAGATCCTGGGGCTCAGTGACCGACAAGAAAAGAAGATCGTCGACACCCTCACCGACACCCTCGAACGCAGCCGCAAGATCTGACATCCCTCCGAAAGCAGGATGCACCGAACATGGCCAAGAAGCGAAGCACCACTCGAAATCCACGATCCACCAGGGACCGCTGCAAGAAGGCCCAGGCCACCGCAGTGCTGGCGCAGATCGACCGAGAGGCCCGAGACGTCGAGCGCAAGATTCTGGCCCACGAGAAGCCTTCGATGAAGTTTCCGATTCGATCGCTCAGCAATGTCACCTATCGACCCGCCAGGGGATTCTTTCAGCTCTTGCGAAAGAAGAAGGAACGCACCTTGACCGTCGGAACGGTCAAGACCTTCGCACAAACCCTGCGAATGATGGCTCTGAGCAAGCAACTTGTCGAAAGTGATGATATCGCGACCAAACGGGAAGCCTATTATGTCAGCAAGAACTGGGACGACGCACGCTTCAAGGAACAACCGGAGAGCGATGCGGTGATGGAAGATGTAGAGGCCCTCTTCGAGGTGAATCGAGAACAGCTCGGTTTCATCCCCGAAGAAAAGGGGGGTGACGTAGCCGGTGAACTCGTGGTGATCGACCACGATCGAGAGACCGGCGAGGAACTGCGCATCGACTGCACTCGATTCGGAAGTGGTGCGTATTCCATTCCGATTTCCGTCGAGGATCTACGCTTCGAAACCAATGCCAAGTTCGTCCTGGCCATCGAAACCGCGGGGATGTTCCAGCGTCTGGTGAAACACACCTATTGGCGCAGCGCGAATTGCATTCTCATCTCGCTCGGTGGCGTGCCCACCCGCGCCTGTCGAAGATTCATTCGTCGACTCAGTGACGAGCGCCGTCTTCCGGTCTACGTCTTTGTCGATGGAGATCCGTACGGGTACTCGAATATCTACCGCACCCTCAAGGTTGGCAGTGGCAATGCCGCCCACATCAACGAGTACTTCTGTGTCCCCAAGGCCCGGTTCTTGGGGGTGACTCCCGAGGACATCATCGAATACGACCTCCCCACGCACCCCCTCAAGGAGGTCGACATCAAACGGGCCAAGGACGCCATCAAGAACGATCCCTTCATCCAGCACCACGCCGCTTGGCGCAAGGCTCTGGAGAAGCAGATCAAGATGGGGGTGCGCGTCGAACAACAGGCTCTCGCCAAGCACGGACTCAACTACGTCATCGACGAATATCTGCCACGAAAGATGGCGAATACGAGGGCGTTCCTCCCCTAGCCAAGAGAACGCTCGACGGCAGGAACGCCCCCTTCGATGACCGATCGCTCAGCCTGCGCCGAATGGCTTCGGAGTGAACGTTCCCACGACTCTTCCGGTGATGTACCCGGCCAACACCAGAAGATAGGGATAGCCGGTGACGGTCTCCAGACCTCCCATCTCGCTGAGACCGATCAGAATCACGGCAAAGATCACCAACAGCATGGCGTCGAGTCCCACGGCCTTCTTCATCTGCATCCTCCCTATTCCGGCAAGGTTTCGTTCAGTGCGATACTCGCGGCTCCTCCCAACAGCCCACTACCGGTGGAAGTCCCGACGACCGTACCCACCGGCCCTCCCGCGACCCAACCCAATCCAGCTCCCGCCAGTCCACCGAGTATACTTCCCACCGCATCACCCGCGATGACGAGTGACGCCCGTCGCTTCCACCAAGGTTTGGCCAGAACCGCGTCGCGATTCCAGAAGTCGTTGGAGGCAAGGAGAACATCCACGAAACTGATGTAGGGTTCGTTCTGCGGCCACCCATTCTTCCCGCAGAATTCCATCACCGCGCTCTCCACTTTCTCGTGCCCTGCGGCGGACTCGACCTCCGCCAACAGTCGGATGAGATAGCTCCGATCCCGAGCTCCGAACTTCGCAGTATCAAGACGATCCACCAACGACTCGATCTTCGGCCGCGCGGCCCCGAACACTCGAGTGAAACGTTCCATCAACATGGGATCGACTCGGGCATAGGAATCGAGCACCTCCGATACCGCGGCCGGAAGTTGAGCTTTGGACGGCTTCTTCTGGCGATATCGCAGATATAAGCTCTCGAGGACCGCATTGTGGAGCGCGCCAACTTCCATGGATCTCCCGTCCGCCAACGATACCCGCAGAGGCTCTGCTCGTTCGGGACCGAGTTCGAGACCGGGAGGCTGGGTCGCGGGAGAGCTCACGGCAGGTTGGGTCGCTTGGTCCGCACAACCTCCCATTCCCAGGGCCAGGAGCAGACAGACTGACAGATAGGCACGAAACGTATTCACGTTCGACCCCTCTCTCAGGAGGCACATGATTCGGGAGGCAGTTTGATGGCCCGCATATCGCAGCCAAATTCGCGGAAATGCCCTCACTTCAGTACAGAGCTTGTACACCTCCTGGAGGGGCAATGTCAAGAGACCAATAGCGTCGTTGATTTCGGACCAGAGGCCGATGGCGGCACCGACCTCCCTGACCGCGCCCTCTCCACCTCCTCGCCGTCCCCATGGATCGAGGAGGAGAAAACATGTAGAATGGAGAAGCTTCTTCACCCTCCCGATCCGTGAGATCCATTCCCGTGGGTCCCCCGTGGCGGGACTCGTCCATCCACCTTGCGGGTATGAGATCCATGAAACCAGCGCTCCGCTTCGGGCTGTTCCTCTTTCTGAACATCGCTCTCGCCTCGGCCTCCTTCGCGCAGTCCGTCCTCATCTCCGAGATCGCTGACCCTCGCCTCAATTACCAGAGTGACCGCTTCATCGAGATCTACAACGCTGGGCCTTCTGCCGTCGATCTCAGCGGGTGGAGCATCGTGGCGGTCGGCAACGGCGCCGACATCTTCACGTGGAGTCTCTCAGGTCTCATCCAACCCGGAGACGCGCTGGTGGCCGGAGACCAAACTCTCACCGTCCCCTTCCCCGTCGACTTCGCCGCAGAGAGCTGGTCGACCAGCAATGGGACCTGGAATGGAAAAGTGGGGGATGGAGCCAAGCTGATCGATGGCTCTTCGACGATCGTGGACTATGTGGTGGTCGACGGAACACGCTTCGAGAATGCTGACTACGTGCGCGACGGATCGGTCACCATACCGAATACGACCTACAATCCGACCGAGTGGACCGCCACTGCGATCGACTACCCCACCCAGGCAAGTCCGGGGACCCACAACGCAGGCATTCCACTCCCGGTGATCGCCGCGATCCAGACCACGCCGGTCGCCCCGGCGGCAGGGCAGACGGTGTCGGTCAGTGCCGACATCACCGATGCTACTGCCACGATCACCTCGGCGGAGGTGCGTTGGGGCACGATCTCGAATTCGCTCTCGAATGTCATCGCCATGTCCTTGACCTCGGGCAGCACCTGGACCACGAACCACCCCATTCCTGCACTGACCGCAGGCACGACCGTTTACTTCGAAATCGAGGCTTTCAACGACGTCCCAGCCTCTACCGTCTCCGCGCTCCAGACCTATTCCTTGGCCCAAGTCCTCTCCATCTACGACATTCAGGGACAGGGAGCATCCTCCCCCATGGTGGGCACGACCGTCCGCACCCAGGGTGTCGTGACGGGAGTCTACGGGAACACCTACGTGATTCAGGATGGTTCGGGGGCCTGGAATGGCCTGTGGATCGATGGGACCTCCGTCCCCGCCATCGGAGATCTCCTGGATGTCCAGGGAGTCGTCACCGAAAGCTTTGGTGCTGGCTTTACGAGCACGACCTTGTTGGAGAATGCGCAGGTGTTCAGCAGCACTCCCGGTGCGCTTCCGGCTCCTGCCGTTGTGACCACCGGAACTGCCTCCGGCGAGGCCTGGGAAGGCGTGCTCGTTCAGATCGTGGATGCCGACTGCACCAGCCCTGATCTGGGGGGCGGTGTCTGGCAAATCGACGATGGATCGGGTCCCCTCCGCGTCGGTGAGCTGGGCCACGACTCCAACCCGGTGCTGGGGACGCGTTACGATGTCAGCGGCCCCATCCGGCACAACTCCAATGCCATTCTCGTCGAGCCGCGGACTTCGGCCGACGTGGTGTGGGCAGGAGACAGCTCTGCTCCTCTCCTCCTGAGCGTCGCCGCGGAGGGATCGGGGGCGGTCCGGGTGGTCTTCACCGAGGCCCTCTACCCGGTCACCGCTCAGAGTGCGGGGAACTACACCATTTCTGGAACCAACGTTCTCAGTGCAACCTTGGATGTCGTCAATCCCGCAGCCGTAGTCCTCTCGACCACCAGCATGGCCACCGGATCCCATACCTTGACCGTCACCGGGGTCCAGGACCTCTACGGCAATTCCATTTCGAGCGCCGTTCAGACCTTCGACGTCAACCTCTACAGTCCGCCTCTCGGGTATTACGCAAGCGCGGATGGCCTCACCGGCACTCCCCTGCGAGCCGCCCTCCATTCCATCATTACCAACCACAGCCCGGTGAGCTACAGCGCCACCCTCACGGTATTCGAAACCAGCGACAACAAACCCAACGGGAAGGTCTGGGACATGTACTCCGACATTCCCGGAGCAACTCCACCCTACGAATACACCTTCGGTGTCGACAACGGATCGTCTGCATCCGCCGAAGGCGAAGGGTACAATCGCGAGCACTCTTGGCCCCGGAGTTGGTTCGGAGGCGCGGTGTCGCCCATGAACTCGGACCTCTTCCAGCTCTATCCCACCGACATCTATGTGAACAGCAATCGGGGAAGTTACCCCTACGGGGAAGTCACCGCTCCAGACTTCGTATCTCTGAATGGGAGCAAGCGCGGCCCGAACACCTACCCCGGATACGCCGGAATCGTCTTCGAGCCGATCGACGCCTACAAGGGGGATTTTGCTCGAAGCTATTTCTACATGACGGTTCGTTACTACACCGAAGATGCAGGATGGCCAGGGAGTCCGATGACCAACGGCGCCGATCTCGAACCTTGGGCTCAAACCATGCTCTATGGGTGGCACCAATTGGACCCGGTGAGCGACAAGGAGCGCGAACGCAATCAGGTCGTGTTCGGATATCAGGGGAACCGGAACCCTTTCATCGATCGACCTGATTTCGCAGCCGCGATGTTCAACATCAGCACTGCGGTCGAAGACCAACGACCTGTCCTCCTTCAGCTGCGTCCGAGCTTTCCCAATCCCTTCCAGATCTCGACCTCGATTCGATTCGAGATCGGTCGCACCGCCGAGGTGAAGGTGGAGGTATTCGACTTGCGAGGGCGACGGGTGCGCACCCTCGTTTCGGGTCTCGAGACCGCCGGATCCCACCAGGTGAGCTGGAACGGCGCCGATTCCTCGAACCGGCAGGTCCCCTCCGGAATCTACTTTCTTCGCTTTTCTTCCGACGGCAGGTCGCAAAGCTCGAAGGTGATCATGCTCCGATGATCACCGACCATGCCTTTCGAGAATTCGGTTGCATTCGAAAGGCCCGAAAGCCCATAATCACGATACTCAACCAGTGACACTGCACAAGAGCCGACAGCTGCGGCCCGATTCAATGATCTGCTCCCCATTTGGGCTCCGGCTGCCCGCGTCTACCCCACAATCCAATCGGCGGATCCGCTTCGGAGCCCGGCGCTGAGCAGATCCGTCGGAAGAGGAATGACATGAAGACCATAGTTGCGATCGCACTCGTCGCCTTCTCCCTCTCCGCGCTCCTCTCGGAACCCGTCCACGCCGTACCTGCCGCTGGAACCTACACCTCGACCGATCTGGGAGGCCTGCTCTTCACCGGCCGAGCCTCGACTTGGCGATCCGGGATCAACTCCGGACTCCCCCACGTGCTGCATGCACAGTCCTGGGATGGAAGCACCCTGGGGACCCAGTGGGAGGTCAACTGCCCGACCGAACCCGTCAATTCCCTGGTTCAAGACAATCGCGTCGGCGGAGTCGGAACGGTCGTGTATACCTCCACCTTCAACGGAGGCACCTTCACCCTGTTCCCAGGTGCTTGGCCCTGGGGTGACGGTACCGGAAGCCTCAACACCACGACCCTCATCACCACCGTGCAGTTCGTGCTCGTCGGCGGTGTCAGCACCCCTGTGGCATCCGTCGTCAACGGGAGCACGAGTGGAGTCTTCGCGGGAGGATGCGTGCTGACATTCGTCATCGCCAATGGTTTCGGAGTGGGAGAAACCACCAGTCTGAATCCGTCGATCACCAAACCTGCGGACTACCCCACCTTCCTCGATGGCAATTGCGCACCGGCGACCGCCGCCCAGCAATTCGGCACCTGGGGTGACACCATCAGCATCACCATGAACATCAGTTGTCCGGTTCCAGTCGATAACACTTCGTGGAGCGTGGTCAAGAGTTCCTTCCGCTGAGAGCCGATCTCACTGCTCCCTCAGTTTTCTGAACTGGGGGAGCGTATCCGACGTCTGAGACCCCCAGATACTTCACCACGGAGTCGGCGTCGATCAACCCGGGATTGTCCATCAGTCCATCATCCAAGCTGGATTGGGATCCTCTACTCCGGCATATCGTAGCCATGGCTGCCCTTTTTCTCGCGAATTCTCAAATTGCGAACGAGATGCTCGTTCCAACTCACCTCGGCCAACCCGTTGTCGACCTGCACCATCTGGATGCAATCGGGAACCGGACATACGATCTCGCACAGATTGCAGCCTACACATTCTGGCTCGTCGACGATCGGCACCGAATCAGCCTCAGGACCCGGGTGGATGCATTGGTGGGCACCGTCGTGGCACGCCACCACACACTTCTGACATCCAATGCAAGTCTCCGGGTCGATTCTGGCCACGGATTCGAAGTTGATGTCGAGCTCTCCCCACTCGGTGTAGGCGGGGATGGCACGCCCGATGAAGTCCCCGAGGCACTCGAGTCCCTTGCGCCGCATGTAGTTCTCGAGTCCGTCGATCATGTCCTCGACGATCCGGTACCCACGGAGCATCACCTCGGTGCACACCTGAACGCTACTGGCGCCGAGCAGGAGGAATTCCACCGCATTGGACCAGTCCGTAATACCCCCGATTCCGCTGATGGGAAGTCGAAACTCCGGGCTTCGCGACAGAGCTCCGACCATGTGGAGAGCAATGGGACGAACCGCTGCTCCGCAATAGCCGCCATTCGTCGACTTGCCGCCGACAGAAGGCCGGGGAACGAAGTTCTCCACATCCACGCTGATTATGCTCTTGACGGTATTGATGAGGGAGACCCCATCGGCACCTCCGGCCTGAGCCGCCAAGCCGTGAGGTACGATATCGCTCACGTTGGGGGTGAGTTTGACGAGCACCGGAATCGTCGAGAACTCCTTGGCCCACGAAGTGATCCGCTCGTTCACCTCGGGCTCCTGACCCACCGCAGATCCCATCCCTCGCTCGCACATTCCATGCGGGCACCCGAAGTTCAACTCGATTCCGTCAGCGCCCGCGTCGACGGATCGATCTATGACTTCCTTCCACTCCTCCTTGGACTCCACCATCAAGGACACGATGAGCGCGTGATTCGGAAAGCGCTTCTTGACTTCGGCAATCTCTCGAAAATTCGTATCCATCGTCCGATCGGTGATCAGCTCGATGTTGTTGAAACCCACACCCTTCTGGCCTCTCCACGCGAGCCCACCGAAACGACTCGAGGTATTCTGAATGGGCTGTCCGACCGTCTTCCACACCGCTCCACCCCAACCGGCGTCGAATGCCCGCATGATCTGACGGCCAGAGTTCGTAGGAGGCGCTGACGCCAGCCAGAAGGGATTGGGAGAGATGATACCTGCGGTATTGGATTCCAGATTGGGCATCGTCAGTCCGATCGGGATTCGAGGTACTCGTGAATGGCAAGAGCTGCGGCCTTGCCTTCTGCCACTGCATTGACGACTTCCTTGCCCCCGTTGGCACAGTCTCCGCCGGCGAAGAATCCAGGCCTTCCAGTCGCCCCGGATTGTCCCACTACGATTCTGCCGCCCACCACTTCAATGCCGTCGAGACCCGCCACGAGGTTTCCGAGTTTCTGCTGACCGAGAGCGAAAGCGACAAGGTTTGCGGAAAGAGTGAATTCCTCTCCGGGAATCGGCGATTTCTGGGCATCGAGCCGTTGGAAACGGACGGCCTCGACACGGCCATCCGATCCGAGGATCTCCAAGGGCTGGCAGCTCCACTGGGCGATTACCCCCTCCTTCACCGCACGGGACCACTCGTGGGCGTATCCGCTCATCACCTCTCGCCTTCCCCGATAGGCCATGATCACTTCCTCGACTCCCAGACCGCGAAGCTCCCGTGCCATGTCGATCGCGGTGTTTCCTCCGCCGAGCACGATGGCAGTCCGAACCCCGTCGAGATCCGCCGAGCCCAGCTTGATTCGTTCGATGAGAGCGACCGCCCCATACACTCCCTTCAGATTCCTTCCTTCGATCGGAAGAATGGTATCCGGACCCAGACCCATACCCAGAAACACCGCGTCGTAGCGTTTCTCGATCTCGGTCCAGCTGATATCTTCGGGAATCGATGTTTCCAGCCGCAGGCCAATTCCACCCACCGACAATACCCACTCGACTTCCTCTTCCGCCCGACCAGATTTCATCTTGTACGGAGCGATGCCGGAACGATTGAGCCCTCCCAACCGGTTCGACTTCTCGAAGAGATCGACTGCGTGTCCCAGACGTCGCAATTCATGAGCAGCAGCCAACGATGCCGGCCCGCCGCCGATGAGCGCGACCTTCAGGCCAGTATCCTCCCCGGCCTCGAAGAATCGCCACTCTTCTTCGTAGGCACGATCCGTAGCGAATCTCTGCAGCCGTCCGATCTCGATCGGTACCACCTCGGCTTCGTTGAAAACGCACTTCCCCACGCACAGCACTTCCACCGGACACACGCGCGCGCAACTCATTCCAAGAATATTCTTCTCGAAGATCGAGCGCGCTGCACCTTCGACGTTGTCCTCGGCAATCCGGCGGATGAACTGGGGGATATCGATCGAGGTCGGACACGCCCTCACGCAGGGAGGATCGAAGCAGTAAAGGCACCGGTTCGCTTCGACCAGGGCTTGAGTTCGTGAGTAGGCCGGCTTCAGATCCCCAAATTCCGCCTCTGACCGGTCCTCGGCGACTCCCTTCATCACGACTCACCTTCGTAGGCCGCATCTGTGACATCCAGCGCTCGATCGATGATCTCGAATCCCTCGCGCAGCTCTTCTTCTGTAATGCAGAGTGGAGGATTGCACATGAATCCGCCCCAACGAATGAACGTGAACAACCCTTCGTCGCGGAAGGCCTGGTTCAACGCCAGCATGGCCGGATGACTTCTGTTGTAGTCCGCCATCGGTGTCCCCTTGGAATCTCTCTGAATGTCCATCATCCCGAAGAGACCGATGTTGCGTCCCACTCGAACCGAAGGGTGCTTGTCGGTGAGTCGATCCATCTCCGACCTCATCACTGCTCCCAGCTTTGCCGCGTTCTCGACCAATCCCTCCTCCATGAGCACATCCACTACTGCCTCAGCGGTGGCCAGACCCAGGGCGTGCGCGTTGTAGGTGAGACCGCCCCAGAAGACATTGTCGCGGAAGTACTCGGCAATGGGATCCGATACCCCCATCGCCCCAAGCGGGAAGTAGGAAGAGGTCAGACCTTTGGCCATGGTAACGATATCTGGGACGATTCCGCCGTGTTCGAAGGCAAAGAGTTTTCCTGTTCTCCCGAAACCACTCATCACTTCGTCGCAAATGAGCAGGATCCCATGGCGCGAGAGGAGTTCACGCAAACCCTCGAGATAACCCGCGGGAGGAGGAAGAATCCCGTTCGTGCCGGTCACGGTCTCGATGAACATCGCGGCGATGTTCTGCGCCCCTTCGTAGAGAATGATCTCCTCTAGATACTCGAGATTGTTGGCGGTGATTTCCTCTTCGGTCTGTCCGAAGGAATAGTTGTACGGGGTCGGATCGAGCACTCGAATGAATCCCGGAGATCCTGGCTCGTTCGCCCACCGACGGGGATCGCCCGTCAGTTGCATACAGGCGTTGGTTGCGCCATGATAAGAGCGATACCGGCTCAGGATCTTGAACTTGCCAGTGTACATTCTCGCTGCACGGATCGCATTCTCGTTGGCTTCGGCGCCCCCAAGAGTGAAGAAGAATGTATTGATGTCTCCAGGTACGAGTTCCGCCAAACGCCGGCTGAAGCGGGCACGCACCTCGGTTGCGGTACCTGGAAAGCAGTAGATGAGAGAGTCCAATTGCTTCTTCATGGCCGCAACGACTTTGGGGTGACTGTGGCCAATCCCGACACTCATCAACTGTGAATTGAAGTCCAGATAGCGCTTCCCGGAGGGCTCGTACATGTACACACCCCCGGCCCTCTCGACCGGCAGCGGATCCACGGCACCGGTGGCAGACCAACTGTACATCGTGTGCTTCTTGCAGAGCATCTTCATTTCGTCGGTGTTCACGGCATCCCCCTAGGACATCCAGGTAGCGTCTTCGTGGAGTTCCCACTTCATCGTGATCTTCCTCGGCCGGCTGAAGAAGCGGAATCCGTCCCACCCGGTGACATCGCCGTGACCGAACTTGGAATGGTTCCAGCCGCCGAACGAGAACGGCTCCCGAGGCACCGGCACCCCGATATTCACGCCGCACATGCCCGCGGACACCCGCGCCATGACCTTTTCGGCCACATAGCCACTGCTGGTATAGACCGAACTTGCATTGCCGAAGGGGCTCTGGTTCTCGAGGTCGAGCGCCTCTTCCAGTGATTCCACTCGAACGATACTCAGAACCGGACCAAAGATCTCTTCCACGCAGCCGGGAATCGACGGAGTCATGTGATCCAGTACGGTCGGCCCTACCCAGTACCCATCCTTGCGGTCGCTCTGACGGCCATCCAGACGCACCGTCGCCCCCATCTCTTCGGCCTGCGCGATGTAGGCTTCGATCCTTTTCTGGGATTGGGAATTCACGATCGCGCCCACATTCTCACCGACCTTCAGAGCCGCAGCCTGTGACACGATCTCGTCCACGATGTGATCGACTTCTCCAACCGCCACGAGCACACTCGCCGCCATGCAGCGCTGTCCAGCACATCCCGTGAACGATGCGACGACATTCTGGGCCGTCATCGCGGGCTCGGCATCCGGCACCATGATCAGGTGGTTCTTGGCCCCTCCCAGACACAGCGCACGTTTACCGCTCTGCGCCGCCCGACCATAGACCAAGCGCGCCACCGGAGTGGAACCTACGAAGGCAAGAGCTCTGATGCCGGGATGATCACACAGGGCCTCCACCGCGGCCTTGGCTCCTTGTACGACATTGAGAACGCCGTCCGGCAACCCAGCCTCCTTCAACAATGCGGCAATCCTGAGAGCGGAGAGTGGAGTCTGCTCGGAGGGCTTGTGAATGAAGCAATTCCCCGCCACCAGAGCGTTGGGAATCATCCAGAGTGGCACCATGTTCGGGAAATTGAAGGGCGTTACTCCAGCCACTACCCCCAATGGCTCATGGATCTCCTTGCATACCACGCCGCTGCTCACCTCGAGTTCTCGCCCTGCCGCCAGATTCGGCAGCGAGCAACTGAACTCGACGCACTCCACTCCCTTGAGCACCTCCCCCTTCGACTCCTCGAAGGTCTTTCCGTTCTCGTGGGTCACCAACCAGCAGAGCTCATCGAGGTGGTCGAGCATGAGGTTTCGGAAGCGGTAGAGGACCTGTGCCCGCTCGCGGATCGGCAGGGCGCTCCACGCTGGGAAGGCCTTGATTGCAGCTTGGACTGCCGCATCGACATCGCTCGCGTTGGACATGGCGCAGGTCGACATAGCCTTGGCATATCTCGGATTCAGAATCTCGAGGATCTCACCGGCATTGCCATTGTCCAGGACTCCCCCGATGACATTCGAGGCCGGAACGTAGCTTCTGAAGTCATAGGAATCGCCTTCGAAGGGCGGAATCATAGTGCATCCTTCCCCGTCTCGGTGCCTGATCCCAGTTGCATCAATGCGAAGTAGAGAATCGATGCAAGAAAGAACCCGGCGAACCACGCGTAGGTGTAGATGGAATCGAACGCTGCAGGCACTTCGTCCAGCAGTCGGATTTGATGGAGAAACCCGGGAATACTCGGGATCACCGCGAGCACGAAGGCAACGATGGCGGCGGGATTGAAGCCGCGGCGGAAACAGTAGGTGCCATCGAGGCGATAGAGCGAATCCACATCCAAGTGAGTACGTCGGAGAAGATAGTAGTCGGTGATGAGAATGCCCCCGATCGGACCCAGCAGGGCTGAATACCCGATCAACCAGGTGAAGATGTACCCCGAAGGATCTGCCATCAGTTTCCAGGGAAACATTGCGACGCCGATGGCGGCCGTGATGTACCCACCCATCTGAAAGGTGATTCTTCTGGGGTTCGCGTTCACCAAGGCATTTGCCGGAGAGACGACATTTGCAGCGAGATTCGTCGACAGGGTCGCGATCGCCAGTGCGAAGAGCGACACCACCACACTGCCTCCTCCCCCAATCCGCGCCAACAACTTGACCGGATCCCAGATTGGATCCGCCAATTGGACGGTGCCGTCCGCGAGGGTGGTCGCGAAGATCGCAGGCGTGGCGCTGGTGACTGCGACCCCGATGAAGGCGAACAGGGTCATGGTCGTGGGAAGGCCGATCGCCTGACCGAGAACCTGGTCTCGTTGAGACCGTGCGTAACGAGTGAAGTCCGGAATATTCAAGGAGAGCGTGGCCCAGAATCCGACCATTGCGGTAACACTGGGAACGAATACCGCCAAGAACTCTCCCTCGCGAGCCCCCCCTTCACCGAATTGTCCGGGAGAAGAGAGCATCTCCCCGAAGCCTCCTCCCGCCCTCCAGGCCCACGCCAAGAGCACGATGCCCATCACTATCAGAAATGGAGCGGCCACGGTTTCCAGGACTCGAATCGAATCGATCCCCCGATAGATGATGAAGACCTGAATGGCCCAGAACAACATGAAGCAGACGAGTTCCGCCGCGTTGATGCCGAAGCCAGGCAATGCCGCAGATTCCAGGCGCCCGCCGAACAGGACGTTCAACAGCTGGTAGATCGCCGCTCCACCGACCCAGGTCTGAATCCCGAACCACCCGGCTGCGACCACGGCGCGAAGGAGCGAGGGAATGTGCGCGCCGCGGACCCCGAAGCTGGCCCTGGCCAAGACCGGGAAGGGAATCCCGTAGCGCGTGCCAGGGTGGCCGTTGAGAATCATCGGCACGAGAACGATGATATTTCCCAAGGCCACTGTGCCGACCGCCTGTGACCAGCTCATCCCCTGTTGAATCAGTCCACCGGCCAACATGTAGGCCGGAACACATACGACCATTCCTACCCAGAGACTGGCCATATTCAGAACAGACCACCGGCGCTCGTCCGACCGAGTCGGCCGGATGTCCTCGTTGATCAGAGAAGGATGCGCGTTGTCGACGATCATGCTCTCCCAAGCCGAAGACGGTTCTCGCTGACTACCGATCCACTTTCCCACGAACCTGCGCGGTATTCCTCAGCTCTTGTGCTCGCCAATAGTCCGCGAAGGGAGGACGCGGGACGTAGCGGCCCGCACCTTTCTTGGTGCGGAGTTCCCCGCCTTGCCACACCACCTCGCCTCGACTGAGAGTCACCGCTGCGTTGCCTACCACTTTTCGGCCTTCGAAGACGTTGAAGTCGATGTTCATATGGTGGGTCCTGGCCGAAATCGTGTGCGTCGCCTCGGGGTCCCACACCACGAGATCTGCGTCCGCCCCCGCGCAAATCGCCCCCTTCTGGGGGTAGATATTGAAAATGCGGGCCGCATTGGTGGAGGTCACTGCAACGAACTCACTCGGAGTCAGCCGCCCCATCCCAACCCCGTAGTGCCAGAGCACACTCATTCGGTCTTCCACCCCGCCCGTTCCATTGGGGATCAAGCGGAAATCATCCTTACCTGCCTGTTTCTGCGGAGTGCAGAAACAACAGTGGTCGGTGGCCGTGGTCTGAAGCATCCCCGCCTGCAGCCCCCTCCAAAGAGCATCCTGGTGCTCGGAAGACCTGAACGGAGGACTCATCACATGATGGGCCGCCCGGTCCCAATCACGATCCCGGTACACGCTGTCGTCGATGACCAAGTGCTGCGCCAAGACTTCGGCGAATACTCGCTGTCCCTCCAACCGAGCCCGTACCACCGCGTCCAGCGCGTCCACGCACGAGTTGTGTACGATATACACCGGAACTCCGAGGACCTCGGCAATCCGGATTGCCCGATTCGCGGCCTCTCCTTCCACCTCCGGAGGTCGAGACAGTGGATGGCCCTCGGGTCCAGTGATACCGCTCTCGAAGACTTCTCGCTGAAGCTGGTAAACCAATTCTCCGTTCTCCGCGTGGACCGTGCAGAGAGCCCCCAGCTCTCCCGCCCGACGGAAACTGTTCATCAGGGTTTCGTCGTCGGCCATGATCGCGTTCTTGTAGGCCATGAAGTGCTTGAAGGAATTGACGCCGTGCTCTCGCACGAGCACTTCCATTTCGCGGCTCACGGAGTCGTCCCACCAGGTGATGGCCACGTGGAAGGAATAGTCGCAGGCAGCTTTCTCGGCCCAAGCACGCCACTTCGAATAGGCAGCGATCAACGACTCCTGGGGATCTGGAATCGCAAAATCGATGATCATCGTGGTTCCGCCAGCTGCCGCTGCCGAGGTTCCGCTGAAGAAGTCCTCGGAAGCAACCGTTCCCATGAAGGGAAGCTCCATGTGGGTATGCGGATCGATGCCACCGGGTAAGACGTAGCATCCTCCAGCATCGATGACCTGCGCTCCCGCGGGAGCCTCCAGTCCCTCCCCTACGGCAACGATCTTGTCTCCCTCACAGAGCACGTCTGCCCTCTTGCCATCATCAGCGGTGACAACCTCACCGCCGCGAATCAGAATGCTCATCATGCACCTCTCAGAAGTCGACGATTTCATCGTAGGCCTCTGGCCGACGATCCCGGTAGAACTGCCACACCGAACGGACTTCATCGATCAAGGAAAGATCAAGATCGGCGACCACCAATTCGTCGTCATCCTCGGACGCCTCTGCGATGAATTCTCCACGGGGATTCACGAAGTAGCTCGTCCCATAGAACTTACCGATCTTCCACGGTGCCTCCGTCCCCACCCGGTTGATCGCCCCCACGAAGTAACCGTTGGCCACTGCATGAGCTGGCTGCTCGAGTTTCCAAAGATACTGAGAGAGTCCGGCGACGGTCGCAGAGGGATTGAATACGATTTCGGCACCATTGAGTCCGAGACACCGTGCTCCTTCGGGGAAGTGCCGGTCATAGCAGATATAGACCCCGATTTTGGCGTAGCGAGTTTCGAAGACGGGGTAGCCGCCATCGCCCGGCTTGAAGAAGAATTTCTCCCAGAATCCCGCCACCTGCGGAATGTGCTGCTTTCGGTACCTTCCGAGCATCGTCCCATCGGCATCGACCACCACGGCAGTGTTGTAATACACTCCCCGCATTGCCTTCTCATAGATCGGCACGATCATGACCATCTCGAACTTCTTCGCGTATTCGGCCATGCGTTCGGTCGTCGGTCCCGGGATGGGCTCGGCTGCGGCGTACCACCGTGGATCCTGTGAAGGACAGAAATACGGACCATTGAAAATCTCTTGGAGGCAGAGAATCTGCACGCCCTTCTTTGCCGCCGCTTCGATGTACGGAATGTGCTTCTCGAGCATCGCCTCACAGATCTCTGCAACCGGCCTGCTCTCGTCATTGATCGGATTGCTGCACTGGATCAGACCGCACCGGACACTATCGCTCATCTCGCACCCGTTTCTTCCTTTGCGCGAACGAACTCCACTCCGGAGCCGCCGCGACGCTCGATACTATGGGGATCCGCTAGCGTAGAACAGCGTGGCGGTAGCTTACAAGAAGTAATTGCCCCGTTGGATCCGGCGTCGGAGCCGGGGGACCGAAGATCCTTCCAGAAACCGCGAACCCGGCCTCACTTCATGAACAGCACGCGTCGAGTGGATGTGTAGGACTCCGAGTCCAACTTTGCGAAGTAAACTCCGGAGGCGACTCGGCGGCGGTGCTCGTCGACGCCCGCCCATGATGCACGGTAGGCTCCCGGACCCGCCTCGGCGTCGAAGATGTGAAGGGATTGGGGAATGCGGGCCGGAACACGAACGACGTCGGAGTCAGTGGTTCAGTGGCGACCACCGCAGAGGCGTCATACCCCACCGCCCTGCTGTTATTGGTCTCGTATTGCTCGGTGACCGCATCGTCGGCATCGATGATCGCCCCCAGATAGCGGCTCCCCAGGGGATTTCCCGGGGGCAGAGTCACCACCACGCTGTCGACGACCGTCACCCCAGCCAGCATCGAGTCGAGGGTCACATCCTGAAGAAGATTCGTGTCTCCACTGCTGATCGCGGAATCCGCGGACTCGAAGAATCGCAGCACCACAGGAGAGGTCGTCCGACTGTAGTGACTGGTCACCGTGTACCGAAGCGTCACCGATCCTCCCGGCTGTTGCACCGCAGGATCGACCTCCAGATCGATCACCTCCAGATCCGGACGGAGAAACACATTCACCGTACTCGATCCCCAGTTGTTCCCCTCGTCGGACTCCACCACCACATCCGAAGAATCGATCTGATAGTGAATGTTCCGAGTCCCGTAGAGGGACTCAGGAGGCAACCACACTTGGAAAGTAGAGATCGCTGTCGACCCCGGCGTCAGCGAAGGAATGGCCCGACTTCAGAGGTGGACCCCATTCTTCGGACAGTTTGGCGGCTGAGCTAACCCGAATTATTCATGAGGCATAAAGACGAAAACCTTTTGGTCGGCTAGAATGTGGTTACGACTCCAACACAAGCCAACACAAAAGGTTTTCGCATGCCCAATTCTACGCGACAGACTGTTGTTTTTCCAGATCTATTCGGCAAGCC
>JAJRXK010000070.1 GCA_024276305.1 Candidatus Krumholzibacteriota bacterium
AGTACGTGATTCGCGGCCTTGGATTCATCGAGAATCTCGAGGACATCGCACAAACCGTGATCACGGTGAAGGACAATGTCCCGGTATTCGTGCGAGATGTGGGTACGATCAAGAAAGGTCCGGCTCTGCGGCGGGGGGCCCTGGACAAAGCCGGGGCAGAGGCCGTGGGCGGCGTGGTGGTCGTTCGTTATGGCGAGAACCCTCTGGCCACCATCGATCGATTGAAAGAGAAGATCAAGGAGATCAGTCCAGGATTGCCTTCGAAGGTGCTGCCCGATGGCACGGTGTCGCGAATGGCCATCGTTCCGTTCTACGACCGTACCGGGCTCATCCACGAGACACTGGGAACCCTCGAAGAGGCTCTGACCCTGGAGATCCTGATCACGATCATCGTGGTGATCTTCATGTTGAAGCATCTCCAGACTTCGGCCCTGGTTTCTGCTCTGCTCCCCCTGGCGGTCCTCATGGCCTTCATTGGTATGAAGGTCTTCCACGTCGACGCCAATATCGTGGCTCTGTCTGGAATTGCGATAGCCATTGGAACCATGGTGGATATGGGGGTGATCCTCAGCGAGAACATGTTACGACACCTCGACGAGGCTCATCCGGGGGAGAGCAAGCTCGAAATCATCTATCGAGCGAGTTCGGAAGTGGGTGGCGCAGTGGTGACCGCAGTCGCCACCACTGTGGTCAGCTTCGTGCCGGTGTTCACCATGCAGGCGGCGGAAGGCAAGCTCTTCAAGCCCTTGGCCTACACCAAGACCTTCGCCCTGATCGCTTCGCTGATCGTGTCCCTTACCCTGATCCCGCCCTTTGCCCACATGCTCTTGGGGCGGCGCTTGACGTGGCCCAAGTTCTTGCCTCGACCGCGACTCCCCGAAATCGTGTCGGGAATGAGTTCGAAGGCGCAGAGCATTCTCAACTGGGTGATTCTCATTCTGGTGACCCTGGTGCTCACCGAGAAGTGGTTGCCGCTGGGACCGGAAAAGGGATTGTTGCTCAACGCGATCTTCCTCTTCGTGATCATTTTCGGGCTTCTGTTCATCTTTCAGGCCTTCATTTCGGCCTATGGTCCCATCCTGGGCTGGTGCCTGAGGCACAAGATCCTCTTCCTGTTGTTCCCCACCGCGCTCATTCTCTTCGGAGGTTATGTGTGGAAGGGGTTGGGCAAGGAGTTCATGCCCGATCTGGATGAGGGTAGCTATTTGTACATGCCGACGACCATGCCTCACGCGTCCATCGGCGAGGTGAGTGATGTGTTGGCCAAGCTGGACATGGCCATTCAGGCGATTCCCGAAGTGGATTTGGTGGTTGGGAAGTTGGGTCGCGCGGAGACGCCGCTGGATCCGGCGCCGATCTCGATGATCGAGACTGTGATCAATTACAAGCCCGAATACATTCTCAAGATGGATGGACGTCGGCAGAACTTCCGCTACAAGAACGGGGAATATGCCCGCGATGAATTCGGGCAGCTCATCGAGGATGACGATGGCCGACCCTTCCGCCAGTGGCGGGACCACATTCGCACCCCGAACGACATCTGGAAGGAGATCGTCAAGGTCACGAAGATGCCCGGGACGACTTCCGCCCCCAAGTTGCAACCCATCGCCGCCCGTATTGTGATGCTGCAGAGCGGAATGAGGGCACCGATGGGAGTCAAGGTGAAGGGTCCTGATCTCGAGACCATCGAAGCGGTGGGAGTCGAGCTCGAGAAGATCTTGAAAGAGGTGCCCTCCGTGGAGCCGGCGGCGGTTTTTGCGGACCGTATCGTTGGCAAGCCCTACCTCGAGATCGACATCGATCGCGAAGCCATCGCGCGCTATGGGATCCCCCTGCGCAAGATGCAGGACGTGATCGAGGTGGCCATCGGCGGCAAGAAGATCACCACCACGGTCGAAGGCCGCGAGCGATATCCCGTGCGGGTGCGCTATCAGCGCGAGCTTCGCGATCGGATCGAGTCGTTGGGCGAGATCCTGGTCCCCGCCCCGACTGGAGAGCAGATTCCCATCAGTCAGCTCGCGACCATCGAGTACACCCGTGGTCCGCAGGTCATCAAGAGCGAGGACACCTTCCTCGTGGGCTATGTCCTCTTCGACAAGAAGCCGGGTTTCGCCGAAGTCGACGTGGTTCAGGACGCGCAGCGGGAGATCCAGCGAAGGATCGACGACGGCTCGTTCACGCTGCCGGCAGGCGTGAGCTACGCCTTTGCGGGAAGCTACGAGAACCAGATCCGCAGTGAGAAGCGGCTGAAGATCGTGCTTCCGGCGGCCCTCTTCGCGATCTTCCTGATCCTGTACTTCCAGTTCAAGTCGGTGTCGACCACCGCGATGGTATTCTCCGGTATCTTCGTGGCTTGGGCCGGGGGTTTCCTCATGGTCTATCTCTACGGTCAGCCATGGTTCTTGGACTTCTCGGTCTTCGGGGTCAATCTCCGGGATCTGTTCCAGGTTCACACCATCAATTTGAGCGTGGCCATCTGGGTGGGCTTCATCGCCCTCTTCGGAATCGCCAGCGACAATGGCGTGGTGGTGGCGACCTACCTGCAGCAGGCCTTCCGTGAGCGCAGGCCGACGAATGTCGATGAAATCCGACAGGCCACGTTGGTGGCCGGAACACGACGGATTCGTCCCTGCCTCATGACCACTGCCACCACCGTACTCGCGCTGTTGCCGGTGCTCAGTTCGACGGGGAGGGGCAGTGACATCATGGTGCCCATGGCCATTCCCAGTTTCGGAGGAATGGTATTGGCTCTGATGACCCAATTCGTGGTTCCGGTGCTCTACTGCTGGCAGGAAGAGCTCACACACAAGTTCCGAGGGATGACCGGTCGTACGGTCCCGAGCGAGTCGGCCTAGAGAAGCCGCAGGAAGGATCGAAACGATGGAGCAATTGCTCGCCCAAACCAATCTTCCCAGCGTGCACCCCGCGCTGGTGCACTTCCCCATCGTGCTCTGGCTGGTGGGGGTGGTGCTCGAAGTATCGGGACTGCTTCGACGAGACGATGATTCCTCTCTCGGACGCTATGCGGTCGGATTCTACGTGGCCGGCTTCGTGAGCGCCTTCGCGACCTGGATGAGCGGCCGCCAGGCTGCAGATCTGGTGGGCCTGGTGGATGCGGAGACGGAGATGCTCATCTCCGCTCACAGCGACAGCGCGATGCAGACTCTGTGGATTCTGGGCGTGAGCGCGACCGGACGTGCGGTGGTGGAGATGCTGAAGGCGCAGATCGAACCCACGACCCGACTCGTCCTGAGGTTGCTGGTGCTGCTGCCGGCGGTCATCGGGGCGGGAATGAT
The DNA here is from genome assembly GCA_024276305.1 of Candidatus Krumholzibacteriota bacterium. GTDB lineage: Bacteria > Krumholzibacteriota > Krumholzibacteriia > JAJRXK01 > JAJRXK01 > JAJRXK01. The sequence continues at coordinate 3,297 of JAJRXK010000070.1, forward strand.
TGGCCTCACCGCCGATCGCGGGGGCGGCTTGGTCTATGGTCGGGGAGTGGGCGTGACCCCTCGGAGCATCCAGAGTTCGGCCGCCGCGGAAGAGGGGATGTCACCCGCCGGGCAAGGGAGTGCGGAGGAGGATCAGGGCGTGGATCCGGAGCTCTGGCAGACCGAAGGCGATGGAAGCTATGTCTTCCAGGCGGCTCAGACTCGGGTTCGAAGGCTGGATTCGCTCTTCGAACGCGTTCACGAGAAGCCCTTTCAGACCGTGCTTCGCTCCGACGAAGGGACGGGAATCGACGTCTCCGGGGAGGGCTTCCTCCTGGTGCCGAAGTCCTTCGGGGACGTGATGATGATCGCGGACCTCGATCTGAGCGACTTCCGCGGAGAACTGTCTCTGGTGTACCACTACTCCGGCCCCGATCGTTTCGAGGCCTATTCCATGGGACCCCAGGCCGTGCGTCTCGAGGAGATCACCGCTTCCGGGGTCAATCGTTTCGATGAGGCCAAGCATCTCTGGCCCACGACGTCGACCCGCCTGGCGGTGTCGGTGGCGGGGAAACACTTGAAGGGCTATGCGGACGGGCAGACCCTGGTGCATGGGCACCGCCCGGCGATCGAAGAGGACGGAAGGGTGGGGCTGTTCCTCCGGGGCGAGGGGCATGTCGAGATTCGTGAGATCCGAGTTCGACCGATCCAATGATCTGAGATCGAGGGGGAAGGTCATGAGTGAGAGTACGAAAGAAGCCATGAAGGATCCGGTCTGCGGCATGACCGTGGATCCGACCAAGGACAATCCCTTCGTGGAGCACGAAGGGAGTCGATACGAGTTCTGCAGTTCGGGTTGCCTGGGAAAGTTCGTGGCCGACCCGGGTCGCTACCTTCAAGAGAGGGATCCCGCCCCGGAAGTCACCGCGGAAGAGGCCGGGGCTCTCTACACCTGTCCGATGCATCCGGAGGTAGTTCAGGAAGGACCCGGCGCGTGTCCCAAGTGCGGGATGGCCCTCGAGCCGGTGATCGTCACCGCGGATGAAGACGAGGCCGCGCTCGAAGAGTACTTGGACATGAAGCGCCGCTTCATCATTGCCGCGCTGCTGAGCATTCCCGTGGTCATTCTCTCCATGACCAGTGCCTTTGTCGAAGGGGCCTTCGAAGCCATCCTTTCGCCTCGGATGCGGGGAGTGGTGGAGTTCGTGCTCACGACTCCAGTGGTGCTCTGGTGCGGATGGCCGTTGATGGTGAGAGCCTGGGATTCGCTTCGGTTGCGGTCTCTGAACATGTTCACTCTGATCGGACTCGGAGTGGGGGTGGCCTGGGTCTACAGCGTGGTCGCCATGCTCATTCCCAACCAATTCCCCATGTCGCTGCGCAGCGAGGGCGGCGCAGTGCCGGTGTACTTCGAGGCGGCCGCGGTGATCACCGCGCTCGTTCTCCTGGGTCAGGTTCTCGAGCTGCGGGCCCGTAGCCAGACCGGCGCCGCCATTCGAGCGTTGCTGGGACTGGCTCCCAAGACCGCGGTTCGGATCAAGGCCGATGGCGGAGACGAGGAGATCGAGCTGGATCAGGTCGAGGTGGGGGACCATCTCCGGGTCCGCCCCGGCGAGAAGATTCCGGTGGATGGAGTGGTGGTGGAGGGATCCAGCGCCGTCGACGAGAGCATGGTCACCGGTGAACCCATGCCGGTGCAGAAGGGTCAGGGGGATCTGTTGATCGGCGCGACCATCAACACCACCGGGGCCCTGGTGATCGAGGCCCAGAAGGTGGGTTCTGACACTCTCCTCTCCCAGATCGTGCAGATGGTGGCCGAAGCCCAGCGCAGCCGGGCTCCCATCCAGAAGACCGCAGACGTCGTGGCCGGCTACTTCGTTCCCGCGGTGATTGCGGCGGCGATTCTGACCTTCGCGGCCTGGACCTATTTCGGCTCCGATTCGCGAATGGCCTACGCCCTGGTCAATGCGGTGGCGGTATTGATCATCGCGTGCCCCTGCGCGCTCGGATTGGCCACTCCGATGTCGATCATGGTGGCCACCGGAAAAGGCGCCACCGCGGGGGTGTTGTTCAAGAATGCCGAGGCCATCGAACGTTTGCGAAAAGTCGACACCTTGGTGGTCGACAAAACGGGTACTCTCACCGAAGGTCGCCCCACTTTGGTGGGCGTCCATCCGGAGGCCGCATTCAGCGAGGAAGAGCTCCTCCACGTGGCGGCATCGCTCGAGCGCAGCAGCGAACACCCTCTGGCTGCGGCGATCGTGCGGGGAGCCGAGAAGCGCAAGGTGGAAGTGGGGACGGCCCAGGACTTCGTCAGTCATACCGGCCGTGGGGTGAGTGGAGTCGTGGACGGTCGGCGCGTGGCCCTGGGCAACGAGAGGCTCATGGAGGAGTTGGGGGTGCGTGACACCGCTCCACCGACCTGGGTGGACTCGCTACGGGCGGAGGGCCAGACCGTGATGCTGGTGTCCGTCGACAAGAGTTTCGCCGGGCTCATCGCCGTGGCCGATCCGATCAAGGAGAGGACTCCGGACGCCATCCGGGAGCTGAGAGCGAGCGGTATGCGAGTGGTGATGCTCACCGGAGACAATGCCGCCACCGCGCAGGCGGTGGCTTCGAAGCTCGGCATCGACGATGTCGAGGCGGGCGTCATGCCGGATCGGAAGTCCGACGTGGTGCGGGAACTTCAGGAGTCCGGAAAGGTTGTGGCCATGGCCGGCGACGGGATCAATGATGCGCCCGCCCTGGCTCAGGCCGATGTGGGGATCGCAATGGGCACCGGCACCGATGTGGCGATGGAGAGCGCCGGGCTCACCCTGGTGAAGGGAGATCTCAGCGGAATCCTTCGAGCTCGACGTCTCAGTGAGCTGACCATGGCCAATATACACCAGAACCTGTTCTTTGCCTTCGCCTACAACGCGCTCGGCATCCCCGTGGCCGCAGGGGTGCTCTATCCCCTGACTGGTCTGTTGTTGAACCCCATGATTGCGGCCGCCGCCATGAGCTTCAGCTCGGTCTCCGTGATCGCCAATGCCCTGCGGCTGCGAAGCCGCACCCTCTGAATCATGTACCCGGTCTCAGGACCCAACCCAAGGAGTCGATCGATGAAATTCAAGAACCTCGTTGCACTGTTGAGTGTGTTGCTGTTGATTCCCGTTCTGGCCTCGGCCCACGAGGGAAGCGATCACGACGAAGAGGCGACCGTCGGAGCCGCCGTCTTCCACTTCGCATCCATCGGCACCGCGCTCTCGGGAGACAGCGTCGAAGGAGTCGCTGAACACGCCAAGGGCATTCTCGCGATCATGGACGCACACATGGCCGAAGGCGGACACCACGAGAAGATGGCCAAGATGCATGGCGACAAAGCGGAGCACGGAGAAATGGGAGACATGGAAGCCATGCACAAGTCCATGCGCGATGCTCTTGCGACCTTGGCTGCCGACGGGACGGACCTCGAAGCAGCCAGGGACGCTTACAAGGCCCTCGGCGCGAACTTCATTCCCATGGCCCAGAAGATGTACACCAAGTCCGAAGTGGATCCGAATTGGGCGGTCATGACCTGTCCGATGGTCAAGGCCGAGTGGATCCAGGTGGACGGCAAAGTCGCCAATCCTTTCTTCGGTTCCAAGATGCTGAGCTGTGGGAAGAAAGTGGCGGATCTGGCGGATGGCGGCGGCCATCACATGGAGGGGATGAAGGGGGACATGAACCACGAGGGACATGAGATGAAGGGCATGAAGATGGACGACTCCAAAGAGAGTGGCGAGGAACATCATCACGGCGGATGAGTGCCTTACTGGCTCCCAAGCTAGGCATCCCGCCGTGTAGGGCCGTCTCGCGAAAGCGGGGCGGCCCACTTCGTTGGGGCCCTATTCCCCACCGAGGCCCACGGATCTCCCGCTGCGGGTCGGGATTCTGTACTCAGGCCCCGCGATTTGGTATGCTTCAAGCGAGATCTCTCCGGAATGGTCCCCGATCGCGTGCTCTCGCCCGGCCCGCTTCATCCTCCGACAGCTCAAGGATGCCCCCATGCGAATCACTCTCGTCGTCGCCTTGGTCTTGCTCTCCTTCCCTCTTCTCGCTCGGCCCGCATGGGCTCTCGATTCCGACGGCGATGGTCTCTCCGACGCACTCGAGACGGTCCTCGGCACCAATCCCTTCGATGGAGACACCGACGACGACGGATTGCTCGATGGAAGCGAAGACGCCAATCTGAATGGCGTGGTGGACTTCAACGAGACGAGCCCCCTTCTCTTCGACACCGACGGAGATGGGCTCTCGGATGGTCTCGAGTCCGGGCTGTCTTCGCCCCAAGGGCCGGACACCAACGGAGGGATCTTCATGCCGGACCAGGATCCGTCCACGACCACCAATCCGTTGTCGCCCGACACCGACAACGATGGCCTCCCTGACGGAGTCGAAGATACCAATCGAAACGGATGGGCGGATGGGGAGAGCGACCCCAACCTTCCGGACTCGGACTTCGACGGCGTGGGCGATGCCATCGAGTTTCCCTTCGGAGACAGCGACGGCGATGGTGTCTTCAATGTGCTCGACACCGACGACGACAGTGATGGGATTCTGACCGCCGCGGAAGATCCCGACTTCGATGGGAATCCGGCCAATGACGACTCCGATGGTGATGGCACGGCCAACTATCTCGACACGGATTCAGACAATGACGGAGTTCCGGATAGCTGGGAACTGGCCACGATCGATACCGATGGCGATGGCATTTCCGACTACATCGATGACGATGACGATGGCGATGGGCTGTTGACGCTGAGTGAAGATGCCAACGGTGATGGAGATCCGCGCAACGACGACTTCGATGCCGACGGCCTGGCGAACTACAAGGATCTGGATTCGGACAATGACGGGGTGCCTGATGCGGTCGAGGGATTCGCGGATCTCAATGGCAATGGGATCCCCGACTACATCGATCCCTTCGTGGACAGTGACGGCGATGGCATTTCCGACAGTGTGGAGGTGGCGATCGGCACCGATCCCCTCGACCCCGACAGCGATGATGACGGCTTGATCGATGGATCCGAGGATCTCAATGCCGATGGGATTCTCGATGCGGGAGAGACAAACCCTCTCGATCCCGACACCGACGGCGATGGACTCTGCGATGCCACCCGCATCGGGACCAATCCTCCCGATGCCTGCATTCTTTCCGAAGCGGCGGCCGGGACGGACCCTGCGGATCCCGATTCCGACAATGACGGTCTTCTCGACGGCTTCGAACTCTCGGGGGGCGTGGGCACCGACTCCGATGCCGATGGCCTGATCGACGCCCTCGATCCCGATGACGACGGGGATGGAATCCCCACCCTCGAAGAAGACACCAATGGCGACGGAAATGCCGCCAACGATGACGTCGATGCCGATGGAATTGCGAATTACCTCGACCTCGATTCCGACGACGACACCTTTTCCGATGCGGCAGAGGTGGCCGCGGGTTCGGATCCCTATGACTTTGCGGTGACTCCCGACAATGTTCATTCGGCGGCGATTCTCTCCATCGTCGACGTGCCGAACGATCAGGGCCGGCGGGTACGGATCCGGTGGTCGGCTTCGAACTTGGACACTCTGGGGTCGGCACAGCCCATCCTGACCTACAGCGTCTACCGTCGGATCGATACTCTGTTCAAGGAGGCTGCGGGAGCTGCGGGCCCGAGAGTGCAGCACAAGCTCGCGGGCGGGAGTTGGGACTTCGTACTGAATCTGCCGGCGACCACCGAGCCGCAGTACGGCACCCTCGCGGGTACGCTTTGCGATTCGACGGCGGCGGGAGTCTGTGGATCAGTGTTCTTCGTTCGTGCGCACACCGCGGTCCCCGGGATCTTCTTCGACAGTCCTCCCGACAGTGGGTATTCGGTGGACAATCTCGCGCCCGGTGTCCCCACTGCCTTCACCGCCACCTATGCCGCGGCTGGAGTGCAGCTCGATTGGGCCGATGCCACCGACCCCGATGTGCAGTTCTTCCGGGTGTATCGCAGTACCGACCCCAATTTCGTCCCGTCGCCCGCCACCCTCCTCCAGGAAGTCGCAGTCTCCGCGTGGAATGATGCGACCACCAATCCCTGGGACTATCGCTACAAGGTTTCGGCCGTGGACTTTGCGGGCAACGAGGGCAACGCCGCGGTGGTGGCCATCGCGACCGGAGTGCCCGACGCGGGGGCTCCACGCCGATTCCTCCTTCACGATGCCGCGCCGAATCCCTTCAATCCGGCAACGACTCTTTCCTTCGAGTTGCCGTCGAACGGCAGGGTCCGCCTGACGATTCACGATGCCAGCGGAAGGCTCGTGAAGACCCTGGTCGATGAGGTGCTGACCGCGGGAACGCACCGCGTGCGATGGAACGGCAAGGACCGCAGCGGCCAGTCGGTGGCCTCGGGGGTCTATCTCTATCGAGTGGAGTCCGCGGGCCACGTCGCCACCAAGACCATGGTCCTGGTCAAATAGAGAGTGAGAGACCGCTGGCCCTCGGTGGTCGGCGGTCTCAGCTCTTCTTTCCCAGAATGCGTTGGAGCTTCGACCACTTCGTCTTTCCCAGAAGTTCTCCGGCCATCGCGGTCAGGCGTTGGACCACCACCAGCAGGTCTTCGTCGCCGGCCCAGTACTCGCGGGCGATTCGCTCGTGGCCGTGGTTGATGACCCGGTCGATGGCATAGGCCGCGAGCAGGGCATCATCGAGAAATCCGATGGGTCCGAGAAGAGCCTCCGGCATGAGATCCAAGGGAGAGAGAAAGTAGGCGATGGCCACCCCCAGGACCGCTTTTGACTTTCGGTCCACACGATGGTCGAGGGCCATGCGGGCCATGAGGTGAAAGAGATCCGGCGCCAGAAGGAGCACGTCGGTGCGTCGGCCCGAGGCTCCCTTCTTGGTCACATAGTCGCGAATGCGACGGCGCAAGCTCTGGTAGAAGTCGTCGTGCTGGCCCGGAACGGGCACTCCCGATGGAGGACCCGCCGACGTATTCACGGTTGCGGAGCCTCCCACTCGAAGCCCAGGTCCTCGATCATCTGGCGGTCCATGTCCGGCGCCTGTCCTGGTTCGGTGAGGTAGTCCGCAAGGAAGAGGGCGTTGGCGGCGTAGAGAGACATGGGTTGAAGGGACCTCAGGTGTTCTTCGCGTCCGGCGCTCGCGCGGATCTCCTTCGAGGGATTCACGAAGCGAAACATGGCCAGCACCTTCAAGCAGTATCGAGGAGTGATCGGATCGATGTCCGGATTCGCGGCCCGAGCGGCCATCTCCTCGTCGGATGCCAGAGGCGTGCCCTCGATCTCGAGGAGGAAGTTGACCGGAATCGAGTCGGCATCGAGGGTGCGCAGGGCCACCGCACTTTCCACCACTTGGTGACGGGTCTCTCCCATCCCCACGATCACTCCGCTGCAGGGAGAGATGCCCGCCTTCTTGGCCGCGGCCACCGTCTCGAGGCGCTCGCGGTAGGTATGGGTGGAGCAGATTTCGTCGTAGTAGCTCTCTGCCGTGTTGATGTTGTGGTTGTAGCGATCCGCTCCCGCCTCGGCCAGCCGCTGCGCTTGGTCGGGATTGAGCAGACCCAGGCAAGCGCAGATCTTCATCTCCGGATGACGCGCTTTGATCGTGCGGACCGCGCCGGCGACGTGTTCGACTTCGTCGTCGGTCGGGCCCCGGCCGCTGATCACGATGCAGCAGGTGCCCGCGTGCAGCGAGGCCGCGTGCTCCGCCTTTTCGATGATCTGCTCCTGAGTCATGAGGCGGTATTTCTCGAGTGGCGCGTCGGAGTCCTTCGACTGCGAACAGTAGTGGCAGTCCTCCGGGCAGAGACCATTCTTGGCATTGACCAAATAGTTGAGCTTCACCCGATTCCCGAAGTAGTGGTGGCGAATTCGGTAGGCCGCGGCGAGCAGGTCGAGGATCTCCTCGTCCGGCGCGGCCAGAATCTCCAGGGCCTGGGAGTCGGTGAGTTCGTGACCGTGGAGCACTCGGTCGGCCAGGTCGAACCAGCGGGTGGAGGAAGTCGTCGCAAGGTTGGGGCTCATGGGCCGTCTCCAGAGGTTGGACCGGGGAGGTCGACCGCGCGGCAGAAGGCGCCGAGGTCGAAGTGATCGCGGATCAGGGCCGCGGCGGTCTCTACCGTAGGGGCTGGTTCGACTTGGGGCAAGACTCCCCAGACCGGGACTCCGCTGCGCTCGGCGATGAGCGCGGGATTCTCCCGGACCGAGGGGTCGCCTCGGCTTGGATCGAGACCATTGAGGACGAAGCCCAGGACCCGGCAGCCGCGGGTTCGGGCGTAGTGCTCGGTCAGAAAGCAGTGGTTCAGGGTTCCCAGGTGGGCTCGGCCCACGATGAGCAGAGGGAGGTCCAGGTCCAGGGCCAGATCCGCGTAGTCGAGCAGGTGCGGCCCCTCCCCCTGGATCCCGACGCTGAGGCCTCCCGCTCCTTCTACCAAAGTGAAGGAGTGGTGTTCGGCAATATTGGCGAATGCTGATACGATCTTCTCTCGAAGCGAAGATAGGCCCTCCCTACGGGCTGCCACGAAGGGGGCCAGGGGTTCTTCGAAGATCCAAGGCACGACCCACTCGGGCGGGTCCGGGGACCGCGCCGCCTCTCGGAGCAGGGCAGCATCGGCGGGCCACGCTCCGCGGTCGCGGGGCCATCCGGTCTCGACCGCCTTCATCACCCCCAGATCCCAGCCCTCATCGGCCAGCACCCGGGCGAGTCCGACCGCCACCGTGGTCTTTCCCACCCCCGTATCCGTCCCGGTGATCAGAATTCCGCGCCGGCTGGCCATGGATCAACCTCGGTGGATGGATTTGGCCTGTTCGGCCAGTTTCGGGAGGGCGGCTTCGAAAGATTCGACCAAGATGTCGAGCATCGCGTCCAAGTCCTCGATCGAAGAGGCCAGGGGGGGCATGAAGATGACCACATTTCCGATGGGCCGGACCAGCAAGCCACGGCCCCGGGCCGCGTCGGTGACCTGATACCCCGCCCGGAGGTCGGGAGGGAAGCCCCGGCGACTCGGCGGGTCGGCGGAGAGCTCGATCCCCACCATGAATCCGCGGCCGCGGAGGTCTCCGATGCACTCCCGTCCTTCGAGGGCGGCCAGGCGGCCCCAGAGGCGGTCGATCTTGGGGGCCAAGCTGTCCATCAACGCTGGCATCAGGTCCAAGTTGGCCAGTGCCACCGCACATCCCAGTTGGTTGCCGGTGAAGGAATGCCCGTGGAAGAGAGTGTTGCGGCGCTCGCCCAGGAATGCTTCGAAGACCGCCCCCGTGGCCAGCGTCGCGGCCACTGGCAAGTAGCCCGCGGTGAGGCCCTTGCCCATGCAGAGCAGGTCGGGGGTCAGCTCCTCGGCCTCACAGGCGAAGAGGCTTCCGGTCTTCCCGAATCCGGTGGCCACTTCATCAACGATCATCAATATGTCATGGCTCTGACAGAGTTCTCGGAGGGCCCGGAGATAGCCTCGAGGGGCGGGACAGATGCCCCCCGCGCCCTCCACCGGCTCGATGATGACCGCGGCCAGGCTCTCCCCCTCGGCCTCGAAGATCTTGCGGACTGCATCGAGACTGTATTCCATGCATTGCGAGTCGGTTTTGATGTGATTCGGCGCATGATACCAATAGGGATAGGGGGCGCGAGGCTGCTCGGGGAGCAGGTCCAGGAAAGCCCAGTGAAAGATGGGGTCGGGAGCCACCGCCATCGCCCCCATGGTGTCTCCGTGGTAGTTGTTCGTGAATCCCAGGATCCGCCGCTTCGAGGGCCGGCCTCGATTCGCCCAGTACTGAATCGCGATCTTGAGCGCGATCTCCACCGCTGTGGCTCCGCTGTCCGAGAAGAAGACGCGGTCCAGACCTGGGGGGCTGAGGTCCACCAGGCGCTTGGCCAGGATCGTCGAAGGCACGTTGGCCTGTCCCAGCATCGTCGAATGGGCGATTCGGCCCAACTGTTCGGCGATCGCGGCATTCAGCGCGGGGTGGGCGTGGCCATGAACATTCAACCAGATGGATGCGACCCCGTCGTAGTACCAACGACCGTGGATGTCCTGGAGCCGGACGCCCTCCCCCCGGGCCACCATCACCGGATCGGAGGCCAGGTAATCGGTCATCGGAGTGAAGGGATGCCAGGAATGGGCCGCGTCCCAGCTCTGGAGTTGGGCCGGGGAGGCTCCCCCCAGGGCCTTGGTATCGATATTGATTGATGTAGTCATCTCACTCTCCAAACTTCACTGCGCGGAGGGGTCCCAGCTCAGGACCATGCCCGCTCGGAGGAGGCCCGCGCCGACCGCGGTGAGGAGGATCGCTTCTCCCCGGCCGAAGCGGCCCTCGACGGCGGCCAGCGAAAGCGCGGTGGGGATCGTCGCGGCCGAGCTATTGCCCCGGTCGCGGAGAATCGACACCCTGCGTTCCGCCGCGATGCCCAGGCGCGCCCCGGCCCGGTCGACGATGCGGCGATTCGCCTGGTGCGGGACCCAATGGTCGATCTCTGACAGCGACCTGTCAGAATTGGCAGTCGCGCACCGGCCCGCCTCGACCATTCCTTCGACTGCCTCCGCAAAGACCTGTGGTCCGTGATCCAGCCGCAGGAGATGCCGGCCCTCCCGAATATAGGATGGCTGCGGTGGTCGAGCTGCGCCCCCAACGGGAATATGAATCAATTCGCTTTGCGAACCATCGCTGGCGAAGTGGAGTCCGTGGAGGGAGGAGGTCTTGGAGGGGAGCAGAACCGCCGCCCCTGCCCCGTCGG
>JAJRXK010000071.1 GCA_024276305.1 Candidatus Krumholzibacteriota bacterium
CCGAAGAACTCGGTCCCCGCAGCGCTGGACCGTCTCGGCGCGATCACTCCGAAGGTCGTGGGATCGGCGTCGCCGTCGGCGACTTCGGTTCCGTCGTGATGGAAGGCATAGGTGTATCCGGCGGTATCGTTGATCACGATCTCCAAGTCTCCGTCACCATCGATGTCCCCGATCACCGGAGTCGACCAATTCTTGGCCTTCAACAGCACTGGCCATCCGGGCAGGATCGTGCCGTCGGGACGGAAAACGTAGATCTCGCGCGTCTTCCAACTCGAGGCCACGATTTCCAGCCCACCCCCTGGTTCGAGATTCCCGAGTGCGATCGACGCTGGACCAAAATTGTCGCCGGCAGAGCTGATCGGCCCGAAACTCTGGGAATCGTTGTCTCCGTCCAGCTTCTCCATGCAGTTCCCATCGAGGACGTACACCAAGTCGGAGGGAATGACCATGTCGAGCACTCCATCGAGGTCGAGGTGGCCCACCGCCAGGTCGCCGCTGGTCTCGAGATTCATCGGAAGCGGGAAACAAGACATCTCAGGGGGTGCAGTGGATGTGGTCAAGAGGCTCGACGGGACGCTTTCGAATCCGCCTGAATCCACCGCGGTGACGTAATAGTCGAATCGAGAGAGAGCGGGAAGTCCGTGATCGCGGAAATAGGAGGTGCCGATTCCCACATCCTGGCTCGCCTCCACGAAGGTGGTCTGTCCCTCCGACCGTCGGTAGACTCGATAGCCCAAGAGATCGGGATCCGTGCTCGGGGTCCACTCCAACACGACCTCGCCCGGACCTCCGATACCCGGCGCGACTCCCGTGACCAGTGCCGGAGCGCGCAGATCGAAACCGAGAGTCCACACTCGCCCCTTGTCGTCGGTGATGTTCAAGTCGAAGCGATGCGAGATGACCACATCCGACTCACTGACGACGAAGACGTCGGCGCCATTGTCGGCGACGCTCAGGGCCGTGCTCAGGTCCGGCCAGCTCGCAATGCCATCGCTGATGGTCACCGCCGGATCCGTGGAAGTGAGGGTTCCTACGAGCGGACCCGACGCGCCCGCCCCGAAATTCTTCAGATCGACGATGACCGCGACGCTTTCGCCCGGATCCTGGATCAGATCTCCATTGCCCAGGGCAGTATCGTCGATCCGCACCCGCGCGACTTCCAGCTCCGGAGCGGTGATCAGGAGCTTCTCCCGATCGACGATCTCCGAGGGCAAGCCCGCGTCGAAGACGAAACGCAGATCCACCGTGGTTCCATCGGGAGCAGAAGAGTCGAGATCGAGGACCAGGGGGAGGGCGGGAGAGACACTCCCCGACCCCGTGGTCATCGGAATGGTCACCACACTGTCGACCAGAGCGACCATGGGGTCGTCACTGCGAAGAGTGAGCGTGCCCCCCGCATAGGAGAATGCGGAACCGTTCATGACCAGCGGTGTCAGTTCGATGCGCTCTCCCGCGTCGGGCATTGCGTTCCCGTTCCCATTGCTCGCACCGACGTTGTCGTCACTGATGGTCATCGAGGCCACGGCCAGACTGGCCACCCCTGGATCGACGGCCGTCAACGAGATCGGACGAGGCACCACATCGGCGTAGCTCACCCATGCGTCGACCGGGCCTGCGGTCTCGGGGGCGAAAGAAAGGACCACGCTTCCGCTGCCGTCGGTGACTCCGGTCGCGTAGTCCTCGGCGCCCTTGCGAAGGGTCACGACGGCACCGGCAATCGGAGCGCCGCTCGTCGAATCCTGGACCGTATAGGCGAGGATCCCGCCTCCCAGACTCACCTGGGTGGGTCCGCTCACCTGCGGTACGCGAGGCCGTGTCGTCCAGATCGGAGTCGCCGGATCTCCGAGCAGGGTGTACACGAACTCCGTCCATCGCTCGACGGTGTTGTAGAAGGTGTTGGACTCGAAAGGCAGGCGACTCTGCCGCATGGCATCGCCCACGCGCTTGTAGTCATTGCAGAGGAGCGCCTTGTAGAACTCGAGTTGGAAACTCTTCGCCATATTCGGAAAGGCCGCCCGTGACGAACCCACCGAAGCCACCGCTCCGCCGGATGGGTTCTGGAGAAAGCGCTCGTTCAGGCAATCGAAGTCGAAGGCCGAGGACGAACAGTTGAGAGAATAGAGCAGGAAGCTGTTGGTGCCGTTGGACAGCGCATCGGCATCCCCGGGGATGATGGTGGCGTCTCCCACGCTCATATTGAAATAGAAGCCGTGCCCGATGTGATTGAAGATTCCGTAGCCGCCCGAATTGAGAGCCGCCAGCACGCCGGCCTTGGTCTCGGGAAGCGCGCCGGCATAGACCGTGGAATTCTCGTACATGCGCGTGGCCGTGAGTTGCCCCAACGGGTCGCATCCGAGGACGCTGTCGATCAGGCTCTCGCTGAGCGAAGCACCGTCGAGCTGGATTCCGGTACCCGGGCTCCACGCCGCGGGAAAGAGCACTTCACTGGCAAAGAGGAGATTCTGCTGATAGCTGATGTCTGTCGGCACCTCGAAGGCGAAGAGCTTGTCCAGGTATACCGTGGCCTCCGTGGGGGTCGACACGGGAATGCGTCCCAATGCCAGTTCCGGAATCAGGTCGGCGAAGTCGCCGGTGTCCACCCCGGTCGCGAAGTGCTCTCCAAAATATGCATCCCCGTCGGCATTCCAATTGCCATCCAAACAGGAGTAGTAGAGGTCCGCGGGGATGTCCGTGCCCACGAAGGGCGGGTAGAAAGTAGAATGAGCATAGCGGGCCGGAAGCACCTCGCTATCTCCTCCCAGAACCACATAGTCGACCCCCCATTTCGAATAGGCATCGGCGATGTAGAGCCGGATCGTTTCGGCGAGATCGACTCCCTGACGGGAGTTCGCCAAGATCTGGTCGATCGTCACCACCAGCGACGGGAGCCCGTGCTGGGTGCGGAAATCCGCCAAGCGCTGGAACTGCGTCGCCATCGCACTATCGGTGATGATCAGGTGCCGCACCGGCCCATCGCTCAGACTCGGGGTCTTCTTGGCCAGCCCGATCGCGCCGCGTCCGCCCTCCACCTGCGGCGGCAGAGCGTAGGAATCGAGCGCCTCCGGATTCACCACCCGCGCCGCGATTTCGCTCCGGACCTGCTCCGCCCACCCGGGCACCCGGCGTTGCCGGTCGAAGACTCTGGGATCGGACACCGGACCCAGGTCCACGACCACGCGTCCCCCTCGATAGAATTCCATCCGTCCGTTGCTCGGATCCCAGCGGATCGGCAGAATCTCGACGGATTGCAGATGATAGCCCCGATCGAAACCATCGCCGCCGAGGCGAACTGCCTGGGGCGGGTAGAGTTCGCGGTCCGAGAGAGATCCGGAAAAGGCCTTCTCGCGCAGCGGCGGACCGTCTGGAATCTTCACTTCACCCCGCGTGCGCAGCGCCCCGAGGTCGGGCAGAGCCACCCAGCTTCCTCCCTCGAGCCGCACTCCGGTGGCCACCTCGTCACGATCGATGAGGAAGGTTCGGCGGACCGCCGGCAACATGGGACGACCGTATTCCTTGAGGACTCCCTCACCCGGGAGCTCCAACTGGATCCCATCGGCATGGGTCTGGATCTCGAGCTGAGCGGGATCCAACCCCAAGTCGAAAGCGATGGATTTCGCCTGAGAGATGGCAGGAGCCATCAACACTCCGCAAAGGGCCAGCCCCAAGAGATACGAACGACGATGAAAGTTGATTGCGCGCATGCTCGAGCGCCTCCTACCTGTCGCGGGCCAGGAATGACATGTGGACAGAGCGAAGCTCCGCCGAGACACGACGAATATGAGGATCAAAGCGCGGCGGAGGGATGCAATGCCGAAGTTGGATTGCGCTCGATCGTTTCCGATACCGTCGTCATGACCAAGGTGCGCGAGGATGATCTCCTGCGGTGAGGTGCGCAAAGGTAGGAACCCCCAGTTGGGACACGTGAACGCGCCCCCCCCAGGTGATCCATTCTACCCTGCGAGCGACCTCAAGATCAAGGTGGCCCGCCAGAAAAGCGTGGCGACGAGTCGCCGTTATTTCACCAAGGTCAGCTTTGCGGAGCGTACCACCCCAGCGCAGCTCAGATGGGCGAAGTAGACCCCAGAGGCCACCGAAACCCCGGAATCGTCCTCTCCCTTCCACATCACGGAGTGAGGACCGGGAGAGAGCGGGCCCGACTGCAGCGTCCGCACCAAACGTCCGGAGAGATCGTAGATCTGGAGTACGGTGGGCACCTGGGATCCCGCCGTACCCGGCACCTCGAATTGGATCGAGGTTGCCGGATTGAAGGGATTGGGCACCGCTCCGCGGAGCGTCGCACGAAGCGCCGGCACGAAGACCGCCTGGGAGTAGAAGACGAAGGATTCCGAGGAGTCCATCACCCGGTACTCGTAGGTCCGGCCACTTTCCGCATCGGCGTCGATCACCCGTACGATCCCATCCCGAAGGGGCAAGTCCCGACCGACCGACGTCCACGCTCCTCCCACCTCCGTGGCGAGGTGTCGATCCACGTTCACTCGGAATTCGAATCCGGGCAGACCGAAGAAGGTCGCCTCCACTTGGATTCCTCCGGGAGTGGGTACCGCGTTGACATCGGCACTGATCGCAGCGGTGGCACGACCCTGGAGATACACCCCGGTGCGCTGGTTGTTGGCCTGGAAGGTCGGCCACGGCGCCAGGTATTCCCGGTACGGGAAGGGCATGTCCCAGACGTGGAGAAAGAGGTCTTGCCCCGCGTAGAGAACATCCACATCGCCATCGAGGTCGAAGTCCGCGACCGCGGGTACGGCTCGGACCGCGCCAGGCAAGGTCATGGGGAATCCTTCCACGTCGGTACCGTCGGCATTGAAGGCATACAGGACATTGGGATCATTGTCGCTTCCCCCGCCGATCCCGAAGATGATGTCCAGGGACAGATCTCCATTGATGTCGACCACCAACGGCGAGGACTCGCTCAACCCCGGCAGCACCCGGGGCCAACCAGCCCAGGTGGTTCCATCCGCATCCTTGAGATAGATCTCGCAGCTGTGGAGAGACTTGATCGACACCACAACCATTTCCAGATCGCCATTCTTGTCGAAGTCACCAAAGGCCACTGCCGGAGTCTTGCTGTCGAGATTCGCCGACTGGGTGAAGAAGTACTGCGGATAGCCAACCATGTTGGATCCGTCCTTCTCCCAGACGTACATGCTGTCGTTGTCGCAGAGGAAGGTGATCTCTTCGGCCCCATCGCCATCGAGGTCGGCGGCGGTCATATGAGTGACCGAGTATCCGCTCGGACCCAGATTCTTGGGCCAGCCCGGGGCATCGGTCGCATCGTTGCGCAGGGCGTGGACCATATTGTCCGTGGTTCCATCCCGCCAATGAGTTCCGAAGAGAATCTCGAGCGTGCCGTCGCTATCGACGTCGAGCAAGAGCGGAGTGCTGCGATTGAAGATCTCGCCGGGTCTCTCCGCGAAGACGCCCACCGTCGCAGGGTTGTTGTCCCCATCGAAGAAATCCGTCCCATCGTGGTGGAAGACGTAGGTCCGCTTGCCCACCGTATTCACGACGATCTCAAGGTCTCCGTCGTTGTCGAGATCACCGACCGCGGGCGTACCCCAGTTCTTGTTCCCCATGATGCGGGGCCAACCCGGGAAATCGGAACCGTCTCCGCGGACCACCCACAGCTCCCGCCGATCCCAGTTTCCACCGATGATCTCATCGGCACCATCGCCATCGAGATCGGCCAGAGTGATCCCCGACGGCGTGAACCTCGGGTTGGCCGCATCCCCAGCGATGGGGCCCAGAGTCTGGCTGTCACTGTCGCCATCGACCACCTCGGAACCATCCGACTTCAGAGCGTAGATGAAGTCGGCGCCGAACATTGCGGCCAGGGTCCCGTCGCCCAGGACGTCGCCCACCGCCAGTGCCCCCGATGCTTCGCGCCCCATCGGAATGGGGAATCCCCCCGCGAGTTCCGGCGGAGAGGTCGAAGCGGAAACGGGCGAACTGAGGGCACTCATCACCGACGAGCTGTCGACCAGTGCCACCTCGTAGTAGTAACGGGTCAGGGTCATCAGTCCCTTGTCCTCGATGACTCCCGTACCCTCGATCCGGTCGTTGGTGATTTCCGTGAAGGGCCCGGTCGGACTCGTGCTCCGGAACACCCGATAACCGTAGAAGTGCGGCTCGTTGGTCTCGGACATGCGCAGAACGATCGACGTGGGTCCGAGAGAGGTATCCAACACCGGAGTGGCGGGCGGATTCGGTGCCCGAAGTTCGAAATCATGGACCCAGGTGTGGCCCACATCATCGGTCAGCGTCAGCTTCATCCAGTTCTCCACGAGAACATTGGACTCGGTGAGCTGGTAGGTTCCGTTTCCGGTACTCCACTGCTTGTTGCCGAAACCCGTCCACTGGTTGCTCGCGACCAAGAGATTCACATTCGCCGACGCCGTGGTAATGACGCCATCCACCAGATTCGCCGTCCCCCCCCCGTAGTTCACGAGTTCGACGGTGAGCGCGATCGGCTCCCCGGGGTTGATGATCCCGTCGCCGTTGCCCGAGGAATCGTCCCAGGTGATCCGTGCCACTTCGATCTCGGGACCGATCGCGGTCAAGTTCACGGGCTGAGACCAAGTGGTCGCGCCCTCGGTGATCTCGAGATCGAATTCCAGGAACTGTCCGTCGGGAATCGTGTTGGCCAAGGACAGGACGAAGTTCTGTCCCGGAAGCACGGTCGCTCCCCCCCCGATCGCTCCCACGCTCACGGTGTCATTGACGATGGTGACTCCGGGCGCGTTCACCGGAACCAACTTGGCCGACGTGGCCAGGGTGGGAGTGCCGTCTCCGTTGTTCTGGAATTGGAAGCTCCACTCGATGGTCTCTCCGGTGTCGACGATCCCATCCCCATCCCCCACCGACAGACCGCTGCCGTCATCGATGGTGGCCACCGAGGTCCCCAGGACGTGAGGCCCAACTCCCGGCTGCACCGCAACCGTGCCGTGGTAGGGCATGAGGTTCTTCCCACTGACCATGAGGCTCAGATTCGTGGCGGCGTCGGACATGCCCTGGAGATCCAGAATGCAGGTGCCCGCCGCGTCGGTCACGCTCGACGACATCCGTCCGTCGGGATGCGAGATCGCCACGATCGCACCCTGGACTCCGGCGCCCGCGCTGACCGTCACCGTCAGGGTCTGCGTGCCCTCGTCGATCGTGGCGAGATGCGCCACGAGCGGCGTGGTGGGATTCTCTCGCCACAACTGCATGGTCGGATCGCTGAAGAGGATGTAGCTGAAATGAGTCCAACGATGCGAGCCCTCGACATTCGTATTGGCGACGTAGCTGGCCCGACTCAACCGTTGTGCATCTCCGAGTCGAGTGTTGCGATTGACGAAAATCTCGGCGAAGAAATCCTGCTGATAGGCATTCGCTGTGGTCGGAAAGGCGGCACGGCTGCTTCCCGCGGTGCCCACCGCTCCTCCGAGAGGATGCTGAATGTACTTCTCCAGCAGGCAGTCGAAGTCGAAGGCGCCGGAACTACAGTTGAGCGCATAGAGGAAGAAATAATTCGGCGCATTCTGGAGTTGATCGACATCGGCCACGAAGATGTTCCCGTCGGCCACGCTCATGTTGTAATAGAATCCGTGTCCCTCGTGGGTCACGAGACCGAAATTCCCGGACGAAAGCGAGTCAAGCGCCGCGACCTTGGACTCGGGAATCGCGCCGAGATAGGCGGTGTAGTTCTCGTACATTCGCCAGCTCTGGAAGAGGTTCCCGCCTCCAATGATGCTGTTGAAAATGATGCTTTCCGAGTAGGACGCGCCATCGAGGGAGATGGCGGAGACCCCGTCCCAATTCTGAGGAAAGAGCACTTCGCTCAGGAAGAGCCCACGCCCCACGAAGCTCGGATCGGCCGGCTCTGAATAGGCCAATACCTTGTCCACGAAGAGCTGCGCCTGAGCCAGGCTCTTCACCGGGGCCCGACCTATGGACAGCTCGGCCAACATGTCTGCCTGGTCTCCGGTGGACAGGAAGTTCTGGTAGGCTTCGGCGTAGATTCCGTCCGCGTCGATATTCCAGTTCCCATCGAGACAGGCGTAGTACAAGTCGGAGGGGATATCGGTGAAGCCTCCGACCGGATAGAATGTGCTCCGCGCGTATCGCGGCGCGATGAACTCGGAATCTCCGGCGAGCAATACGTACTGCAGACCCCAGGTCTGGTAGGCCTGTCGAAGGAACAGGCGCAGGGTCTCCTGCTGATCTCCACCATTGCGGTAGCTCGAGAGAATGTCCTCGACACTCACCACCGCAGTCCGCATCCCCTCTTGGTTGCGGTAGTCCGCCAGGCGCTGCATCTCTCCCGCAAACGCGGCCGGAGTCAGAATGAGGAATTCCACCGGTCCGGAGTAGAGCCGCTGGGTCTTGGCCCTTCCGGACTGAAGCACCGAGTAATCCACACTTGCCACCGAGGGATCCAATCCCCGTGGCGGCGCGAAGCGATCGACTCGGGCCGGGTTGCGCACCGATGCCCGCACGAAGGCCGCATCGCGCTCGGCCACCTCCGGCCAAGCCACCGTCCGGTGCACGCTGTTGGGCGCGTTCTCATCGAGAGCAAGGTCCAGACTGAGTTGTGCCGACACCAATCGCTGCACCCTGCCGTCAGCCAACCGGCGAGCGGGGAACACACGAAGCGAAGCGATGGAATATCCCGCAAGCCATTGAGTGCCCGCAAGCTCCACCGCCTGCGGGGGAAAGATCGAAGCCTTCAGAAGCGCCGGATCGGTGATCGGCGAAGCCTCTTCGCCATCGGTGCTCACGAGGACCGGCGCCAAGGCCAGTTTCTTTCGGGACGGCAGGTCTTCCCACACCGCGTCGACCAGACGAGCGCCGATGACCTTCCAGCCGCGAGGCACCACCCAATTGGTGGCCTCGACCGGAAGAGCGGGCAAGCCCGTGACTTCCATGGGTGTCGTACCCTCCACCAAGAGCGTCGAGCCATTCTCGCCGTCCTCCCACGCGAATTGATCTGCGGAGTAGTGCAGGAGCTCGACCTGCGACCGCTCGACCGCATGGGACGCTCCCGGGCCGGCGAGAATGCTGAGGGTGAAAACCACGAAGGCCACCAGGAATGATCCTGCGACGGCAGGGAGCGAGAGGGAGCGCGATGGCATGGAGTAACTCCTCCGGAGTGGACGCATGTCGGCGAGAGACGATCTCGCGCCGTTTCGATTCGCACAGAGGGGATAAAGAGGACCGAGGTCTGCAATCATGCGCCAAGTTGTTCGTACGAGATGTCCGGCCGATTCAGACCCTTCTCCTCAGAAGGGCAGAAGGCGGAAGTTCCACAGGCGAGGGAACTTCCCCGAGCAGCGATTGTAGCCAATCTCCGGGGCCCACGTCAAGTGGGGTCGGGGTCTTAACGTATTGCAAATCTTTTACTTAGGAAAAGGTTCACCCACTCGGAGAGGAGGCCGAGAGATGGTCCTCCGCACGCGCCGGAAGAATGGTGGTGCCTGGAACCAGAATCCGCAGCCCCACCGGGTTGGGCCAGGGCATCCTCAAGTCCTGTCCACGGTGGTTGCGCAACACCCAGCGGTCTCCGCGCCGGACCATCGACCAGCCCCGACCACGCAGCTGCGCGACCTCCACATCGACCAGGAAACGAAGGGCTCCGTCGGAGCTGAGATCTCGCAGGCATTGCCGCAGCTGTTGGCGTCCCGCCTCGGCGATCGCAGGGTCGAGAGAAGCCAGTTGCACGCGATGAATGGAGAGCACGCCGGCTTCTCCTCGGGCCCACGCCTCTCGAACCGCGCGCGCCGCCTCTCTGGCGCACTGAGGCCCGTCGGGATCGGTCGAACCGTAGGGCTCGAGCCGGGCCCACCGATCGAGATAGGCGAAGCGACCGCGGTGACGGTCCCAGGCGCTCCTCAACCATTTCTTCAGCCGGGCCGATCTCGAGCGGAGATCGAAGCGGGGATCGATCTGCTCGCGCTTGGCCTGCACCACCTCGATGCCCACCGATTCCCAAGCCCGCTCGTCCCCCGAATCCCACCGATAGTCCGGCGCAATGACCGACCGGGGCGGACGACCGAAGCGACGGCGGAAGAGCGCGGTGGCCATCGAGGTCAGGTTCATCGAACGCGCGAAGTCGTCATGCCCGAGTTCGGTGCCGCGAATCCACCCGTCGTAGGCAAAGGTGTTCCGCTCGCGAGCGCGCCTCTCCACCCGGTCACCGCGGCGTCGAGCGGCCGAATAGGCGAAGAGATCCAAATGGGTCAGGCCATGCAATTCCGGACGCCAGACTCCGGCCTCGATGGCCCGATCCACCGCCGCGACCAGACCGGGGCGACGGTAGGGCCCGGTACCCGAGCCGCTGGGGTGAATGGGCCAACCCACCGAACCCTCGGGCGCAACCCTGCCATCGAGGTCTGGCCCCGCCATGATGGTGTTAGCCTGGAGAATGGCAGGCAGACCCGAACTCTCCCGAAAGGACTCGAGGAGAACTCGCAGGCTCTCCACGTCGGCCGCGGTCTCGAGACTGCTCCACGCGTAGGGAGCCAGTCGGGGCGGGAGCCGGCGGGTCAGATCCTGCAGTTCCACCGCGGCCAGGGAGTCCGGAAACCACCCCTCGAGACCCCAGTCGTCGCTCTCGAGCACCACGATTCTCAACTCACCCAGGTCCCGACCCCGCGGTGGATCGATCACCGCCAGTGTGGAGAGGGCCAGAATGGCCGACCCCACCAACAGACCACGGATCCACTTCATCGCCCGCGCTCCGGACCGAAGACCAAGTACTGCGCTCGACCGTAGCTCATTCCACTCCGCTTCACTCGCTCCGCCAGCTTCCGAAGTTCTCCGCCCATGCCGTCCCCGGCGAGACTCTCCTCCAACCATCGGAGAGGGGCGTGCGGGTCTCGGACCGGCGTGCGGTTCTCGAAGGCCCCACGGTCGACCAGGTCGAGTCCCGCTTCGCGGGCCCTCTCGGCCTCGGCCTCCATGGCGATCACCCCACTCCGCCGACCTCCTGCCCGGGCGAGGAGTTCGAGACACCGGCGATAATTCTCTTCACTCTCGTTGCGGGCCTCGACGGCGTCCTCGAGAACTACCAAACGTCCCCCGTCGCGCAGAGCACCTCGCGCTTCGGCCAGCGTCACCGCCCGATCCACCTCGTCGAGGTGGCGCAGAAGATTGCCTGCGGTCAAGAGTCCGACTCCCCGTGGGCGCAGAGGCAGGAGGCGCGCGTCCGCACAGATCCGGTCTCCACGGATCGTCCGGAGTTGGCCGAAGTCCACATCGAGCCCCACGGCACGAACCCCGACTTCCTCGAGACGGTCGCGGAGCGCAGCCCTGCCCACGCCGAGCTCCACACTGGGCCCGGCCTCCGCACCCCTGCGGATCTGATCAAGGAGTTTCTTCGGGAACGGCCAGAACGACATCGCTGTGATCCGCTTCGCCCACCGGCACCTCGACTCCTGCCCCCGAACTCAGGCCCGAGCTGACCGGCGTCTCGGATTCCGGACCCAGACTTCCCGGCTCGGGATTCATGGCCGCGGCGACGGGGCGTCGACGATAGGACGTCATCTCGATGACATCGGCGAGGTGCTCGGCCGGATCGATGGGGTAGAGATTCGTGTGCAGACCCAACAGATAGGCGACGACCCGACGCAGCGGCGGATGCCGGTCTTGCTGCAGAGTGTAGGCGAGTTCGATGCATCCTGCGGAGATCGCACCCAGGGCCACAATACCCCCGCCCTCCACGCCCAGGAACGCGGCTCCGATGGCCGACGCGCCCAGAGTGAAGAACCACAGACAGACCGTGGCCCGATTCGGC
Organism: Candidatus Krumholzibacteriota bacterium; assembly: GCA_024276305.1. Classification (GTDB taxonomy): domain Bacteria; phylum Krumholzibacteriota; class Krumholzibacteriia; order JAJRXK01; family JAJRXK01; genus JAJRXK01. Next base: position 11,795 of record JAJRXK010000071.1, read on the forward strand.
GTCGATCCCAGGTTGAGCAGACGATGGTGGAGGTGCTCGGCATCGGGTCGGAAGACGCTCACGTGCCGGCGCCACCGGCGCATGATGGTCGACGAGGTGTCGACCACCGGAACAATCATCGCGAGAGCGGCCAGCACCGGCAATCCAGGAGTCCGACCGGCGAATCCGAGGCTGAGTCCCGCGAGCCACAGACCCAGCAGCATCGATCCCGCATCCCCCAGAAAGATCCGGCGGGAGGAGAGATTGTGCCTCAAGAAGCCCAGAACCGCTCCCAACAGAGCCACGGTCCACAGCGCCCCCACCGGATCATTGCCGACCATCACCCAGGTGAAGGTCCCCAACACGATGACCGCGATTCCCCCCGCGAGTCCGTCCAGACCGTCGATGAGATTGAGACTGTTGATGAAGCCGAGATACCAGAACAGGGTCACCGGCCCCGAGGCGATGCCCAGGCTCACCGTTCCGATCAGCGGGAGGTGCAGTTCGTGCAGACTCAAACCCGCCGCCATCGGCAGGGAGATCACCAGGATCTGCCCCAGGAGCTTCTTCTCGGCGTGGAGTCCGAAACGGTCGTCCACCACTCCGAGGACCAGGGTCCCCAACCCCGCGATCCCCAACGCTGCGAGCGCAGGGAGACGAAAGGGCACTCCGTGGGTGGCCACGAGGACCGCGGCCGCGGCCAGACCCGTGGCGTAGATGGCAAGTCCCCCACTGCAGGGTACCGCCGCCTTCTGACTGCGACGCCAGCTCGGGTGGTCGAGAAGTCCCCAGCTCTGACCAATTCTCCGCGCCACGGGCATGAGGAGTTGGCTGAGCACCAGGGTGGACAGCAGGGTCAACAGCAGTTGTGGAAGTGGTTTCATCTAGCGGTCGACCTCCCTGTCGCCGCGCGTGTCGTGCCTGCTTCACGCAAACCTTCGAGCGTGAGCTCCGCGCAGCGGGTCCAGCGAAATGCCTTCGCCCGCTCTCGACCGCGTCTCCGGAGTTCGTCCGACAGTCGCAAGTCCCTGGCCAACCGCGCCATCGCGGCCTCGATCTCCCCCACCTGGAGAGGATCGACCAGAAGAGCGGCCCCTCCGGCGACCTCCTCGGTCGCCGTCCCGCGGGAGGTGATCACCGGGCATCCCCGGGTCATCGCCTCCAGAACCGGTAATCCGAACCCCTCGTACAACGAGGGAAAGACCAGCGCCAGGGCGCGATCGTATTCGGCCTTCAGCTCCTCCACCGAGCAATAACCCAGCCGGAGCAGCCGCGTGGGGTCGCTATGAGCCTTCAGGGCGCGGCGAATTCCCGCATCTTCCCATCCACGACCTCCCACGATGCGCAGAGGCGGAAAGGAAGGATCCTGTCGACACAGGTTCCCGTGGGCTTGGAGCAACCGCTCGAGGTTCTTTCGCGGTTCGAGAGTCCCAACGAAGAGAAAAGCCCGCCGCTCCCCGAATCTCTTCGTCGAGGACTGGCCATCCGCTTCGTCATCTTGCGCAAGGAAGGTTGGCGCAACTCCTTCGGGTGTGAGTCGTATCCTGCTGCTGACCTGTGGCGCAAAGTCCCGAACTTCCGCCGCCACCGTCCGCGTGCTCACGAAAACCCGTTCGGCTCGTGCCACGCTGCGTCGCACCAGGAGACGGTAGTAGATGCGCTTGGCCCGAGTCGTCGTTTCCGGAAAACGGATGAAGGTGAGGTCATGGACCATCACCGCCGTCCGAAACCGTCCCCACAGGGGGGCGACGAAATTGGGCGCGAGTACGACATCCACTCGCTCCCCATGAGCAATCTGCGGCACCACCGTGTGGTTGGCAAGCATCCTCCCCCACGAATCGTCACGGGTCAAGGGCAGACCCAAGACCCGAAAACCCTCGATCCCCTCCAGAAAGTCGAGGCAATGAGGGTGGGGACCGGCCACGAGAATCTCGAGATCGCTCCGGTCACAGCTCACCATCGCGCGCAACAATTCCTGGGTGTACATCCCCACCCCGGTCAATCCCGGACCCACCTGCAGCGCCGGCACCAAGATGCGCAACATTCACACCACCTCCGTGGGTGGCAAGTTCGCCGCAGCGCTGAAACCGATCAGAATCCAGAGATGAGGCAGATTCCACTGACTGAACGTCAAGGCATGAACCAATACCCCGCAGAGAGAGAGGGCCAGCACCGTGCACATCGCCCGCTCTTCGCAACTCCGTCCCCGCCGTCGACTCCCTCCCCCGAGGGCTCGCAGCGCGGGCCACATCGCCCGGGCGGCCAGTCCCGTTCCGACCAGACCCGTTTCGCAGACCACCAGCAGGGGCAGGCTATTGGCCATGGGCCATCCGAAATGCGCCCCCGCCCCGCCCGGAGGCGCCACTTGGTAGTAGTGGAATCCGAAACTGCCCCAACCCACTCCCGCGAGAGGGTGATGAAGGAAGAGCTTCCAGGCGGCTTCCCAGGCGTAGAATCGAGTGAGATTGCTCATGTCGTGGTCGGCCAAACTCTGCAGCAGCCGGTCGACGACCAAGGTGGGTACCCTCAACGGAGCCACTCCCATCACCGCGGAGAGTCCCCAGATGCCCGCGGCCAAGATCGCGACGGAGCCGATCGCCGTGACCTTCCCCGAAGGTCGGGGAAGTTCCCCCCGGACCATCTCGACGATCGCTCCGACCGCCGCGGCCCCCATGCCCAGGTAGGCCCCGCGCGAGAAGGTGAGGACCAGCACTCCCATCCCCAACGCAACGGTGATCAGGCGCCATCGGCGTTCCCATCCGGAGCGGAAGTAGGCGGCACAAGCGGTCACCGGAAGCACGGCCACCAAGAAGCTCCCCAGGTGCAAGGGTTCGGGGAAGGATCCGCGCGCCCTCGCGATTCCCACGAATTGGTGGCCCAGATAGAGTTCCTCACTCCCCGACGCGATGCTCGGATTCGAGGAGAACCAATCGTCCAAGCGAGGGAACGCCGCCCCCCAACGAAACTCCAGGAGCTGGATCAGAGCCGCCGCCACGGCCAGGACCAGCCCCCAGCTCAGGGCCGCTTCGAAGTTGCGAATCCACCGCCTGCGATCGGCGCAGGCCGCAGCGATCCAGACCGGGGCGACGGCCACCGCGACGAAGAACAGAAGCATCCAGGCCTGCTTCTGGGCCTTCCACCAGGGCACTTCTCCCGCGAGACCAATGCTGTCGAGCTGCCAGGTCCAGGTCGTGGTCAGCAGAATCCAGCCCACGGCCAGAAAGACCGCCCACCCGTCCTCGGAAGTGGAGGAGAGTCGTGCGCGCAGCTCCCGATCTCTGGCCCAGACCACGACCAACAGGAACAGACTCGCGACCAGAGGAAGGAATGCCGGTTGGATTCCCGTCCCCAAGCTGCGCCCCGTCCACAGGGAAACGATTCCCATTCCCACCAGGGGCGAGAGCACCATGGCCACGCGATAAGAGGAGCTGGCGAGCCTGAGCACCGATCCCGACCTCTGCAAAAGAGACTGCCGACCCAGTCCGAACGCGCGGTCGGTTCTAGCATGAGGGCGGCCATCTGGCCACGGGAAGGTGCGCTCAGTCCTCCGACTCGGCCGGAGGAGGCCGTCGATGGCGGAGCGAGACCCGAGGACGATCCAGACGCTTCTGCATGGAATTCGCTCGCCACAGGAGGAAGAAGATGATCCCCGCCAGGGCCAGCGCCAAGAGTCCACTCCCGCGTCCGACCATGGGATTGCCCCCGAGCACCGGCCGCACCACCACTCGATCGGCCAGCATCTCGACCCGTCCCCTCCGCAGCACGATGGTGTATTCCGGACAGTGGAGGACCAACTCCTTCTCGACCCGATGAACTCCACTCCCCCACTCGGGAGTCTCTCCGTCGAGCAGGATCTCCGTGCTCTTCGCCCGCGACGAGAGAGTCAGGGTCGATCCATCCCCCGACCAGGCTCCCACTCCCGCTTCCAGACGAAGGAAGTAAGAAGGGCCTCGGTAGAGGCTCGCGCCTCCCTCGGCGACCAGGACTCGATCCCGGGCGGGACCGAACTCCCATACATCCACCACCACGGTGGGGGGAGGATCCGCGGACTGGGCTCCCACCGTGGGATTCGCCAGGCACAGCCCCAACAGAAGGAGAAGTACGGCAACGTTGGCCTTGGCGCGCACACCATCGCGCGAAGCGCGCCGCCTCGGACGGGAAGAGGACAACAGGCTCTGAAGGATCTGTTGGTAGAGCATCGCCGCCGCTCCGTTTGCAGATTCGTCCGGGAGACGGAGCAATTCCGCCTCGCCCTCCGTCTCCGCGCGGCGCAATCCCTTGGCCAATCGGTAGCGCAGGGCTCCCAAATCGAAGCCTCCCATGGTCTGCGTGTCCACCACGCAGCGCACATGACGCGGATGCAAGGACCAGACCCACATCGCCAAGCGATAGATCCACCGGGGCCCCCGACCCGGCACCGGACACCAGACCAGGAGGTCGGCGCCTTCCTTCCCTGGCGGGGGCAGCTGTCTCAATTCCGCATCATCGATCTCTCCGTGGTGATAGATCACCAGCGAAGTGCCGGACTCCGACGCCACCTCGAGATCCACGGTTTCGCGTCCCCGCTGCACCAGCACCGAAGACAGGCCCAGACCCGCCGCCGCTCTCTGCAGGGCGTGGGCCGCGTCCAAACTGGGTGCGCCCCGATCTCCGGCCACGACCACCAATCGGTCGCGACGCACCGGGCCCCCCAAGTAGGCTCGCGCCACCGCCGCCAGACGCTGCTGTCGCAAGCGATCGCTCAGAGCCCCACCTCGTCGGCAGCAGGGCCCGAACTCTCCACCGCGAGAAGACTGTTGAGCTGGCCGTAGCTGTTCCGGACCTTCTCCGGATTGGCAGGATCGACCTTCCACACCCCATCGACGATGTACTTGTATTCGTAGACCCCGGCTTCGATGGGCAACTCCACCCTCCACCGACCATCCGGCTGACGGACCAGAGCTTCGCCCTCCACCGACCAACCGGTGAAGTCACCGGTCACCGCGACTTCTCGAGCTTCGGGGAAATCCGCCTCGAAGAGAACCCCGGTCTCCTTGCGAAGCGGCCCGTGCAGGAGCGTGTCCCACCGGCGCAAGTCGTCGGTGACCAGGTCCAGGGGTAGACTCCAGAACTCTTCGGCGAGAAGATGAAAGTCCTCGGTGGCTCGGCTCTCGGGATCGTGGTCATCGATCGCCACCCCCCGATCCGCTGCCTCTCTCAGGCGAATGGTCCGGTGGATCTGGGTGTCGAGCAGCGCGCCCGGATAGGTCATGGCCAAACGCTCGAGCATTTCGCGGGCGAAGCGCATCCGCAGATCGAATCCATTGGGAAGGATGTGCATTCTCAGGCGATGGCCCCGCTCGCCGTGAATCATGTCCAGAGTGGAACGCATGGAGTGCACGGCATCGAAGGTGAAGCGACCGGGATCCACCGGAATCAGTACTTCCGAAGAAGCCAGAAGTGCGTTGAAGGTCAGGGTGCCCACGTGCGGAGGGTTGTCGATGATGCAGATGTCGTGGGGTAACTCGGATTCCAGAATGCGTTCGCGGAGTTGCTGGGATCGGAAAGGGTCCTGGTTCAGAGCCGGTTCCACCGTGGCCAGGTCGATCCCGGCCGGGACCACTTCCAGATTCTCCTTCACCTCGTAGGCCACATCGTCGACCAGGACATCACTCGTCAGGTAGAGATCCCGGGTGGAAAGCCGAAACTCGTCCTCGCCAATTCCCAGGCCTTGGGTCGCATGGCCCTGAGGATCGTTGTCGATCAAGATGGTCTTGAGTCCGGCGTTGGCGAGGGCCGAAGCGAGGTTGATGCTGACCGTGGACTTCCCACAGCCGCCCTTTTGATTGGCGACGGATACGACGCGCATGGTCCCTCCCGGAGCGAGGCGATGAAGCCACACGAAGGGGACCGATGCTCAGCGACGATGTAAACTCGGCGGCCCAGCAGATCCCGAGTGGACGCTCATCCGCGCAGCGGGTGGGACACGAGCCGAGAGCTCGGGGCGACCAGAAGGCGGCCAGCTACGCGGAAGCCTTCGACACCGAGGGTGAGTGAATCCAATGGCCCCAGTTCTGTCAACCCTTGTGTTGTGTCTCCGAAATTGTTGATGGATTTGTTGGGCCTGATCCGTGCGCGGTTCGGGGTCATGGACATGGTCGACCGGATTCCCAGGGGCTGGCTTCCACCCCACTGCACCAACCCCAAGTGCAAGTACCACAATCA
>JAJRXK010000072.1 GCA_024276305.1 Candidatus Krumholzibacteriota bacterium
CAGAGTCACGGTGTAGTTGCCGGCCGCATTGTAGGTGTGGCTCGGATTCGCAGCGGTGCTGGTGGCACCGTCGCCGAAGTCCCAGCTATAACCCACGATGGTCCCGTCGGGATCATTCGAGCCCGCCGAAGAGAAGCTCACCGCATTGCCCACGGTGCCACTGTAGGGACCGTTGGCATTGGCGGTCGGAGCCTGGTTGCCGCCCCCACCCGCAGTCACGGTGATGGTGGTCGTCGGCTGGTACTTGGTCCGCGAGTTGTCCTCGACCTGGCCCTTCCAGGTCCAGTCGACCGCATTCGTGGGCAAACCGCTGAGCGCGAAGGCCGCGGTCCAGGTTCCATCGCCATTGTTGGTGAAGTTCTGGCGAATCTTGGTGCCCCCAGAATCCTTCAACTCCCAGCGCTCCTTGCGCATGTTGGTGAAGTCGACCTGATTGGACCACACCTTCATGTACAGGGTCTCGCCGGTGGTGAAGGCCCGGTCATCGGTCGAGAAGTCCGCGTTCCGCGAGAGGATGAAGCCCTCTCCCGCGGGCGGCGGCGTATTCACCGTGATGTACCCGTTCCGAGTGAGGGTGTCGCTGCCATTGGCATTGGTGGCGGTCATCGACACGGTGTAGGTCCCCACCGCAGTGTAGGTGTGGCTGGGATTCTGCGCGGTCGAGGTCGCGCCATCGCCGAAGTCCCAACTCCACGAAGTCGGCGAATTCGTCGACTGGTCGGAGAAGGAGACGGTCAGCGGGGCATTGCCGCTCGTGGGCGAGCCGCTGAAGTTGGCCACCGGCGGGTTGTTGTTCGGCGGCGCACTGATGGTGGCGGTCGTCGAATTGGAACCCGTGGCTCCCTGATCGTCGGTGACGGTCAAGGTCACGGTGTAGGTCCCAGCGGCACTGTAGGTGTGGCTGGGATTCTGCGCGGTCGAGGTCGCGCCATCGCCGAAGTCCCAGCTATAACCCACGATGGTGCCATCGGCATCGCTCGAACCGGCGGAGCTGAAGGCCACCGCGCTGCCGGCCTGACCGGAGTAGGGGCCGTTGGCATTGGCGGTCGGGGCCTGGTTCACCGGGCCACCTCCACCACCGACGGCGGCGGCGGCATCCACCATGCCGTATCCGCTATAACGATCCCAACCGGTGCCGGACTCGACATTCACCACGTCCTGCGCGGTGGAGACGAGCTGGTTGCGAACCTGAGCCGGAGACCAGCCCGGATTCTGCGACTTGATCAGAGCGCAGACGCCGGCCGCATAGGGCGTTGCCGCCGAGGTTCCGTTGAAGAACCCGCTGTAGTCGCCGGGCTCGTAGCCTCCCCCACCCTGGATGTCGGTGGTCGGGAGAATGGTCGGAGCGATGACGTCCACCGCGCCGCGAGCATCCGCGGAATTCGTTCCGTAGTTGGAACCCCACCACCGCTCTCCATCACAGGTGTAGCCATTGGGATCGGTGTTCACCCCGGGATTGGTGTCGGCCGAAGAGCTGCTGCTCCGCTTGCGCCCGCCGCAAGGAGACGCGGCACCCACGCCGATCACATTCTGATGAATGGCCGGATAGCTGATGGTGCTCGCATTCTCGTTGCCGGTGGCCGCCAGAAGGGTCACGCCCGCGTTGTAGGCGTAGTCGATGGCCGAGTCGGTGGCCGGATCGCTGCTGATCGCCGCCCCCAAACTCATGCTGATGATGTCCGCTCCGTTGTCCGCGGCGTAGATGATCGCGTTCTGGATGGCGGAGAAGAACATCGACCCCGCATTGTTGGCGACCTTGAGCGGCATGATCTTCACACCGGGAGCTGCGCCGCAAGCGCCGAGCCCGTTGTTGGCCTTCGAGGCTGCCACTCCCGCGCAGGCGGTGCCATGACCGGCCTGGGCCGAGTTGTCATCGGGATTGCTGTCGTTGTCTCCGAAGTCCCAACCCGCAACCTGATTCAGGTCGGGGTGGCCCTGGTCGACACCACTGTCCACGATGGCAATGATCACATTGGCCGATCCGAATCCCTGATCCCACGCGGCTTCGGCATTGGCATCGAAGCCGGGGGTCCCCACCGTGGTGGAGAGGGTGTGGGCGTAGGTTCCGCCCCAGTCGAGGCCGGGGAGCTGCGCGGTGTTGTTGTGTCCCCAGTGATCGGGATACATCGGGTCGGTGGGCACCGCGGCCGGATAGGCCCGCCAATCAGGAGTCGCGGACTCCACATTGGGGTCGGCGGCATATTCCGCCGCGATCTTCTCGACATTGGCGCTGCTTCCCAGATCCACCTGGAACCAGCGATCGAGGCCCGTGGTCTGAGCTCTGGCGGTGTCCTTGGGTTCGACATAGGGACGGGAGATCTTCGTGACCGCGTAGCGCCGGCCGATCTCGTCCACCGAGGCGATCTCCGTCGCCGCCCGAGGGACCGAAGCCCCCTTTTCCATGCGAACCTTCAGATTCGACTTGGAGATGGCTTCGGAAGTGAATTTCACCAGGACGCGTCCCGGGGCGTAGGGCAGGGTCTGGTCCCCTCCCGCCGAGAATCCATCCTGCACCGGGGCAAAGATTCGAGCCGCGGTGGTTGGAGTGTTGTCTTGATGTGAATCGGAAGGAGTCAGGGGTCGGTCCCCCGCACATCCAAAGAAAAAGGATGTCGTAAAAGCGATCACCAAGGCGAGAGTGATCGGCAGGCGAATCCGCATATACGGAACCTCCATTTGATGTTCTAGGAGTCCAGAAACCACTCAGAAAACAAGTCTTCTGTCTGACGGGTCCGGGCCCCGGGGCGAGATATGTCAGACGATGATTCTACACCCGATCGCCGGGAGAACCGAAGAGCTGAATCTGCGCGGGGATCGGCGGACGGTGAATCGTCATTCAATACCCGGTCGACCGCGTGACCTCAGCCGCGCAGACGCAGCACGCGCTGGGTCACGTTGTAGTCGCCCATTTCCACATTCACGTAATAGGCCCCCGCCGCCACCGGACGGCCCTGCAAGTCCTTGCCGTCCCAGCCGATGGAATAGCGCCCGGGACCCCGGGGCTCTTCGCTGAGCAGGCGGATGAGCTGGCCACTCACGTTGTAGACCCGCACTCGCACCAGGGGATTCACTCCGAAGGGCGGAGCTTGGTCGGGGTCGACGTGCTTGCGCAATGGGTCGGTCAGCTCGAAGGCCTCGGCCATGGTCCGAGGGACGGTGACATCGATGGTCGTCCGGTCCCGGAAAGGGTTGGGCCAGGATTGGAGGAGCAAGGGGGAGAGGTGGTCCGGGAGTTCGTCCTCGAGGTCGTCGGTGGTGTCGGTCTCCCCATCGGCCATAGAAGTGGTGGCCCGGCCCCTCTCGGCCAACCAACTGCGCGCCCCCTGGTCCAGGACCGAGTCGACGCGTTGGGGAATCACGGTCTTGCCCGTGGCCATCTGGACTCGAGCGTCGATGGATTCCTCCGCGGCCGCGCCGGCGATCTCCTCGGCGCGGGGATCATCCAAGGAGAGTTCGTAGGTGGCTCCCCGTTCGCCTTCGGCCACCAGGGCATCGCCCAGCCCATAGCCCTCGAGGCGAAGGCCTTCGGCGGCGATGAGCTCGACTTCGGGGGTGGCCTCGAAGTGAGTGCTCAACCTCAAGGAGTCCTCACTGCGGGTCCACTCCAGAGACATTCTGCCGATTCGGGGATCCCGGCACCGTGCGCAGAGGGGCGGAGCGGCCCAGGTCGAGGGTCGGCCGCGCTTCACTTGCTCGTAGGTCCACTGGGCCTGGCCGGCGAGAAAGAAGAGTTCCTTCTCGGTGCTCGCCACCAGAATCGCCAGCGGCCAATCGTGCTGGCCCTTCCAGCGGATTTCGGTACCCCTGACCGTCGCGGGAGCGCCGTCGAGGCGCAAGAGCCCCAGGTAGAGGCGATCCGGATGGGCTGCGTCGGCTTCGAATCGGCGGAGGCCGATGGACAGGGTCTGAGCCTTCGCCTTCCCCACACTCACATGGGGCACCACCCGCTGCTGCACCCACGTCCAATCGCGGCCATCCACGTTGATCAACAGGGCATCGGTCGACGCGTCGACCCGGGCATTCCAGAATGCGATGCCATCGACGTGGTAGTAACGCCAGTGATAGAGCTCCGACTCGAGGGAAGCGCCCAGAGAGGCCGGGGGGGTGCCTTCGTCCCGAGGAGCCAAGGCCAGTTCGAGCTGGGCCAAGGACGTCCCGCCTCTCAGGAGCTGCAGCTGCGTTGCGCCATCGAAGCGGGCCTCGACTCCGTGCCGCAATCCCACGCGGAAGTCCGACCGTTCATTGCCGGGCGGCTCTTCGAGAGCGTAGCGTTCTGCCTTCGCGAGCTGAGGCATCAGAGCCATCGCGAAGATCACCAGCAGGACGCATCGTTGCCGATTCGTCATCTTCATCCCCCCGCTCTTGTCGCGGCCGAGGAACTACTCGGTCTTCGTTCCTTCGTCGCGACCCTGGGAAGCTTCCTCCTGGATCTCGTCCTCGCTCACGATCCGCGCCACGGTGGAGACCTGATCGCCCTGGTCCAGATTGATGAGCTTCACCCCTTGGGTGTTCCGGCTCATCGTGCTCACGTCCGCCACCGCCATCCGAATGACGATGCCGCCGCGAGTGACGACCATGATCTCGTCCTCGTCGTGGACACTTCGGATGCTCACGACGGGTCCGTTGCGCCGGCTGGTCTTCATCGTGATGATGCCCTTGCCGCCACGACCCTGGCTGCGGTATTCGGAAACCGGGGTCAACTTGCCGTAACCGTTCTCGGTGACGCACAGAATCTTGGTGGAGTCCTCGGAATCACGATCGTCGCGATCCACGATGACCATGGCGACCACCGCATCATCGGCCGAAGCCAGCTCGATCCCCTTGACGCCTCGCGCGGTACGCCCCATGGCGCGCGCGTCCTCGACGTCGAAGCGGATCGCCTTGCCGGAGCGCAGGGCCAGAATGGCCTGTTGGCCTTCCGCCGTCAACCGCACCCCCACCAGTTGGTCGCCCTCGATGAGGTCGATGGCGCGCAGGCCGTTGACCCGAATGTTCTTGAATTGATCGAGGGCCGTCCGCTTCACCTTGCCGCTGGCGGTCGCGAACATGAGGTAGCGGTCGGCATCGAAGTCGCCATGGACCTTGACCATCGCCCGAACCTTCTCGTCTTTCTCGAGTTGGAGGATATTCACGATGGCCTTGCCCCGCGCCGCCCGGCTCGCCTCGGGGATTTGGTAAACCTTTAGACTGAATACCCGGCCCTTATTGGTAAAGAACAGGACTTTGTCGTGGGTGCTGGCCACCATCAGGCGGTCGATCCAGTCCTCCTCCTTCATCTTGGTGGCGGAGATCCCCCGGCCCCCTCGTCCCTGCACCCGGTAGGAGGCCACCGGCTGTCGCTTGATGTATTGCTCGTGACTGAGGGTGACCACCATCTCCTCTTCGGGGATGAGATCCTCCATCGAGAAGTCGCCCTCTGCGTCGATGATCTCCGTCCGGCGTTCGTCGCCGAATTTCCGGCGAATCTCCTCGAGCTCCTCGCGAATGATCTGCAGTTGGAGATTGCGGCTGTCGAGGATGCTCTTGAGCCGGGCGATCTCCTGGATGAGTTCCTGGTACTCGGCTTCGATCTTGTCGCGCTCGAGACCCGTGAGTCGCTGCAGTCGCAGATCGAGGATGGCCTGGGCCTGGATTTCGGTCAGGCTGAAGCGCTGCATCAGACCCTGGCGCGCCTCTTCGGTGGTTTCGCTCGCGCGAATGAGAGAGATGATCTCGTCGATGTTGTCGAGGGCGATGCGATATCCCTCGAGGATGTGGGCCCGGGCCTCGGCCTTGCGCAGATCGAAGCGCGTCCGCCGCACCACCACCTCTTCCCGGAAGTTCAGGAAGAGTTGCATCGACTCCTTGAGACTCAGGGTTCGAGGCTGAGTTCCGTCGAGCGCGATGTTGTTCACCCCGAAGGTGCTCTGCATCGCGGTGTGCTTGTAGAGCTGATTGAGCACCACCTGCTCGGCCGCATCCTTTTTGAGGGTGATCACGATGCGCATTCCATCGCGGTCGCTCTCGTCGTTGAGATCCGCAATGCCGGTGATCGTTCCCTCGCGCACCAGGCCGGCGATCTTCTGAATGAGCTCGGCCTTGTTCACGTAGTAGGGAATCGCCGAGACCACGATCACCGTGCGGCCGTTCTTGGTCTCCTCGAACTCCACCTTGGCGCGCATGACCACGCGCCCGCGTCCGGTGCAGATGTAATCCCGGATTCCCGCGCGTCCGTGGATGAGCGCGCCGGTGGGAAAGTCGGGGCCGGAGACGTACTCGAGCATCTGCACCGGCTCCATGTCCGGGTTCTCGAGCAGGGCGAGCAGCCCATTGATGATTTCGTTGATGTTGTGCGGGGGAATGTTCGTGGCCATCCCCACCGCGATTCCCGTGGTGCCGTTGATGAGGAGGTTGGGAACGCGAGCGGGCAAGACCGAAGGCATCTGCTGACTGCCGTCGTAATTCGGGACGTAGTCCACGGTGTCTTTCTCGATGTCGCGAAGCATCTCCATCGCCAGCGGAGTCAGGCGCGCTTCGGTGTAGCGCTCGGCAGCGGCCGAATCTCCGTCGATGCTGCCGAAGTTCCCCTGCCCGTCGACGAGGGGGTAGCGCAGAGAGAAGTCCTGAGCCATGCGGACCAAGGTGTCGTAGACCGCCGCGGTGCCGTGCGGGTGGTAATTGCCCGTGGTGTCACCGGTGATCTTCGCGCTCTTGCGATAGGGCCGATTGGGGGCCAGGTTCAGGTCGTTCATCGCGGTCAGGACGCGCCGGTGCACCGGCTTGAGTCCATCCCGTACGTCGGGCAGGGCCCGCGAGACGATCACGGACATCGAGTATTCCAGATAGCTCTGCTTCATCTGTTGTTCGACGTCGACGTGTAGAATGCGTTCGCTCACTGCTTGGCTTCCTTCTTCGTTTCCTGGCTCTTCATCTGGGCTTTTCGTCTAGCGATCCGAAGGATTCGCGCTAGACGTCCAGCTCCTCCAGATCGATCTTGTGGGCGTTCTCTTCGATGAACTTGCGTCGCGGCTCCACCATGTCCCCCATCAACATGGTGAAGACGTGGTCCGCTTCCTGGACATCTTCGACGTTGACGCAGGAAACCGTCCGCCGCTCGGGATCCATGGTGGTCTCCCACAGCTGTTCCGGATTCATTTCTCCCAGACCCTTGTAGCGCTGGATGTAGAGCCCCTTTTCGCCGAGCTCCGCGATGTGCCGGTCCCGCTCCTCTTCGTTCTGCGCGTAGCGCACCGCCTTCTTGGTTTGCAAGCGGTACAGAGGCGGCTCCGCCATGTAGATGTGGTGGTTGAGGATCAGCTCGGGCATGTAGCGGTAGAAGAGAGTCAGCAGCAGGGTGCGGATGTGGCTTCCGTCGACATCGGCATCGGTCATGATGATGATCTTGTGGTAGCGAAGCCTCGAGATGTCGAAGTCCTCGCTTCCGACCCCGGTACCCAAGGCGGTGATGATCGTCTTCACTTCCTCATTATTGAGGGCCTTGTCCAACCGGGCCTTCTCCACGTTGAGGATCTTTCCCTTGAGCGGAAGAACGGCCTGGAAGTTCCGGTCTCGGGCCTGCTTGGCGCTGCCCCCCGCAGAATCTCCCTCGACGAGGTAGAGTTCGGTCTTCGAAGGATCTCGATTCGAACAATCGGCCAGCTTTCCGGGCAGGCTGCTGTTCTCGAGGGCGTTCTTGCGACGGGTGAGGTCGCGGGCCTTTCGCGCCGCCTCTCTCGACCGCGCCGCGCCCACGACCTTTTCGCAGATCTTCTTGGCCACCCCGGGGTTTTCTTCGAAGTACTCGCTCAGGGCCTGATTCACCATGTTCGAGACCACGCCCTGGACCTCGCTATTGCCCAGCTTGGTCTTGGTCTGGCCTTCGAATTGGGGTTCGGGGACTTTGACGCTGATGACCGCGCTCATCCCTTCGCGGACATCCTCTCCGCTGAGAGTGACCTTGTGCTTCTTGGTCAGCCCCGTGCTGTTCGCGTAGAGATTGATCGTCCGCGTGAGGGCCGATCGGAATCCCGAGAGGTGAGACCCGCCCTCGATGGTGTTGATGTTGTTGCAGTAGGTGTAGACCGTCTCGCGATAGGCCGCGTTGTACTGGATGGCCACCTCGCAGTCGATCCCGTCCTTTTCGCTGTGGATGAAGATCGGCGCCGGGTGGAGGACTTCCTTGTTCTCGTTGAGCCATCTCACGAATTCCACGAGG
>JAJRXK010000073.1 GCA_024276305.1 Candidatus Krumholzibacteriota bacterium
GCACCGGCGGAAGGAAACGTGAGTCCATCCTGGCGGATGTCACCGAGGCGGTGATCGGCGCTCTCTATCTCGACGGCGGGATGGGTGCGGCCCGTCAGTTCGTGGATCGGAACATCCTCGTCAATGTCAACGCCAGCATCGAGGAGCGGACCCATCGGAATTACAAGAGTCAGCTGCAGGAAACCCTGCAGGCCAAGTACAAGACCCCACCGAGGTACAAGGTCACCTATACCACGGGACCGGACCACGCCCGGCGCTTCACGGTGAAAGTCACCCTGAGAGGGCAGATCCTGGGCGTCGGAAGCGGTACGAGCAAGAAGCAGGCGGAGCAGCGGGCGGCCGAATCGGCCCTCGCCCGTCTCGACGAACTTCCCTCCCTCGGAGATCCGACCGCATCGTGAACACTTCTTCTGCTCGCATCGTCCCCCTCTTGGTCCTCCTTCTCTTGGGCTCCGCTCTCCTTCGGACCTCGGTTGGAAGAGCTGCGCCGGCTCATCCCGAAACGGAGCCTCTCGATCCTCCCAAGGCCGAAGAGTTCTTGCCCCCCGAGGGAAGTGTTTCCGGGCTGTTGGTGGGAAGTGCATTGCTCGAAGCGGGGGATGTTGCCGGGGCCTTGGCATACTACCGAGCGCTGCACCGATCCGATCCCACGAATCGACTGTTGGCGGATCGTTTCGTCGATGTAGCCCTGCGCGCGGGACAGCTGAGAGATGCCCTGCGAGTGGTCGAGTCGATGTTGGACATCGACGAGGATCCGGAATTGCTGGGCCAACAGGTTCGGATTCTCCTGGCCTTGGGTCGGAGGGACGAGGCCGAGACCGCAGTCGCGCGGCTCCGCGAATTGCGACCGCAGGATCCGGATGCGGAGGAATTGCAGATCTCGGTGTGGATCGAGGCCGAGAAGTGGAAAGAGGCGCAGCATGGGTTGGAGGCCCGGGTGCTAGCCGATCCGAAGAACGCGGATCTTCATCGCCGTCTGGCCGAAGTGTTGCTCCAGCGCAACGACACCGAGGCCGCCCGCCGCGAATTCCGCCAGAGCTTCGACCTCGACCCCACCGATGTCCGGGTGGTGGACCGGCTCAGTGATCTCCTTGGGCCCGACGATGCCTCCAAGCTTGCAGAGGTCCTGGAGGGCTTCGTGGAGGCGGTTCCCGAAGCAACCGTACAGGCCGCTCGATTGGCGGATCTCTACTTGATGCAAGGAGAATCCGAACGGGCGATCGACGTCCTGGTTCCCTTGGTGAAGTCGGGGGTGCTCGAGGTGCGGGCGGAGGTGGTGTTGGCCCAATTGCTCCAGAGCATGGGTCGAGGCGAGGAGTCGCTGGCCATTCTGCGCGAACGAGAGCAGGCGGGCCCTCCCTCCGCGGAGCGGCAGCGTCTGATCGGGGAACTCTGTGCCGATCGGGGAGATCGGCAGGAGGCGGTGACCCACTTCGATAGATCTCTCGAGTTGGATCCCGCGGGAGGCGAGACCTATGCGAGTTATCTGCTCCTTCTCAGCACTCCCGAGGGGGAAGACGAGAGCGAAGAGGCGTCCAACGCTCGGCGAGCTCGGCTCCGAGAATTGGCGGAGGTGGCTCAGGGCCACGTCTCTCCTTCGAGCTTGCGTCAGAACTTCCTGGTGGGAGCAGTGCTCAGCCGGTTGGGGAACTACGAAGCGGCCCGGGATCTTCTGCGCCGGGCGACGGAGATCGCCCCCGACGACAAACGCACCCTCTACGAGTTGGCCCTGACTCAAGAACAATTGGGAGAAGACCGCGATGCGGTCGCCACCCTCGAGAAGGTTCTCGACCTCGACCCGGAGGACTCCGAGATCCTCAACTTCTACGGCTATCTCTTGGCCGAGAACGGTTGGCAACTCGAGCGCGCGGAACGGGCCGTCCAGCGGGCTCTCGAAGACCAACCCGAGAATGGGGCCTACTTGGACAGTTTGGGTTGGGTCTACTATCAACAGGGACGTTACGAGGAGGCCCTGGAGAAGATCGTGGACGCCGCGAACACTCTCGGGGACGATCCGGTGATCCTCGAGCATCTCGGGGATTGTCTCCTCAAGCTGAATCGCGCCAGCGACGCCGTCGATGCCTACGAGCGGGCCCTCCAAGTCGGGGCCGATGCGAAGGACTTGGAGGAGCGGCTGGAAGCAGCGCGCCGTGCTGCCTCCGAGGGTTGATCTTCGGCCGGAAGGCTCCACCGAATGGCGCGAATCCGAAGCATGGGATGGGTCTTCTGCCTGGCCTGGGTGAGTTGGGGCTGTGCCCCGAGTCTTTCCGTGCCGGTCACCACTTCGGGCGGGCCCCAGGCCGGGCCGGGACTGGTCCTCGACGGGAGAGCCACCGGGCCGCTGCCCGGGATGGGGCCCCAGTTGGATCTGCGCCTCTGGGCCTGGCCTGGCCGGTCTCTCCGGGCCGAACTCGGCTTCGAGACCGACCGTGGGCCTGTCCACGAGGTGCTGGTCTGGACCCCTCGGGCCGCAGTGCTCTTCGACCGGCGACACCTTCGCTACACTCGTCTGAGCGAGGAGCCCGGGCACTTGGATGCCTTCGCCGGGACCTTCGCGGTGGGAGAGCTGTGGTGGTTGCTGCTGGGGGACTTCGACTGCCTTCTCCTGCCCGAGGTCGAGTGGCGGCAGGTCCGAGGTGAATGGCGGGGGCGAGGGCCTCGGAAGGGCTATCGGCGCCCAGTGGGGGAGGATCCCGGCTGGACCGAGGTCATCTGGCGGGATCTGGGAGGAGAGGTCCACCGGCTCCGGGCCCATCGCCTCGAATCCCTGGGTCTCGGAGGGGCTCGGCTGGCCACGGCGGTGGACTTGGAGGGGACGGATCTTCCCTCGAGGGTCCGGTTGCGCTTCGATGCGGTCCGGGCAGTGGCGCTGGGGGATTCGATTCTCGATCCTGTGTGGGAACCTCCGCCGCGGTGAGGTGTTGAATCGGCGAGTTCTCCCGAATGGGCGGGGGGCGTAGCCGAGGATGCGCGATGAGCTTTGCCGAGAAGGTCAACGTTTTGGATCCCAAGCGCAGCCCCGTCGATCGGACGCAGCTCAGCGATGAGGAGCTGATGCTCCGGGTGCAGGCCGGCGAGAAGACCGCCTACGACCTCCTCGTTCGCCGTTACAAGAAACGGCTCTTCAACTACTTGTTGCGATTGGTGGGCGATGCGGATCTGGCCGAAGAGATCGCGCAGGATGCTTTCGTCCGCGCCTACGTGAACGCGGACAAGTATCGGACCATCGCTCGATTCTCGACCTGGCTCTACACCATCGCCACCAATCTCGTTCGCAATCGCTATCGCAAGAAGAAGCGGCGTCCTCCGGTGCTCTCCCTCTTCTACCGCAGTCACGACGACGGCGAAGAAATCGCGCAGCAGATTCCCGACGACTCGCCGGGACCGGAGGAGCAATTGGTGGGGCAGGATCTCCGTCGCATCATTGCCGAAGCCTCCGAGCAGATTCCCGAGCGATATCGGATTCCCTTCCTCCTTCGCGAGGTGAATCAGCTGAGCTACGAGGAGATCCGCGCGGTGACCGGGCTCAAACTGGGGACCGTTCGCAGCCGCATCAATCGAGCCCGTACGCATTTCCGACGCATCATCGAACCCATGCTCGCCGATCCGGATCTGGATGGCGACATGGAGCAACCCTGAAGAAGAGGCCTTTGCCATGCGTTGTCCCAAGAGCCGTGAACTGATCTCGACCGCCTTCGACGCGGAGCTGAGCGAGCACGATCGCTGCGAGCTGGTCGAGCACCTGGCCACGTGTGAGGATTGTCGCACGCATCACGCAGTGCTGGAGAAGGGCCAGACCTTGCTGGCCGAGGGTTTGGTCGACCCGCCAGAGAATTTCGAATGGAAGGTGCAGCTGGGCATCCAACGCGCCCTCCGAGAGCGGGCCACGGAAGTCGAATCCACGACCTTCGGTTGGGGTTTCTGGGGTCGGACTGCGGCGACGGCGACCACCATGGCGGCGCTGGTGCTCTTGGTGGGCTCCTTCCTGATGAGAGGAAGCGAAGTTCATGCGCCCGGGATGGCTTCGGGCGAGGGCGGGCCGGCAGCTCTGGTGGCGTCTCTTCCCGAGGAGGGAAGTGCCGCAGCTCCCGACCTCAGCGGGGCGCGACCGGTCACCGATTTCGAGGTGGATGCCTTCCGGAGCGGTTACGGTATTCGAACGGTGGCGGACCAGCAGAGCATCGGGAGTGTCGGCGAGCACTATCCCATCGCGGGTCGGCGAGTCTTTCGCTCGTCGTTGCACCCCTATCTGACTCCGGCGACTTCCAATCTTCCCTCACAGGTGTTGCACCTGCGCATCGTTCCCACCAAACTACGTTCAGCAGAAGCTTCGTCGTCTTCGATCGCCGCCAGTGTGCGCGACAGTGCGGAGACGATTCTCGACCGACGGCGCTGACGAGAGTTTCGACCTCTGGCGCCGTCCTTCTCTGACGGAGGTCCAGATGTCCACCGCTTCGACCGCTGATCGACTTCGGCGCAGCGCTTTCGCTACGGTGGGGTTCCTGGGGCTGGCGCTGTTGAGTGCCTGCTCGTCGGACGCGCCGATCCTCAACGCCGTGGGTAGCTACTCGGATGTTGCGGTGCTCACCGATCTCGAACTCTTCAATCCCATCGCATTCCAGCTCAAGAAGGTTCTCGAAGTCGACCCCGGCTATGGGCTGCGTCCGGAGAAGATGCTCAAGGTCGACATTTTCGACATGTCGAAGAAGAAGCGCGCTCGGGTCTACAAGAACGTGATCGTGCTGGGATACCGACGGGGCCGTGATCCGGCCTCCAAGGAGATTCGACGTCGGCTGGGCGGACAGGGGATGAAGGTCCTTCCTTCGAGGGGGCTCTTCTTCTCGGTCAAGAAGGATATCTACGCCGGCAACCAGAACGTGCTCTTCCTCGCGGGGGAAGACCGCAACGCCATGCAGAGCGCGGTGCTCCAGGACGGAGCCGCGCTCCGCGGCCAGATCGAGGTCCGCAACCGCGAACGCGTGCTCGAGTATCTGATCTCCCAGGGCCGCGACGTGGACGGTGAACGCCAGCTCCGCGAACAGGCAGGATTCCGTCTCACCATTCCCTATGGCTATCGCCTCAACGGGGTGAAGACGAGCCGGGACGGGACCATGGGCATGGCCGAAGTGGTGGCCAATCGTCCCACCCGATCCGTGGTGGTGTTCTGGAAAGACATGGATCCCGCGGATTGGGATCCAGAGGACGAAGAGGGTCTGTTGCGCTTGCGTCGGCAGTGGGGAGTCTTCCTGGATGAGACCCTGCAGGAGGATTTCGGCTTGCGCTGGGAACTCGAGGTCTTTCGGGGGGAGGAATGGCCCAAGCTTCAGGGGATGTACCGCACCGGGGACTACGGTGGACCTTTCCAGACCGTATTCCTGATGGACATCGAGAGCCGCCGACTCTACGGCATCAATTGGCTCTGCTACTTCCCGGGCAATGACAAGCATTCCTTCATGCGCGAGGCGAGGGCAGTGGCCGAGACCTTCGTTCCCCGACCGTGAGAGCCCACCGCGCCGAGTGGCGCGCGGCCACCCGGGTCGACCTGGCACCGACCTTCGACGAGGTCTTCGGTCGCCTGGGTCGACGGACCGAGGGTCGGCGGCTCTTCGTAGTGGTCGACTCCCGGGTGATCGGTCGCAATCCCCGATGTCTGAGGGCGTTGCCGGCGCGGGCGAGACGAGAGGCGTTGCACATCCGGGGGGGCGAGGCCTGCAAGAGCCTGGGCCACCTCGAGAGGCTCTACCGCGCGGCCCGGGAACGGGGCATCGATCGCAGTGCGGTCGTGGTGGCGGTGGGCGGCGGCACGGTGGGCGACTTGGTGGGATTCTTCGCGGCGACATGGATGCGAGGACTGGAGTGGATCGTGGTGGCCACCACGAGCCTGGCCATCGCCGACAGCGCTCTGGGGGGAAAGACCGCGGTGGATTGGGGAGGGCTGAAGAACCCGGTAGGGGCCTTCCACCCCCCCCGCGCGATCCACGGGGTGCTGGAGGCGCTCCAGACCCTTCCTCCGCGACACCTGAGGGCGGGAATGGCCGAGGTGGTCAAGGCCGCGGTGATCGGCGATCGCGCCCTCTACCGGCGGCTGGAGCGAATCGGCGCTCGGCTCTGCGCAGATCCCGCGGCCGCGGAGTGGTCCCAAGTGCTGAAGGCGGCCGCGAGGGTGAAGGGTCGCATCGTCCAGACCGACCCCCTCGAGGAGGGGATCCGAGCCCTGCTGAACTTCGGTCACACTTATGGCCATGCCCTGGAGGTCTCCCACCGGCCTCGTCTGCTCCACGGAGAGGCGGTGAGCCTGGGAATGCTGGCCGCAGTCGAGATCTCCGAGCGCCAGAGTCAGTGCCCCCGGGGTTTTCGGGAGGAGTTGGCCCGACTTCTGCTCCACCTCCGATTGCCGGTCCAGGTGCGGAATCTGGACGAGGCGGCCTTCTGGTCTGCTCTTCTGCGCGACAAGAAGGTCCGCGGAGGGAGACCTCGCCTCGTCTTGACGCAGGGCGTGGGCTCGGCTAGCTTCGGCCACGCGGTAGCCAAGACCCAATTGAAGGCCGTATTGCGGTCTCTAGGCCCGGGCGGCTAGCCGATACTTCTCGGCCGGCCACCTCGGAGAAGGAAAGCAGTGGCGAGTCTTCAGAGTCTCGAGATCGAGCAAGCGCGGCTGCAGGAGCGCTACGAGGAGAATCCCTCCGGCCGCCTTTTCGCGCCTCTCGCCGATGTCTTGCGCAAGTTGGGGCGGCAGGACGAAGCCCTCGAGCTCTGTCGAGAGGGCCTCAGCCGCCATCCGGCCTATTCCAGTGCCTACGTCATCCTGGGGAAGATCCACCTGGAGCGGGGGGACCAGGAGGGGGCCGTCGACGCCTTCGAGAAAGTACTCGAACTGGACCGAGAGAATCTCTTGGCATTGCGTCAATTGGCGAAGATCTACGAAGCCTCGGGAGAGTTGGAGCGAGCGGAGGAGCTCTGGACCCGGGTCGCAAGTCTGGAGCCCGACGCCGGGGCCGTCGAGGAACGTCTCGAGGCTCTCCGTCGCCGGCTCGAAGCGGGTCCTTCGGAGAGGCCCGCCGGCGCCTCGAAGGAGGAGAAGAAGGAGAAGGAAGCCGAGCCGGCCGAGGATGGGCCGGATGACGCGACGCCGGCCCCGACCGAGGCCGCACCGAGCGGAGAGGCGGACGCTCCGGTCGAGAAGGCCGAGACTCCACGGACCACGAAGGTGGCCTCTTCCGCGGAAATCGCCACCATCACCCTGGCCCAGATCTACTACGAGCAGGGCTTCCTGCGGAAGGCCCTCGAGGTCTACGAGCAGGTCCAGGCCCGCAATCCGAATCTCGAAGGGATCGACGATCGGGTGAACGAGGTCCGGGCCGAGATCGACCGCGGATCCGAAACCACGCCACCCTCGCCGACGGACGTCGCTCTCGAGGAGTTGGGGGTGTCGCCCGAACTCAAGCCGAAGGGTGGGGGAGAATCCTCCCCGTCGGCGACTTCCTCGGTCAGTGACTCGGACCTGCTCGAGGAGGTCCAACCCGAAGGCCCCATTGCCCGAGAGCCTCGAGACCGTTCCGAGAAAGAGCGCTTCGACGGATTTCGACGGTGGCTCGACGGGATCTCGGATGACTCCGAGGAGCACCCGGAGTAGGCTGAGCCCTTCATTCTCCGCGAGAGGCCACCATGACCCAGATCCTTGTCGTTCACGGTCCCAACCTGAATCTCCTGGGAAGCCGGGAGCCGGAGCTCTACGGATCGTCTTCGCTGGCGGATACCGACCGAGCCTTGGTGCAGTTGGCGGGCGAACTCGGGGCCGAGATCGATTGTTTTCAGTCCAATCACGAGGGAGAGATCCTCGACCGGATTCACGAGAGCCTCCACGTGGATGGATTCCTGGTCAATCCGGGAGGCTTGGGCCACAGCAGTGTTTGCCTCCGGGATGCTCTGTTGGGGGTGAATCGTCCCTTCGTCGAGGTGCATTGCACCAACATCCACGCTCGCGAGGAATTCCGTCACCGAACGCTGCTCAGTGATGTGGCCGCCGGGGTGGTCAGTGGATTTGGATGGCGGAGCTATCTGCTGGGTTTGCGGGGTCTGGTGGATCTGATCCGAGCAGCCTGAATCGCGATCGGAGACCGGCCGCCTTGCCGGAACCGCACTCTGGTGTACACTTCCTGCTTTCCCGATCTGGCAAACCGGATCAGAGCGCGCAACCACGACAGGGCAGGATCGAATGGCCGATACCAGTGATTTTCGCAACGGCTTCGTGATGGAACTCGACAACGCTCTCATGAGCATCGTGGAGTTCCAGCACGTGAAGCCAGGGAAGGGCGGGGCCTTCGTCCGGACCAAGCTGAAGGATGTCGAGAGCGGAAAGGTCATCGAAAAGACCTTCCGCGCCGGCGAAAAGGTCACCGAGGTTCGCCTCGAGACCCACGAGTATCAGTACCTCTACGCCGACGGAGACATGTACACCTTCATGCACGGCGAGACCTACGAGCAGATCGCGCTGCCCCGGGAAACTCTCAGCGACGCGCTGCCCTTTCTGAAAGAGAACGACACGGTCTTCATGTTGATGCGAGACGAGAAGCCGATTACGGTGGAAGTCGCCAATCATGTCGAACTCGAGGTCACGAAGTGCGATCCGGGAGTCCGCGGGGACACCGCGCAGGGGGGCACCAAGCCGGCCACGCTCGAAACCGGGCACACCCTTCAGGTTCCCCTGTTCGTGGAAGAGGGCGATACTCTCAAGGTCGACACGCGAACTGGCAAGTACATCACCCGCGTCTGACCCCCACGAAGGGTTTTGGGAGGATCGCCCATGGAAGTCGACAAGATTCGCGAATTGGTACGGTTGGTCGAAGAGAGCGGCATCACCGAATTGGAGCTCTCCAATCGAGGCGAGACCATCCGGATCTGCAAGGGCAGTGGGGGAGCAGCGCTTCCCCAACCCCTGCCTGCGGCTCCGGCGCCGACGGCTGTTCCGGCGCCTCCCGCCCCCCCGGTGGAGGCGGAACCGCGGGCGTCGGGCCATGAGATCAATAGCCCCATTGTCGGGACCTTCTACCGTTCCCCTTCTCCCGACACCGATCCCTTCGTGCAGGTCGGAGACCGGGTGGCCAAGGGAGACGTGCTCTGCATCGTCGAGGCCATGAAGCTCATGAACGAAATCGAGTCCGAGGTCAGCGGCGTGGTGCGGGAGATTCTCGTGGAGAACGCCCAGCCGGTGGAATTCGGTCAGCCTCTCTTCGTGATCGAGGTCGGCTGATTCCTCGACCTTCCCTCACTTCGGCCGACCGAGGAGGACGGCGATCCAGGATTTGGATCGCCGTTTGCTTTTGTGGGGGTGTTGCCTCCGTCTCCAGAAGGCAGAAGAAAAGACGCTCCCCGAGAAGGAAGAACGGGGAAGGATGAGCAACTCACGGTCACGGGAGTCCCATTGTGGCGATCCAGGTGAAGTCGATTCTGCAAGAGATGATCGATCGGGATGCGAGCGATCTCCATCTCAAGGTCGGCGTGGCCCCTTCGGCGCGAGTGGATGGTAGCCTCATTCGGCTCGATTTCGATCCGCCAACGCCCCAGGACATGGCCGAATTGGTCCAGCACATTCTGACGCCCGCCCAGCGGGAGCAGTTCGAGACCACTCGGGAGGTCGACTTTGCCTTCGGAGTCCCGGGTTTGGCCCGATTCCGCGCCAATTTCTACGTGCAGCGCGGGAGCGTGGCGATGGTCTTCCGGCAGGTGCCGGTGGAGATCAAACCCCTCGACTCTCTGGGACTGCCGGAGGTGTGCCGCGATCTGGCCATGAAACCCCGGGGCCTGGTGCTGGTCACCGGTACGGTGGGATCGGGAAAGTCGACCACTCTGGCGGGCATGATCGACGTGATCAATAGCGAACGCCAGGGCAGCATCATCACCATCGAGGATCCCATCGAATTCCTCCACCGCGACAAGAACTCCCTGATCAACCAGCGCGAGGTCGGCACCGACACCGCCAGCTTTCCCGAGGCCCTGCGCCATGTGCTGCGACAGGATCCCGACGTGATCCTCATCGGTGAGATTCGTGATGCCGAGACCATGAAGACCGCCCTCACCGCCGCCGACACCGGACATTTGGTCTTCAGCACTCTGCACACCATGGACGCGGCCCAGACCATCCATCGTATCCTGAGCTTCTTCCCGCCCCATCAGCACCAGGAGATCCGATTCCTGCTCTCCAACACCCTCCGCGGGATCATCTGTCAGCGTCTGATCCCCGACCTGAGCGGCCACGGGCGCGTGCCCGCGGTGGAAATCATGGTGAACACCAGCACCATCCAGGAGTACATCCGCACCCCCGAGAAGACCCACCAGATTCCCGATGCCATTGCGGCCGGAGTGGTGACCTACGGGATGCAGACCTTCGATCAATCTCTGATGGCCCTCTTCAAGCAGGGCAGGATCAGTCTCGAAGAAGCCCTCCGAGCTTGCTCCAATCCCCATGGATTCAGCCTCCGGGTCAAGGGGATCCAGGGAACCAGCGATGGAAGCTGGGAGCGATTCGAGAACGAGAGCCGCGAGGAGAACGACTCCGCTTCGGGCGACTTCGTCCGGATCTGACCCCGCTTCCTATCGCGAACGACGCCGCCCACCAGTTCGCCGCCGCCGGGGAAACTTGCCCTTCCCCGGGAATTCGTCCATTGTTTGGACCCCGGCGGTCGGGCGACCGCCACACAGCTTCGAGGTGAACCATGCTCCAGAAGGTCTTGGTGGCCAACCGTGGCGAGATCGCGCTGCGGGTGATGCGCGCCTGTCGTGAGCTCGGAATCGAGACGGTCGCGGTGCACTCCACCGCAGACTCGGAAGCGCTCCACGTGAAGTTCGCCGACGAGTCGGTCTGCATCGGAGCTCCCAGTGCGGTGGGCAGTTATCTCAACATTCCCCGCCTCATCTCGGCGGCCGAGATCACCGGGGCCGATGCGGTGCATCCGGGCTATGGTTTCTTGGCCGAGAACGCCGAATTCGCGGAGATCGTCGCGCGCTGCGAGCTGAAGTGGATCGGACCGAGGGCCGAGCTCATCACTCGGATGGGGGACAAGAACCGTGCGCGCCAATCGGCGATGGAAGCAGGGGTCCCGGTGGTTCCGGGGAGTGAAGGAGTCATTGCCGACCTCGACGAAGCCCTGCGATTGGCCGAGGGAATCGGCTACCCGATCATGGTCAAGGCGGTGGCCGGAGGTGGGGGCAAGGGCATGCGTCCGGCGGCGGATCCGGCGGAATTGCGGCGGGCCTGGGTCACCGCGGGCACCGAAGCCGCGGCCGCCTTCGGAAATGGCGATCTGTACCTGGAGAAACTCATTCTCTCTCCGCGCCATGTCGAGATCCAGATCCTGGCCGACGAACACGGTCACGTGATCCACCTCGGCGAGCGCGACTGTTCGGTCCAGCGTCGCCACCAGAAACTCATCGAGGAAGCCCCCTCTCCCGCGGTCGACGAGGACTTGAGGCAGAGAATGGGGGACGCGGCCATTCAGCTCTGCAATCACGTGGGCTATTCGTCGGCCGGAACGGTGGAATTCCTCCTCGACGAGCAGCGTGAGTTCTACTTCATGGAGATGAATACGCGCATCCAGGTCGAGCATCCGGTGACGGAAATGGTGACCGGCATCGACCTGGTGAAGGAGCAGATCCGGGTGGCCTCAGGGGCCCCCCTGCGATTCCGTCAGGAGGACGTGGAGATCCGCGGCCACGCCATCGAATGCCGGATCAACGCAGAGGACCCGCAGCGCAATTTCGCCCCGGCTCCTGGACGCATCGTGGCCTTCCACCCCCCCGGGGGGCCCGGGGTGAGGCTGGACACGCACATCTACACGGGCTATGTCGTGGGGCCCCAATACGACTCTCTGTTGGCCAAACTCATCTGTCACGGTCGCGATCGGGCCGAGGCTCTGGCGCGGATGGAGCGGTCGCTGGACGAGTTGGTGGTCGACGGGATCCCCACTTCGGCTCCCTTCCACCAGCAGGTGATCCGTGACGAGACCTTCCGTCGAGGAGAAGCCACCACTCACTTCCTGGACGAGCACATCGGACAGATCTCCGAGGCCATGGCCGCCCAGGCTCTGGGCTGACCGGGCACCGCGGTGGTGGATCGGTCCCCCGAACCGAGATCGCCGCTCTTCGGCCGCCGGAGGCGGGGCGGCGCGCCGTTGCTCTACGCCCTTCTGGACACCGGTCTGGTGGAAGCCCAGGGGATGGAGGCCGAGGCCCTTCGGCTGGTGGAGGGGGGAGTGGACTGCCTCCAGCTGCGGGCCAAGGAACTTTCGCCCCGCGAATTGTACCACCTCGCCTGCGGCGTCCATTCGGCGATCCAGGGTCGGGGAGTGCCTCTGATCCTCAATGATCGGGTGGACGTCGCCCTGGCCGCGGGCCTCGAGGGTGCCCACGTGGGCTCCGAGGATCTCCCCCCCGACCTCGCGCGGAAGGTCCTGGGTCCCTCGGCCATCCTCGGGGTGACCGCCCACGACGGCGAGGAGGCCGCCCGGGTGGGAGAGGCCGCCGACTACATCGGCTTCGGGGCGGTCCATCCGACGCAGACCCGCCCGGAGAGCCGCGTCTGTGGTGTGGCGGCGTTGACCCGCGTGGCCGCTGGTACTAGTCTGCCGGTGATCGCCATTGGGGGAATCGGCCCCCAGAATGTCGAAGGCCTTCGGGACTCCCACATCGCCGGAGTGGCGGTGGGGTCGGCGATCGCGCCGGCGGTCGGCGGAGATGGAGCCCTGGCCTCTCTCCGCCGGATCCTCGACACCTGGGTGGATTGATTGCGCGGTGCCGCCGTGAAGTCGATGCCCCGCAGCCCACGACTCAATCTGACCCGTTTTCGAGAGCTTCACCATGGCCAAGCGTCGCCGCTCTAGTCGACCTCGCACCCTAGACGTGATGATCACCGGGATTCTGAGCCTTTACCTCGGAATCGTCTGCCTCGGTGGAGTCGGTCCGGCGATCCCCGCCTCGTTCGGCGAGATCCTGGCCTCCCAGGCCGACCCCCGGCTCCCGGTGGGGCCGTTGGGGGCCTTCGTGGGGGAAGCCTCCCGCTGGGCGGTCGGGCCGATCTTCTTCTGGGCTCTGCCCGCACTGCCTTGGATCTGGGTGTGGCTCTCCCCTGCCGCCTCTCGGAGGCGCCGATTGCGGCAATTGGGGTGGATGGCGCTGAGCCTGGTGGCCTGGTCCGGATTCGTGGCTCATCCCCAGTGGAGCAGGATTCATTGGCCTGCCGGCCTCGGCGGCGCCCTCGGGACTTCGGTCGAAGCCCTGCTGGCGACGGTGGTGGGCCGGGTGGGATCCTTTCTCGGCCTGGGCTTTCTGAGCTCCTGGTTGATTCTGCGCCCTCTTCCCCCCCTCCGGATTCCGGCTCCGGCCCTGGACACCTTCATGGCGACCCTGAAGCCCGCGGCCGGAATTCTGGCCGATCTGGGCGATGAGCTGCGGTACCGAGTGGTCGATGCCTGGGAAGCGGTCGGCGGACGGCTCCGGGCGGCGCTTCGGGCGTGGAGAGAGGAGCGTCGCAAGGCTCGAGCCGATCAGGCCTCTCTGCCGGCTTCGGTCGAGGGAAAGGAGAGACGGTCGCAAGAAGAGGAGGCCGCCGAGGCCTCGATCATCGGGTTGGACGAGGACGAGAATCCTCTGGCTCGGCGGTCGGTCGGTCCCTCGAAGGAGGATCCCTTCGGCCCCCGTGCCCTGGTGGAGGGATCGGAGGCAGATGTCGAAGGGGACGCAGAGGAGTTCCGCTTGAGCCGTGACCCCTCCGAGCTCCTGGCCGAGGACGAGATCCGCGTTCGCCGGCGCCGTCGCCGGCGCGAGAGCTATCCTCTGCCAGCTACCGACCTCTTGGACGACGTCCAGAAAGAGGAGCGGGGCTTCAGCCGGGAAGTCCTCCAGATGAACGCCCGCCTGCTGCGGGAGACCCTGGCCAACTACGGGATTGCCGGTCAGATCAACGAAGTGCGACCGGGACCGGTGGTCACCACCTTCGAGTTCGAACCCGCAGCCGGAGTGAAGGTCAGTCAGATCACCTCGCGGGCCGACGATCTGGCCCTGGCCATGCGGGCGGCCCGGATTCGCATCGAAGCTCCGATTCCGGGCAAGGCCGCGGTGGGCATCGAGATTCCGAATCCCTATCCGCAGATGGTGGGACTGAAGCAGGTGGTGGGGGCGATTCCGCAGGACGGCAACGACGCCCCACTGGCCATCGCGGTCGGTAAGGACACCGAGGGCTCGCCCTTCTTCGCGGATCTGGGGGACATGCCCCATCTGCTGGTCGCGGGGGCGACCGGGAGCGGCAAGAGCGTCTGCGTGAATGCCATCATCTGCAACCTGCTCCTGCGCAACGGGCCCGATCGAGTGCGGATGCTGATGATCGATCCCAAGATGCTCGAACTCACCGTGTACAACGGAATCCCCCACCTCATGCATCCGGTCATCACTCAGCCCCGAGAAGCGCTCAAGGCCGTCAAGTACATGGTGGCAGAGATGGAAACGCGCTATGCGCTCCTCGCCCGCCACGGAGTGCGAAATATTGCGGCCTTCAACGCGAAGGTACGCGCGGGACAGGCCAAGGACGAAAAGACCCAAGAGAAGATCCGAGAGACCCTGCCTTTCTGCGTGTTGATCATCGACGAGTTGGCGGACTTGATGATGCAGCTGGGGAGTGACCTGGAGTTGCCCATCGCTCGCTTGGCTCAGATGGCCCGAGCCGTGGGCATCCATCTGGTGCTGGCGACCCAGCGTCCGTCGGTGAATGTGATCACCGGCGTGATCAAGGCCAACTTTCCCAGCCGTATCGCCTTTCGGGTGATCAGCAAGATCGACAGTCGCACCATCATCGATGGTTCGGGGGCCGAGCAGCTCCTGGGCAAAGGAGACATGTTGATTCTGCTGGCGGGGATGGCCCAACCCCTGCGGGTGCATGGAGCCTATATCAGCACCGAGGAATGCGAGCGAGTGGTCGCCTACTGGATGGACTATGCGGATGACCCCGACGAACTCGATCTCGATGCCGGCGCCAATGGACCGGGGGGAGTCGACCTCGGCGATGACGATCTCCTGGAGGAGGCGCGGCGCATGGTGATCCTGAGTCAGTCGGGATCGACCACCATGCTCCAGCGTCGTCTTCGCATCGGCTACACGCGGGCCTCGCGCCTCATGGACATGCTCGAGGCAGCCGGGGTGGTCGGAGAGAACGAGGGGAGCCGAGCGCGATCGGTGCTCATCCCCAAAGAAGAGCTGGAGGGAGAGGCGTGACCCGCGGGTCCGAAGAGGCATCCTTCTCTCCGGTGCGGCGCGTGTATCTCGAGACCCTCGGTTGCGAGAAGAACCTAGTGGACAGCGAGGGCGCCCTGGGGCTCCTGATGGACCAGGGCTTCGAAATCGTGGACCGCGCTGCCGACGCAGAGCTGATCGTCCTCAACACCTGCGGCTTCCTCGAGAGTGCTCGTCGAGAGAGTCTGGATCGTTTGAGAGAACTGGGAGAGGAGAAGGGGGAAGCCCAGCTCGTCGCCATCGGCTGCATGGTCCAGGGCGCCACTCACGATCTCCAGCGAGAAGTGCCCGCGGTCGACCACGTCCTGGGAGTCGGTCAGTATCATCGGCTCTCCGAGTTGGCCCGCGGGGGTCAGGCTCCTCCCCTCGAGTCTCCGGATCTTGCGCCCTACGCGGGTTACGGAGCTCGCCGCCTGCTGACGCCCTCGCATGTGGCCCATCTCAAGATTGCCGAAGGGTGCAACCAAAGCTGTAGCTTCTGCAAGATTCCCGCGCTCCGCGGAGGTCAGCGCAGCCGGACCATCCCGGAGCTTCTGGCCGAGGCTCACCAGCTCGTGAGCCAGGGGGTGCGCGAGCTGATCCTGATCTCTCAGAACAGTTCGGCCTACGGGATCGACCTGTCGGGTCAACCGCGTTTGGGCGACCTCTGCCGGGCGTTGTCGGGTATCGAAGAGCTGCGGTGGATCCGCATCATGTATGCTTACCCTCCGATGCTCACGCTGCCCTTGATCGAAGACGTGTACGCCCAGGAGAAGGTAGTGAGCTACCTCGACATTCCGGTGCAGCACGCCTCTCCTTCGGTGCTCGAGCGGATGAAACGCGGATACGATCCCGAGCAGTTCTGCCGCAAGATCGAGGCGCTCCGCGCTCTTCGGCCCGAAGTGATGTTGAGGACGACGGCTCTGCTCGGATTCCCCGGGGAGACCGAGGACGACCTCGTCGATCTCATGGACTTCCTCGACGCGGTGGGATTCGATCACCTCGGAACCTTCGTCTACTCCCACGAGACCCAGACCACGGCTGGAGCGTGGGTCGACGACATCGATCCGGCGGAGAAGGAGGACCGACGAGCGCGAGTCGAGTCCCTGCAATGGGAAATCGGCCAGTCTCTCAAGGAACGCCGACTGGGATCGACGGTAGAATTGGTGGTGGACCGGGTCTACGACGACGTGCGGGCCGCGGAATTCGAGGGGGTGGCCCTGGAGGCGGGGCAGGACTTGGGTTTGTCCGAGCACGAGGGCCCCATCGCCTTCGCCCGCAGCGAAGGCTTTTGCTACGAGATCGATGGCGGCGTATGGTTGGACGGTTCGGGCCTCCGAAGTGGCGATTGGTGCACGGGGCGTCTGGTGGGATGCGGGCCCTTCGACTTCGTGGCCCAGAGAGAGAAGGAACTTCGATGACCTCTTTTCCGATTCGTGGGACGAGGCTGATGTGGATCGCGATCGCAGTGGCGACGATCTTCGGCTCGCAGGCAAGGGCCGAATCGGTCCATCCCACCGATGGCGAGACCGCGACTCTTTTGCTGCAAGAGATTCTGCGCCCGGTGGAGGAGGCGGCTCGGGCTCATGGAGCTCAGCTCCTGGCCCTGAGTGTGGTCGACTCCTCCGGTTCGGATCGTGCGGTGAAGGCCCTGTCGGAGGCGGTCGGGAACTTCTTTTGGGACGCTGGATATGAGGTCCAGATCCTGAGTCCGCGGACCGAACCCGATCCGGGAGCATGGCGTCTCGATCTCACCGTAGATGCAGCAGCCATCGACACTCCCCGCCATCGCGGGAGTTTCTTGGGTCTCGGAGAGACGCAGTGGCTGCGGCGCGCGGTCCTGTCGGTGCACGGTCGGCTCAGCGATCCCCAGTCGGGACGGTGGTATTGGCAGGGGGCTCCCTCATTGCAGAATGAGGACTGGATTCCGGCGTCGGCGGTCGAGGAGTTGTCCGCGGATCGCCCCGCATGGGCCTCGGCCATCGTCCCGCCCCTGGGGGCGGAGGGGGCGGCATGGTGGGAGAAGGGTGTGGTGGGTGGCCTGCTCCTGGGCGTGGTGACCCTCTACTTCAGCGGAGCGAATTGATGATTGCAGACGAAGCCGCGACCGGGAGGTGCAACTGGTGAAGGGCATGATGTGGTCGACGTTGCTGTTGGCGATGGGAGTGATCGTGGGTTGTGGGGGAGGGAAGGCTCCCAATCGCATGGAGGAGTTCCGAGCGCTCCTCGATGCGGGCCGTTACGAGGATGCTCTCGCCCAGGTCGAGGTCTACCGATCGGCGGGTGAAAAAGGGCCGGTCCTGGACTATGCCGAAGGCGTTGCGCTGTTGAGCCAGAATGCCGACAAGATCGCCATCCCTCTCCTCCAGCGGGCGGTCGGCGCGGATTCCACTCTGGCATCCGAATGCGGTGGGTTGCTGGCGGACCTGGCTCGATCGGACTGGCAGAAGGAGTGGAAGGTCCGCGCCGCACTTCGGATGAAGCAGGCCTATATCTTCGACCCCACGGTTGACTTGGGTGACCTGAAGGACGCAGTCGGCGATCGCTTCTACCGCTACGACGAAGACTATGATCATGCCTACGGCGTCTACCGGCAGCTCCACGACGAGACCGACGGGTCCACGGCCAAGCGCAAGGAGTGGGTCTATCGTTACGCGGTCTGTTTGGAGAAGACCGGTTCTCCCGAAGCCGCGCGATTGGTCTATGAAGAGTATCGCGAGAGGTGGCCGAACGATCGTCACCACATGCGCCGAGTGAACTGGCGCTATATCAAGCTGCTCATCGGTCTGGGTCAGAAGGCGGAAGAGCACGGTCAGGACGAAGAGGCCCTGGGGTGGTACGAGAAGGGGCTCTCCGTCGGTTGGCACGCAGATCTCCAGCAAGAGCTGCATTACCGGGCGGGCCGAGTCGAACAGAATCGTGGGAATCTGGAGGCGGCGCGGGATCACTACGAAGAGGTTGTCAACAACGGCTCG
This sequence comes from Candidatus Krumholzibacteriota bacterium, assembly GCA_024276305.1. Classification (GTDB taxonomy): domain Bacteria; phylum Krumholzibacteriota; class Krumholzibacteriia; order JAJRXK01; family JAJRXK01; genus JAJRXK01. The sequence goes on from JAJRXK010000073.1 coordinate 18,231, forward strand.
GAGTTCGGGGGCCGTTATGTGGAGATGGCGCGAACTCAGCTCGATGAACTCCACGAGATGGGGGTGCATTGAGGTGCGAAGCCAGCGATGGATCTTGGGGCTGCTATTGTTCGCCGGTTGTAGCGGCGCCGCCGGAAAGTTGCCGGTGGGGAGTTACGAGCGCGGGATCGCGGAGTTCGAAGACGAGCACTACTTCGAGGCGATCGAGGATCTGAAGCTCTTCGTCCGTCGCAATCCCACCGATCCGAAAGTCGACGAGGCGCAGTACCAAATCGCCATGGCTCGGTACAAGGACAAGGACTACCCGGTGGCGGCGGTGGAATTCGAGATCCTGCGCACCGACTATCCGAACAGTGCTCGAGTGGATGACGCTTGGTACATGGAGGGATTGTGCTATCGCCAGCAGGCTCCGTCCCTGGCCCATGATCAGACGCCCACCCGCCGAGCGCTCGAGCACTTCCAGCGCTATCTGCGCCAGTTCCCCAACGGCGCTCGCCACGAGGACGCGGAGAGAGAGGCGTTGGCACTGCAGGAACGACTTGACCGCAAGCGTCTCCAAGCCGCAGTCCTCTACCGTCGACTGGGCCGACCACGCGCCGCGCTGGTCACTCTCGAAGCTCTCCTGGAGGATCGCCCGGACAGTGTTCTCCGTCCCGAGATGCTCTGGATGGCCGGGAACCTGGCCCTCGCCACCGGGGACGCCGACATGGCCGGGGACTATTGGCAGAAGATCGTGGACGAGTCTCCGGAGTCGACCTTCGGCCCCCAGGCGACGAAGGCCCTCGCCGAACTCCGGTCGGAGACGCCCCAGGAGGCGAACGGAAGCTCCAAGTGAGGCGCCGCATCGGAGTCTTCGGCGGGAGTTTCGACCCCGTGCACCGCGCGCACTTGACCCTGGCTCGCCGGGCGCAGGACCAACTCGAACTCGACGAGGTCTGGTTCCTTCCCGCCCGCCACGCCCCTCACAAGCCCGGGGCGCCCGGAGCCTCCGCCGATGACCGCTGTCAGATGCTGGGGCTGGCGATGGCGGGCCATCCCGATTGGAAGGTGTGCGAAGTCGAATTGCAGGCTCCGCCCGGGCAGCGTTCCGTGGACACGCTGCGCACTCTTCGGGAAGGTCATCCGGGCCTGGACTTCTTCTTTCTCATGGGGGAGGACTCCTTCTGGCATCTGCCCCAGTGGAAGGAGCCCGAGGAGCTCGTGAAGATGGCCCCGCCGGTGGTCATGGCGCGCCCTCCTGGGGGCCGCCCGCGATTGGAAACGGTCTTCGGTCATCCGGTGCACTGGTTGGAGGGTGAGGCGGTCGAACTCTCGTCGACATCCTTGCGGCGCCGGCTTCGAGCGGGAAAGGCCTGCCCCGAACTCCCCGAGGCCGTGCAACGATACCTTCGAGAACATGGTCTCTACCTGCAGAACTCCCCCGATGCGGAAGAAGGATCGCAGCGATGAAGATCTTCTTGATCGACGGAACCGCGATGGTCTTCCGTTCGCACTACGCCCTCCAAGGGCGACCGCTGCTGACTCGGTCTGGAGAGCTGACCAATGCGGCCTTCGGGAGCGCGCAGGCTCTGCTCCATTTGGTCGAGGACTGCGGAGCCGAAGCGTTGCTCTGCGCCTTCGATGTCCGAGCCAAGAATTTTCGGCACGAACTCTATCCTCAGTACAAGGCGAATCGGCCGCCGACCCCACCGGAGATCGTGGCGCAGATTCCGAGAGTGCGCGAGTTGGTCTCGAGCATGGGCATTCCGGTCTTCGAGCGCGAGGGCGTGGAAGCGGACGATGTGCTAGCCTCATTGGCCCTTCAAGCGGCAGAGGTGGGTCATGAAGTCTGGATCTTTTCCGGGGACAAGGATTTCATTCCCATGGTGGGACCACGGGTGAGGCTTCTCAAGCCCGCGGTGCGGAGTCAGCGGGAGGATCTGGTGGTCGATGAGGCTTCGGTCAAGGCGAAGTTCGGGATTCGGCCCGCGCAGTATCGGGACGTCTTGGCGCTCATGGGAGACAAGTCCGACAACGTTCCCGGAGTCCCCGGAGTAGGGGAAAAGACGGCTCTCAAGCTGGTCCGCACTTTCGAGAGCGTGGATCGCCTTCTCGAACGCCTGGACGACTCACGGGTCAGTCCCCGGCAGAGGGCTGCCATCCGAGAGCACGAGGAGCTCCTTCACCTCAGTCGAGACTTGGTCACCCTGCGCACCGATTTGGACCTCGATCTCAGGTGGGAAGACCTTCCCCGGGTCAATCCCTGGACCGATGCCTTTCGCGAACTCTGCCGCGAGTTGGAATTCCGTTCTCTTCTCGACCGATTCCCGGAGGCGACCGGCGAAGAGGAATCGACGACCTCGGTGGACTACCGCATCCTGGAGAGCGTCGAGGATGTACGCGCCCATCTCCAGAGTCTCGATCAGAACTGCTGGTGGAGTCTCGACACCGAGACCACGGCGCTCGATCCGCTCCGCGCAGAGCTCGTGGGGATCTCGCTGAGCACCGAGGAAGGAACGGCGGTCTACATCCCGGTGGCGACGGGTTCGGGCACCGCCGGCGATCTCTTCGCCAAGGAACCTCAGGGGATCGAATGGGAGCGACTTCGACCGGTCATCGGGCCCTATCTCGAGGATCCTGGGATTTCCAAGGTCGGTCAGAATCTGAAGTACGACCAGGTCGTGCTCCGGAGGCACGGGATCGAAGTACAGGGGATTGCCTTCGACACCTTGATCGCGAGCCACCTCCTGGCTCCAGACCGACGCCAGCACAACATGGACGCCCTCGCCGCGGAAGAGCTGGGATACCGAACCGTCCACTTCGAAGAGCTCTTCGAAGGTGCAGCCGAAAAGGACATTCGTAAGGTTCCCCTGGAACGTCTCGGCCACTACGCCTGCGAAGATGCGGACATCACCTTGAGGTTGGCACAGCTCTTCGCACCGCGCATCGAGGAGCATGGATTGAAGCCTCTCCTCGACGAGGTGGAGCTCCCCCTCTCGCGGGTTCTGCAGCGAATGGAAACGGACGGAGTGTGTTTGGACCTCGATCACCTCGGAGTTCTGCGTCGAGAGTGGCAGAAGCAGCTGGGACGGCTCACCGAGGAGATTCACTCCCTGGCCGGGGAACCTTTCAATCTCAACAGCCCCAAGCAGCTCCAGACCGTTCTCTTCGACCGTCTGGGCCTGAGCCCGAAGCGCAAGACCTCGACCGGATACTCCACCGATGTCGGAGTCCTGACTGCGCTGGCCGAGGAACATCCCTTGCCCGCCAAGCTTCTCGAGTATCGGCAGTTCTCGAAGTTGTTGTCGACCTACGTCGACGCGCTTCCCCGACTGGTGAATCCGGAGACGGGGTGCGTGCACACTTCCTTCAAGCAGACCGTGGCTGCGACCGGGCGCCTCAGCAGCGCCGATCCGAACTTGCAGAACATCCCCATCCGCACCGAAGCAGGACGCCGGATCCGCGAGGCCTTCGTACCTCGGGCCAAGGGCTGGGTGATGTTGGCCGCCGACTACAGTCAGATCGAGCTGAGACTCATGGCGCACTTCGCCCAGGACGAGGTCTTCTGCGAGTCCTTCCGGCGGGGAGAAGACATTCACGTGAGGACCGCAGCCCTGGTGAATCACGTGGAGGTCGACGAGGTCGACTCGGACATGCGACGTCGCGCCAAGGCGATCAACTTCGGCATCCTCTACGGGATGGGAGCACGAGCTCTGGCGCAGCAGATCGGGGTGAGCACCAAAGAAGCGAAGGGATTCATCGATGCCTACTTCGAACGATTGCCGAGGGTGAAGGAGTTCATCGAGGAGTGCGTGGCCCGGGCCGAACGCGACCACGAGGTGCGGACCCTCCTGGGGCGCCGCCGGCCGGTTCCCGAACTTCAGAGCCGCGATCCGCGCCAACGGTCTTTCGGGGAACGGATCGCCGTGAACACGCCCATCCAAGGGTCGGCGGCCGATCTCATCAAAGTGGCGATGATTCGATTGGACCAACGGATGCAGCGCGAGAAGGTCGCGGCCCGGATGCTCCTCCAAGTCCACGACGAGTTGGTCTTCGAAGTGGAAGAAGGGGTGGTCGATGAGTTCTCCGCGATGGTTCGCGAGGAGATGGAGGGCGTGGCCGAGCTGCGAGTGCCTCTGGTCGTGGACCTGGCGCATGGACCGAATTGGGCCGAGGCGAAGGCATGAGTTCGGGTGAGGTTCCGGTCCTCGTGGTGACCGGTCCCACCGGCGCCGGCAAGTCGACTCTCTGCGGATGGTTGGCGGAGCGCGGGGCCTGGTGGATCGACGCCGATGCGGTGGGGCACGAGATGCTCGACCGCGAGGAAATTCGATCGCGCGTGGTGGAGGCATTCTCGACCGCGATCCTGGACGCGGATGGTGGAGTCGAGCGCCGCCTCTTGGCTCAGGTCGTGTTCGGGGAGGCCGAGGCGTTGGCCCGGCTCAACGCCATTGTCCACCCGCCACTGGTAGCGGAAATCCACCGTCGCATCGATGTTCTGCGGAGGAGCCGGGCGGCGGAGTTGATCGTCGTGGACGCCGCGCTGCACTTCCAATTCGAACCGTCTCTTCCGGCGGATCTCGTGGTGGGGGTCAGCGCGGAGAGGGAGCTGCGTCTGGGGAGGATCCGCGACCGCGACGCGCTGGACGACGAGAGCGCACGACGTCGCATCGAGGGCCAAAGCGCAGTGGAGGCTTCCCTCGGTCGGGCAGATGAGGTATTGGATAGCTCGGTCCCGCGATCAGAGTTGCGGCGGCAGCTCTTCGACCTCGTGGATCGACGTTTGGGGACCGCCTTCGGAGAGAGGGAGGCACGCATGGCCGCGCCGCGGCCGCAACAGGGGCCTCTGGAGGGTCCGGGAGAAGAGGAATCATGAACGATGTGCGTGATCTTCGGCGACGCTGTGAAGAACTCAAGGAGGGTCTTTGACTTCCCGGGATTGTTGAAGCGCCTCGAAGAGTTGGACCAGGTGATGGCCGAGCCAGGGTTCTGGGACGATCACTCCGCGGCCCAGGAGACGGTGCGGGAATCGAATCGTCTGAAGCAGTGGACCGGTGCAGTGGCCACGGTCGAAGAAAAGCTCGACGAGGTGGAGCTCTACCGCGAGATGGCGGAGGAGGGCGATGCGGAGAGTGCTCGAGAGGCGGAGCGAGCCTTGGGCGAAAGCATTCGGGCTCTGGAGAAACTCGAAGCCCGTTTTCTGCTCTCGGGAGAGGATGACGACAAGGGGGCCATCCTTCAGATCAATCCGGGGGCGGGGGGGACCGAGTCCCAGGACTGGGCGGCCATGCTCCTGCGCATGTATTCGCGCTATTGCGAGGCGGAGGGTTGGGACTACGAAGTGCTCGACACCGTGCCTGCGGACGAGGCCGGAATCAAGTCGGCCACCCTGGAGATCCGAACTCCCTACTGCTACGGCTATCTCAAGGGCGAGAGCGGGGTCCACCGTCTGGTGAGGATCAGTCCCTTCGACGCTCAGAGCCGTCGGCACACGAGCTTTGCCTCGTGCTTCGTCTACCCGCTCGTGGACGAAGACAATGTGGACATCGAAATCGACGAGAAGGACTTGCGCATCGACACCTATCGCGCCAGTGGGGCGGGCGGCCAGCATGTCAACAAGACGAGCAGTGCAATTCGGATCACCCACGTGCCGACCGGCATCGTCGTGCAGTGTCAGAACCAACGAAGCCAGCATCGCAACAAGGATGCGGCCATGAAGATGCTCTACGCTCGGCTCTATCAGAAGCGGCTCGAAGAAGAGCAGGCCAAACAGGCGGAGCTGGAGAGCTCCAAGATGAAGATCGACTTCGGAAGTCAGATTCGCAGTTATGTCCTCCAACCCTATACTAAGGTGAAGGACCACCGCACCGAGGTCGAGACCGCGAATGCTCAGGGAGTGCTCGACGGAGATCTCGAATTGTTCACGCTGGCCTATCTACGGGCCAATGCCACCACTCAGTCCGGGGCCGAATCGGCATGATCCGCGTCCCGCTCTCCGATTCTCTTTGACCCCGTTACGAGGAAGCTCTGCATGGATGCCCAGCACCGCCTGATCCAGGATCGCATGGCCAAGATCGCTCGCTACGAGGAATTCGGAGTCGAGGTCTATCCCCGTCGCTTCGATCGTTCGCATCGCCTGGTCGAGGTCCGACAGGAGGAGGAGTCTCTGGTTGCGGCGGAGGCCACCGTTCGCCTGGCGGGACGCTTGGTCTCGAAGCGGCGCCACGGGAAGATGGGCTTCGCCGATCTCGAAGACCAAGACGGACGTTTGCAGCTCTGGCTGCGCAAGGATGTCGTCGGTGACGAAGCCTACGAGATCTTCAAGCTCATGGAGGTCGGAGATGTCATCGGGGTCGAGGGTTCGATGTGTCGGACCCAGAAGGGAGAGACTTCGTGCTTGGTCCAGCACCTCCAACTGCTCACGAAATCCCTGCGGCCGCTTCCCGAGAAGTGGCATGGCCTCAAGGACAAGGAGGCGCGGTATCGGCAGCGCTATGTCGATCTCATCATGAACCGGGAGGTCCGGGAGACCTTCGAGAAGCGTGCCCGCATTCTTCAGATCGTTCGGGACGTCCTCCTCGAGGAGCGTTTTCTCGAAGTCGAGACTCCGGTCTTGCAACCGGTCTACGGAGGCGCGACCGCACGTCCTTTCACCACCGTGCACCACGCTCTGGGGGACGCGACCCTGTACCTCCGGATCGCGGATGAACTCTACCTGAAGCGCCTCATCGTCGGCGGATTCGATCGGGTCTTCGAGATCGCCAAGGACTTTCGCAACGAGGGCATCGACCGGACCCACAATCCGGAATTCACGATGATGGAGTGCTACGCCGCCTATTGGGACTACAACGACATGATGGAACTCGTGGAGCAGATTCTGCGGCGCTTGGCCGAGGAATTCGGAGAGGACGGAAAGATTCGCTACGGGGAGCACCTCATCGACCTCTCGGAGGGATTCCGTCGGGTGACCTTCCTGGACCTGCTCCGGGAACATACCGGGACCGACTTCCGCGACCTCGATCGGAGCGCCACCGCCTCTCGGGCGGAGGAGCTGGGCCTGGAGGTCGACGACAGCATGGGCCGGGGAAAGATTCTCGACGAAATCTTCAGCGAGAAGGTGGAGCCGCACCTGATCCAGCCCACCTTCGTCTGCGATCACCCCGTCGAATTGAGCCCCCTCGCCAAGCGGCATCGCGACGACCCGGAGTTGGTCGAGCGCTTCGAGCCATTCATCGCGGGATTCGAAGTGGGGAATTCCTTCACCGAACTGAATGATCCCCGCGATCAGCGGGCCCGCTTCGAGGAGCAGTTGCGATTGAAGGAAGCGGGAGACGAGGAAGCTCAGGACCTCGACGAGGACTTCCTCCGTGCTCTGGAATACGGGATGCCCCCGACCGGTGGGTTGGGAATGGGCATGGACCGGTTGGTGATGCTCTTCACCGATTCGCACTCGATCCGTGACGTGCTTCTCTTTCCGCAGCTGAGGCCTCAGGAATAGTCGCAGCGCTTCGAGCGATCTCTCTCGGCGAAGGAAAGGTTCGGTTCGCAGTGGGTTTTGTCGGTCACATCTCCACCCGATTCTTGCGAAGCCGCAGCTCGAGGTTTCTCTCGTTGATCGCGATCTTCGCCGGATTGGGGATCACCATCAGTGTGATGGTTCTGGACGTCACCCTCGCAGTGATGAACGGCTTCCGCGACCAGATTCAGATCAAATTCGTCGAGAACATGCCCATGGTGACTGTGCTGTCTCGGGAGGGATTCGACGATCTCAATGGGCTGCTCGACGAATTGAGGGATCGACCCGAGGTGACCGGCGCCGCTCCCTTCTTGCGCAGCGAGAGCATTCTGGCCCACGAGCGCATTCCGGGGCGTCCCATTCATCGGGGAACCGTGCTCTGGGGGATCCGGCCCGACTTGCAGGAGGAGGTCACTCCCTTCGCGGAGCAGGTCGATCCACCCTTCCGGGGCTTCTCCACGGAGGGCTTTCTGGGAGGGGGCCCCGACGTGCCGGGGATCGTCATCGGAGTGGAGCTCGCGAATGGTCTGCGGGCTGGAGTGGGGGATGTGGTGGCCCTCTTCGCTCCTCGCAAGACGGGGAGCGGGCCTCAGGACTACAGCAGTGAGACCCGGGAGTTCCTGGTGGTGGGAATCCTCGACTCCGGAATGTACGAATTCGACGTGGCCTTCTCCTACATCGATCTCGAGGTCGCGGTGGAGCTCTTCGGCAGAAGCTCGCCAGCCGATGGGATCGGCCTGCGGCTGGCCGACATGATGAAGGCCCCCGAGGTTGCGGACCGCATCGAGACCGAGCTGGGCTACCCCCGCTACTTCACCAACGATTGGATCCGGCTCAACAGCCAACTCTTCGAGTGGATCAAGATGGAGAAGGCGTTGATGTTCCTGCTGCTGACCTTCCTCAGCCTGGTGGCGAGTTTCAGTGTGGTGGCGATCCTCACCATGATGGTTCGCGATCGTCAGCGGGACCTCGGAATCCTGATGTCGCTGGGGGTGGGGAGGCGCCGGCTCGTGGGAATCTTCCTTCAGCTCGGACTCATCCTGGGGGCGGCCGGAACCGCGGTCGGCTCGTTGATGGGCCTGGGCCTGGTCTTCCTTCTGGATCGGGTGGGATTCCCGCTTCCGGGGGACGTGCTCTTCGTGGACACCCTTCCGGTCCACGCGACGGCCCAGGATTTCTTGATCGTGGCCGCCACGTCGCTGGTGCTCACCTTCTTGGCCACCCTCCTGCCGAGCTGGCTGGCCACCCGTCTGACCCCGGTGGAGGTGCTGCGCTATGAGTGAGGGGTTGCTCCTGGCCCGGGGAGTCTGGCGGAGCTTTCGTTCCCAGCACCGAACGGTGGAAGTCCTGCGAGGCCTCGATCTGGAAGTTCGCCGGGGAGAAGTGGTTGCGATCACCGGGGCCTCCGGGAGCGGCAAGAGCACCCTCCTCAATCTGCTGGGGAGCCTTGACCGCCCCGACGCGGGGTCTATTCTGTGGCGGGAGGACGATCTTGCGGAGTGGTCCTCGGCCGAGAGAAGTGCATTCCGCAACCGGGCCCTGGGCTTCGTCTTTCAACAGCACCATCTGCTCGGTGATTTCACCGCCCTCGAAAACATTCTGATGCCCTCACGGATTCGAGGGCTTCGACCCGGGGACGAGGAGCGGGCGGAGGATCTTCTGGCCAGAGTGGGGCTCGAGGAGCGACGCGATCACCTGCCGGGGGAGCTCTCTGGCGGGGAACAGCAACGAGTGGCGGTGGCCCGGGCCCTGCAGAACCAACCCGAGCTCCTCCTCCTCGACGAACCGGGGGGCAATCTGGACCGAAGTCGGGCCTCCCGTTTGCACCAAGAGCTCTTGGAGCTCGCCCGGCGCGAAGGAGTTTCGGTCGTTGCGGTGACGCATGATCGCGATTTGGCCGAGAGAGCGGATCGGGAACTCCACCTCGCGGACGGGGTACTGCACGAAGCGACGGGAGCCGGAAGCGCTCCGGCTCGGGAGGATTGACCGGTGACCCACTGCCAAGATTGCGACCAGCCGGCTCGGGTGCGAGTCACGGAGATCGTCCACGGCGAGAAGCACGAGCTCTCGCTCTGCTCGAATTGTGCCCGCCGAAGGGGAGTTCTCACCCCCGCCTCGGCCTCGATCTCCCCTGCGGCCCCCACGGCCGAATCCCGTTCGCGTTCCCTCACGCTTCGTTGTGCCCACTGCGGCACCAGCGTGGCGACCATGCGACGTCAGGGGAGGGTCGGGTGCCCCCATTGTTATCGGAGCTTCCGCCCCCAGTTGCGCCGGTTGCTCCAGCGAATCCACGGTGAGACCCGCCATCGGACTCAGGAGTCCGGTCCTTCCCCCCAGGCCTTGAGGACGTTGCGGGGACAGCTCCGAGAGGCCATCGAGAGGGAAGAGTACGAGCGAGCGGCCCAGCTCCGAGACCGGATCGCACGTGGAGAGGGTCCCTCTCCGGAGACCCAGGCCAAGCCATGACCGAGCTCCGGGCCATGTCTCGTCGTCAGGCTCCGTGGATTGCGCAGCCCGGGCCGGAGAGCGACATCGCTCTCAGTAGCCGGGTCCGCCTGGCCCGCAATCTGGAGCAGAGCCGATTCACCCACATCACGCCCGCCGACGAGCTCTGCGAATTGCGGGAGGGGGTTCTCGTCGCCTGCGCCGAATTGGTGGCGGAGCGTGGGGGGCAGGTCTGGCGCATGGAAGACCTGGAGGATCTCCAGCGACGCTTCCTGGTGGAGCGGCACCTCGTGAGCGTCGACTTCCTCCAATACATCCTGGGCCGGGGGGTGATCGTCGGACCGGACGAGGACGAGGCGATCATGCTCAACGAGGAGGACCATCTCCGCGTCCAGGCCTTTTCCCCTGGCCTGTCGCCGCACCGCGCCCTGGCGCGGGCCCGCGAACTGGCCGAGTCGGTGGGCCAGGTGGTTCCCCTGGCCTACGACGAGGAATTCGGATATCTGACCGCCTGTCCCACCAATGTGGGGACGGGAATGCGGGCCAGCGTGTTGGTCCATCTGGCGGGTCTTGGGATCACCGGGGACCTGGATCGGGTTCTGCACAGCCTGCGGAGGCTGCGCTATACCGTGCGGGGTTTCTACGGGGAAGGGAGTGACGCACTCGGCAGTCTTTTCCAGGTGTCGCACTCGGTCACCCTCGGACGTACCGAAGACGAGATCCTGGAAGAATTGCTGCATCACACCAGAAAGGTGATCTCTTGCGAAAGGCGCGCTCGATCCGTACTCCTCCAGAAGGACCTCAAACGTCTGGAGGACCGGGTGGCGCGGGCCTGGGGCTTGCTTCGGAGCTGTCGGCTCCTCTCCACGAGGGAGGCTTTCGAGCTCCTCAGTGATGTCCGGATGGGGACCATGCTCAAGATCTTGCCCAGAATGGACGAAAGCATCTTGAATACCCTGCTGATCAGTGTCCAGAGTGCCCATCTGCAACTCGCCGCCGGGCGAAGCATGGATGCCGCGGAACGGGATGAAGTGCGAGCAGACTACGTGCGGGAACAACTTTCCCAGGCCGTCGAAGGAGATGAGGACCGATGAACGATCGCTTCACCGAACGCGTCCGCAAGGTGCTGTTCTTGGCCCGGGACGAAGCCGGCCGCATGCAGCACGACTACATCGGAACCGAGCACCTCCTGTTGGGGATCATCCGCGAGGGCGAAGGCATCGCGGCCCAGGCCCTCCAGCGCCTGGACATGGACTTCGACCAGATCCAACAGGCGGTCGAGGACATGGTCACCAGCCAGAGCGGCACCTTGACCATTGGTGAGATTCCCTTCACTCCCCGGGCCAAGCGGGTTCTGGAGCTGTCCATCGACGAGGCTCGGATGCACAACCACAACTACGTGGGAACCGAGCACTTGCTCCTCGCCCTGATCCGCGAAGGCGAAGGAGTCGCCGCCCAGGTCCTGCGCGAATTGGGGGCAGACCACGACAAGGTGCGCAAGGAGATCATGAAACTCCTCGGCACGGCTCAAGGGGGAGCGGGCGAGGCCGCGGCTCAGAAGAAGAAGGAGACCCCGGTTCTCGACCAGTTCGGGCGCAACCTCACCCAACTGGCCCGGGACGGGAAGCTCGATCCCACCATCGGCCGGGACCGAGAGATCGACCGTGTGGTCCAGATCCTGTCGCGACGCAAGAAGAACAATCCGGTGCTCATCGGCGAGCCGGGAGTGGGCAAGACCGCGATCGCCGAGGGCTTGGCCCAGCGCATCGTGGATCAGAGGGCGCCGGCGCTTCTGCATCAGAAGGAGATCATCACCCTCGATCTCGCAAGTGTGGTGGCAGGAACCAAGTACCGGGGACAGTTCGAAGAACGCCTGAAGGCGATCATGAACGAGATCCGCGAGGACGAGGAGATCATCCTCTTCATCGACGAGCTGCACACCATCGTGGGAGCCGGCGGTGCCGAGGGGGCGATCGACGCGAGCAACATGTTCAAGCCCTCTCTGGCGCGGGGCGAGATCCAGTGCATCGGCGCCACCACCCTCGACGAATACCGCAAGTTCATCGAGAAGGATGGAGCCCTCGAACGCCGTTTCCAGTCGGTAACGGTGAATCCGCCCACGGAAGAAGAAACCATCGAGATCATCTTCGGGCTGCGGGACAAGTACGAGGCTCACCACCGGGTGAGCTACACCGACGAGGCGATCCGGGCCGCAGTCAATCTGTCCGTGCGCTACATCTCCGGGCGGAACCTCCCCGACAAGGCCATCGATGTCATCGACGAGGCCGGAAGCCGGGCTCGGTTGGCGGCGTCTTCCATCCCGGCCGACTTGCGAGAGCTCGAGAGAAAGATCGAAGAGATGGCCCGCAACAAAGAGGCGGCCATTCAGGATCAGGAATTCGAGAAGGCAGCTCGATTCCGGGACGAAGAGAAGACTCTGCGCGAGGAGTTGGCGAAGCAGCGGAAGTCCTGGGCCGAGGCCAAGAAAGAAGCCGAGGCGGTGGTGGGGGTGGAGGACATCAATCGCGTGATCAGCGACATGACCGGAGTCCCCGCGACCCAAGTGGAAGAGGAAGAGAGCAAGAAGCTCATCCGGATGGAAGACGAGCTGCGCAAGCGGATCATCGGTCAGGATGAGGCGATCGA
>JAJRXK010000074.1 GCA_024276305.1 Candidatus Krumholzibacteriota bacterium
CGAGAAAGCGACTCACTGCGGTCACTGCGTCGCTGGCTTCGATACTGAACTTGGTCAGCGGGAAGAAGCCCGGCTCTCGTCCCACCAAGGTGATGTCGGTCCCGTGAAGGGTGGTGATGGTCGCGATGGGCCGCGGCAGGAGCATCTGCTTGGCCAAGTAGCTGCTGGCGGCGTGAGGGATGGCATAGTGAACGTGGAGAACGTCGAGGTCGTGATAGATCGCGACCTCGGTCATCTTGCTCGCCAGGGCCAGGCTGTACGGTGCGTGAGGGAAGGGAGGATAGCTGCTGGTCTCGACTTCGTGAAAGTAGAGGTTGGGAATGAAGCCGACCAGTCGCGAAGGTTGGGCGTGACTGATGAAGTGAATCTGAAAGTCGTCGCGGCGCGCGAGGGCCAACCCCAACTCCGTGGCGACGACTCCACCCCCCCCCTGCGAAGCAAAACTGGTGATGCCGATCCGGACGGGACGAGTCACCGCGAATCTCCCCGTTCCTCGGAGCCGATCCGATCCACGGCCGAGACCAAGGATCTCGGATCCAAGGCCAGGCCTCCTTCGATGACGAAGGCTTCGGCCCACTTCACTCCTGCGGTCTCTCCCCACCGCCGACGCCGGGCCCTCAGGCCCTCTCGAAATTCAGTGCGATTGAGGTGGGTGGGGCGCCGTGCCCCCCCTCGCTCCACCTGAGTGGCATAACAGTCCACGGCGGCCTCCCATCGATCGATGGTCCCCTCGACATCGACGTGGTGCGTCACCGGTGCCTCCGAGTGGCAGGGGTAGTAGATCAGATTGCGAGGACGCCGAGCCACAGATGCGTCCTGGTCGTAGCGACTCACTCCCGACCAGAAGAATGCAGCGCGCACCAGTTCCGAACACTCGCGGTGGTCCGGATGCCGGTCCTCCCGCCAGGGCGCGACCACCACCGTCGGAGCCGCCGTCCGAAGTGTACGCACCACTCTCTGCAGCTGGGCTGCATCGCGGTGATCGATGCCGCCGTCGGGAAGGCCCAGGACTTCCCGCGGGGAGTCGACGCCGAGAGCGGCGGCGGCGGCCAGACTCTCCGATCGCCGCTCCTCGACGCTTCCATTGGTGGCCAACTCTCCGGCGCTCAGGTCCACGAGACATACCCGCAATCCGCCCCGAGCCCAGGCGGCGAGGGTCGCGCCACAGAAGAGATCCGCGTCATCGGGATGCGCGGAAAAGGCGAGCACGTCACACCGGCTCTGGTCCATCGTCCATCCTTTCCTCGGTCAGGAAGGCGCCGCAGTGCAACCGTCCTCTCCGCAGAGACTTGCAGTATCCATCCCCCAGGAGATCGACGACTCGATCCCCGGTCCATCCCCGTGCTCGAAGGGTAGCCACCGCCAACGTGCGCTCCTGCACTCTTCCCAGGGGCCACAGCCACTGCCACTGTCTCTGGACCTCCGGAGCGCTGCGGGCCAACGCGCGGCGGTGCAAACGCATCCCCTCCCGCTGCACTCGGCGCTGGTAGGTCTGGTAGCTGCGTCGAAGCGCCCCATCGAAGTGCGAACTCCATTGCTCGAGAAGCTGGGACATCGACTCCGAGAGCCCGCCGAGAGCGGTGGCCAATCGGGGGTCGAGGCCGCGCTCCCCCAGTCGGTTCCGCGCGGCGTGGGCCGAGGCCAGGAGCTCCGCCACTTCCGCCGTCTGCACCTCGGGGCCGGGCAGGGGCGGCAGTACCGCAAGATGCGGCCGAGGGAGGGTTCGCGGAGGCTGGACCGCGAAATAGGTGTAGAGCGGCTGGAGCTGGGCTTGGTAGGCCAGTTCGCCGGGCCCGAGAATGGTGGCCAGGGGCCCGAGCTCTTGGTCCTGCCACAGCGCTCGGAGCAGCACCGAAGGCAGGAGGATCTCCTCGCTTCCGACCGAGGTCTCGGTCACCCTTTCGCGCCGCTGGCCCACGAGACGAAAGACCGCACTCTCGAGGCTTCGGTCGGCAATGGCAGAGGGCCATCCCAGGCTGGCCAGGACCCGGCGGCGGTCGGTGAGATGTCTCCGAAGGGTTGCGATCTCGGACTGGCCTCGGCGGAAGAGTTCTTGACCGCGAGCGACCAAGGTCGGCTCTCGCGCATCGACCACCACCAGTCCACTCTGGGCGAAGTCCGCCAACATCTGCGCCCCGAAGGCCTCGCCCCAATCTCTGACTGCGCTTGGGCAAGCGGCCGCCCCTCCCTCCAGACCCGCTTCGAAGTCCGCGACCCACTGCGACGACAGACTTCCCACCATCTGCCCGGCCTGCCACCGCGTCGCCGGAAGACGGAAGCGCTGAGCTCCACCCGCCAGGGTGGCCACGATGGCGGTGCGGACCTCGTCGAAGTCCGAATCGTCACTCGCGCACCAGAAGACCGGAGCCACCGGACGGCCAAGGCGTTCTTCGTGGGCGCGCGCCACCGCCACCGCTCCCGCGATCTTCCACCAAGTGTAGAGAGGTCCCCCGCCCAGTCCCGGCTGCTGACCGGTGATCACACAAGGGGCACCCTCCGCGAGCGCCTCGAGCATCTCGAAGGATCGGGGACCCGCACCCATTCGTCGGTGCGCGTTGCGCAAGGAAGAGAGGAAGGTCGAGTCGGACCATGCTGGCCCCCGCCGTTCCTCCGGCTGCCACTGGTTCCCACCGGCGGTCGGAGTCTGCAGAGGCACCGGAGCCCGGCGCAAATGCGAGGGAAGACCGCCGAAGTCTCGGGCCGCCACGGCGACGAAGGGCGAGGGCCTGGCTTCAACCACCACGCGGGCCTCCTCGGCGCAGCCGGAAGAGACAGCGTGGACTCTGGTGGGGATCGAAGGCCTCGCCATCATAGTCGCCCAGAAGGGTCTCCACCCGAAATCCCACGTCGCCGAAGTAGGACTCGATCTCGTCGACCTCGAAGAGGTGGACGCGTTCTTCGAGTTCCTCCAAGAGTCGATCGGTGGCGAGGTCGTAGATGCGAACGGTCTTGCAGACCCGATGAGGATCGGACTCGATCCAACGGCGTTCCTCGGCCCGGACACCGGAGATCTCTCGACGGCTCTCGGCCACCAGATCCCGTTCGACGACGGTGGGGTTGGGGAGGTCGAGGATCAGCACCGCCCCGGTGACTCGCGCCAACTCCCGCGCCAAGGCCGCGTGGGCCGACCGGGTCTCGAAATATCCGAAGGTCGTGAACATGCAGAGAGTGAGATCGAATCGGCGAGAGCCGAAGGGCAAGGCCCGCATGTCACCCCGCACCAGACGAGGAGATCGCTGGAGGGGAGAGAGGACTTCGCGGGCGCGGGTCAAAAGATCGGAGCTGAGATCCACCCCCACCGCATCGGCCCCCCGTTCGTAGAGGACCCGCAGGTAACGGCCAGGACCGCAACCCACGTCCAGCACACTTCGTCCGGCCAGGGCATGGTCCGGGAACAGGCTCCTCAGCGCCCGATCCGCTTCGGTCGCATCACGATGCCGGTAGAGTTCCAGATAGCGGCGGCCGAAGGCCTTCTCGAACCAGCTCACGCCTTCTCTCCGTCGGCTGTGGTCTCGTCCTTCGATCCCCCCCGAAGAGGCCGGAGCCAGACTTCGGGCCGGTCCCGACGCAAACAACTGTCACCGAGCCAACGTGGATCCGGCTGGGGATATTCCGCCACCGCGTGCAGACCTCGACTCTCTCTCCGGGCCAGGGCCGCCTTGGCGATGAGCTCCCCGAGCAGGGACAAGTTGCGCAATTCGTGGAGTTCGGCCTGAGGACGATGGTTCTGGGCCCATTCCTCGGCACTGGCTGCGATCTCCGACAGACGCCGCCGGGCCACCTCGAGGTGGGAGCGGTTCCTCTGGATGCCGACGTAGTCCCACATCGTCTTGCGGGCCACCTCCCAGTCGTGTTGGAGGGCCGTCGGACTCACCACGAGTTCCGGCAGCTCCGAGGGCAGAAGCGCGCCGCGCCAGGGGGCCTCCGGAAGCTCGGCCGAGAGGATGTCCTCGGAGGCCGCCCGCGCCAAGTGCAAGGCCTCGAGCAAGCTATTGCTCGCGAGACGATTGGCGCCGTGCAGCCCGGTGCAGGCGGCTTCGCCCACCACGTGCAGCCCCTGGAGATCACTGCGCCCACGAGCGTCGACCACCACGCCCCCGCAAGCATAGTGGGCGGCGGGGACCACCGGAAGCCCATCCCGGGTGGGAGAGAGTCCGACTCGCTCGCAGGTGCCGGAGATGTTGGGAAAGCGGGTGGAGAACCACTCGGCCTCGAAGATGCGAGTGTCGAGGAGGACATGACTCTCTCCTCGCTCCTTCGTCTCCCGGTCGATGGCGCGGGCCACGATGTCCCGCGGCGCGAGGTCGGCCAGGGCGTGGTAACGCGGCATGAAGGCTTCGCCGCTCAGATTCCTGAGGACCGCTCCCTCTCCGCGAACCGCCTCGCTGATCAAGAAATTCCGCGCCGAGGGATGGAAGAGCGAGGTGGGATGGAATTGCACGAACTCCAAGTTGGCCAGGGTGGCACCCGCGCGGTAGGCCATGGCCATCCCGTCACCGGTGGCGATGTCCGGGTTGCTGGTGTAGCGGTAGACCTTGCCGCAACCTCCGCTGGCGAGGACCAGAGTCCGCGCGGGGAGCATCCGCAATCTTCCATCCGCCCGGTCGAGGACCAATGCGCCCACCACCCGACCGGTTTCCGACTTGACGAGATCCACGGCGAAGCAGTGCTCTTCGACCCGGATCCGGTCGTGGGCGCGAACCCTCCGGGCCAATCCGTGCTCGACCTCCCGACCGGTGAAGTCTCCCACGTGCACGATCCGTCGCGCGCTGTGGCCTCCCTCGCGACCCAGGGCATATCCTCCCCCATCGCTCGGACTGAAGCGAACTCCCTGACGCACCAGATCCGCGATCAGTTCCGGCCCGGATTCCACCACTCGACGCACCACGTCGGGATGGCAGAGCCCAGCGCCCGCGGCCAGCGTGTCGCGGACGTGAGCCTCGTAACTGTCGGCCGGATCCAGGACAGAGGCGATGCCCCCCTGGGCATAGTTGGAATTGCTCTCGACGATCTGTTTCTTGGTCACCAAGCGGACCTCGAGCTTTTCGGCCAGAGCCAGAGCTGCCCGCAGACCGGCCACTCCACTGCCGATGACCAGAACGTCGGTCCCCGCTTGGATTTCGATCGCGTGCATGGCCTCTCCTCTGGGGAAGCTTCATGGTAGATGAGAAGGGCGCCGACCGCGACGGGTGAGCTGTGGAGGATTCGCAGGGTGCAGCCCCTTCTGCCTCCGATACGGCAGCCTGCGCCGTCTCGGGGAAGGCGAATCCGGAGAAACCCAGCCAACCCTTTGTCCCATCGTCACTTTCGTCTTTTCTCGACCTGGCATAGGCTTTGCGAACCACTGGTCGAATCCTGGCGAATCCAGCATTTGCCGTGTGCCCATTCTCTGGGAGGCCCCAGCGTGTTCCGTAAGCTCATCATTCTCGGTCTGATCTGCGCCGTCGCCGTCGGACTCAGCTCCTGCGACAACAACAGCGCCGAACGACAGCGAACGGTGGTCGAGGTCGCCTCCGTAGCCGACAACGGAGTCTACGTCTCCGGCATCTGGGATGCGGGTCGAGACAAGATCTTCCCGAGTGCGGACGACTTCCAGCCCGCAGGCCACGTGCCCATCACCCTCAAGACCCGGTCCTACAACGAATTCGTGCAGGCCCCGGATCTGACCCCTTACGGTCAATTCCACGTGACCGAGGTCTCGGTGGAGTGGCGGGCCGCGCATCCTTCGACCCCGGTGGCTCAGCTCACGCCCTTCAACTACACCGCGGGCTACGACCTGGTCATTCCCAAGGACACCGAAGTGACCTTCAATCTCATGGTGGTGCCCTTCACCATGAAGCAGGATCCGTTCTTCATGAATCTCGTGGCCGAGCCCACCCGCGGCGGCGACGGTTCGACGCCCCCCTTCAACGCGGTGGCCCACTTCACCATCACCGGTCACGACAGCGGGGCTCCAGACGTCACTCAGACCGTCGAGGGTTCGGTCCTGGTGGAATTCATCGGATTGCTGCTGTCCCAGTAATGCTTCGGCCTCCCGCCGAGCAGGAAGACGGCGACGGGCTCAGAGTCCGTCGCCGTCTTTCGTTTGTGTTGTGTCTCCGAAATTGTTGATGGATTTGTTGGGCCTGATCCGTGCGCGGTTCGGGGTCATGGACATGGTCGACCGGATTCCCAGGGGCTGGCTTCCACCCCACTGCACCAACCCCAAGTGCAAGTACCACAATCA
>JAJRXK010000075.1 GCA_024276305.1 Candidatus Krumholzibacteriota bacterium
ACGTAGAGGCTGCCGGTGCGTCGGAAGCGGTCGAAGTCGGTGGGAATCACGAAGCCCTGGTCGAGAGTGCCGCGGCTGCGACCCTCTTCGAATTCGGCTTCGGCTCCCACTGCCACGCGGCGGGTCCGTCCTTCATGCCGCAAATCGAGGCCCACCTTGTTGCGGCGGAGCTGGTCGACATTGGAAGTCGCCGGCACTGGACCCCGCCGCCCAGCTGCGATGGCCGGAGAGTCCAGATCCCGATGGATTCCCAGGGTGGAGAAGCGCAGTCCGAAATTCGTCGCCGCTCCCCAATCACAATCCAGGCGAGCGGCGAATTGCACCTCTTCCCCGTCCTCGCGCTCGAGCTCTGGGCTGGCCGCGTAGACCGGCCCGCCACTGTCCTCGCGATAGCGCAGCTCATGGTGATTCTCCGCCCGTAGGGACCAGCTGAGCCGAGATTCCTCTCCCAAGCTCAGACGTCCCTTGGCCCCCGCCCCCCGGCTCCGATACTCCTGACCGGAGACGTCGACGCCTCCCTCCCGATGGTGGGCCCGCAGATCCCATTCGACCTTTTCGCTTCCCCCCCCGAGGCCTCCGGCCCAGCTGAGGTAGTCGAAATCTCCCACTTCGCCTCGAGACCAGGCTCGATCGTGAGCGCGGCGGGTGATGATCTGCACGACCCCAGCGAGGGCGTCCGAACCGTGGACCGCCGAAACCGGTCCCCGCACGATCTCGATGGCTTCGATCTCGTCCGGATCGAGGTTGCGCAGATCGAAGGAGCCCCCCCGAAGATCGGTGGGATCGTTCACTTCCACCCCATCGATGAGGATCAAGGTCAGGTTGGGATCTGCACCGCGCAGATGGAGATAGGCGGGACCCGCTCCCCCTCCATCGACCTGAATGCCCGCCAGGCTGCGAAAGATCTCGGCGGTGGAGGCTGCGTGCAGAGCTTCGATGTCGGCCCGGTCGAGGCTCTGCGTGCTCGCGGCGACTTCTTCGATCTCGACGAAAAGACGGCGCGCACTGACCACCTGTTCGGGGAACACGATCGATCGGCCGGTCGAAACTTCACCCACTTCGGCCCGTGCGAGGATTCCCAGAGAGGAGCCGACAGCCACGATGACCAGAGCGAGGGCAGGGGGAGTGAAACGCATGAATCCTCCGAAATGGGCAGAGGCGGAGGCGGTCTGCTTGACCCTCCGCAGGGGACGCCTTAGCCTTCCTCCCCTCACGAGGGTCCCCAGCCAAGGTTGCTGATCTCATGCGCATTCTCTCCGGTGTCCAGCCTTCGGGCAAGCTTCACCTCGGCAACTATTTCGGTGCCATCCGTCAGCACATCGACTTGCAAGACGACCCGGCCAATGAATGCTTCTACTTCATCGCCGACTACCACGCCCTGACCACCCTGCACGACGCGGAGACGCTCCGCCAATGCAGTCACGATGTCGCGGTGACCTATCTCGCCCTCGGTCTCGATCCCCAGCGCACGGTCTTCTACCGGCAGAGCGACCTTCCGGAAGTCCAGGAGCTGAGCTGGATGCTCTCCGCAGTGACCGGAATGGGATTGCTCGAACGCGCGCACTCCTACAAGGACAAGATCGCCCGCGGCATCACTCCGCGGGTCGGACTCTTCACCTACCCGGTCCTCATGGCTTCGGACATCCTCATCGTCCAAGGAGAGATGGTCCCCGTGGGACAGGACCAGGTGCAGCACATCGAGATGACCCAGGACATGGCGCAGTCCTTCAACGCGGCTTTCGGTCGCGAGGTCTTGCGCCGTCCGGAATGGAAGTTGTCTCGGACCCCGAAGGTGCCCGGCACCGACGGATCCAAGATGAGCAAGAGCTACGGCAACACCATCGAGATCTTCGCTCAGGGAAAGGCCCTCAAGAAGAGCATCATGGGCATCGTGACCAAACCCATCGATCTGGGTCAGCCTCTGCCCATCGAGAACGACACCGTCCTCGCCCTCTACGAGCTCTTCGCCTCGGAGGCCGAAGTGGAGGAGATGCGCGAGGGATATCGCAGCGGCTCGATGGGCTATGGACAGGCGAAGAAGGAGCTTCTGGCCCGAGTGGACGAGCACTTCGCAGCCGCCCGAGATCGTCGCGAAGAGCTCCTCCAGGAACCAGACACCATTGAAGACGTTCTAGCAGAGGGCGCCCGTCGTGCCCGAGAGGTGGCTCGGGCCACCATCGAGGCCTGCCGCGAGGCGGTGGGAATGCGAGGCCGCCCGGCTTGAGTCCTTCGGCCCGGCGATTGCGTAGATCCCGTCGATTCCGGATCTTGGCCTCTGAACCCGTCCCGGCTTGGGAGCATGGTCTCCCAGCCGCCCCCCATGGAGAGTGGATCGCATGAGCCTTCGTCGCCTGCTCCGTCCCCTGACCCTGGTCAGCGCCACCGGCCTGTGGATCCTGGGCGCCACTCTGGCCCTGGCCGGATCCGCCGACCCCAACGACACCACTCCTCCTGCCGATTCGGCTCTCCAGATCCAGGAGCTCCAGGACAAGATCGCCCAGGACCCCTCCGACGCCGAGGCCTACACCCAGCTGGGGATCCTCTACATGAAAGAGGAGCTCTTCGACGAGGCGCGGGCCGCCTTCATCTCGGCCCTCCAGGCCGCACCGGCCGAGCCGGGGTCGCATCTCAATCTGGGGGTCGCCCTTCTGCAGATGGAGCGCTACGAGGAGGCCCAGCTGCCCTTCTCGACCTATCTCAGCATGGTCCCCAACGAGGCCCGAGGCTATGTGCTGCTGGGCAAGGCCCAGGCCGGCAACGGACAGCTCGAGGAGGCGCGGGCCACCTGGCTGCGAGGCGTGGATTCGGCCGAAGCCATTCCCGCCCAAGAGCGTCTTCTTCTCCTCCAGGAAATCCAGAACAGCTATCTCGAGGCCGAGGAGCCGAAGACCGAAGATCTCTTGGAACTCGCCCGGATCCTCGAGGCCCACGATTCGCTCCTCGTGGGCGACGACGCCAAGTCGCTCCGCGAGACGATCGACTATGCCTACCAGCAGGCGGCGAAGGAAGCCCGCGATGAGGGCCGCAACGCAGACGCTCTCTCGGCCTATGCCCACCTTCGAGAGAGGGGCTCGACGAACCGGGCCGCCTGGACCGAAGCGCTCGAGATCCTCCTCGATTCCCAGGACCTCGACGCGGCAACTGCCCTGGTCGAAGAAGCCCGCCTCGGCTTGTCGAGCGATGACGCGGTGGTGGACTACCTCGCGGGACGGGTGGCCAGTCAGAGCGGAGACCTTCAGCAAGCGGCGACCGAGTTTCGTCGGGTCATCGACAAGGACCCGGAATTCCCCGGGGTCTACGCCGCTCTGGGAGAGACCCTGGCCGCCCTCGGCGATCACCAGGGAGCATCCCGAGTTCTGGCCCAGGCCGTACGTCGCGGCGAAGGGGGAGCGGCCGCCGCCTACAACATGGGCGTGGTTCTCAACCAGGCCAAGAAATACTCGCAGGCCATCGATCACCTCAAGGAAGCCATCAAGCTCGATCCGGATCGCCGAGACGCCTACCGGGCCTTGGGTCTCGCCTACCGCAAGACCAAGCAATATGCCAAGTCCGCGGAGACCTATCAGGCCCTGGTGGACCGATTCGGAGCCGACCCCAACGACCTCTACCAATTGGCCTACGCCCAGGCCAAGAATGGCGACCACCGGCGCGCGGTGGGGAACTACTCCGTGGTGACCGCCCTCCAGACCGACAACCGGCTCGCGCACTACAATTTGGGCAACTCTCTCCTCGTCCTCGGGCGTTACCAGGAGGCCGCGGCGAGTTTCCAACGCGCCCTCGAACTCGAGCCGGACTTCCACTCCGCCTGCTACAACCTCGCCCTCTGCTACCAGAAAATGGAGGACTACGACAAGGCGGTGCAGCAGTACGAGCTGGCTCTGGAAATGCGCGAGACCTACGCCTCTCTCGTGAACCTGGCCATCTGTTACAAGGCCATGGGAGACGAGGAAAGCAGCAACGAATACTACCGTCTGGCCAACGAGCTGAAGAAGAACGGTCCCAGCCCCCGCTGATCTCACAAGGTTGAAGGAGAGAAAAAGCGAAAACTGGGCCCCGCACCCTTGCGGGAGCCTCTCTCCCGTGGCATTCTGCCGACCGGCCCGAAACTTCAGTCCGAGGGCCCTCCGACTCCCCACTCTCCCGTTCGAAACGAGACCGCCGTGAGCACGCGTGTAGTCCCCTCCATCGACGACCTGGTCGCCTCCCAACGTCCCCATTTCGCACACTGGCAGGTCATCGCTGACTGCGTCGACCAATACATCGACATGATGCTGAACTACCGGCAGAGCGGTCACCCCGGAGGCAGTCGCTCCAAGGTGCACACGATGATCGCCCTGACTCTGAGCGGCGCCATGCGTTGGGACATCCGTCAGCCCGACCTTCCCTTCGGAGACCGTTTCGTACTCATTGCCGGTCACTGCACTCCGCTCATCTACGCCCTCCTTCCCGTCTACAACGAAAGCCTGCGCTACCTGCTCGAGCAGACCGGCGATGAATGCTATGCCGTGCCCAACGCCGAGAAGCGACAGCTGGTGTGGGAAGACCTTCTGAACTTCCGGCACCGGGGAGGGCTCGCGGGCCATGCGGAGATGGAAGGCAAGACCCTCTTCTACAAGGCCAATACCGGACCCAGTGGACACGGCGCTCCTCCGGCCGCCGGAATCGCCATGGCCCTGGTGCGGGCGGGACTCAAGGACGTCCGGGTCTTCGGCCTGGAAGGGGAAGGAGGCCACAGTGCCGGGGCTCACCACGAGACCAAGAACAGCGCCTACGGTCTCGGCCTCGAGAACCTGCACTACCTCATCGATTGGAACGACTACGGAATCGATTCCTTCGCCCACAGCAGCGTGGTCCACGGCCAGCCCGCAGACTGGTTCCGTCCCTACGGCTTCCGCATCGCCGGAGCCGAAGACGGAACCGACTTCGAGGCGCTGACCCGGGCCCTTCTCTCGCTCACCGAGGAGAAGGACAAGAAAGGCCGGCCCGCGATGGCCTGGATGAAGACCCGCAAGGGCCGCGACTATGGCAAGTACGACTTCTCGAGCCATGGCGCGCCCCACAAGCTGAACAGTCCGGAGTACTGGGAGACCAAGCGCCCCTTCATGGAGAAGTACGGCATCGAATTCGAGGGCTTCGGCCAACCCGCTCCTGAAGACCCCGCTGCGCTGCGCACTCAAGTGCGCAGCAACCTCGAGAAG
>JAJRXK010000076.1 GCA_024276305.1 Candidatus Krumholzibacteriota bacterium
TGCGGGTGGACGATGGCCGGGTGTTCTTCGACCGAGTCCTGTTGAGGGGCGAGACCGAAGTGGCGTTGGCGGGATCGATCGGCCTCGACGGAAGCAATGACTATCGACTCGACATACGTCTACCCCGCGGGATCATGCCCCAGCTCGGAGCCTTGGGACCGTTGGCCGAACTCCTGCGCGACGAGGACGGCCGCTTCGCCTTCGGGGTGAACGTGGCCGGAATGGCCTCGTCCCCTCGAGTGGAAATCGACTTTGCTTCTCTCGAGGCCCAGGCGCGGGAGGCGGGGTCGGACGCGGCTCGGGATCGGGTTGGAGAGGCGATCGACAAGTGGGGTTCGAAGCTCTTCGGAGGAAAGAAGCACTGAGTCCGGAGCTCTCTCTCGGCCTCGGGCCCTCGTCTTGACAGCCTCCGAAGCCGGTGCTACCTTGCCCGTCCTCTTGGAGAGGTGGCCGAGTGGCTGAAGGCGTACGCCTGCTAAGCGTATGTGTCGAAAGGCACCGAGGGTTCGAATCCCTCCCTCTCCGCCAGATACAAGTTTTGCGCCCGTAGCTCAATTGGATAGAGCGTCTGGCTACGGACCAGGAGGTTGGGGGTTCGACTCCTCCCGGGCGCGCCATGATCGAGAGCCGGGTCTTCGGACCCGGCTCTTCGTGGTTCTGCAGGCTCGCGAATCGAATCGTCTTGCCTCTGACCACTCGGTGACCCGATCATTCCTGGGCCCCCTGCTCGAAGGAGCACCTCATGCGCGAAGCGTTGGTCATCCCGAGACGATCTCTCGGGGTGCTTCTCTCCTTTTTGGTCATGGCCTCGTTTCCGGTGTGGATGTCGACGGCCGAGGCTCAGACTCGTGTGGAGTTCGAAACGAACTTCGGACGTTTCGTGGTGGCGGTTTCGGGGGCTCCCGAGCTGAGCCGGGCCCGGGAGAACTTCGTGGGTCTCGCCCGGCGCGGGGACTACGACGGAACCCTCATCCATCGGGTGGTGAAGGATTTCTTGATCCAGGGAGGAGATCCTTCGGGCGACGGATATGGGGGCACGAGTCTGTGGGGTCTGCCCTTCGAGAGGGAGATCGATCCCCATTCCCACTTCGATCGAGCCGGGGTGTTGGCCATGGCCCATCGCGCCGATGACCAACGCAATGCGAGTCAGTTCTTCATCACCCTCAGTCCCGCTCCCTGGCTCGATGGCCGCTACACCATCTTGGGGCAGGTGGTGGAGGGAATCGAGGTCGTTCAGGAGATCGGGCGCCTGGCCGTCGATGGTCCCACCCAGCGCCCCATCGAAGAAGTACGGGTGAAGCACCTGCGGATTCTCGAAGCCGCGACTCCCGAGGCGACCGAGAATTGATCCGGGCCGAGGACGAGTCCTTCATGCGCCAGGCCCTGGTCGAGGCCCATCGAGCTCTGGAAATGGGCGATACTCCGGTCGGCGCGGTGGCGGTGCGCGAAGGCCGGATCGTGGCCCGGGATCACAATCGGGTCGAGAGGCTCACCGACGCCACGGCCCACGCGGAGATCCTGGTGTTGGGAGCGGCGGCCACCGCGAAGGGGGACTGGCGTCTGGACGACGTCACGCTCTACGTCACCATGGAACCCTGCCCCATGTGCGCGGGGGCCATCTTGCTCAGTCGGGTGAGACGGCTGGTCTACGGAGTCCGCGATGCGCGGGCGGGAGCCTGCGGGACCCGTTTGGACCTCCTCCAGGCCAACCCTTTCGGCCAGGAAATCGCGGTGCGGGATGGGTGTCTCGAGGACGAGGGTCGCGGCCTTCTGCAGGATTTCTACCGGAGCCTGCGCCGGGCATCGACCGACCCGAGTTGAAGTTCCGGGCATTCGCGTCTATACATTAGGGCTTGGCCGCTCAGCCGGAACCGGCGAGCCTCGCGGAGAGGTGCGAGAGTGGTTGAATCGGCACGACTGGAAATCGTGTGAACCGCAAGGTTCCGAGGGTTCGAATCCCTCCCTCTCCGCCATGCACCCAGGACCTCCTTCGCGGTCGTCCTCGAATTCGGAGAGGTGCCGGAGCGGTCGAACGGGACGGTCTCGAAAACCGTTGTCCCCTAACGGGGACCCAGGGTTCGAATCCCTGCCTCTCCGCCATTGGAATCGCCCCGGGAGCGGATGCTCTCGGGGCGATCTGCTGCGGTCGCGCCGCAGACCTTGTGCTATCCTGACCCCCTTCGGGCGGAGAGGTGCCGGAGTGGTCGAACGGGGCGGTCTTGAAAATCGCTGACCTCGCAAGAGGTCCCAGGGTTCGAATCCCTGCCTCTCCGCCATTCGCAATCCCAGGATTCATGGCGACCGGAGTCGGATGATGAGGGCGCCTTGGCCTCCCTCCTTGGGGGGAGCCTCCCGGTAACTGCGCACCCATCGAGGGTGTCGATCACAGTAGTCGCGCACCGCGTCGCGGAGAACCGGACCCTCGTCTCCACTGCGGAGTCCCTTGCCGTGGACGACTCGGACTTCGGGGGTGCCGGCTTCGAAGTGAAAGCGCAAGAAGGTCTCGAGGCGGCCCAGTGCGTCGTCGTATCGCAGACGGCGCAGCATCAGTTCCGGCCGGGGGACGGGCTTCTTGGACCGGGGCGCAGGCTTCTTGGGGCGGGCGGCTGGGGGCGTGGAGGGCGTTTTCTCGGAGGGCGGAGGGTGCTCATCGAGATAGTCGAGGATCTCGCGGTGCACCCGGTCGGGATCCTGGTCGTGGGTTTTGCCGCGCTTGGCCATTTTCACCTTCCGTGCTGTGGATACTCCATCCAGTTGATAGGCCCGGCCCGGGCAATCCGTCAATGAGGCCCTTTGGGACCGGTTTGACAGAGCAGGGGGTTGATGCTACTAGTTCCCTGCCTGGGGATGTAGCTCAGCTGGGAGAGCGCCTCGTTCGCAACGAGGAGGTCGGCGGTTCGAGCCCGCTCATCTCCACCAGATTCCAGCGGGCCGTCGGCCCGCGTTCTTCGCTGAGGCAAAGCCTCGGCGCACCGTTTCGGGCCAGGCCCTGCGCAGTGGCAGTTTGCCAACTCGGTCAGGACTGGAAGGTAGCAGCCGTACGCGAATCCTGCCGCGTGCCGCAGATCGCCTGGCCCACTTCTTCCCTCCTCCGCAGTGGGGCCCATGTCGTATCAGGTCCTTGCCCGCAAGTGGAGGCCGCAGACCTTCCAGGAAATCGTGGGGCAGGAGCACGTCACCACGACCCTGGCCAATGCCCTCGCTCGAGACCGAGTCGCCCACGCCTATCTCTTCACCGGGCCTCGCGGATGCGGCAAGACCACGATGGCCCGGCTCATGGCCAAGGCCCTGAACTGTGATCAGGGTCCGACCGCGACTCCCTGCGGCGAGTGCCCGAGTTGTGAGTCGATCGCGGCCGGAAACTTCCTCGATGTGCTGGAGATCGACGCAGCGTCCAATACCGGCGTCGACAACATCCGCGAACTGAGAGAGAACGCGCAGTACCAGCCTTCGGCCGGCAAGAAGCGGGTGTTCATCGTGGACGAGGTCCACATGCTCAGCAAGGGGGCCTTCAACGCCCTGCTCAAGATCCTCGAAGAGCCCCCCGAGCACGTGCATTTCATCTTCGCCACCACCGAGCCGGTTCGAATTCCGCGCACCATTCTCTCCCGTTGCCAGCGTTTCGACTTCCGTCTCTTCACTCAGACCGAATTGCTGGGCCGACTGACCGAGATCACTTCGACCGAGGGCGTGGCGATCACCGCTGGGGCCATCGAATTGCTGTCGAGTCTGGCCGAAGGCAGCATGCGCGATGCGTTGAGCCTCTTGGATCAGGCCATCAGTTCGACCGAAGGCGAACTCGACGAAGCCGGCATTCTGAGCCTCTACGGTTTGGTGGGGCACGAACCCTACCTGGAGCTCAACCAGGCGATCCTCTCCCATGATCCTCGGGCGGCTCTGGACCTGGTGGCGGAGCTCGTCGGTGGGGGGCACGACATCGTGGAATTCGCCCGAGGCCTCGTGGGCAATTTCCGTGATCTCATGATGCTGCGTCTGGACGACAGCCTTCGCGATCGCATCGAGAAGCCCGAAGTCGTGCGGCAGAAACTGGCGGAGCAGGCGGCCCAATTCGAGACCGCCGACCTCATGTACTTGGCCCAGCGCGCAGCGGATCACTACGTCGCCCTGCAGCGGACCCCCCAGCCCCGGTGGCTCTTCGAGACCCAAGTGGTCGAATATGCCACGCTCGAGAGCCGGGTGCTCCTGAGTGAGATTCTGGGCCGTCTCGAGGGAGGAGCAGGGGCTTCGGACCCGGCCGCTTCCGGAGGGAGTGGAGGACGACGTCGTCGCCAAGCGGCGAAGGTGGGACCGGAACTCTCTTTGCCCGGGGGGGAGGTCGCCCGAGAGGTCTCCCGTGGAGCCGCGACTGCGACTCCGGCCGCGGAGCTGCGCGGGGCAGAGCCCATCCCCTCCCCAGAACCCCCATCTTCCGCGGGGATGGAGATCGAAGCCGGTTCGATGGCGGAGGAAAGTTGGAAGCGTTTCGTGGCCGCAGTGCACGCTCAGAACATCGCAGTCGGGACCTGCTTGGTCGAGGCCGTTCCCCGTCAGATCGATGGAGCCATCGAACTCTGCTTCAAACCCGAGCACGCCTTCCACCGTGATCAGGTCAACACGACGGGGGCTCGAAAGCTCTTGGCTCTCGCCGCGGCCGAGGTCTACGGACCCGCCACCGAGGTGCGGGTGATGGTGGCCGAGTCGACTTCGAAGGAGGATCGGTTGCGCAGCAATACCCAGGAAGCGATCGCCCCCGACCAACAACAAGAGATCCAGAAGCGGGCCAAAGCGAATCCCAACCTCGGGCGTTTGCTCGAAGGTCTGGGAGGACTCGAACCCGCCGGGGAAGACTAGCCCGCGAGGAGAATGCGACCATGGACATGAACAAGCTCATGCAGCAGGCCCAGCAGATGCAGCAGCGAATGGGACAGGTTCAGGAAGAGTTGGCCTCGAAGGAGGTCGAGGCCGAGAGCGGGGGCGGTGCGGTGCGGGTGCGATTCAATGGCAAGCAGGAGCTCCTGGGATTGAACATCGATCCCAAGGTCGTCGATCCCGAGGACTCCGACTTGCTCGAGGATCTTCTGCTGGCCGCGTTCCAAGAGGGTCAGAGAAAGGCCGCCAAGATGGCCGAGGCGGAAATGGCCAAGGTGACCGGGGGACTCGGTGGCTTGCCGGGTCTGTTTTGAGATCTCTCTGAGCCCGTGAGCCGCCCCACCTACGGATCCCATCGTCTCGACCGCCTCATCAAGTTGCTGGGGCGCCTTCCCGGCATTGGGTCGAAGTCTGCGGCCCGGATCGCGTTGCACTTGCTGGCAGATAGCGACCAAGGGGTCCAAGAGCTGATGGGGGCGGTCCAGGACGTGAAGGACCATGTCCGACCCTGTGAGCGCTGTGGAGGAATCGCGGAGAGCGAGCTCTGCTCGATCTGCGAGGATCCCCGCCGGGATCGCGGCGAACTCTGTGTCGTCGCTCAGGCCACCGACTGCTTCAACATCGAGCGCGCGGCGGTGTTCCAGGGACGCTACCACGTACTGGGGGGGTTGCTCTCGCCTCTCGACGGAATCCAACCCGCAGACCTCAACCTCGGATCTCTGGCCCACCGCATCGCATCCGAAGATGTCGAGGAAGTGGTGATCGCCCTCTCGGCCAGTGTGGAGGGCGAGGCCACGGCCCTCTACATCCAGCGCATGCTCGACGACGATCGCCTCCGGATCACTCGCCTGGCCACGGGAATCCCCGTGGGGGGACACCTCGACTTCGTCGACGATGTCACTCTCGAACGAGCCTTCTCCGGACGGCGCCCCTTGGGTTGAGGTCCGGCGGGGCCGGGCCGGCCTCGTACGTTTGCGGACGATTCGCTCTGCCGGGGGAAGATTCTGCCGTTGCGAAGCGCCACCGTGGGGGGGGACCCAGGGCAGGAAGGCCTCTCCGGAGGCCCGGGATCCGCCTCCAGCCCTCTGGATCGGCGATCCGTGCCGGCGCAGCTTCTTGCACACTTCTTGCGAAACGCCGCCCGACGGGAGCGTCCGCCTGAGGATCGCCACATTCTGGCGATTCTGGCCCGGGGACGGATTCCGAGCGGCCCACCTGGAGAGCCAGGCGACACAGAGTACGAGGGAACCATGGTCAAGGCAGACTGGTCGATCTACGAAGAGGACTACTGGGCGATGAACAGCGTCCTCGACGAGCTGCTGCGGAGCAGTAACTCGCGGTCCGTCCTCCTCATCGACAGCACCGGTCAGCTCATCACCAACGTGGGGTGCGACCCCGACTTCGACGTGGTGAGCTTCGCGAGTCTCTGTGCAGCGGACTTCCAGGCCAACAACCAGTTGGCGCGACTCATCGGAGAGAAGGATTTCTCGACCCTCTATCATCAGGGGATCGAGGACAGCATGTATCTCGCACGCATCGTGCGGGAAGTCATTCTGGTGGTTCTCTTCGATCGCAATACAACTCTGGGTTTGGTGCGGTTGCGCGTGAAGCGAGGGGTCGAGGAATTGTCGGCCATCGTGGAGCGACTCTACGAAAAGCTCGAATACCGGAACGAGGAATACGACGATCCGCTGGACGCAGCCGGATTCGCCGACAGCCTCGAGTCGGAGATCGACAGACTATTCGCGGATTGAGAAACGTCGGAAGCGGGGGCCGAAGTGTCGCTCATCAATTACAGTTCGCGCGAGATCAACTGCAAGATCGTGTACTACGGTCCTGGTCTCGGCGGCAAGACGACGAACATCCAGTACGTCTACGACCGGCTGAACCCCGACACCAAGGGGAAGCTCGTCACTCTGGCGACGGAGATGGATCGTACGCTCTTCTTCGATTTCCTGCCCTTGGAACTCGGGACGGTGAAAGGCTTCAAGACGCGCTTTCATCTCTATACCGTTCCGGGTCAAGTCTATTACAACGCTTCGCGGAAGCTCATTCTGCGCGGGGTGGATGGCCTCGTCTTCGTCGCCGACAGTGACGAATGTCGGATCGACGCCAACATCGAGTCCCTCTACAACCTCTACGACAATCTCGACGAGCACAATCTCGATCTCAAGGACATCCCGCTCATCCTGCAGTGGAACAAGCGAGACGTGCCCGGGGCATTGCCCGTCGAAGAGCTGGAAACCGAACTGAACCCTCAAGGATTCACCAGCTTCGAAGCGGTCGCGGTGAAGGGCACCGGAGTCTTCGACACCCTCAAGTGCGTGTCCAAGGAAGTGTTGCACCGGTTGCAGAACTGACCGACCGCCAGCCAACGGGTGGGTGGGGCTCCTCCCCGGCGGCTCGCGCCGCTCAGGGTCGAGGAGCCCCTCCTTTTTTTGTCCGATGCACAGGGGATGACTTCTGACCGCGCCGCGAGTACACTGCGCCGGCCATGCGATTCTTCCATCATCTATTCGGGACCTTCGGCGGCGTGGGACACATCCCTGTCATCCCGGCCACTTGGACGAGCCTGGTGGTCGCGGTGATCTACGGGTTCTTCGGTCCGGATTCCGCTTTCGCGACCTGGCCTGTGCAGGCCGGTCTGCTCGTGGGCTCTGTGATCACGGGGGTCATCGCCTGCGGGGGACTCGAACGGGAATACGGGGAAGATCCCAAGCAGGCCACCATGGACGAGGCAGCGGGGATGGTCATCACTCTGCTGGCGGTGCCCATCACTTGGCCGGTGGTCCTCACCGGATTCGTGCTCTTTCGCATCTTCGACGTGATCAAGCTGTGGCCCGCCCGGCGCCTCGAGGACTTGCACGGAGGATGGGGCATCATGGCCGACGACCTTGCGGCAGGGATCCACGCCCGGATCATTCTGGGAATTCTCCTGGCCCTGGACCTTCCCTACCTTGGCTGAGCTGGATGCGACGATGGTTGATCCGAGAGCTCCCGAGATCGTGCTTCTCAGTGTCGGCGACGAGTTGTTGGAGGGCCGGGTTCGGGACACCAACAGCTCGTGGCTCATCGATCGTCTCAGCGCGGGAGGGTGGCGCGTGCAGCGGGTCGAGGTCGTCTCCGACGACCTCCCCGAGATTCGAGTGGCCATGGACCGTGCTCTGCAGACTGCCCCCTTCGTTGTCGTGGGGGGCGGTCTCGGCCCCACTCCCGATGACCGTACTCGCGAGGCCTTGGCCGCTCTGGTGGGCGAAGAAATGTTCTGCGACGAGGAAGTCGTCGAAGAGATTCGCACACGCTTCGCGCGTCGGGGGCGTGAGATGCCACCGACCAATCGGCGGCAGGCCCTCCGTTGCCCCTCGGCCTCATTGGTCGCCAATCCGGTGGGGACCGCGCCCGGTCTGTGGCAGCCGGTCGCAGACCGGGGAGTGATCGTTCTCCTGCCCGGGGTGCCTGCCGAGCTCGAGCCCATGTTCGAGAGAGAAGTCCTGCCCCGGTTGCGCAAGTTTCTGCCGCCGCGGCCCCTGGAAGTCTTGAATCTCCATACCGCCGGATTGAGTGAGTCGAAGGTGGCGGAGATCGTGGAGAGGTCGTTGGACGGCGAGGATCTCGAGGGAGTGCAGTTGGCGTTCTACGTGGCCCGCTTCGGGGTGGATGTGGTCTTGCGAGGCGAGGAGAAGGCCGAAGTACGCAGGCTCGGATATCGAATCCGAGAGGGATTGGGCGGCGCCTGTTTCGGAGAGGGCGAAGGGGGACTCGCGGAACTCGTTCTCGACCAGGCGCGGGTCCGGGGAGAGACCGTCGCGGTGGCCGAGTCGTGCACCGGTGGACAGTTGGCCAGCGCTCTCACCGACGTGCCCGGATGCAGTGAGGTCTTTCGGGGGGGAGTCGTCGCCTACGCCAATGAGGCCAAGATCGCAGTGTTGGGAGTGGATGCGAAGTGCATCGAAGCCCACGGCGCGGTGAGCGAGGAAGTTGCCGGGGCCATGGCCCTCGGAGTACGCCGCGCGCTGGACTCGGACTGGGGGTTGGCGACCACCGGAATCGCGGGCCCGGGCGGAGGGACCGCCGACAAGCCGGTGGGAACGGTGTGGATCGCGGTCGCCGGTCCGTCGGCTTGCAGGGTATGGCGTCTTGGGCTCGGTGGGGATCGAGGGGTGATCCAGCGATGGTCGGTGGCCACGCTCTTGGATCGATGGCGCAGGGAGATGGGACCGGCTTCGTGATCCGCGGAGGTCACTCCGACCGCGACCTGGCTTCGAGGTGCTATTCTCTCAGTGAGCCCTGGATTCGAAGGCCCGTTTGGAGAGACTGTTGCGAAGTTCCATCCTCATGACTGCTGCGGTGATCGTGTCCGGAGTCCTGGGCCCAGCCCGGGGACACGGTGCGGATCGGGCCGGGGAGGTATGACGCCTTTACGCTGAGGACCCTTGGGGCAGGAGGGACCCTTCAAATCGTCGGTCTTGTGTCAAGACCAAATCTAGTCATCGAGGGAGTCGACCGGAATACCGTCAGGATTGGACGCGCATCCCAGACGAACGAAATCGACAGCATCCATACCATCGGAATCAGCGTTGATTTGCAAGCTACTGATGTCACAATCCGCAATCTCACGGCGGAGCATACCTTCGCCGGAGTCGGCACCACTGCCGACCGCACGACCTGGGAATCGGTATCGGTGATCGCGGGAGGTCAGACGGGCTTGCAGTCTTGGGCCACTGACGGCCTGATCATCCGCAACTGCTTCTTCACCGGGGCCACTTCTGAGGGGGTCTGGCTGGTGGCTCAAGCCCCCAGCCGCAACACCCTCATCGAGGGATGTACGGTGGAGGCCACCGGTGAGCTCGGCATCTACATCGGAACAGCGCAGAATGTGACGGTGAGGAATTGCTCCTTTCAAACGCTAGGCTCTAGTACGGCATCCATCCAGTTCTGGAACGGCGCTCAGGGGGCCATCGAGAACTGCACCTTTACCGGAACAGGAGCAGTACATGTTGCTACAGGTATCAATACTGATGTTCGTATGGACAACAATGTCTGCGGGGCAGGAGCGTCGCTGTCGCTGTCCGTCGTCAGCGGCCGGGTCCATGGTACAGGGAACTTCTTTGGGGGTGGGACCTTCACCACGATTGAGATCTTGGGGCAGGGTAGCGCCACAAACCTACAGAACGGGACCATCGAGCACTTGGCGGAATACTCCGTTCGAGCGATCACGGAACTCGGGTCCAAAACCGATGTTATCAGCCTCCGCAACAACTACTGGGGCACAACGGACTCCACACAGATCGCCGAGTGGATTCTCGATGGCAATGATGCCCCAGAAGGTAGTCCGCTAGCCCCCGTCCTCTTCACTCCCTTCCGCGACCAGAGGGTAGCCACCGAGAAGAGCTCCTTCGGCTCGGTCAAGGCTCTCTTTGCCGATCCGAGGTAGTTCGTTCCCAGACACAGATCCCTCCCCCCGATTTGGTTTCAGCATACCACTTGGGGAGCCATCCATCCCAGCTACCGATTCCACGGAGCTTCGGATTCATGCGAGCCCCGTCTGATGTGTCAGGCGGGGTTTTCGTTTGCGCGGTTGGGGCGGGAATCGCGGGAGGTGTCGGGAGGTTGGAAGCTCGCCCAGCGGGGGCAGTCTCGGCTCGGTGTCTCGCGTGGTTTGGGATGCGGGTGATGTGCCAATACGAACTCGATTCGAGTCTCGGAGTCTGAGACGGGGGTGAGCTAGGCCCTGGCGACGACGACCGAAGATAGCCGCCAAACGCTGGATTCGGAGCCGGAAAGAATAGGTGGAAAGGACAGCTAGGAACAACAGTCGCCGAGCTCTCCTTGACAACAGACTATTCCGTTTGCTACGGTCACTAGGTCATCGACTTGCCCACGGTGATTCCTCCTGTGTCGAAGTGGTTCGCGCACTCTCCCTCTGCTGATACTGATCTCGAACCTGGCCAGAATAGCCCCCTAGAGAGTTCGTCCAGTTTGCGACTGCATCGTCGTGAACGTGCGTTCCGTGCGCACCTTCGCCTCGGCATCGAGCCGCGAGGTCGAATCTGAGATGGGAGGCCGTCAATGAACTTTCATACGCATTGGATTTCGCGTGGTATCGTCCTGCTAACGCTGCTCGTCGTATTTGCGAACAGCGCCCAGGCACAATCCCCGGTCTTCGATCGCAGAGACGATCTTGTGCTCGGACTGGATGGCATCAACCAACTACAAGCGGGCTTCATTCGTTCGGCTGCGGCCGCGGACTTCGACAATGATGGTGATGTGGACCTGTTCTTGGGCGGGCTGACGCCCGGGTCGAATGCGGAGGGCATCGGCACCGGCTACCTGCTCGTGAACAAGTTGATGGTCGATGGAATCCCGAATACGCTTTCCTTTCAGCGAATGGCACTTGGATCAGCTGCGGTTGCGGACTCCTTCGGGTTTGGCGCAGTCGTATGGGGTGACTACGATAACGACGGCGACCCAGACTTGTTCGTCGCCCACGAGCCGTCAGCTTGCCCTGATGCGTCTCCGATCAATCGGCGAGCCTACTTTCTCTACGAGAACGACTCCACGCCGGATTCCCCTTCTTTCCAGGAAGTCGCCATTGCTATGGGAGTGGTCGCTCCCACGAACACGTTTTCGCGGTACTGTCCGACCGACAGTCTCTTCCACATCGACAGTTATGAAGCCTTCGGGGAGGGCGCAGTGTGGATGGACTACGACAACGACGGATGGCTAGATCTATTCGTATCCAACGGAACTGCCTCACAGGCACCGGGAAGCAAGGACGCCCTCTTTCACAACGATGGAGGCACCGGCTTTACAAATGTCATCGACCTTCCCGAGTACGCCGCACTGACTGCCGCACAAAATGTTCGGTCCTTTGGTCCATCGGCGGCGGACTTTGATCGGGATGGAGATATCGACTTGTACCTGGACCTGAGAGCGGACTTCACATTAGCCCGGACTATTCATGACTCCGAGTTGACCGGCCAGGAATCGGCTTGATTGACGTCTCCGGGTTCGAACGGACGCGGCGCACGCGCAGCATTCGCAGATTCATGGTTGGAATCGGCCGTATCGGTGGGTCCGCGGTACA
>JAJRXK010000077.1 GCA_024276305.1 Candidatus Krumholzibacteriota bacterium
AAGGCCGCTGTGGCTCCCTCCCCGCCCCCCCCGCCCCCCTCGCCCCATCAGCCCTTGCACTGTGACCGGAACTTGCTACCGTTTCTGGCGTATACTCTGCCTCGACGGCTGGGCCGTCTCCGAATCTCCCCCTGATGCGTGTTCGAACGACCCGGAAGCCATGGCACGAAGCTCCCTCATTCTCATGCTCGCCTGGACCCTTCTGGCCCTGCCCACGCTGTGCACGGGGGGATGGTTGCTGCATCCCTGCGACTGCGGGGCCGCGGTGGGCTGTGAGCATGAAGCCGAATGCGGATCGGACCCCTGCGAAATCGGAATTGCCCGACCCGACTCCGGTCCGGGAAGCCAGTCCGATGCGGTCCCGGTCATGGTCCTCCTCCCCAGTTCCTCCGAGGAGCTGGTGAAATCACTGATTGCGGCTTCGAATGAGTCCCTTCGATCGGACGAGCCAACTCTGTCCTCGACGGGCCTCCCGTTTCCACTGAGCGACCTTCCACTTCTGATCTGATCCCCATCCATCCAGATTCTGCCTCGGCACCGATTCCGCGTGCCCGGGCCTTTTCGTGTGCATCGCGCCGTATTCTGGTGCCGGTGCACCCAGGATCCTCCGACCCAGGAATCGTGAAATGCGACTTCGGATGTTCATTCCAAGCTTCGGCGCGGTCCTCATGGCCATGCTCGCCGTCGGATGCGCCAGCTCTCGACCTTCGACGCTGGCGGTGCCTTCCTCTCCGTTGGGCAGTGAGCTGCCTCGTTACGAAGCAGACGAGCCACCCGCGGAACCCGAGGAGCCTCAGGGAGAGCTGACCTTGCAACGGGCGTTGGGCCTGGCACTGTTGCACAATCCAGACCTCGCGGTCTTCTCCTGGGAGATCCGGGCGCGAGAAGCGGAGGCGATTCAGGCGGGGCTCCTCCCCAACCCGGAGTTCATGGCCGAGGTCGAGAACTTCGCCGGATCGGGCGTCTCCAGCGGATTCGGAACCACCGAGACCACCCTCTCGCTTTCGCAGCTGATCGAACTCGGTGGCAAGCGCTCCAAGCGTCTGAGCGTGGCCAATCTGGAGCGGGACCTGGCGGCCTGGGACTACGAGGCCAAGCGCATCGATGTCCTCACCACCACCACCCGCGCCTTCATCGCGGTGCTCGCGGCACAAGAACAACTGTCCTTGGCGAAGGAGCTGACCAAGGTGGCCGACAACATCCTCCGGTCGGTGGCCCGGCGGGTCGAAGCCGGAGCGACCTCTCCGGTGGAGGAGAATCGCGCACGAGTTTCGCTCGAGACCAGCCGCATCGATCGCGAGCGAAGAGAGCGGGCCTTGACCGTGGCCCTCAGCCAACTCGCCGCTCAATGGGGAAGCGGTGATCCTCAATTCTCCGCGGTTCGTGGAGACCTCGATCGGCTCCTGGCTCCGCCAGAACTCACCACTCTGGACTCGAAACTCCAACAGGCCCCCGCCATCGCGCGGTGGGCGACCGAAATCACTCGGCGTCGAGTCGAGACGGAACTGGCCCGATCCCAGCGCATTCCCGATCTGGACATCGGCCTGGGACTTCGCCGCTTCAGCGAAACCCAGGACCTCGGCGCGGTCTTCGCGGTGAGCCTTCCCATTCCACTCTTCGACCGCAATCAGGGCGAGATCCGTGCGGCCCAGACCCGAGTGGTCCAGGCGGAGCACGCCCAGCGTTCCGTCGAGACTGCGATCCTCGCCCAATTGCAAGCCGCCCATGCGGAGGCCGCGGCGAGTTTCGACGAGGTCCTGGCCCTGCGCAGTCGCGCAATCCCCGAGGCCGAGTCTGCCTTCAACCTCACCGAGGTCGCCTATTCTCGAGGCCGGATGCGGCTGACGGACGTCTTCGACACCGAACGAACCCTCTTCGAACTTCGCGCACGCCTGGTCGATGCGCAGCTGCGTTACCACAGTGCCGTCGCCGATCTCGAGCGCCTCACCGGCACGCCACTTTCCACCATGTCAAACGATCCGAGGACCCCATGACCATGAGATCCTTCCTTCAATCCACCTTCTTCCCGGCCACCGTCTTCGCCACCCTCTGCGGAGGTCTCCCCATGATCGCAGCCGCAGAGGCCGAAGACGATCACGGCCACGAAGAGGAAGGCCAGCACCAAGAGGTCGTACAACTCTCGGCCGAAGAGATCCACGAGTTCGGGATCGAGCTTTCCACTGCGGGTCCCGGTACGATCGTGACCACGCTCTCCGTGCCGGCGGAAATCCGCCCCAACGCCGATCAGCTCGCGCACATCGTGCCGCGCTATTCGGGCATCGTCACCGAGGTGAGAGCCACCATCGGCGATCGTGTCCGCAAGGGTCAAACCCTCGCGGTCATCGAGAGCGACGAGAGCCTCGCTCCCTTCGAGGTCGTGACCATGATCTCGGGAACGGTCATCGAGAAACACATCACCCTCGGCGAAGCGGTGGGCCGGGAGGGCCCGGCTTTCGTGATCGCGGATCTCTCGTCGGTGTGGGTCGACCTCACCGTCTACCAGCGCGATCTCACCCGGGTGGGCATTGGCCAAACGGTGGAGATCTACGTCGGTCACGATCGCAGGGACGAGGGGCGGATCAGCTACGTGACTCCCATCGTGAGCGAGCAGACACGAACCGCCACCGCCCGAGTCGTCCTGGCGAATGAGGATGGTCGGTGGCGGCCCGGGATGTTCGTGACGGGGACGATCATCCTCGACCAAGAGGACGTTGCGGTTGCGGTGGCTCGTACGGCAATCCACAGCTACGAAAACCGCCCGGTGGTCTTCGTCGAGACCGCCGAAGGCTTCGTTCCGAGGACGGTCACCATCGGACGCACCGATACCTCTCGCGCCCACGTCCTGAGTGGACTGTCCGCGGGAGATCGCTACGTCCGCATCGGCGGCTTCACGCTCAAGGCTGAATTGGGCAAGGAATCCTTCGGCGAAGGCCACGCGCACTAAGGGAGTCGAATCGAATGATCGAACGCCTGATCGACCTGAGCCTTCGAAACCGCCTCCTGATGGCGGTGGGTGCCATTCTTGTCATGGCGGCCGGCTACCAGTCCTACCGGAATCTCCCCGTGGATGCATTTCCGGATGTGTCCCCCAATCTCGTCCAGATCTTCACCCAAACCGACGGCCTCGCTCCCGAGGAAATCGAGAAGTTCGTAACCTACCCGGTCGAGGTCTCGATGACCGGACTCCCCGGAGTGGCCAAGGTGAGGTCCGTTTCCAACTTCGGCCTCTCGGTGGTGAATGTCTACTTCGAGGACGACCTGGACATCTACTTCGCCCGCCAGCTGGTGGGAGAGAGACTCCAAGAGGCTCGGGATCAGATTCCCGAGGGCTTCGGCGAGCCGGAGATGGGACCGATCTCCACCGGCATGGGACTGGTGCTCTTCTACTACCTCGAGGATTCCACCGGGAAATATTCCATGGAGGAATTGCGGACCCTGCAGGACTGGGTCATCAAGTTCAACCTCCAGACCGTGCCGGGGGTCACCGAGATCCTGGGCATCGGGGGCTACGAGCGGCAGTACCATGTCATCGTCCACCCCGAGGAACTCCTTCGCTACGGGATTTCCCTGGGTGAAGTCATCGATCGCATCGAAGCCAACAACCTCAATGTCGGGGCCCAGTTCATCGAGAAGAACGGCGAGGAGTTCGTGGTCCGTTCGGTGGGCCTGGCCACCTCCATGGAGGATCTGGGTTCGATCGTGATGAAGACCGACGACGGCCGGCCGGTCTTTCTCCGAGACCTCGCGGAGGTCGAGATCGGCGGGGCCATCCGTCGCGGGATCCAAACCCGCAATGGAGTCGGCGAAGTCGTGGCCGGAATGGTGATCAAGCTCTTCGGCTCGAATTCTTCGACGGTGATCGCCAACGTCGAGGCCCAGCTCGAAAAGATCAATGCCACCCTTCCCGAGGGCGTGCGCATCGTTCCCTACTACGAGCAGAAGAGTCTGGTGGCCGCGGCGGTGAACACCGTGACCACGGCCCTGGTGCAGGGAATCGCGCTGGTCGCCCTGGTGCTCCTGGTGTTCATGGGAGGATTCCGTCCCAGCCTGGTGGTCGCTCTCGCCATTCCCTTCTCCGTCCTCTTCGCCTTCCTCCTCATGGGCCAACTCGGCATTTCCGCCAATCTGATGTCCCTGGGAGGACTGGCCATTGCGATCGGGATGATGGTCGATGGCACGATCGTGATGGTCGAGAACGTGGACCGCGTGCTGCGCGAATCCCAGGCTCGAGAGCGTCGCGTGCACGTCATCGCCCGCGCCTGCCGAGAGGTGGGACGGCCCATCGTCTTCGCCATCGTCATCATCATCATCGTCTTCCTTCCCCTCTTCACTCTGCAGGGAGTCGAAGGCAAGACCTTCCGACCCCTGGCTTACGCCGTCGCGCTGGCCATGCTGGGTTCTCTGGTCTTCGCCCTGGTTCTGGCCCCCATGCTCAGCGACCTTCTCATGCGGAGACCGGCCAAGGCCGGCGACGGACCCCAGAAGGAGCACTTCGTCGTGCGAATGCTCCTGCGGCCCTATCGTCCGGTGGTGACCTTCTTCGTGCGCCGCTGGTGGGCCGCCATCGTCCTCGCCCTGCTCATGTTGTCGGTGGGCTTCCTGCTCTTCCCTCGTCTGGGATCGGAATTCACTCCCAAACTCCGGGAGGGGACCATCGTGGTGCGGCTCACCATGGCCCCCTCGATCGCGCTGGAAGAGAGCAAGCGGATCACCCTGATCGTCGAGAAGCGCCTCGTGGCCATCCCCGAGATCCGAGAGGTGGTGACTCGAATCGGACGGGGGGAGGTCGGCGCCCACACCGATCCCGTCAACAGCGCCGAGATGTACGTCATCCTCGAAGACGAGGTCGATCGGCCCCAGGAGCAGATCGAGGAGTTGATTCGCGAAGAACTCGGGGACACTCCGGGCGTCCTCGTGAATCTGACCCAACCCATCGAGATGACCGTGGACGAGCTGCTCGAGGGGGTCCGGGCCGAGCTGGCGATCAAGCTCTTCGGCGACGACCTCACCCTTCTCAAGGAGCGCGCGGATGCCATCGCGGCATCGGTGCGCAGCGTGCCTGGGGCCGCGGATGTTCAGGTGGATCAGGTCAGCGGAACGCCGCAACTGCTCATCCGCGTCGATCGCGAGGCGATCGCCCGCTATGGCCTCAATGTGGCGGATGTCCAGAGCGTGGTGCGGGCCGCGGTCGGGGGAGAAGTCGCCGGCGAGATCTTCGAGGGAATCCGACGCTTCGACATCCTGGTTCGCTTCGAGCCCAAGGCCCGCGATTCGGTCGAAGCGATCCGGCAGGTCCTCGTGACCACTCCCGATGGCGGGGTTCTCCCCCTCGAGGAGCTCGCGACGATCCGCGAGATCGTCGGTCCCCGGCAGATCACGCGCGAGGACAACCAGCGCTTCATTACGATCCAGTGCAATGTCATCGGTCGTGACATCGGCTCCTTCGTCGAAGAGGCCCAGCAGAAGATCGCCGCAGAGGTCAGCCTTCCTCCCGGCTACCTCGTGACCTGGGGAGGGCAGTTCCGTCTCCAGCAGGAGGCCAACAAACGCCTTCGACTGGTGGTTCCGGCGACCCTGATGCTGATCTTCCTCCTGTTGTTCAGCAGCTTCAGTTCCCTTCGGAGTTCCTTGCTGATTCTTCTGAACATTCCCCTCGCTCTGGTCGGGGGCATCGTCGGACTCTGGGTGTCGGGGCAGAACCTCTCGGTGCCGGCGTCGGTCGGCTTCATCGCCCTCTTCGGCATCGCCCTGGAAAACGGAATGGTGCTCGTCACCTACCTCAACCAACTCGTTCGCGATGGCGTCTCGCTCGCCGAGGCGCCGGTTCGCGGAGCTTGCATGCGGTTGCGGCCGGTCTTGATGACCGCAATCACCACCGCGCTGGGACTCATCCCCCTCCTGGTCTCGCATGGCACCGGGAGTGAGGTCCAGCGCCCTCTGGCCACTGTGGTCATCGGCGGGCTCGCCAGCTCGACGATCCTGACTCTCCTCGTGATTCCTGCGCTCTACCGGTGGTTCGCAGTGTCGATCGAAAGGCCAGAGCCTCCAGAAGAAGGAATGAATTCATGAAACTCATCGTGGCCTACGTCCGCCCGCACAAGGTCGACGAAGTGACCCTCGCTCTCCGCCAAGTCCCCGACCTCAATGGGGTCAGTACCTCCGAGGCCAAGGGCTGGGGACGTGCGAAGAGAGAGGCCGAGAAGGAGCACCACTCCGATCGGATCTCCGATTTCGACGAGTATGTCCGATTCGAAGTGTGCTGTGCCGATGCCACCGTCGACAGCGTGATCGACACCATTCTCTCTTCGGCCAAGACCGGATTGCTCGGCGACGGAAAGATCTTCGTCTGTCCGGTTCTGGAGGCAATCCGCATCCGCACCGAAGAGCGCGGCGAAGACATCTGCTGAGGGTCGGCCTCGGGCGCGCCCCCCGCTGCGGCGCGCCCGAGCTCATCGCAAACGCAGAATGCGCACCGCGCCTCCGAAGACGACCGCCGCGATCACCGTCCCGATCACCAGATCGGGAAGATTGGTCCGGGTCCAGCCGACCAACAGAGCGGCGGCGATCACTCCCAGATTGGCGAGAACATC
The DNA here is from genome assembly GCA_024276305.1 of Candidatus Krumholzibacteriota bacterium. Taxonomy (GTDB): domain Bacteria; phylum Krumholzibacteriota; class Krumholzibacteriia; order JAJRXK01; family JAJRXK01; genus JAJRXK01. The sequence continues at coordinate 6,591 of JAJRXK010000077.1, forward strand.
GTTGGTGGAGAAGATCCAGCTCGCCCGCATGTGCGCCCCCCCTCCGCGGTGGCCGGAGATCAAGGCCAGACAGCTCAGATTGGCGATGAGGGCGACCACCGACACCCCCACCATCCACGCCGGTTCCGGGTGGCTTCCGGTGGCAAAGCGGCGCAGGATCTCGGCCACGGCTCCCATCGCGAGGGCCATCTGCAACCAACCCGAAGCATGGGCCGCCCGAACCTGCAACTTCGCCGCCCGCCCCACCGCCGCCAGGCTGATGCCGTAGACCGCCGCATCGGCCAACATGTCGAGGGCGTCCGCCATCAATCCCGTCGACTGAGCCCACCACCCCAGAATCATCTCGGCCACGAACATCAGACCGTTGATCGCCAACAGAATCCACAGGGTGCGTCGCTCTCGGCCTTCGGACCCCGCCTCCGCGGGAGAGGGTCTTGGCCCAGGGGCGCCTTCGCTCCCAACGACCCGAGCTCCCAGTCCGAGTCGCTGCAGAGGATCCATGAAGGCGCCGACCGGAGCGCGGTGAATCAACACCACCCGCCGGCGAGAGAAATCGAAGTCCAGAGAGGCCACTTCGTCGAGATCCGCCAACGCCAGCCGGATCATCCGCTCTTCGGCGGGGCAGTCCATTCCCGGCACCTCGATGGTGGTGCGGGTCCAGGGAGCGGGATGGGGCACTTCTGATCGATCTCGGCTCACGGTCTCACCAAGGCCCGAGTTTCTGACGATTTCCTCGGAGTATGCACCTTCGGCCAACCCCGACAAGTGATCAGGTCTTCGTCGGCCGAGGGCGAAATCAGATGTCAGTACAACTATTGGCCAGGTCGTGGCACACTCTCTCCATGAAGGATCTCTCCGACCTCGAATTGGTCGATCGTTGCCGCAGCGGGGACGAGAAGGCCTGGGCCGCGCTCGTGCACCGCTACAAAGCGGTGATTCACTCCATCTGTCGTGCGGCGCGGTTGGATGCGGACGACGCGGACGATGTCTTTCTGGATTGCTTCGCCCGTCTCCTGGAAAAGCTCTCGACCATGGAACACCCCGAACGCGTGCGCTCCTGGCTGGTGACCACGGCACGAAGACGGGTCATCGATCGACTGCGGGCGGTGGCGAGAGAGCGCCCCCTCGAGGGTGCGCAGTGGGCCCAGGTGGCCGATCCGGAGACGGCGATCGACGAGCGCATCTCCTCACTTCAGCGCCGCGATCTGGTGCATCGGGGCGTGGCTTCGTTGGGAGATCGATGCCGCGAACTCCTCACTCTCCTCTACTTCGAGGGCGGCGGTTTGGCCTACGAAGAGGTCGCGGCGCGGCTGTCGTTGGCCATCGGCTCGATCGGACCCCTGCGGGCGCGCTGCCTCGAGAGACTCCGCAGTGCACTCGAACCGATGGCCGCCTCGTAAGAGGGTCTCTTCGAAGGCTAACTCCCCGACCAGGCCACGAAACTTCCGAAGTCGATGCGTCCGGCGAAGTATCCCTGTCGGTAGAGGAAGTCATCCGACAGCGGAATCGCCGTCGCTCCCAGCGCCGATCGATAGGTGGAAACGGCGTGGCTCGAGGCTGCAGACCACCTCGCGGCCACCGCTCCCGAGAGCATCGCGGCCGAGACCGACGTTCCACTGCCGAGGGCAAACCGGCTCGAGACCGTTGCCGTGGGAATACCGGCTCCCAAAATTCCCACCCCGGGGGCCGACACATCCATGTGCGCCCCATAGCTCGAGAAAGAAGCCCGATCGTCAGTGGAGTTCGTGGCCCCGGCCGCGAGTACCCACGGTGAGCTCGATGGATAGTGGTATTCATCGCGTGCGCCCTCATTGCCGATGGACGCCACGAGGAGAATTCCCTGGGCCTGAGTGGCCTCCATGATCCGCTCGAGGAAGTTGGGGGCGCCGCTTCCCCCAAAACTCATATTGATCACCTGCGCCTGGTGATTGGTGGCGTAGCGAATCGCTCGGGCGATGTGCCGCGCCGTCACCACTCCCTGGGGATTCATCACCCGGATCGGGAGCAACTCCGCCGCGGGTGCGATCTGATGCACCACATCCGCGATGAGCGTCCCGTGTCCCGAAGCGACTCCCCCCGCCTCGTCCAACGGAGCCCCTCCGTCGATGTAGTCGGGGCCAGGAATCACCCGGGCCTGCAACGAGGGATCTCCGGACGCATCGATGCCCGAATCCAGAACCGCGACCCGGACACCCGTCCCCCAAGTCGGAAGCTGGGTTTGGGAGAGATTGGTTCGGACCTTCCACCCGATGTCCGCCCCATCACTCTCATCGGGAGCGACTCCTTCGTAGAACACCAAGATGATGTCCTGCCCGTTGTAGTAGATCGGGGCCGGTTCGGCGGAGATCGCATAGCCACTGTTGACGATGGACTCGGCCTGCGCTTGAAGATTCGTCGGATCGTTCATCCGATAGACCTCATAGCCGAATTCGCCGCTGTCCAGGAGGGGCTCTTCGTAGGTGGCCTGGATTTGGCTCGCGAAGTACTCCGGGCTCTGTCGTTCTGCGGAGGGGGGAGGGGTCGGGCGCAGAATCACCAGGATGCCCTCTTCGTGAGGGACCGAGAATGGATCGGGAGGAAGGGGATCGGCAAAGGGATCCGCGCGGACGACGGGCGCCGCCAAGTTCTGGTCGCCGCTTTGGTCCGACCCGAAGAGGGCCTCGTTCGAAGCCGGTGAGAGCGGTGCCTGGGGGGAACGCTCACAGCCGGACAGAATGAGGAGCAAGAGAGTCAGCGGGACGGCGAAGCGACGGAACGCACGACAGGATGTCATGGAGAGCCTCCGCGAAGGAAGAGAGTATCCGCGGCGAAGTCGGCTTCGCCTCATCATAGCAGACGGAATGGCCCCCTCAGAAAATACACCCGCCGGAGAATTCTCCGGCGTCCAACACCGGGGGCCGAAGGTCTCAACCCTCGCAGCTCCCGTAGAGCACGAAGGGCGCCCAGTAGTAGGGATCGGGGCGTTGGTCTCTCACCTGCGCCTTCGCGCTTCGCAGAGCCTGCGCCGGAGATTGGCCGCGACCGAGTCCGCGGTAGAAAAGACCCATGAAGTGGGCGGTGGTCCGATCGTCGACCGACCACTGGCTCATCAACAGGGCCCGCGCCCCCGCCCGGAAGAGTCCCCGCGCGAGTCCCCCGTGTTCCTGCTCGGCGGCGACCCCCGCCACCGGACAGGCGCTCAGAGTCACGAGCCGAGCGCGCAGCTGCAACCGGTAGACATCGTAGAGAGTGAGCCACCCATCGCCCAATTCCAGAGCGGAAAAGAAGGGATCATCGGCCCGATAGACGCCGTGGGTGGCGATGTGCACCAAGTCGGCCGATGCACATTCCTCTGCGAAGCGCGTGCGGGTCGCCCGTCGATTCCGGAGCGAGGTCGAGGCTCCGAGGGCCCGTCGCACCCCACGAAGCTCTCTTCCGAGATCGGCCAGCTCGGGGTGATCGACCCCTACCACGACGGACCGCCCCCCCACTCGGCCATGACCGTCCCTCGGCCAAGCCGAGCGCAGCGAGGTCGGGACCAGGCAAATGGACCGCCCTTGGCGCGAGCCCCCGCTCGACAGGCGCAGGAGTCGGTGGCGATCGAAGAGACGGTGCTTTCCTTCGACCGGAAGCAGCTCGAAGGGAAGGTTGTGGAGGGGGCCGTGCGGGACCACCCAGACTTCTTCCTCCTCGATGTGGAGGGGGCGCCACAACCCCTTCCCCAGGCTCTCGAGTCGGTGGTCCAGCTCCTCCTCCAATCGCTCCCGGTGCGCGTCGACATAGCCCTCTCCGTAATTCCACTTCTCCAGATGGAATCGCAGCCGGGAGAGCTCCCGGCGCAGCGTGGATCGACCGACGCCCAGATCGACCGTGCGCAGTCCCTGGCGACGGAGGACGAATCCGAAGGAGGAGTTCTCGGTGACGTGGTAGGCCACGAGCGCCACCCCGCGAGGCAGTCGCCGGCAGGTCTCCTCGACCGTCAGAGGCGTGCCCGATCGCGGAAGGCCTTCTCGACTCTCGGCTCGGTCGAGGCGCTGGTGCAGATCTGCGAGCTCCGCTTCGCGGTCCAGAATGTCTTGCCGCAGGGCCTTCCATCCCCTCACCGGTCTCGGCAGAGAATCCGGATCCCGATGAGCTCCGTGCAGTCCCCGCAACGACGAACGCAGGTCTTCGATCCGAGCGCCCAGGCGAAGAGTGCGCGGACTTCGCGCCAGACGGCGCGGGGAGAGGCGGCTGCCCACCCGCTCCACCCACTGCCGGGTCCGCGCGCGGTCGATGAGCACATAGGCCTCTTCCAACGCGGCCTTCGACCCGCGTGCGACGAGCAGGCGGATGAGATCGTCGAAGATCTCCCGGTGGTCCGCGGCGTGAGACAGACGCAACTCGTCGGTGTCGATGCGATCGCGGGTGCGTTCGAGCCGGGACACCGCCCGCCGATACTCCCGCACCGCCACCCCGAGCTGCCCTGCGCCTTCGGCCCTTCGGCCCGCCAGGTGAGCGACGTCGGCCGCCCGATCTCCCGCGGGCACCGTTCGCATCAGACGCCGTGCGCTGCGCAGCATTGCTTCACATGCCTCGAGATCCGATGCTTCGACTTCGAGCCGCGCCCGCCGAAGCAGGACCTCGATTCGGAGAGGCCGCACTCCTTCCCTCTGAAGCACGGCCTCCGCCCGACTCAGATAGCCCCGAGCCCGAGATCGCTCTCCGCGCCGGGTGGCCACTTCCGCCAACTGCATCGCGCATCCCGCTCCCGACACCACGAGGCCGGCCACATCCAATAGCTGCTGGGCCTGCGACAGCGTGTCCTCGGCCTCGTCGAGCCGACCCATGGACAGCATCGAAGTGCCCAGGAGGAGGACCCCTCGAGCCTCTTCCTTCTGCATGGAATGTCGGCGGGCAGACGCGACGGCTTCCTGGGCCAGGCGTTCGGCCCGCCGGGCACTGCCCACGCCCAGGAGCAGCGAGGCCAGCTCGAGACCAGTCTGCAAGAGATCTTCGGGCGCGTCGATCCCCTCGAAGCGATCCCTCGCCGCGAAGAGATGGCGGTGGGCCAGTTCGTAGTCACCGGCCTGACGCGCCACGCAGCCCAGCCCGTAGTAGATGACTCCACTGAGACGGGCCTCGCGGGAACAGTCGATTTCCTCGCGCAACCGATGGTAGATCCGTCGGGCCTGCTCCAACCGCCCCAGATGTCCCAGTACGGTGGCTCGGTTGTACTCCAGAATCTGTTCGATCGGTCGATTCCCGGACCGCCGCGCGAGACGGAGGGCACGGTCGTAGACTCTCAATGCTTCGGCGCGGCGTTCGTGGTGCTGGAGAATCGCGGCCAGGTTGACGTCGAGTCGCACCACCGCAAGGTGATCCCGGTGGCGCAGGAGTTCCTGCCGAGCCTCTTCGCCCAGGCGAAGGGCCTGAGGATCTCGCCCGATCTTTCGCAGAACATTGATCTGGCCCAAGCACACCCGGGCCGCCTCGTAGGAGCACCCTTCTTCCCGGTAGATCCTCATGGCCTTTCGGTAGGCCCGCTGCGCTTCGTCGTGCCGCAAGAGCTCGCTGAGGGCGTGACCCCTCACCCAACTGGCCCGAGCCATCGCTTTCCGTTGCCCCGAGAAGCGGGCCACCTCGACCAGGTGATCGGCCCACTGCAGGGCTCGCCCAGAATCCGCCCGGAGTTCGGCCAGGACCGCCGCCGCGAGACCTTCCACGCAGGGTCCGACCTCGTCCGCAGGGGCCTCGCGCAGAATCGCGGCCATCGACTCGGCGCTGCCCCCATCACGGAGGTCGGCGACCAGGGAACTCGCGATCGTCGATGGCATGATCCTGCCAGCCTCTTCCTGCACGGGCACTCACGGACTCGTTCCACGATAACGGAGATCCTGCGGCGCTCCCGAGGGCAATCTTCAGAATCGGGTATCAATCGGCAAGCCTGCTCCGTCTGTGTTCTGAAGCCGAGGAGGACCCTTGAGACCAGAACGACACCTGCCCCGCGATGCCGGGGGACCGGACCCGGGCCGAGTAGTCGCCCTTCGACCGCACGCGATCCTGGACCAACCCAAGACCCGGCACGGAGACCTCGATGCCCTCGATGACCATCGACTGGTGGTGCTGTGCCTGGCCGGAGACGAGGCCGCCTGGGAATCATTGGTTCTGCGCTACCGGCGACTCATCTACGCCATTGCCATTCGATCTGGAGTCGACGACGACGAAGCCGACGACATCTTTCTCGAAACCTTCGCCCGTCTCCTGGATCACCTCGACCAATTGGACCATCCACGACGAATACGCTCCTGGCTGGTGACCACTGCACGGCGTCTGAGTTTGGATGCCTGCGCCCGCAACGGTCGATTCGTCCGCACCGAGGAAGCGGGGGTGGGGATCTGCGACCCTCAGGAGTCGATTCTCACCGAGATCGAGCGCGTCTGCGAACGGGACCTCGTGCATCGCGCCCTGGATCGACTCGGAGTAGAATGCCGGCACTTGCTCGACCTACTCTATGGTCTCAGCCGGGGGCGGCCCCGCCGCTACCGTGAAGTCGCAGAACGCCTGGGGGTGTCCATTGGTTCGGTGGGGCCGCGGCGTGCGCGCTGCCTCGATTCGCTCCGGGTCGAGATGCGGCGACTGGAACTGGGACGCTCCGGGCCCCGCCCTCCTCACGGGATGGGAGAACGTTGATGCATCCGACTCCCGAAGAATTGATCGACTACGCCGAAGAAAAGATCGGGGTCGAGATCCAGCGCCGGGTCGAGGAGCATCTGCGTCGAGGGTGTCCGCGATGTGAGCGCCGTCTGCTGGAATATCGGATCATCACGGCATCCCTGGAAGAAGGGCCCCTCGAAGATCCCTCGCCTCAATTGGTGGATGCCGCAATTCGCCTCTTCCACCGGACTCGGACCTCCCGGGCGTCGGTCGCCAACGCCGTCCAGACCGGAGTCCGCATCGCCCGTTTGGTCTTCGATTCCTCCCGGCCCGATCTCTTCGCCCCCCTGAGCGTCCGCGGCTCCCAAACCGAGCGCCGCCTTCGCTTCGAGGACGAACGCTTCGAACTCGACCTTCTTCTCGCGCCGATTCCCGAGGGCATCCAGATCACGGCCCAGGCTCTGGCCGCCTCTCCTCAGGCCGGCACCGCGGCCGAGATTCGATTCTGCATTCAGAGCGGCGAAACCGTGGTGGCACGGGGCCAATGCGATCGCTTCGGGGAATTCGACGCCGTGATTTCGACTCCCGGGGCCCTCCGGATCCTCTTGGAGGATTCCGAGGGGCCGGTGCGCTTCGATATCCCCGAATAGCCTCCCCCTGCGATTCTTCGGATCAATCGAGCGCCTCCGCTGTCTGTGGGGTGAGCGCCCGGATCACCGGGATCCGGCCCGATCACCTTTCACGACAGGAGAGCTCGAATGCTCCGACCCACCCGACGCGGCTTGGCTGCGATCCCCCCCCTACTGCTCATGTTGGTCCTCCTCCATTCCACGACCCTTCCCGTTCGAGCCGCGGGCATCCCCATGTTTGCCGAGACGGACTCCACTTCCACCTTCGATCTCAGCTCGGTGAGCTACGCGGTTCCCGGCGACACCGTCCAGATCGACCTCACCCTCTCTACGACGCGTAGCGTGAACTACCTCACCAACACCTTCGTCTGGGACCACAATCAACTGGTCCTCGTGGGCATCGATCCCGGCCCGGCGCTGACCGCCATTTCGGGAAGCTTCACCGTCGCCGATCCTTCGGTGATCGGAAATGCCCTCGCCGACACCGTTTCCTATTCCTGGGACAATGGCCTCGAACCCGGGGTGAGCATCGACCCCGCAGAGGCCATCGTGGAACTGCGCTTCGAAGTCCAATGCTACGGATACTCGGCCACCGCTTCGATCGGATATGCGGCCGGCGAGGGAAACTACTTCAACGACGGAGGCGGCACCTCGCGCGCACCCCTCCGGAACAACGGCTCCGTCCAGACGGTCCAGGACCTGGTCCTCTTCCAGGCCTCTTCTCCCACCGCGCTCCCGCTGCAGGACTTCGACGTGGCGGTCCAGTTCTTCTCCTTCACTCCTGCGACTCCCACCGTCGTGGACCTGGTCTACGATTCTTCGAGGCTGGAGTTCGTGACGGCGGCCCTCGACCCGGTGTTCACGACCGGATCGATCTCCACCGCCGGATCCACTCCGGGGGTGGTGCACCTGCAATTCCTGGGAACGAACGCTCCTCATTGGGGACTGCTCAGTGACGTGGCCGCGGTCACCTTCCGCAGCGTGGACAGCGCGGACGACTACACCACGCCCATCGATTTCGGTCCCGCCACTACGAGCATCAATGTCTGCAACGACGGTCCGGCCAACCCCACCTTCACCGGGGGAACGGTCACCGTGCCCCGTCGTACGGCGACCATGAGTCTCGGCAACAGCAGCGCCTACACCACCGCCAGCTTCTACGATGTTCCCTTCACCTTCGACTCGACCTTCGACGTGAACGGCTTCGTGAGCCGGATCGAGACGAATCCTCCCCTGACATTCTACCAACTCATCGACAAGACCCTCTCGCAGCTTCCCACGGCAGACCCTCAGGTCCCGGGAGAGCCGCTGGTCATCCATGTGAGCCCCACCACGGATGTGGTCTACGCCCAACAGGATCTGCCCGCGCAGGTCTTCACCCTTCGCTTCCGGGCCCCGGTGCCCGCACCGGCCGCGGGCACGACCTTCACGGTCAGCTTCGCCGACACCACGATCTCTCTGGCCAATCAGGTGAACTATCTCATCTCCGATCCCCCTCCCACCTTCTCTGCGGCCACGGGATCGGATTTGACTTTCCAGAACGCCACCATCCACATCCTCAATCCTCCCGGCAATCCGACCTGCCCGACCCTCTACGTCTGGAATGGAAAGGAATTCTCGCGGGAGAACACTCTGCTCTCAGCCTGTGCGGCCGAGGCCCTTCCCTCGAGCGTCACGGACTACTATCGCATCACTCAGCCGGTGGGCCGCGGAGACGGTCAGGCGCGCTTCGTGATCCGCGAGGACGATGTGGCCATCACCCACTTCGATTCCATCGAACTCTGGGCCGTGGACCATCCCCTTCATGCCCCCATTCGGGTGACCGAAGACGGCAACGTGGTCCAACTCGGCTCGCCCTACACCGTCCAGTGGGCGAAGGACGACCAGGGCCGCGACATCACCAACCTCGTGCGCAACAGTGACCAAGTGGCCTATGTGAGCACCACCGACGGGTGGATCGACGTGGGATTCGGCGAGGTTCCCTACCTCGGTCCGCAATCCCTGCTCGCAGCGACCTCGGCCCGCAAGCCCAAGGAGCCGCCGGTGGGCTTCACCAAGAGTGCGAATTCGGCCGAAGGCTCCCTCGAGGTCCTGGTGCGCTCCGCCGATGGTTCCTGGACTCCCACCGGCATCAGCCATCCGCGCTATGTGCCGGGACGCGAGGCGGTTCTGGTCAACGTCGAGAATCTGGCCACGGGCGGAGAGCTCGTCTTGCGCTATCGCTGGAAGGGCTACTACCGCGTCGACAACATCGAGCTGGAGAATGCCACCCCCATCGACCGGGCTCCTCTGCGCCTGGCGCCTTCGACCTTCACCCACAGCGTGGTGGGATCGGTTCTCGATCCCCTGGGCAAGGCGGTGGGCGGCGTGGTTCTCAGCCCGGGAGAGGAGCTCGGCCTGAGCTTCGATCTGAAATCGCTGGACGAGGTCGAAGAGGGCATGACCAGGGACTACGTCCTGGTGAGTACCGGAAGGTATGGCTCGCCGGACGAGTCCAAGCCCCAGACTCCCGCTCCCTCCTTCGCACTGAGGGCGGCCTCGCCGAATCCCTTCAATCCCGCCACCACCATTCACTTCTCGCTGCCGCAGACCACCGAGGCGAAGCTGACCATCTTCGACCTGCGCGGGGCGAGGGTGCGGACCCTGATCGACGGGGTCCTCCCGGCCGGCGAGCAGTTCGTGGTCTGGGACGGTAGGAGTGATCGAGGGGTTCCCGTCGCCAGCGGAATCTATCTGTACAAGCTCACCACCCCCACCCTGGAGCAGACCCGGAAGATGACGCTGTTGAAGTGATCCGAGAGGAGGTCGTTCTACAACGTCATCTCTCTTCTCGGGCCATGCACTGCCGCGCCTCGGCTTCGGCCGGGGCGCGGTGTTCATGACGGTGAGAACGATTCACTTGTGATCGATAGTAAATAGTTGCAATATTCAGCAACAATTACGCGGTTGCTGAGGAGGCTTCGTCTTGCCACATGACGAGATACTGACTCTGAAAGAGCTCGGCGCGCTATTGAAGATCGCCGAGAGGACCGCCTACATGATGGTCCAGCGTGGCGACCTGCCGGGCTTCAAGGTGGGTGGGCAGTGGCGGTTCAAGCGGAAGGACATCGACGCCTGGATGGAGGCGCAGAAGCGCGCCAAGCACCAGGGAG
>JAJRXK010000078.1 GCA_024276305.1 Candidatus Krumholzibacteriota bacterium
GATTCTGGAAGTCGTCGAGGAACTGCTGCCACAGCGTGTATCCCACGCGCTGACCTTGGTCGATGGTGAGAAGCTCGTCGACCCAGAGGCTCTGTGCCCCGAGGTGATAGACCCGCAGCAGAAATGCCAGCAGGGTGCAGAGCAGTACGACGACCGGAAGGGTCTCCTCGAGGACGTCTCGGGGTCGGCTCAGCCCTCGCACATCGAATTCCACCGGCGCATCGTTCATCCTCAGGACTCCTCTGGGGTCGATGGTGGCAAGGACCGCACCCATTGTCGGAGATGGTCACAACTGGAGGTCCCCGCCACCGCCGCATGGACGAAGGATTGGCCCACCACGAAGCGCAGGGCCGCCGCCACCGGATCCGGGGTGGAGTCCGCACCCAGGGCATGCCCTTGGCCGAAGACCTTGATCGCCAGCACTCCGCATCCGGCATCGGCGGCTGCCCTCAGGGCCGGACCCAGCGACTCGTCGCCGCGGTGGAAGGGAGCCATGACCACGTCCAGCTCTCGGGCGGCGAGGCGAATGCCCTCGGACGTCTTGGCCGAGATCCCGGTCGCACGGACCCGTCCCTTCTCCTTGAGCTCGACCAGAGTGCGCAGCAGGTCGTGGTCCTCGAGGAGGTCTCGATCGCGCCCATCGGAGTGGAGCAGAAGAAGGTCGAGGTAGTCGGTCTGCAAGCGGCGCAGACTCCTCTCCACCGAGCGGCGGACCGACTCCGGGTCGAAGGCGTAGTGAGATCGCTGGCCGTCGAAGTCCTCGCCGACCTTGGTGGAGAGGAGCACTCGGTCTCGCCTGCCCTTCAGAGCCCGGCCCAGCCTCTCTTCGCTCTCTCCGTAGGCGGGCGCGGTATCGAAGAAATCGATTCCGCATTCGAGGGCGCAGTCGACGAGGGCCTCCACCTGGGCATCGCTGGGCAGGTCGAAGGACTGCGGGTACTTCACGCCCCGATTGCGACCGATCTTCACGGTGCCCCATCCCAGAACGGGAACGGTCAGTCCCGACCGACCGAGCGGACGTCGATCCACGGCAGATCCTCCTCCCAGGGCGGTCGCCCGACCTGGGGGCGAGCCCAGTTCCGGGGGCGCAGAGCGGCGGCGGGCGATGCGAGCCCTTCGCCGGCCTTCGGCAATCGCTTCTCGATCTCCTCGGCCAGAACCGGTGCCAGGGCCCACTTGGTCGGCCACGCGGCCCAGGCATTGGGGGCGATCCTCTCCACCTGCACGCCTTCAGGACGTCGGCCCCCGGGGTGGCTGCGCTCGGCGCGGATCGCCTCGTAGCTGCTCCACTGCAATCCCTCGATGTCGAGGTGCGGAAGCACGGTGCGCAATTCCCGCTGCGCGTCGGCGTAGGCCCTCGCCAAGTCCGAGGTCCCGGCATGTCGCTCGGCCACTTCGCCTCCGATTTGCCAGACGCGTCGTCCCCCCTCGAGGTCGTGGCTGGTGATGGTCATCCGGGTTCGCCCGCCCAGGAAACAATGGCCATGCAGAGGGGGAAGCGCGCCCCTCAGCAGAAACATCCGCAGCGACCGGCGCTGCATGAGAGATCTCTGCCCCCCTGCTCTTTCGATCCACTCCGCATTGCCCGCCCCGGCCGTGAGCACGAAGGCCCGCGCTTGTACCCGGAGCACTCCGTGCTCGCCCGGGCCCTCGACCACGATGGCCTTCCACCGGCCGTCCTGTTCCAGCTCCGGCGCTTGTCCCTCGCAGCTGCGGGCGAAGTGGAAGAGATGGTCACGCAGGGGTTCGGCCAGAGCTTGGTGGACCGAAGCGGTCGAGAACACGGGTTCACTCATCGCGAAGGCCCGCAGCGCACTCTGGGCCAAGACCTCGGGCCACTCGCGGCGATCGACCTTCTGGGGGGGACAATGAAGAATGCCTCCGTGGCGGAGCATGGGCATGAGACTCCAGGCCTCCCACCGCGCTCGCCACTGCTCCCGCGGCAACCACAACCAGCAACGATCCGAGAGGAGTTTGGCCGGGGCGAGCGAGGGCCGTCGAGTCCCCGCGAAGTGTTCTCTCCACCGAGTCGGCATTTCGCGAATCGCCTCGATGGCTGCACGGTCCCCCACGCTTCGAAGCGCGTATTTTCCGCCCCCGTGGACGATGCCCTGGGCCTGCAAGGTCTGTCCGCTCCCCAGGGTGTGGGCCTCGAGGAGGATGGCATCGACGCCCTTCGCCCGGAGCGAGGCCAAGGTCCACAGCCCCGCGATCCCTCCGCCCACGATGGCGACTTCCGCCCGCAATTCCTGGGTCAATGGGCGGCACCTTTCTGGAGGCGTCTCCGATCCAAGGGGCGAGTCGGAGGGTGGTAGGCACTCAGATTGGCCTCGATCGCCCCCACGGGAACCTTGGCTCGCAGACGAACCGGAATCCGTCGATCGTCATCGGTGAACCACACCAAGAGTTCTCCGCTGGACTGGAAGAGTCCCTCGTCACCCAGGATGGGCTGCACCACCACGCAATCGACTTCTCCGAGAACCTTGTTCTTCACTCGTTCGCGCTGTCGGACCAGGACTCGCAGGTCGTACATGCGCTTGTCCCCGTGGGTGGGCAGGGAGTACTCCGAACCCGCGGTCAGATCGAGAGTCCGCACCCGGAAGAAGGCCGAGAGAACGTCGTGGACCCCGAAGGGAATGACGTTCTCCTTTCCACTGGGGAAGTAGGCGATGCGAGCCAGATGATCGAAGTGGATCTCCACGTCTCGCTGGTACCCGCCCTCCCGCAAATGCTTGGCGTAGTAACGGGAGAAGAGAGAATCGGCATCGATGTAGCTCACCGCCTGATCCCGCACTCGGAAGAAGGCGTCGAAGAAGCGATTGCTTCGGGCTCGGGTCACCACCTCGAGAACATTCTGACCGAAGTAGGTGAGGGAATCCTCGATCGCGATCCGAGCTTCTCCCGCCTTCACCATGCCGTAACCGATGGTGAAGGTGAAGGACTCCCCCACCCCGAAGGGCAAGACCGCCACTTCGAGCCACGCGGTGGTGTCGGGGGCCTCGACCGACGACTCCGTGGGGTCCGTCGTGGGATCGGCGGCCTGGGCGGCGGTCGCTCCTCCGGCGAACAGTCCCGTCGCCATCCACCCCCACAGAAGGATGCCGACCACGAATCGCAGGAGTCTGCGCTCCGTCCGGTGCAGGCAGGGGATCATGGACTCGACTCCGTTGGGGGAAGCTCCTGGCGCATCTCGGAGGGCAGCACCCATTCAACGCGCGGAGGCGCTTCGAGTGCCCTGGCATCCACGGGGCGAGCGGTCTCGCCGAGTTGGCCTTTGAGTTCGCGCAAGAATACCCCGATCGCACTCCAGGTACAGAGAACGTATCCGTGCATGCCGTCCCGGAATCCCGCCTGGAGAATGTACTGTCGGAAGAAACGGGCCAAGGGGGCTCGCACCACCCGCCCGACGCTGAATTCGCGTCGACGACGGGCACGTTCGGCGGCGCCCCAGGAACTGTAGCGCAGCAAGCGCTCGAAGGTCCGGTCCCAGTCGTCGTAACTGAAGTGCACCATGGGTTCCTTGCACACCGTGACCTTCGCACTGGGCTCGCACACGATCTCCTCGTGAATCTTCGCCTGCGCATAGGTGCCCACGCCCCGTCGCAAGAAACGCAGCACTCGATCCCGCTTCCAACCCGCTCCCTCGATCCATCGACCGAAGAAGGCATTGCGCCGTCGAATCCAGGCGGCGTCGTATTCTCCGGCCTCGGCGAGGTCACGGAGCTCCTGGGCCAAGGGCTTGGGGATTCGTTCGTCGGCGTCGAGAATCAGGATCCATTCGCAGTCGACTTGATCCATCGCCCAGTTCTTCTGCTCCGCATGGTCGCGGAATTCCCGCCGCACGATTCGGTCGGCCAAGGGCGCCGCACGGTCCACGGTGTCGTCGGTGCTGAAGCTGTCGACCACCCAACGCTCGTCGCAGAATTCCAGCGAACGCAGACAGTCCTCGATCTTCGCGCTCTCGTTGTGCGTGATCACGATCGCAGCGATGCTCTTCATGGTCGGACTCCGTCTCTGCGCACCACGCTGGCCGCGGTCAACATCGTCACTGCGCGCTCCGCGACTTCCTCCGGACGCAGATCGTCGAGGCAGGGATGCCCCTCGATCGGGCAGTCGAGTCGGTCGCAGGGGTGGCAGGAGATCCGGTGAGTGAGCCACCGATGGATCCGGCCGGGAGGTTGCCATCCCCGGGGGTCCGTGCTTCCGAAGAGGGTGAGGGTCGGGGTCCCCACCGCCACCGCCAGGTGTTTGGGACCACTGTCGGTCCCGATCACCAGATCCATTCGGGCCATCTCTGCGGCCAACTCCCGCAGGCCGGTGGGTGCGAGAGCTTCCGCGGCCCCGCCCGCCGCAGCGCAGACCGCGTCTCGCAGGGTCTCCTCCCCCGGGCCCCAGGCCACCAGAACTTCTGCCCCGACCTCGGCCCCGAGGATCTTCGACAGTCGCCCAAAGTGTTCCCCGGGCCAGGCTTTGGCCGGCCAGCTCGCACTGGGGTTGAGCAGGATCCGGGGCCTTCCGGCCGACGGCCCCCTCCACCGGAGCCCGGCGAAGGGCGGCACAGGACGCCAAGCTCCGCAATTCGTCCCCAGGATCCGAACCCAGTCCAGGAAGACCTCGCCGGCGAAGCGGGGCCCGGAGTGGGCCGGCAGGCGGTGGGTATAGGCCCAACCTCGTCCCCTCCGCTCCCGCCCCACCCGCACAGGGGCTCGGGTCCACCAGGTCCAGGCCGCGGTCTGAGGGGTCCCCAACAGATCGAGCACCACCTCGTAGTCTCGGCTTCGGAGCCGCTGCACCCACTGGCGAGTGATTCGCAGACGCTCGACACTTCCGGACCGACGCAGACGCCTCGCAGGATAGACCAAGACTTCCCTGAGGGTCGCAACTTCGGCCACGACCTCTTCGGCCACCTCGTCCACCACGAAATCGATGGCCGCGTCGGGCCAGCGCTCCCGGAGTGCTTCGACCACGGCCAGAGACACCAGGACATCGCCGATGGCCTTGCGCCGCAGCACCAGAATCGATTCCGGAGAGTTCATGCCATTCCCTCCATGCCCCCGCTTCGCTCCCACACCTCGGCGACCACGGACCAGACCTCGTCCACCGAAAGCTCTTCCAAGCCTGCGGGGCCCGCGCCTGCAGGGTCGAGACT
The DNA here is from genome assembly GCA_024276305.1 of Candidatus Krumholzibacteriota bacterium. Taxonomy (GTDB): domain Bacteria; phylum Krumholzibacteriota; class Krumholzibacteriia; order JAJRXK01; family JAJRXK01; genus JAJRXK01. The sequence continues at coordinate 5,150 of JAJRXK010000078.1, forward strand.
CGCCGCCGCGGGACGGATCACCCGATAGGGTCCCCACTCCGCATAGGGGAACCAGATCTGCGGATCGGTGGGCCCGAAGAGCCCCACCGTGGGTCGACCCAGGGCCACGGCGGCGTGGAGAATTCCGCCATCGTTGCCGATGTAGAACCTCACCTGCGAGAGATAGACCAACAAGGAGCGCAGGTCCATCTGGGGAAGAGGCTCCGCCTCGGGAAGCCGTTGGCAGATCCACTCCGTCACACCTTCTTCCCCGGGCGGACGCACCACTCGGAGCGGCCCCATTCCCGCTTCGCTCAGGCGCCGTCCCAACTCCGGCCACCGGTCGCGAGGCCAGGCCTTGTGCGCCCACTTGCTCCCCGGATGCAGGAGGGTCACCCCCCTGGGATCTTCTCGAGGCCATCGATTTCGCAATGTGTCTCGCTCTTCGGAGTCGATCCAGATCTGGGGACGAGCCGGGGGCAGCTCCTCTCCCACCAGGGGAATGGCCTTGTCCAAGTGATGGCGAATGGCCGAGGGATCCCCCGCCGGACGCCCGCGCCGATAACCATAGAGTCGCGAGCGCAATCCCCGCTGGGATCCCACTCTGTGGTGGGCCCCCGAGAGGGCGCAGACCAAGGCCGAACGGGGATTGCCGAAGAGATCGATGGTCCAATCGAAGGCCCGGCCGCGCAGCCGCCGGAGCAGGCGAAGGCTTGGCCCCACCCCGGCGCCGGGGGCCAGGAGGTGGACCGCGTCCAAGTGCGGGCACCCGCGCAGAGCCGCGGCATAGGGCTCCTCCACCAAATACTCCAAGCGCGCATGGGGAAAGCGTTCCCGCAGTCGGAGGATCAACGGCGTGGTGAGAATGACATCGCCCAAGTAGCGAAGCCGGGTGATCAAGATGCGTGGCGCTTCGCTCACCCCGACCTCCTAGGACCGCGGCGGCGCGATGCGATCGAGGATCGCTTCCGCCGCTTCTCGCAGTGACGGCACCACCCAGTCGCAGAGTTCGTCGACCTCGTTCCGCGCTTCGAGGGAGCGGAGGGTGGCTTCGCCCTCTCCGGTCAGAACCAGGACCGTCTTCGCTCCCACCGCCCGACCCAACTCCACGTCGGCCCTCTTGTCTCCCACACAGAATTGCGGCGCGGAGGGGGACACTCCCAATTCTCTGCGTGCCCGATGGATCATTCCCGCCTGCGGCTTGCGGCAGTCGCAGGGTGTCTCTCCCGGCCCGAGGAGTTCTGCGGGGAGGTGTGGACAGTAGTAGATGGCCTCGAGTCGCGCGTCCTCGAGGGCGAGCTGTCGTGCCAGTTCTGCATGGATGACTTCCAACTCCTGGGGGCTGAACAACGCGCGATCGATTCCGCTCTGATTGGTGACGAGGACCACACGGCAACCCGCTCGGCCGAGCGAGGCGACCGCAGCGGCGGCCCCGGGCAGCAGGACCAGGCCCGCGGGGTCGCGCAGATAGCCCGGATCGTCGAGAAGGGTTCCATCCCGATCGAGCCACACCGTCGGGCGTGATGATCCTCCGGTTTCAGTCATCCTCGATCTCCGAGGGCGAATTCGCGACCGCAGCGAGGAGCGACCGCAGGGCGGACTCCACTGCCTCCACCTCGATGGCCGAGAGGCATTCGAGGTCATGGGGGCATCGCGCGGAGAAGCAGGGAGCGCAGAACAGATCCGCTCCGCCGACCGCGACCGCATGCCGGCCGCGGGGACGGGTCCAGCCGGGGCTCGTCGAGGTGAAGACCCCCACCGTGGGTGCGCCCATGGCCGCCGC
>JAJRXK010000079.1 GCA_024276305.1 Candidatus Krumholzibacteriota bacterium
CCTCGAGGCCACCCTGGACGATCCCGAACAGGGCCTGCTCGTGCCCCGCCGAGTGATGGCGCCGAGATCCGAAGGACTCGAGGCATCGCTGAGCCCAGGCCACCGTACGGTCCACCGCCGCGGCAACTTGGTCTCGCGATGCGGGCAGAGCCGGACACTCGTCGAAGGCCATCACGATGTCCGCACCCAACTGAGCCTGAACCTGCAGCGAATGCTCGGGAGTGAAAGTGTGACGACTGCCATCGAGGTGACTCTGGAAGTGGACGCCCTCGTCATCGATGCGCCGGAGCCGAGCCAAACTGAAGACCTGGAAGCCCCCGCTGTCGGTGAGCATGGCCCCCGGCCAGTTGGCGAAACGATGGAGCCCTCCCAGCCTCTCGATCCGCTCGCTCCCCGGCCGCAGGTACAGATGGTAGGTGTTGGCCAGAATGATTCGTGCCCCGGTGGCCAGCACTCGATCGGGACTCAGCCCCTTGACCGTGGCCTGCGTACCCACCGGCATGAACACCGGGGTTTCGATCTCCCCGTGATCCGTCGACAATCGGCCCCGCCGGGCCTCGCCATCTCGGCCCAGAATCCGAAACTCTCCCACTCTGCTCATGGATTCCTCTCGATCCAATTGGCGTCGCCGTAGCTGTAGAATCGGTATCCCTCACGCAGCGCCAGAGCATAGGCCTCGCGCCACCTCTCTCCGCCCAGAGCCGCAACCAAGAGGAGAAGCGAAGACCGGGGCAGATGGAAGTTGGTGATGAGGACGTCGACCCAGCGAAAACGGTGACCGGGACGGATCAGGAGTCGGGTGTCGGTCCTGAATCCCCGCTCCGCCCGATCCAGCCCTTCGGGGATCGACTCCAGAGTCCGGCAGACGGTGGTTCCCACGGCCACGATCCGTCCCCCCTCCGCTCGGTGGGCCTGCAGGCGATCGAGGGTCTCTGCCGAGACGCAGAGCTCTTCGGGATGGAGCTCCCCCTGCGCCAGACGCTTCTCGTCCAACGGTTGGAAGGTCCCGGGACCCACGTGGAGAGTTACCGTCACCACATCCACCCCCTGCCTTCCCAAACGGTCGAGAAGGGTCTGGTCGAAGTGAAGCCCTGCTGTTGGCGCCGCCACCGATCCGCGGTCGCGGGCGAAGACCGTCTGGTAGCGATCCAGATCTGCCTCTTCGTCCGCACGCGAGATGTAGGGTGGAAGAGGCACGTGACCCAATCGGTCGCAGAGATCCCACACGTCGGTTCCGGCCGGGAATCCGAGCTCTCTCCGCCCTCCGCCGAGCGCCGACCCGACTTCGAGGGCCAACCCGTTCTCCAAGATGATGCGAGATCCCGGGGGCAGGCGTCGTCCCGGACGAAGCATCGCCTCCCATACCGAGTCACCGCCCTCCGCCGGGCGCAGCAAGAGGATCTCGACTCGAGCACTTCCCGATTCCTTCCGGCCGAAGAGACGCGCGGGGAAGACCCGCGTGTCGTTGAGAACCAGGAGGTCGCCGGCTCGGAAGCGAGATTCGATCGATGCGAAGCGCAGATGCTCGTAGCTCCCGTCCGGGTTCCAACAGAGCAACTTCGATTCCGTCCGCCGGGCCGGGGGACGCTGCGCGATCGCGTCCAAAGGCAATTCGAATTCGTAGTCCTCGAGACGCACTGCCGCTGCACTCAAAAGAGCGTGTCCTCCGGGGCCGGAGGGATGGGAACCCCCAGGTGTTCGAAGGCTCGCCGGCTGGCCTGGCGCCCCCTTGGGGTCCGCTGCACCAAGCCCTGTTGGATGAGAAAGGGCTCCACCATGTCCTCGAGAGTGTCCGTCTCCTCACCCAACCCCACCGCCAGGGTCGAGATCCCGACGGGTCCCCCGTCGAAGGTTTCGACCAGGGCTTCGAGATACTGACGGTCCAGAGACTCCAGACCCAGGGTGTCCACTCCAAGGAGAGTGAGCGCGCGATGGGCCGTGTCCCGGTCGATGCAGGGAGATCCCTCCACCTGTGCCACATCCCTGACCCTCCGCAGCAGACGGTTGGCCACCCGGGGAGTCCCCCTCGAACGTCGTGCGATCTCTGCCGCGCCCTGGGCGTCGATCTTCACGTTCAGAATGCGCGCGCTCCGATCGATGATGACTTCCAGTTCCGAGGGGGGATAGAAGTCGAGGTGGAGAACGATCCCGAAGCGACTGCGCATCGCGGGGGTGATCATCCCCGCCCGCGTCGTCGCCCCGATGAGAGTGAAGGGGTCGAGGCCCAGTTGGTAGTGCCGAGCCGCCGGACCCTTGTCCACCGTGAGTTCCACGGTCAGATCTTCCATGGCGGGGTAGAGATGCTCCTCGACGATGCGGCTCAACCGGTGGATCTCGTCGATGAACAGGCATCGGCTGTTCTCGTCGCTCGAGAGAATCGAGACCAGTTCCGCGGTGTTCTGAAAGGCGGGACCACTGGTCACCCGCAGCTCGGTGCGCATCTCGTGGGCGATGATTCCCGCTAGGGTCGTCTTGCCCAGACCCGGAGGCCCGTAGAAGAGAACGTGATCGAGAACTTCGCCTCGCTGTCGAGCCGCCTTCAGAAAGAGAGCCAGCTGCCCCTTGACCTTCTCCTGCCCGATGAAGTCCTCCAAGCGCTTGGGGCGCAGGGTGGCGTCGGCCACTTCGGACTCTTCTCCGGAAGGGCGAGGATTCGTCCAACGATGCGACGGCTCGGGCTGAGGGGATGGATTCACGTTCTGCTTTCCGTCGGGGGGGCTGAAGTCCGGCGAGACCCACCTCTCCCCCGAACTAAGGAGTCGTCACATGCCGCAAGGCCGCACGCACCAGGCCCTCGATGTCCGAGGGGGGACCCTCCCCGGCCTCTTCGGCCGAAGCTCGGGCCGCGGCCACCGCGGCTCGAGCCCGATCGATGGACATGCCCAGGGATTCGAGAACCAACGAGGCCTCGTGATCGGGACCGGTCGCGACCTCGGTCTGGCCGGCCGCCTGCGCCACCGGCGCGGCCATGGCCCAAGCCGCGGCCTTGTCGGCCAGCTCGAGGACGATGCGCTCCGCGGTCTTCTTTCCGATGCCCTTCACCGCCAACAGGGGCCTCGAGTCTCCCCGCGCAACCGCCCCCAGTACCTCCTCGGCCTGTGGACTTCCCACGATGGCGAGGGCCACCTTCGGTCCCACTCCGTTGACCGAGAGCAGGGCGCGGAACACCTCGCGCTCGGCCACCGAGTCGAAACCATAGAGAGTGAGCTCATCTTCCCGAACTCGCAAATGGGTGTGAAGACGCACTTCGGAACCCACCGGCGGGAGATGCAGGAGCACCCGCTGGGGCAACCACAATTCATAACCCACGCCTGCCGCGAGGAGCACCGTCGGTGGCCCGACCTCTTCGAGTGTCCCAACGATCAGTGCGTACACACCCAAACTCCCCGGAAGCGTGGTCGAGGTGGAGGAATGAGGTCAGATGCCGCCCTCGGCCCGGCGCAGCACCCGCTGGCGGCGCAATTCGTGACCGTGGCAGAGAGCGACCGCAAGAGCATCCGTCGCGTCCCAGGCGGAATCGCCCAGGTCCACTCCCAAGAGACGGCTCACCATGAGCGCAACCTGTTCCTTGCTCCCGTGCCCATGCGCACCGACTGCGGCCTTGACCGAAGCCGGAGCATACTCACCGGGGAGAATTCCCTGCTGCGCCAGGGCCAGGAGCACCATGCCCCGCGCCTGACCCAATGTCAACGCACTGCGCACGTTCCGAGCGCTGAAGACCTTTTCCAGTCCCGCCTCGGTGGGCTCGAACTCCCGCAGGACTCCTTCCAAGCCTTCGTAGATCGACAGAAGACGCAGCCCCAGGGCATCGCCGCTCCGACCGCGGCAGACTCCGTGGCCGAGGTGGACGAAACGCGTGCCGCGCATTTCCACCACCCCCCATCCCAGATGGTGACTCCCCGGATCGATGCCCAGGATGCGTTCCATCAGAGTGCTTCCTGGATCTTTTCCATCTCCTCGTCGTCGATGTCGAAGTTC
>JAJRXK010000080.1 GCA_024276305.1 Candidatus Krumholzibacteriota bacterium
GCCGCGAGAACCACCACTCGACATCCCTTTGACCGGGCAGATCGAATATCCCACACGTCGAATCGCGTCGGTCGATGTGAGCGCAACTCGGAAGGATCCCGCGTGGTCGCGTCCTCGGCCAAGGGAATGTAGGCGTAATAGGGGCGCGCGGGGTCTCGTACTTGGTGGGTCGCGAAGTAGACGATGCGCGAATGCGGCCACTCCTCGAGGAGTCGAGCCTTGTTGGCCGCGGTGGCGGCAAGTTCCACGACCTCCGCGGAAGGCGACCGAAGACCTCGCCGCGCCAGCTCGGCGCCGAAGAGGGGTTCGGAGGTGGCGAAGCGACGGTCGGATCGAGGCGCGAGACCGGACTGCGCAATGAGAAGAGGATTCGTTCCGCCGTCGGGCGCGCGCGCCGCATCGGGAATCGATCGGAGGAAGGCGACGCCCCGCACGTGGGCATCGAGCTGCCAGCCCTCGGATCGCCACAGCCCACTGATGGGAATGCGGCGGAGAATCCCGTCGGCGGTCACGAAGATGGTGCGTGGCGCAGCGGACTCCGGGTCGAGATCCTGGAGGAGGGCCGACCGGAGGCGGGTGAAGGCCATTTCCGACTCCGCCGAGGGGAGCTCTCCGGAGAGGCGGAGGATCTTCGAACCACAAGCCCAGACACTGTCGGGTTCGGCGGCCAGGCGCTTCTGCCGGACGGCACCCTCTGCGACGGTCCATCGCCGCAACTCTCCTTCGGATTCGTAGAAGAGCAAGTGCAGAGCGGGGACGGAGGAAAGTCGGTCGATCCATCGGTCGATGGCCGGCGGGATTTCGAAGCGGCCTTCGAGCAGAGCGGTCGAGACCAATTCGGCGGCGTCCTCGAGAGGATCGGAGCTGCGGAGGGCTGTTCCCAAATGACGCGGCAATTGCCGCCACAGCATCTCGAAGGCATAGGAGACCCGCGCCGGAGCGTGGCGCAGGATCCGGTGGCCGGTGTCCCGCAAGCGGCGGGTCTGCTGGAGAACGAGGTAGGATTGGGCCGACGGCTCGAGGCGACTCAGCAGAGAACGGATCTCGCGTGCGGCCTGGATGTAGGCGCGTGCGGCCTGGGGACGGTCATCGCGTGCGAGGGCAACGCGCACCCGAAGGTCGTGGTACCAGACCCAATAGCCGAAGTGCCCCAGGCTTCGGTCGACCTCGAAGTCGGAGACTCGGTCGAGGATCGCCGCCGCGGTGTCGACGGCAGCGCCCTGCAGCTCGGCCTCCGCGGATTGGAGTATGAGCCGAAGGCGCTTGTTGCCCAGGATACGACATTGGCGAGCGTGGGACACCCCTTGGCGATCCACCGTGCGCGCCGCGGAGATCTGACCGTCGGCGAGAAGGGCCTCTCCCTTCGCACCCAGATAGCTGCTCCAGATCTCGCGCCACTCCCCCTTGCGGACGTCGAAACCCTCGAAGAGGGTCGCGACGCTGTCCAGGAGAGCGAGGGCTCGATCGGGCCGGTCCATCTGCGTCCACCGCCGGGCTTCGAGGATGCCGACCCGAGCGGCGGAGTTCTGCAGGCGCTGGGCTCCGAAGAGACGAGATCCGGCCGGCCACCACTTTCGGACCTCTCGCAGATCTCGTTGGACGAGTTGCCAACATCCGAGCTCGGAGTGAAAGAGCGCGGCATCGAGGCCGAAACGGATGCGACCGGGACCCGCACGGAGACGGGCCGCGGACTCACGAGCCAGCTCGAAGAGCTCTCCCGCCCGCCCGTACCTTCCGAGGCTGACGTTGTAGTTGGCGTAGAATTCGGAGATTCGACTCGACTCCTTTGCGATGTGACGCCGAAGGCTGATCTCCAGGGCCCGGTCCCAACACTCCTCGGTCTTGGCCACATCGTCGAGGGTGAGATAGAGGGCCCCGAGAATCCCCAGCATGTGCGCGGCGGGTTCGTAGAAGCGATCCTCCAAGGCGAAGTCGATGGCGCGTCGCAAGACGGACATCTTGCGGGAGATGTCGGAGCCGTCCAGAAAATCGAGCTCGCGACGCAGTATATGGGTGGGAGAGGCGACCGGACGAAAGGACTCCACGCGCTCTGCCAGAACCTCCAAGGAGTCGGCGAGTCCCTCGGGGGAAGGATCCTGAGTGAGAACTCGCATGAGACGTCGCCGGAGTTCCCAGTATCGGAGTTGCTTCCCTCGTGGCCACGATGTGTAGATCTGGTCGCGTTCGATTTCGAAGTCGTGGGAGTACAACTCCTCGAGGGTCTCGTTGATGATCCCGAGGAAGGGCAGTCGGACGGCATAACTCTCGACCGCAGTTTCCGGTGCCATCAGATCGAGGGATCCGATCAGGTCGATTCGCAGGAGTGCGCAACCGTAGGAATCCAGGTTCTGTTTGCAGTACTCTCGAAAGGCCTCCGGGCCGCGAGCGAGGGCCATGGCGCTGTCCAGGGGCATGGCGGGCGCAAGTCTCTGCAACTGCGCGAGCCGGCCCCGGTCATCGGGCCCGCAGGCGGTGGCGCAGACCACGATTCCCAGGAGCACCAACAGAATCGAGCCCCTGGGCCCAATCCACCAATTTTTGCCATTCTTCGGATCGCAGTAAAATATTCCCATGGAAATCTCGCGGCTACTGTTCGGGGGTGGTCGAAACCCGTATCATGGTCGGTAGTACGCCCGTTGCGCGTCAAGGCCCCTTTCGAGACGGTACGATGAATCCCTCTGGTGACTATGCACTCGTCCAACGCATTCTCGACGGTGAGGAGCTTGCTTGGCACGACTTCGTCCACCGATATACGCGGTTGATCGGCTCGGTTCTCCATCGCTATCTCCCGGCGGAAGCCGAAGACCACCGGCGGACAGTCTACGTAGAGGTCCTTGCACTTCTGAGAGAGGAAAAGCTTGCGGCCTTCGACGGCACCACTGCGCTGTCGACCTGGGTCACCTTGATCGCACGACGGGCCTGTGTCGATGACTTGCGCCGTCGCTTCGGGAGAAAACAGCCCCCGAAATGGTTGGAAGGACTCGAGCGCATCGACCAAGAGCTCTACCGCCTTTCGTACATCGAGGGATTGGGATATCCCGAAATCCTCGATCAACTGAAATCCCGTTACCCCGGCCTCGACATTCGTGAACTGACTCGGAGATTCGACGTCATTCGCGCCCATATCGGTCGCGACCTCGAGCGGCGCCTGGCCTTCGACCTCTGGGCTCGACGTTGCGGCGTCGTCTCGGGGCGTTTGCTCGAGTTCGTCGAAGACCTGCGAGATCAGACCCAGTCTGCGCGGGAAGAGTGCGGAGCCGACCGCCGCCTTCGCCTTCAGGAACAATGCGAACAGTTGAGCCGGCTGGCCCGAGCCCTCGCCACGTTGGAAGAACAAGACCGTGATGTCCTGGACCGATTCTACCATCGGCGACAGAGCGCCAAACAGATCGCCAAAGAGCTGGGGCTGGCCCGTCAACGACGGGCCTATACCCTCGTGGATCGCGCGATGCGTCGGTTGCGAAGTTCCTTCGCGGAGATGGCCGTGGCGGGAATGCAGGGCCCGGCGGAAGATGCCGGTCCAGCGGGGAGGTCCGGTTGACGCTTTGGATGCGGATGTGGAGCGACAGTGACCACGAGCACCTTCCCGAGTTCAGGCTGGCCCAGCTGGCCGACCGCCTCGTGGATGTAGGGGCCCTGCCGCTGGATCACGAAGAGCTCCTCGACTGTCCCCGCTGTGCGGCGATGATCGCGGAATTCGTTCGGGCTCGGGTCGAGTACGACCACACGGGCTACAATGAAGAAGTCGAGCGCTGGGCGCGTGGGGTACTGACCCCACCCCGTCGTCGCCAGGAGTGGCGTCGCCGGATTCCCGCATTCTGGGCGACGGCCGCCGCCGCAATGTTGGCGGCGGTGATCTTGTGGCCGGCTTCGCAGGCCGAACTCAGCCCGACCCAAGTGGCCCAAGCCCGACGAGAGTCCTTCGCCTTCCCTGGACTGGAGTCCTCTTGGGGCCGCGACCCCGGTCCGGTCATGCGCGGCCAGGGGCGCGACAGCCAGGGTCAGATGCGGGCGACGGTGGACTCGCTCTACCAGGTCTACGGTCCCAATCCATCTTCCGCGATTCGCCCACTCCTCGTGGCCCGCCACTTGGCCCTGGGCGAGGTCCAGGATGCCGACCCCCTGCTCCTGTGGATGCAGCAGGACGCTCCCGAAGACCCGGACTACCTGGTCCTCCGTGCCCTCTCTCTCTACCAACGCAACGAAACACAATTGGCCGTGGGTCTGTTGGAGGAGGTCTTGGCCCGGTCTCCGGAGGACGCGGTGGCGGCCTATGACCTGGGAAAGATCCTCGTGGCCGAGGACGATCCCCGGGGCCGAAAGCTGTTGTCGGAATTGCTCAAGAAGCATCCAAACCACCCCCTCGCCGCGGCGGCGGGACGAATCCTTTCCTCCGGGGAGGCGGCGTTCGTGGATTGAGATGACGCGTGCGGGGATGTGTGTCGCGCATGCCGACTATTGCACGGCACCTGCTCGCCACGCCGACCTATTACATATTGCGAACCAATGAAATCGCGTCCATGTCATCGCCCTCGCGGTGGATCTCCAAATGCTTGGATCGGCGAAGCGCCTGGAGATCCACGGATACTGCAAACGGAAACAGGCCGGGATGTCTCCGAAAGTGTGCCAAGGAAATGGACTAGATCGACGCTCCGAGCAGGAGCGCCTCGATCAGCAATTCGGATACAGAACACGGTGCGGGAATCAACCCTTCCCGGGATTCATACTCTCCACGGGTGCCGGTTTCCCCGATGGCCCCCCACTGAGTCATGGATCGTACTATTCTTTGAGTTGCACGAATGACTGTGGAGCGGTCGCCCCAGGCCTCTTGAACGCGGCGAGTAAGTTGTCCGACAGTGAAATCTCCCTGGAGCGAAAGTAGTCGACCGATGCTCGTAGAAACGTCGCGGAAGAACGGGTAGGCAGCCGTCAGCATCGCCCAGTGCAAGGCCACTCGCTGCTCGGCGTCCAGGGTGGGAAGCAGCTTGGCGCCTCGATCGCGCAGGCTCCGAGAAGTAGGGGCCACGTTCACCCAGGTCCGCGACAGGACGCCCACGGTCTTGTAACAGGCCGTCCCGCGGCGGTTGCCGCCGGCGACTACCCCGTCGAGGAGCCGGAACAGGAAGGAGCGGATCTCGGGCTCGGAAGCTCCGGCGGCAACCTGCCCCGCCACGGCGTCCAGCCACTCGATGTCCAGGCGGCGGTCGATCCCAATGCCGTGACCGTTCGTCATGATCCCCCTCTCTCCACCCTGACGAAGGGGACGATGACTTCCTCCATGGCGATCCCGCCGTGCGCCACGGTGGTCTTGCCCTTATGGATGAAGGCGCTGCGACCAGGGGCCAGGAGGGGACGATAGGTCTCCGGCAAGCCGATCTGCGGCCATGGGAGGCTCTCGGGGA
>JAJRXK010000081.1 GCA_024276305.1 Candidatus Krumholzibacteriota bacterium
CCCTGTCGCTCTCCGGAGGCCCCGGATCCGCATCCTCGTCACGCCATCGGGGCCTCGGCCGTAGTCCTCCCACGAATCCGAGCTATCATGTGGACTTCGCCCCCACTCCACCGAGGAATCATGACCAGCAGAACCACCGAAGAAGTCACCATCGATCTCTACCGAAACGCGGCCACCGAAGCAGACAGCACTCTGTGCTGTGTCTCGACCCCGCCATGGACTCTGCCCGGACTGGTCGTTCCCCAGATCATGCTCGACATGAACTACGGATGCGGCTCGACGGTGCGGCCCTCGGACGTCTTTGCCGGTTCGACGGTTCTCTACATCGGAGTGGGCGCGGGACTGGAGATCCTGCAATTCGCATTCCTCACCCGGAAACCCGGGGGAGTGATCGGCGTGGACGTAGTCGACGAGATGATCGAATGCTGCCGGACCAATCTGCGGCATGCGGCCCACGAAAACGAATGGTTGCAGGAGGATTTCGTGGACTTGCGCCGAGGAGATGCCATCGACCTCCCCCTCGAGGATCAGAGTGTGGATCTGGTGGCCCAGAATTGCCTCTTCAACATCTTCGAGGCCGACCGCCTCGACGCAGCCCTGCGGGAGGCCCACCGCGTCCTGCGAGACGGAGGACGTCTGGTACTCAGCGACCCCATCTGCGAAACCCGGCTTCCGGACGAAGTCCGCCAGAATCCCGAATTGCGGGCGGCCTGTCTCAGTGGGGCGATCTCCATGCAGGAATATCTCGATCGATTGGTCCACGCGGGATTCGGAACCATCGAAGTGCGGTCCCGCCGTCCCTATCGGGCCCTGACTCCAGCCGCCCATGGGGTCGACGAAGTCACCCTCCTCGAGACCGTCGAAGTCGCCGCCATCCGAACGCCCGTCCTCGAGGACGGGGCCTGCATCTTCACCGGTCGGACCGCGACCTATGTCGGCAGCGAAGAGTCCTTCGACGACGGCCACGGACATCTCCTGCGACGGCACATTCCCCTCGAGATCTGCGACAAGACCGCGGCCGCCCTCGCGGAGCGATGCCCCGAAGATCTGGTCTTCACCGAGAGTACCTGGCACTACGGAGGAGGCGGCTGCTGCTGAGCGCCCCCTGGTTCAGAGCTTCCAATGAGCTTTGACCCAGTGGTACTGGCCGTTCTGGTAGGCCCACTTCCCCTTGACCCAAATCGCATGAGGATGGGGACGCTGCTGCGCCAGCCGGCTCCGTCCCGCGTCTTCCTGCAGCTGCGGACCGGGGGCGCAACCGGCGAGGGCCGCCACCGCAACCAAGAGGACCAGTCCTGGCCCTCCCAGGAGACCCGGACCGGGGCGTCGAATTCGTCCTGGGCGCTCGGACATGGCGCACCTCTTTCCTCTGCCGACCTTCCCCCGACCGATCTCCCACCCCTCGGCGCAAGGACTGCGCCACCGATCACCGCCCATCCGAAGATAACCCCGAGGGAAGCAGAAGGCCGGATGGTCCCCGGTTCTTCCCCCGGACCGAAGTCGCTTCCCCACGAGGGAGTGCAGGGTGCGGCGTGCCTTGCCTTCGGATGCAACTCATCCCCGCTTGCCCGGAAAGAACCCATCCCGTAGCCTTCGGCACCGCCCGCCCGATCATCCCGCCGCTCCACGAGCGCCGGCGCCCGTGCCGTGGCGCCACGCCACCACAGGAGGCATCCACCATGACGCGAATGAGTCGCACCCGACAGACCCCTGGCTGGTCTCGGTCTTACTTTCCCCTTCTCGTTCTCTCTCTGGTTCTCGCCTTCGCCTCCCGCACGGAGGCCCAGGAAACTGCGCCCGCCGCCGATCGGTCGACCACCGCTTCCGCCTACACCACCACCAACGACCTCCGGGACGTACGGCCCTTCCAGGCCTGGATGGTCGATGCGACCTGGAGTGAGGGCATCGATGTGGAACCGGTGGCCGAATTCACCAATCTGGACAATGCCAGCGGCTACTTCATCGGAGCCCAGGGAGCTTTCTGGGTCCTCGAGGGCTTCGAAGTCGGGGGACGTCTCGGCCTGTCCGGCGTCGATCCCGATGGGATGAACAGCCGGTCGGGAATCAGCGACCTCGACGTCTACGGCCGCTACCGTCTCGACCTGGGCGCCGCCGGCACGGACATCGCCATCGGGGTGTTGGCATCCCTGCCCATCGGAGACGCGGAGGTCGGGGCTTCGAATTTCGACTTCTTGGCCTTCGGCGCCCTCCGCTACGAAGCCAACGAGGGCATCACCATCCTGGGCCACGCCGGCATCGACAGTCGAGAGGTCGGCAACGACCGCAGTATGGGGATCGCCTTGGGAGGCGGGGCGATCCTTCCCATGACCGAGGAGTTGGCGGCAATCGTCGAACTGGATTTGACTACTGCCGTCGACTTCGCGGTGGTCTCGGCCGGAGTCGACTACGAGCTGCCGCCGGGGGGGCACCTCCGCGCGGCCATCGCGCTCGGTATTGACGATGTCGCCCCTGACGCCGAATTGCGTCTGGGCTTCTCCATCCCGGTGTACTGATACGGCACCGACCTCTTTCTTCGATGGCGGCCACCCCGCCAGGAGGAACCTCCATGTCGAACGGAATGCTGCGAGTTCCCTTCCCCGCCAACGAACCGGTTCGCGCATATGCGCCAGGGAGCCCCGAGCGGGAATCGATCAAGGCCACCCTCGATGCGATGCTGGCCCAGGAGATCGAGATCCCGCTGATCATCGGCGGCGAAGAGGTGCGCACCGGCAATCTCGGCGAATGCCGCTGCCCTCACGACCACGGACATCTACTGGGGACCTACCACAAGGCGGGGCGAGCCGAAGTCGAGCAGGCCATCGACGCCGCCCGCAATGCCTACGACCAGTGGAGCGAGATGCCGTGGGAGGCGCGGGTTGCGGTCTTTCTCAAGGCTGCGGATCTCCTCGCGGGGCCCTACCGCGACACCGTGAACGCGGCCACCATGCTTGGTCAGAGCAAGAATGTCTTTCAGGCCGAGATCGATGCCGCCTGTGAACTCATCGACTTCTGGCGCTTCAACGCTTCCTACCTCGAGGAGGTCTACAGCGAGCAGCCCGACTCCGCACCGGGGATGTGGAATTATGTCGAGCACCGTCCTCTCGAGGGCTTCGTCTTCGCAGTGACTCCGTTCAATTTCACTTCGATTGCGGGAAATCTCCCCACAGCCCCCGCCATCATGGGCAACGTGGCCCTTTGGAAGCCGGCCAGCAGCTCGGTCTTCAGTGGCTACTATCTCATGAAGATCCTCGAGGAAGCAGGACTGCCCAAGGGCGTGATCAATTTCATTCCTGGAAGTGGAGGTGAAGTCGGCGATCCCGTATTGGAGAGTCCCGAATTCGCAGGTTTGCACTTCACCGGCAGCACCGCCACCTTTCAGGCCATGTGGAAGAAGATCGGCGCCAACATCCACAATTACCGCAGCTATCCGCGCATCGTCGGCGAGACCGGAGGCAAGGACTTCGTCTTCGCCCACCCCAGCGCCGACGTCGAGTCGCTGGTCACCGCCCTGGTCCGCGGAGCCTTCGAATTCCAGGGGCAGAAGTGTTCGGCAGCGAGCCGTGCCTTCATTCCGGCCAGTCTCTACGAACAGGTCGTGGATCTGCTCACCGAGCAGATGAAGGAAATCGACATGGGCTCACCCCTCGACTTCCGCAACTTCATGTGCGCGGTCATCGACAAGGCCGCCTTCACTTCGATCCGCGGGTACATCGACCACGCCCGCGAGAGTGATGACCACACGATTCTCGCCGGTGGCGGTTACGACGACTCGAAGGGGTGGTTCATCGAGCCCACTCTGGTCGAAGCGACTTCACCGACGGCAAAACTCATGGTCGAGGAAATCTTCGGACCGGTGTTGACGATCTACAAGTACGACGATGCTCGAATCGACGAAACCCTCGATGCTCTCGACACTGCATCGGCCTACGCCTTGACCGGCGCGATCTTCGCGCAGGATCGGGCGGTGATCTGCGAACTCGCCCGACGTCTGCGCAATGCGGCCGGAAACTTCTACATCAACGACAAGCCCACCGGGGCGGTGGTCGGGCAGCAGCCCTTCGGCGGCGGTCGAGCCAGTGGAACCAATGACAAGGCAGGATCGGTCCTCAACCTGGTGCGCTGGGTCTCACCCCGGTCGGTGAAGGAGACCTTCGTCCCTCCCACCGATTTTCGTTACCCTCACATGGACGAGGAGTGATCGCGGAGCTTCACCACTCCGCGATCTCGCAGAAGACGAGGCCTCCCCTCGGGGAGGCCTTTGGCCTGGGTGCCAATGCCCGCGGTCGGACTTAGCTTGGAGAGCGTCCACTCCCCGGAGATTCTCCATGCTCTCTTCCGCTCACCCTGCGACCCCACGGCCCCGCCCCACTCACCTCCGGGCTCCGCGGCCACTGCAACACCTCTTCCGGATCGCGCATCGTCTGGCTCCCGGGCCCACGGTTCGTCTGGCCGCTGACGTCTTCGGCCGACCGACGCGTCGCGACCTCACTCCGCACGAAGCCGAGCTGGTGCGGGGAGGGCGAGATCGCTGGTTGAAGGTTGCGACACACCGACTCCGAGCCTGGGAATGGGGAGATCCGTCCCTGCCCACGGTCGTCGCCCACCATGGCTGGGGCGGAAGAGGCGCCCAGCTCGCGGCCTACGGCCCCCCACTCGCCGCCGCCGGATTCCACTTCCTGTGCTACGACGCCCCCGCTCACGGAGGGAGTTCGGGCCGCCGGACCAATCTCGTGGACATGACCGACATCCTGATCGAAGTCGTGGACCGGATGGGCGAGGTGCGCGCCGTGGTCACCCACAGTATGGGCGGGATGGTCGCGGCTCGGGCCCTCAAGGCGGGCCTGCCTGCAAACGCCCTGGCCAGCATCGCTCCCCCGGGGTCCATGCTCCCCTACCTGCGAATCTTCGCCCTCGCCCTGGGAATGGGCGCAGAACTCGAAGAGGGAGTGCTGGGAGAGATTCACCGGAAACTGGGACTGAGGCCCGAAGACCTCGACTGCAAGTCGATGATCCCCGACCGCGAGATTCCCTTCCTGCTGGTCTACGACGAGGACGATCGAGACGTCCCTCCCGATCACGCCCGCCGATGGGCCACTCATTGGCCCCGTGCTCGCGTCCACCGGAGCCGCGGTCTGGGTCACCGAGGCATCCTCCGCGACGCCCGCGTTCAGGAATCGGTGCTGAATTTCCTACTCGAGGAGATCCGCGACCCGGGAGAGTCAGTTGCCCGCGAAGAGGGTCGCCAGATCGATCCGGCGTGACAGACCCAGATTCCAGAGGATCGAAGAGGGATGGCCTTCGCTCCCGAGGGCATTGCCGGCCGAGATCTCCACGAAGACCACGGACAAGTCCACCATCAGCGTGAGATCGACCTGGTCGAAATTGCGGCTGAGCGAAGCACCGGGGGCAAAGAAATTCAGACTCGAATCATCACCCCGCGCCGCCTGCCACGCAGCCTTGAGTCCGACTCGACCTCTGGAGTCGAGAGCCCACCCCGCTTCCATGGACCAGATCCACTCGTCGCCCGGATCGAAGTCGAGTTCGGTGTCCTCGAGCCGGATCCGATAGCCGAATTCGGCCCCCACCCAACTCAGAGCACGACCCAGGGAATGTCCCCACTGCAACGATGTCTCGACATCCGCTTGGTTCTCCCCGATGGGAATCTGCCCCGTCGAGACCGAGAATCGCCCGGTGGGAAACTTCACTGCATTGCGAAGAGTCAGGCGATGTCCCCCGGTGAGCAGGGCGAATCGACTCACCGCACGCATGTCACCCCAGCCCCAACTCCGCGTGACCTGGACCCGATCCTCGAAGCGCAGATCTTTCCACGGCGCCTGCACTCCGAGGGTCCATCGATCGGTCAGGCCGACCTCGGCCTCCATCCAGAGAACCCGCTGCCGGCTCGAGCCATCCTCGTCATAGGGCCGAGACTCTCCGGGCTCCACCACTCGACCTCCGGGGAGGACCACCCGATCGTTGGCGTAGAACTCGTCGGAGAATTGGTAGATCCCCGCGACCTTGAACCACACCTCGCCCCGGGGCTGGGTCCACGCCCCCGCTCGAACGCTGTCCCGAGTCGAGAGCATCACCAACAGGAACACGATCACGGACAGGAGACGACCGGTCGGGGCGGATTGCATACGCGGCAACACCTGAGTGGGGGCGAGAGTAGCCATGCGGTGCGAACTACGTCTCTCCCGGGAAGGGTGTGACCCCGCGAGGTTTGCCGGATCGTCGCCGAGGATCTAAACTGGGCCAACTCCGCCCAACTGCATTCCGATTCTCCCTTGAGCCTGTAGGAGAGCCCGTGGCCCACCAGTATGTCTTCACCCTGCAGCAGCTCCGCAAGGTCGCGCCCCCCGACAAGATCATCCTCGATGGGATCAGCCTGCAATTCCTTCCTGGAGCCAAGATCGGGATCATCGGCCACAACGGGGCGGGCAAGTCCACCCTGTTGAAGATCATGGCCGGCATCGACACCGACTACCAGGGCGAGGCCTGGGCCGCCGACGGGATCCGGGTGGGGTACCTGGCGCAGGAACCGGAACTCGACCCGGAGAAGGACGTCCTCGGCAATGTCGAGGACGGCGTGCGCGAGATCCGTGATCTGCTCACCCGATTCGAAGAGATCTCGGCCAAGTTCGCCGAACCCATGAGCGACGAGGAGATGAATCAGCTCCTCGAGGAGCAGGGCGATCTGCAGGATCGGATCGATGCCGTCGACGCATGGAATCTCGACCGTACGGTCGAGGTGGCCATGGATTCACTCCGGCTCCCGCCCGGCGACGCCGATGTCTCCAAGCTCTCCGGAGGAGAGATCCGCCGGGTCGCACTCTGCCGGCTCCTGCTGGAAAAGCCCGACATGCTCCTGCTCGATGAGCCCACCAATCACCTCGACGCCGAATCGATGGCGTGGCTCGAGGGTTATCTCAAGAACTACTCCGGCACCGTGATCGTGATCACTCATGATCGCTATTTCCTCGACAATGTCACCGAGTGGATCCTCGAGCTGGATCACGGCAAGGGATACCCCTGGAAGGGCAACTACTCGAGTTGGCTCGATCAGAAGCAAGAGCTGCTGGCGCGCAGTGAAAAGGAAGAGTCCAAGCGGCGACGCACCCTCCGCCAGGAACTGGAGTGGATTCGGATGACCCCCAAGGCTCGTCAGACCAAGAGCAAGGCCCGGATCCGAGCCTACGAAGAGATGGTCAAAGAGGACCAGAAGATCCGGGCGGCCAAGGTGGAGATCCTCATTCCCAATGGACCGCGGCTGGGCGACCGGGTCATCGACGCCCACAAGCTCACCAAGGGTTACGGAGATCGCCTACTCATCGACGAGCTCGACTTCCAGATCCCGCCCAATGCCATCGTGGGGGTCATCGGAGCCAATGGTGTGGGCAAAACCACTCTCTTCCGGATGATTGTGGGACAGGAGAGTCCGGACGCGGGCAAGCTCGAAATCGGGGACACCGTGAGCTACGCCTATGTCGACCAGAGCCGGGCCGAACTCGACGGAGAAAAGACCGTGTGGGAGGAGATCTCCGGAGGGCTCGAAGAAATCGAGTTGGGGAAGCAGCGGGTCAACAGCCGCGCCTATGTCTCGAGCTTCGCCTTCAAAGGTTCGGACCAGCAGAAGCGGGTCGGCCGTCTCTCGGGCGGGGAGCGCAACCGCCTGCACCTGGCCAAGCTGCTGCGGAGCGGAGGGAATGTGCTCTTGCTCGACGAGCCCACCAATGACCTCGACGTCGACACTCTTCGCGCCCTGGAGGAGGCCCTCCTCAACTTCGCCGGCTGCGTGATGGTGATCAGCCATGATCGCTGGTTCCTCGACCGGGTGGCCACTCACATTCTGGCCTTCGAAGGCGAGAGTCGGGTCTGTTTCTTCGAGGGAAACTTTCACGACTACGAGAATCGCATGCGCGAAGAGCTCGGCGACGCCTACGATCGTCCCCACCGGGTGAAGTTCAAGAAATTCCACGCCTGACGAAGCGGCGCTCCGGGAATGCGGGTGAGATGCACAGCTCCTGCCGGGATTCGATTCGCGAGTTGCTCGCGACCTACACCCCGTCGGACCGAGCCGACAGTGGCTACGCCGATGCCATGCAAAGCCTGGTCGAGGGGCCGGGGGACCCGCTCTCCCGTCACTTCTTCGATCCCGGACACTTCACGGCCAGCGCCTTCGTCCTGAGCCCCGACCGACGACGACTCCTGCTCATCCATCATCACAAGCTTGGACGATGGCTCCAACCCGGCGGGCACATCGAGGGCCACGATCCGGACGCACGGGCCGCGGCCGAAAGGGAGGTCGCGGAGGAGACCGGTCTGGTCCGATCGGACTTGGTTCCCCTCGAAGAACCGGCGCGGCTCCTCGACGTGGACATCCACACCATTCCCGCCCACGGGAAGGAACCGGCCCATGCCCACTACGACCTGCGCTTCGGCTTCGTGGCCCGAAACGCGACCACCTCTATCGGCGACGGGGTGGGCGAAGTGCGGTGGGTGGAATTCGAAGAAGTCGACCGGCTCTCCCCTGGAGCATCGATTCGCCGGGCCCTCCTGGCCCTGCGCGGTCGGGCTCACGACTAGGGCCTTCGCCAGACGCTTCGGATCGACTCCAGCAGGGCCGGCACCGCGAGCTGGAAATTGCGCCCGACCGGATGCGGTTCCGGAAACCACTTCCAGAGAAAGACCCCCAACACCGCCGGTTCGCTTTCGATGACCGAGAGCGCGACCCTCAGACAACGCGCCTGCAGGACTTCCGCCTCCGGCCCGTCCACCTCGTAGGTCCAGGGTCGCGCTGCGGCCTGCCAACTGCGGTTGTATCCCAACTCGGTGAAGACGATGGGGCGGCGCTGGGACCGCGAGTAGAGACGAAGGGTCTCGAGGCGTCGCTCCCACCCCGCTCGCAGCTCCGCCTCGTCGGGGTCGGCAACCTCGGTGATGGGGAAGTAGGCCTGGATCCCGATCACATCGAGGGCGTCCCAGAAGGTCACTCGCCGGTAATCGCCCCAATTCGCAGCATAAGTCAGCGGTGCATCGATCCGACTGCGGACCACCTCGATGCACTCTCTCCACCTTTGGACATGGGCCAGAGTGGCATCGAGCTCGGTTCCCACGCAGAAGGCGTCCGCGCCCTCCGCCGCGGTCGCCAGAACCCCCATCCATTCGATGTACGAATCGAAGAATCGCGTCCATTCTTCGGCCTGGTCGAAGTGAATCTCACCTCGCCAGGCGAAGCCCGAACCCCAATAGCCGAGATGGGGCTTGATCAGGATCTTCAGGCCCTGTCGATGAGCTTCCTCGATGGGGCGAGTCACCGACCGCGGGGTCTGATCTCCCTCGAAGCCTCGAAAGCGAACCTCCCCCTGGGGGCTGATCCACGCGTAGGGATGGATCGCCACCCAGTTGGCCCCGGTCTCGGCGATGCGCTCGAAGGTGGGGACGATCTGATCCGATCCCCACTCCTGGCCCGCCCGGTGAGTGCTGAGAGTGATGCCCCGGACAGGGGTGAGATCGAGGGGATCCGCCGCGGATCGACCCGCCATGCAGAAACCCAGGAGGGCGATCCAGCCGCAGCGGGAGAGGAGCGCGCGCCCAAAGAGATCGGTGATCACCTCGAAAGATTCCTCCGTAGGGGAAGGAGTGCCGTCGGAATCTAGCAAATCCCTTGAGGGAAGCGAAGACTCGGTCCAGAGTTCCTCCCACCAAGTTCACTTCTGCCGCGAGGATTGTGATGGCTTCTCTGAACGATTGGTGGGTCCGACAACTGGAGAGCTGGGGTGGCCCAGCGTGGATGGGCACGGTCATCATGACCGTCGGCATCGCCACCATCATGTGGATGAGCACCTGGATCACCCGGCGCATTCTGCTCCGAGTCGTCGAACGCTTCGCGGCGCGAACCACCACCCGCTACGACGACATCCTGGTCGAAGAACGAGTCTTCCACCGGATCGCGCACCTCGCGCCCACCATGGTCCTGCGCTGGGGAGCTCCCTTCACCTTTGCCGCCTATCCCATCGGCATCGAGGTTCTGGAGACCATCGCGGATCTCTACTCCGTTCTGATCACCGTCTCGGTGTGCTTCGCCCTCCTCAATTCTCTCCTGCGCATCTACGAGACCACCCGCTTCGCCCAGCGGCTGCCCATCAAGCCGATCATCCAGGTCCTGAAGGTCCTGGCCGCCTTCGCCGCCACTCTCGTCGTGGTGTCCATGCTCTTCGGACGTTCGCCCATGGTCCTGCTCAGCGGATTGGGGGCATTCACTGCCGTCCTGATCTTGGTCTTCCGCGACCCCATCCTGGGGCTGGTGGCCGGAGTACAGCTCGTGAGCAACGACATGGTCCGCCCCGGAGACTGGATCGAAGTACCCAAGTACGGAGCCGACGGCGACGTCATCGATGTCTCCCTGACCACGGTCAGCGTTCAGAACTGGGACAAGACGATTTCGTCCATTCCGACCTACGCCCTCCTGTCCGATACCTTCCGGAACTGGCGGGGGATGACCGAGTCCGGGGGCCGTCGGATCAAGCGGTCGATTCACCTCGACATGAGCAGCATTCGCTTCTGCGACCAGGAGCTCCTCGACCGACTCCGCCGCATCGAAGCGGTGCGAGAATACATTGGTCGGAAACAGGAGGAGATCGAGGCCCACAACCGCGCCCACGGCATCGACACCTCTTCTCCGGTGAACGGACGACGGCTCACCAATGTCGGAATCTTCCGGGCCTACCTTCAGGCCTACCTACGGCAGAACGAGGCCATCCACGACCGGATGACCTTTCTCGTCCGGCAGCTCCAACCCACACCGCAGGGCCTTCCCATCGAGATCTACGTCTTCAGTTCCGACCAGCGATGGCCTCAGTACGAAGCGATCCAGGCGGACATCTTCGACCACGTCCTCGCCGCGATCGAAGTCTTCGATCTCCGCATCTACCAGGAGCCGACCGGTTGGGATCTGCGGTCGCTGCGCTCTTCCTGATGGGCAAGGCCGACGCGCCTCCCCCCCACGAAGTGGTCTCGGAACCACCGCGAGGCCGAAGAATCCTCGACCACCCCCCGGCTCGAGCTCGCGTGGATGAACTGGCCGTCTCCAGACCAGATTCCCACGTGATTCACCTGGCCGTCCGGATTCGCGAAGAAGACCAGATCCCCGGCCCGCAGCTGCGTCCGGGAGACCGGGAGCCCCCAGAGGTATTGCTCCGCGCTGTTGCGCGGCAATTGGAGTCCGTGCCTCCCGAAGACCGTGGCCACCAGCCCCGAGCAATCGAATCCCCCATCTCCGGTCCCGCCGAATCGGTAGTCATAACCCAGGTATTCGCGGGCGGTATCGATCACACTCTTGCCCAGGGGGGGCGGCGGATCGGCCGCCCGGGGCGCCTCCGGCGAGGGGCTCACCGTGGGGGCGGGAGGCGGCGCGCACGCGACCGCCAGGAGCAGCACCGCGAGAGGCCACCGGAAGAGAACGCGCAAGCCGATCATGGGCCCACCTCGGAAAGGATTCTGAACTACTCCTCTCCCCTATGCAAGAAACGTGATCCTCACCTCCGTCCCTCCCGGGGAGACGGACAAAACGTTGACACTGGCCCCTATCCTTGTTTTGTTCCCCGGGTTGCGGGCTTCCCGCCCCTACCCGCCGGGACCCTCCGCGCTCAACATCTCTACATTTCGAGACCCTGACCCGACCGATCGGGAGCGACGATGCGACGCGTACTCACGCTCTATTCCACGACAATCGGTAAGAAGGTCGTGATGGCCGTGACGGGAATCCTCCTGGTGGGATTCGTCCTCGGACACATGATCGGAAACCTCAAACTCTACTTGCCGGCCCACGACGGAATGGCCGCCATCGACCACTACGGTGAGGGCCTCCGGTCATTCGGGGCTCCCTTCCTGGCCCATGGCCAATTCCTGTGGATCGCCCGCTCGGTGCTGATCCTGGCGGTGGGACTCCACATCTGGTCCGCGATCTCCCTGAAGGTCCGCTCCAATGCCGCACGTCCGATCGCGTACAAGCGCGTGGCCTACGAGGACTCGACCCTGGCCTCGCGCACCATGATCTGGGGCGGAGTCCTGCTCCTCGCATTCATCGTCTTTCATCTTTTGCATTTCACCACCGGCACCATCACTCCGGGCTTCGATTTCGAGCACGGAGCCGTCTTCGCCAATGTGACCGGTGGCTTCTCGAATGTCGGCGTCGCCATCTTCTACATCGTCGCGATGGTGGCGTTGGCCATGCACCTCTACCACGGCGTCTGGAGCATGCTCCAGACCCTCGGGGCAAACCACCCCCGCTACAATTCCTGGCGCAAGAAACTCGCTCTGGCGATCGCGATCATCGTCGCAGTCGCGAACATTTCCTTTCCCGTCGCGGTCCTGACCGGACTGGTGGGCTAACCCGATCTCCCACGAATCGACCGAGGACGACCATGGAACTCGATGCCAAGATTCCCGAAGGACCGATCGCAGAGAAATGGGACCAGCACCGCTTCGAAATGAAGCTGGTCAACCCCGCGAACAAGCGCAAACACGAGGTCATCGTCGTCGGGAGCGGTTTGGCCGGGGCGTCGGCCGCCGCGTCGATGGCCGAGCTGGGCTACGACGTGAAGTGCTTTTGCTTCCAGGACTCCCCGCGCAGAGCCCACTCCATCGCCGCCCAAGGCGGAATCAACGCGGCCAAGAACTATCAGAACGACGGCGACAGCGTGTTCCGGCTGTTCTACGACACGGTCAAGGGAGGCGACTTCCGCTCGCGTGAGGCCAATGTCCACCGCCTGGCCCAGGTGAGTGTGAACATCATCGACCAATGCGTGGCCCAGGGCGTTCCCTTCGCCCGGGAATACGGGGGACTCCTGTCGAATCGCTCCTTCGGCGGCGCGCAGGTCTCTCGCACCTTCTACGCCCGAGGCCAAACCGGGCAGCAGCTGCTGCTTGGCGCCTATCAGGCCCTCCAGCGGCAGATCGGCGCCGGCAAGGTCAAGATGGTGCCCCGCTCCGAATTGCTGGAGATCGTGATCATCGAGGGCGCGGCCCGCGGAATCGTGGTCCGCGACCTGGTGACCGGTGAAATCAGCAGTCACTGTGCCGATGCGGTCTGCCTGGCGACCGGTGGCTATGCGAACGTGTTCTACCTCTCCACGAACGCGATGAATTCGAACGTCACCGCAACCTATCGGGCCTACAAGAAGGGCGCATTCTTCGCCAATCCCTGCTACACGCAGATTCATCCCACCTGCATTCCCGTCAGCGGAGACCATCAGAGCAAGCTCACCCTCATGAGCGAATCTCTGCGCAATGACGGGCGAGTCTGGGTCCCGAAGAATGCCGGCGACACCCGCCCGCCCGATCGGATTCCCGAGAGCGAGAGAGATTATTATCTCGAACGCAAGTATCCGAGCTTCGGAAACCTCGTCCCGCGGGACATCGCCTCTCGCAATGCCAAGGAAGTATGTGACGCCGGTCACAGCGTGGTGCCCGGCGGCCACGGAGTGTACCTCGATTTTGCCGATGCGATCGGGCGCCTGGGTCAGAAGACCATCGAAGAGCGCTACGGAAACCTCTTCGAGATGTACGAACGGATCACCGGCGACAATCCCTACCGCACTCCCATGAAGATCTACCCCGCCCCCCACTACACCATGGGCGGCCTCTGGGTGGACTACAACCTCATGAGCACGATCCCCGGGCTCCATGTCCTGGGTGAAGCCAATTTTTCCGACCACGGCGCGAACCGTCTGGGAGCGAGTGCTCTCATGCAAGGGCTCGCCGATGGCTATTTCGTCATTCCCTATACCATCGGCCACTATCTCGCGACCTCCAAGCTCGAGAAGGTCGACACCGGCCACGCTGCGTTCCGGGATGCGGAACGCGAAGTGCGTGAAAAGACCGACCGACTGCTGGAGATTCGTGGCCGCCGCACCGTCGACGACTTCCACCGCGAACTCGGAAGAATCATGTGGAACAACTGCGGGATGTCGAGAAACAAGGCCGGTCTCGAGAAGGCCCTCGAAGAAATCCCGCGCCTGCGTGAAGAATTCTGGAAGGACGTCCGAGTCCTCGGCGCGAGCGAATCGATCAATCAGTCGCTGGAGAAGGCCGGACGGGTGGCCGATTTCCTGGAATTCGGCGAGATCCTGTGCCACGACGCGCTCGACCGCGAAGAATCCTGCGGGGCTCACTTCCGCGAGGAGCACCAAACCGAGGAAGGGGAGGCGCTCCGCCACGACGAGGACTACACCTACGTCTCGGCCTGGGAATACAAGGGCGTCGGAAACGCACCGGCGCTTCACAAAGAGCATCTCGAGTTCGAAAACGTTCACCTCGCAACGAGGAGCTACAAGTGATGAAGCTGAAGTTGCACATCTGGCGTCAAACGAGCCAAGACGCTCCCGGCGCCTTCGCGGATTATGAACTCGACGATGTCTCGCCGGACATGTCCTTTCTCGAAATGCTCGACGTACTCAATGAGCGTCTCATTCTCGATGAGCAAGAGCCGGTTGTCTTCGACAACGATTGCCGCGAAGGAATCTGTGGCGCTTGCGGCATGGTCATCAACGGCCACCCCCATGGCCCGCAAAAACTCACCACCACCTGCCAGCTCCACATGCGCAAGTTCCGCGACGGCGATGAACTCTGGATCGAACCCTGGCGGGCCAAGGCCTTTCCGGTACTCAGAGACCTCATGGTCGACCGCTCCGCGCTCGACCGAATCATCGAAGTCGGGGGCTATGTCTCGGTGAATACCGGAGGCGTTCCCGACGCCAACGCGATCCCCATCGGCAAGGGCGTCGCCGATCTGTCGATGGACGCGGCCGCCTGCATCGGGTGTGGCGCCTGCGTCGCGGCCTGTCCCAATGCATCGGCAAGCCTGTTCACCGCAGCCAAGATCACCCATCTGGGCGTACTCCCCCAGGGCGAGATCGAACGCAACACCCGGGTCCAAGAGATGGTGGCTCAGATGGACGAAGAGGCATTCGGACATTGCACCAACCACGGCGAATGCGATGCTGCCTGTCCCAAAGGAATCAGCGTGGACTTCATCGCGCGGATGAATCGGGACTTCGTGCGGGGAGTCACCCGGGAGCCCATCACCCGGTGACCGAAGCGATGTTCTCCTCTGTTCGTGGCGATTCTTCGACGCCCCCGCATCAACTCACGGGGGCGTTGGCGCAACGGAGGCGGCCTGGTGATGATGGCCTGGCCGACGGATGAACCGAGACTTCTCCGCCATCGCCCACATCGGTGAGATCTTCGCGCTGGCCGCTCCGATCACCTGGTCCATTGCAATCATTCTCTTTCGCAAGACCGGCGAGACCGTGCCTCCTCTCGCCCTCAATCTCTTCAAGAACTTCCTTGCGACCGCCCTCTTCGCAGCGACGATTCTGGTCAGCGGCTGGTCGTTCTACGATCACGCCCCACATTCCCAGTACCTCTGGCTGCTCTCGAGCGGAGCCATCGGAATCGGCATCAGCGACACCTTTTTCTTCCTCTGCCTCAACCGCATCGGGGCGGGACTCCAGGCGATCGTCACCACGAGCTATAGCCCGATCATCATCGCTCTCAGCTTTCTCTTTCTGGGGGAGCGACTGACCTGGATCCAACTCGCGGGAGCTGTCGCCATCGTCGGGGCCGTCCTTGCCGTATCCTTCACCCGGGGACCGACCCGCGTGTCGACCCCGGGGCGGAGACTTGGAATTCTCTTCGGAATCATCGCCACCGCGACCCAGGGGGTTTCGATCGTCATGATCAAGCCCCTCCTCGACCATTCTCCGATCCTGTGGGTCACCTTCTGGCGCCTGGTCGGAGGACTGGTGATCGGCGCCCTTCTCTTCGGAGCGATGCCCGCTCAGCGACGCACGCTTCAGAGTCTCCGCAATCCGAAGGTCTGGCCGGTGATGATTCCAGGATCGATCATGGGCAGCTATATCGCCCTCTTCTTCTGGATCGGCGGCATGAAGCATACCCAGGCCTCCATCGCCGCCGCCCTCAACCAAAGCTCGACGCTGTGGACATTTCTGCTGGCGGTGCTCATTCTCAAGGAGCCCTTCACCCGAAGACGCGGAATCGGAGTGTTCCTCGGCCTGGCCGGGGTACTTCTCGTGACCCTGGGAGGCTGATCGGTGGAATACCTGCTGCACCGCGAACCCATCGCCCTCATCCAATTGCTGAAGGCCGCCGGGATCTGCATGACCGGAGGAGAGGCCAAGATCCTCGTAGAGGGGGGAGAGGTCCGCGTGGACGGCGAAATCGAGGTGCGCAAACGTCGACAGCTCTTCGGAGGAATGGTGATCCAAGTGGGCGACACCCGAATCGAACTCCGATTCGATCTGGATTCGCCCAATTCGTGACCACCCCGCTCTTTACAGATGCACCCCACACGTCTATAGAATGACCCTGCGGATTCCTCCGGGTCCCACCCCGAACCCGGCTCTCCCCCTCCCCACCCCGCGACGTTGGAGCGCTATGAGTCTCCACTGCCCAGGACCGGCCGGTGTCCTCTGGCGTCGCGCCCGGTGCCGTTTCCTATTGCCTACCCTTGCGGTCTTCGCCTTCGCGGCCACCACCGCCCTCGACGCTCAAAGTCAAGACGACCCCGATCCGCGCATTCACGTCGTCCGCCGGGGAGAGAGCCTCAGCACGATCGCCCAGCGCTACCACACCACCGTGCGCACCCTTCGCGAGTGGAATGAACTGAGCGGCAACCGGATTCTGATCGGACAGGAACTCCGGGTGCCCACCGATGGTCGCGAGTACGTGATCGTGCGACGCGGGGATACTCTGGCCAAGATCTCGCGGCGCCATGGAGTCCCCGTCGATCTTCTGCGTCAACTCAACCGGACTCACCGTGACCGGATCTACGTGGGCCAGAAGCTCAAGCTCCGACCCTCCCACCGAGACGAAGTAGTCCATGTGGTGGAGCGCGGACAGACTCTCATCGAGATCGCAAAATCTCACGGCCTCTCCCTCGCGGAACTGCGGGAGCTCAATGGCATTCGGGGAGATCGAATCTATCCGGGACAGAGCATTCGGCTACGTGAGGTCGCTCAGGAGATCCACGTGGTCGAGAGGGGTGACGCTCTGTGGGAGATCGCCCGCGCCTACGGAATGAGCGTGGATGCGCTGAAGAAGCTCAACGGCCTGCGGGGCAATCGAATCTATCCCGGCCAGGAATTGCGAATCCGACGCAGCGGCGATCATCCCACTCCGGACGCGGTCTACGTGGTTCGACGTGGCGATACTCTCGGAGAAATCGCCCAACTCCATCAGATGAGTCTGGCCGAGCTCCGGCGCAAGAACTCCTTGCGGGGCAATGTGATCCATCCCGGGCAGCAGTTGAAAGTGCGACCTCTTCTCGGCGGTACGGATCGATCCGAGATCGCCACCCTCGAGGAGGTGCCCTGGAACGACCTGCTGCCCCGCATCGATGCGGTTCCAGCCATCGCCCTCGAGAATGGGCCTTACTACTACCGCCACCCCACGGCGAAGGTCCAATCGAGTGATCACTATCTCGAGGCCCCTACTCGCCGTCCCGCTTCCACCTATGCCCGCGCCGAGGCCCTCTGGAAGGCTTTCGAGAAGAGAGTCGAGAGTCTTGGGTACCTGAGCCATACTCTCGACGGCTGGCATGTGGTCCTCGATCCCGGACACGGCGGCCTCGATCCGGGGGCCATCGTCGAATCGGTGGATGGAAACGGCAATCCCACCTATGTGGTGGAAGACGAATACGTCTTCGACGTCGCGCTCCGCACCTACGTTCTTCTCAAGCTCCACGGTGCCGACGTGGACCTCACTCTCATCAGTCCCAACCATCTCATTCGAGGAAACGAACCGGCGACGGCGACCTTCGTCCACGAGCAGAACGAGGTATTCCACAGCGGGTCCATCAACCGTCAGAATCGTTCGAGCAGTTGGCCTCGAGGAGGGCCCCAGGGGTTGAAACGACGACGGGACCTCGCGGCGACCTTCTTCCGCAGTACCGCTCCCGGACGGCGAATCTTCGTGAGTCTTCACGCGGACAATGCGCCCGCCGCACCCGAAGCCAAGTCGGTGCTGTTCTATCAGGACCGCCGCCGTCGCGATCGTGCGTCGGAACGATTCGCGAAAGCCCTGCTCCCCGCCCTGGGGGCCGGCTCGCGAGTTCGAGGTCAGAATCTAGGAGTTCTGCGGGGCAATCCGGCCGACGTTGCGGTCCTCATCGAGGTCCGCAACGTCGCCTATCAGTACGAAGCCTGGGCTCTCCGTTTCGAGCAACTCCGCCAACGCGATGCCGAGAAGATCGTCAAGGGCATTCTCGACTGGGTCGGACATCGTTCGGGCTGATCGTTCAGAAACTCAGACGGATGCGGCCGTAGACGCTGTCGTTCTGGTCGTTCATCCCGAAGAGGGTTCGTGAGTCCTTCCCCTGGAAGAGATTGGCTCCCGCCGTCAACTTCAGCTGGTCGCTGTAGTCGTAGTCCGCGGTCAACCGCACATAGCTGTCTTCATCCGTAGGGCTGTAGAAGCCGAAGACACCGAGGGTCAGAGTCTGATAGAGAAGCTGTTGGCGGAGACGCACCGTCAGCAGAGTGCGGTTCTCGTCTTTGAGGAAGGCCTGGGGACCGAATGCGGCGTCCAACGAGCTTCGGGCCGCGGCATAGTCCTGCATTCCCTCCCAGTAGAACTGCATTCCTCCGGTGAAGTCGGACCACCAGCTCCTCTCGTAGCCCACCATGCCGCGCCATTCGGAGTTGGGCACTAGAGGATCGACGCCGTCGGGATCGTCCGCCGAGTCGTAGTAGGCCCCTTCGGCCCAAGCCACCCCACCGAAGAGCGGCCCCCGCAGGCTTCCACCCCATGACCGCAGCTCGGGATAGTAGAACCCCACCGGCGAGGATGCCTCGACCCGCATCCCCAGCGGTGACTTCCAAAAGCCGACGTAGCCGTAGAATGCGGCATTGATGCTGCCGAAGTATCGGTTCAGTCGCAGCGCGAACTCACCATTGCCCAACTCGGAGGTAGGCAATTGAGTGGGCACGAAGGCCGGGGCCCAGAAGGCCAACCGCTCGCCCTGGGGAAGGTTGTCCGCCGTGAACTGGGGCGTGTAGACCAGATCCACTCCCACCGGAAGACCGTAGATGCCCAGACGCACTGCATCGGAGGGCAGCTTCAAGTACTGGTCTTCGCGTCCGATGAAGAAACTGACCCAGTCCTTGGGGAAGAGATCGTTGATGAAGAGGAGATCTCCCGTTCCCCAGGTCGTGGGCTGGCGCCCCGCTCTCACCTCCAAGTGATCGCCGAGAGCATTGAATTTCACGTATCCCTCTCGGAGGGTCATCTCTGCCGAACCCTGACGGAGACCATCTTCCAGCGCGTCCATCACGAAGTGGGCCTCCCCAACGTCTCCGTAGAGATCACCCCGGAGCTGCAGACGGGCTTCCCGCATCAAGAAGTCCTGAGGGCCGGCCCACACCGCGGGCAATTGGCCCGCCGGGACCGAACCCCATTCCGCCGGCACTCCCCCCACGTCACCGAGGCGCACTGCGGTCCCCGATTCCACGAATCCATGGAGCTCGAGCTGGGCTCGGCTCGCGGCCGGCCAGAGCACCAGGACGAGTCCAACCATCCAAACGCTGCGTTTCATGACCTGTCCTCCTCCGTCATCTACTCTTGGATGTACTCGCGCGGCGGGCTCTTGAGGAATCGTTCGCTGAAGACCTTGGCATCGATTCCCACGTTGTAGGAGATGTCCCCGAAACTGAGTTCGGTCACGTTCTTCTTCTTGGGAGTCGACATCCGGCGCTTCACCGCCGTGGTGATGCCATCGATCACCTTGATCTCCAGAGTCTCGAAGACCTTTTGCAACCGATCCTTGGAATCGTAGTATTCTTCGCGCAGGATCAACGAGGAGTCCTTGTCGATCCACGTCAGCTTTCTTGCGAAGTAATCCTTCTTCTTCGGCTTGCTCTCGATCACGTAGGTCGGATGGCCATCGAGTTCCTCTTCCTTCAGGAAGGTGTGAACATCGTCGGTCCAAGGACGACCACTGACATCCTCGTAGCTGAAGTCCGACCCCACGAAACTGCTCTTCTTGTCGTTGGCCGAAATCGGCTTCACCAAGTCCAGAGCCGGAATGTAGATCCATCGCGAGTCGTCGGCATCGGGATTCTTCCACGCCATGAAGGTTGTGCGTCGCACGTCGTTGGGCTCGAAGAAATAGACGTAGTATCTCTGCTCGCCGCCCTCCTCCCAATCCTTGCGAAGGATGACGAATTTCCGCGTTCGGGTCTTCCCACGTTTGTCGGTGATGCGCATGTCGACTTTGGCCACACCGTCATCACCGGGATAGTACATGTTCAAGTGAGCCGTTTTCATGAGCTCGGTCGCATCGGGGGTCTGGGCCCCAGCGATACCGGCCACCCCTACCCCACTCACGACGATCATCATCAGAAAGAGTACGAAACTGCGTTTCATGAGATCTACCTCACCTTCTGGCCGTGTGCGGCCGATCAACTTTCGGAGCGCGCGCGACCCGAGATCGTGCGAGCCGGGAAGAAAGACAAGGCCGCAGGCATGGTCAAGAAAGTCGCGCTGCCGCTCACCAGCATGATCGCGAAGAAGAACATACCCACGGTCACATAGGGAACCAGAGTCGCAAAGAACATCGGCAAGAACCCGAGAGCGATCACGACGATGTTTCGCAGCAGTGCATTTGCCGGCTCGTCGAAGAAGACGATCATCGCGCGCTCGAAATCTTCGTCCTCCCTGCGGAAGATGTCCCGCGTGCGTTGGAGGAAGTGGATCGCGAAGTCGATCGACAATCCCAGCGACAGACTGCTGAGCACCGCAATCGGCATATCGTAGTTTCTTCCCGAGAATCCCACATATCCGTAGATCAGGAGTATCGTCGCGGTCAGAGGGACCATCGCC
The DNA here is from genome assembly GCA_024276305.1 of Candidatus Krumholzibacteriota bacterium. Classification (GTDB taxonomy): domain Bacteria; phylum Krumholzibacteriota; class Krumholzibacteriia; order JAJRXK01; family JAJRXK01; genus JAJRXK01. The sequence goes on from JAJRXK010000081.1 coordinate 20,902, forward strand.
AGCACGCCGAGGCGGAAGCTGCGGAACAAAGCGATCATCATCAGCAAGACGACGACGTAGGATCCGGCGAGGGCTTTGCCCATGCCCGATACCATCAGGTTCTGCCATTCGACGTTGATGTAGCTCAGCCCACCCCACCTCAAGTTCATTCCCTCGGGCATGGGATGATCGCGAACGAATTCCTCTACTCCCTGAATCACTTCGCTCACCCGCTGATTGTCGCCCTGGTGCATCTGAATCCAGAGATTGATGCTGTTCTGTCCCGGAGTGATGAACTTGAAGAGATCATCTGGCGACCCACCACTCATCTCGTAGAGGAAGAGGTACTGGGCGATCTTTTCCCGGCTCCCTGCGAGTTGATTCGAGCCAGGAGCTCGGTCGAGGAGTTCGTATTGCACTTTCTTGAGCACATCGACCACCGAACTCACGCCTCCGACATTCGGCTCTTCGAAGAGCGAGGTCTGGAGTTCGTCGGCCCATCGCATCCACTCCGGATCGAGGAATGCCTGATCCTCGTCTCCGCTCAGACTCAGGTAGGCCAAATAGGTCCCGGCGATGTGTTCGTTCATCACCCGATCCGCTACTCGCAGCGGACTGCCGGGCTTGAACCAGTTCACCGGATTGTCGTTCACCACGATCTGGCTGACACCGTAGCCGGCGACGACCATGAGAAGACCCAGTCCCACCAGCAGAGCAACCCGGAAGCGCCGAGAGAAACGATAGATCGCGAAGAGGCGACCAGGAGCCGCAGCATGATCGTCTCGGCGCTGCGCGAAGGACGCCAGCATCCCTTGTGGCAGGACCATCGCATAAGCGGGAATGAATACCATCGAGAGAATCCAGGCGAAGAACACACCCAGGGCAACGAAGGCCCCGAAGACCTGCACCGGAGGAATGGGCGTGGCCACCAACGACGCGAATCCCACGATGGTCGTCAGCGAGGTGAAGGCCATGGGCAGGAAGAGATCGTTGACCGTGTGTTCGAGGGTGTCCTCCACCGATCCCTTGCGATGGTAGTGGGCGTGGATCGAGCTCAGAATGTGAATGCTGTTCAGCACTGCGATCGGGATGAGAAAGATCGGAATCATCGAGCTCATAATGTGGACCGTATAGCCCATTCCGATCAACAGTCCCATGGTCCACACCACGGTCACGATCGCCAGGAGCATGGGAGCCAAGACCACCATCGGTTTGCGGAAGAAATAGAGCATGAGCAAGAAGATGAGGACGAAGGCGGCGGGCGCGGAGTAGGCCATCTGCGAGAACATCGCCGCCCCGAAGGTGTCCTGGGCCACCGGCTGGCCGGCCAGGAAGTACTGCTCGTCCCCGTGGTCCGCGTCGATCAGTTCCTGGATCTTCCGACCCACTTCCATCGCCACATCCTTGGACTCGAGCGGGATGAAGATCGCCAGAGCCTTGCCATCTTCCGACGCCAGCTTTCCCTTGAGAATCGGATTGGACTTGATCTGGGCCAAGACCACCTGAGCTTCGGCATCGGTCTCGGGGACCGACTCCATCAGGGTCTGAACTCGAATGCCCCCGCCCTCTTGGGGTTGGATGTCGTCGACTTCGCTCGGTGCCAGAATGTCATCCACGATGACCCCATCGATGTCGTAGAGGGCATCGGTGATGCGCTGGACCCGCTCGAGGATCTCGGGCGTGAAGACTGTCTGGTCATCGACAATGCCCACGACCAGGAAATCATGGAGTCCGAACTCCTCCTTGATCGCGGAATGCACCAGCCGCACTTCTTCATCGGCGGGCAGCATGTTCTCGGGATCGGTGTCGATCTTGATCTTTGGGAATTGCAGACCCGCAGCAATCGTGAGAACGAGGATCAGACCGAGGACCATCCTGGGGTGATGGATCGACGGACGGAGAAGGAGTTTCGCGATCATTTTCGTGCTCCCATGGAGTATCGTGAGATTGGAATTCCAGCTTGTCTCGTGAATGACCGTGGGCTCATGGATTGGTCGCGGTCTGCCTCGACGACCGACGCTCCAAGGCCCGAAGCATGTTCTCCAAAGGACAGAATCCTGTGAAGCTCGATTGCAGAAGATTCACGCCCACGAAGGCGGTCAGGCCCAACCAACGGGGATCGACCTTCCAGGCCAGCAGGAGCGAAGCGAGGATGAACACTCCTGCAAAACGCCGAATCTTCCGTTCCATGGGCGACGTCGTCGCGCAGAGGGCCTCTTTCGGGGAATTCTTGGCCATGACGGGGTCTCCTTTCGAGTCTGAATCCAGCACCGGGTACTCTCCGGGGCCCTTGGGGTATTGACAACTATATCGTTTTGTCGTTGAATAGCTATATAGTTTTTTATTTGAGCATGTCAACCCGAGAGCCCAGCCCAAGGGGGAATCGAGATCAAATCCATGCACCACAAGAGTTTGACTCTCATCGCGGAGCGGTTCCGGCTCCTGGGCGACCCCCTGCGCCTCGAGATTCTTCACCGCCTCGGGGAGGGTGAGGAGACGGTGACCGCACTCGTCGAGGCGGTGGGGGCCAGCCAGGCGAATGTCTCCAAACACCTCCAGCTCCTCCGGCGGGCGGGACTCGTCGAACGTCGCAAGGAGGGGCTACACGCCTACTATCGAGTGTCCGATCCCTCGATCTTTCGTCTCTGCGATCTGGTCTGCGGCAGCATGGCGGCGGAATTCCAGTCGGGGATCGATGCCATCGAGAGTCTGCACCTCGAAGAATCCCAAAGTTCGGCCCCCGAATCGGGGTCGAAATGAGCAGGCGAGGCCCAGGAGAGGCGCTTTTCGCACTGGGACAATTCGCCTTCGCGGTGGCCCTGACTCTGGCCGCCACTCAGACCCGGGCCACGGGAAGCAGTCTTCGGCTCGGTCTCGCCCTGGCGCTGGGCTGGGGTTCCGTCACCCTGGCCCTGGTGGCTTTCCGGCAGCTCCGCCACAGCTTCCGCGTCGCCCCCTCGCCTCGCCGCGACGGACGCCTCGAGCGCGGCGGAATCTATCGCAAGTTGCGCCACCCGATGTACGTGGCGGTGCAGACCATGACCCTGGCCCTCCTGCTCTGGCGCAGCTCCGGCTCCCTGCTGGTCCTCGCCGGATTGCACTATCTCTTCTACTGGTCCAAGGCTCGCTACGAGGAACGACAGCTGATGCGCCACTATCCCGACTACCGGGACTATCGCCGCCAAACCCTGGGGCTCTGGCCCTGAGTTCCGCGGAGTCGAGTGGTCAACGCAGGAGTGCGTTGAAGAGCAGCTTGTAGGTCCCCTCGGTCTGACCACGCCGTTGCGGACTGAAGGCGAAGAGGACGACCCGTCCACTGCCGACGGGAATGTCGACCAACGCCGGCCGCCCTGCGAGTTTCTCTGCACCGTGGAGGAAACCCGCCAAGCGAGTCTCGGTCCTGGCATAGGTCGCCACGACCTCGGTCTTCTCGGGCCAGGCCAGCGGACGCAGGGTATAACCCGAGGCGAAGTAGAAGGCCGCCTCTTCGGGCATCCCCCAGCTCAGAGGGTGGCTCAGGTCCAACCTCGCTCGAACCAGAGTTCCGGGGGCGTAGAATTCATTGCGGTCCACTCCGTCGAGGCCCACGACCACCGGCAATCCCAGATTCTCCACCGCCCAGGGCACCGCGTGGTTGAGGACGATCAACTCGCCCCCGGCCGAGACAAAGGCCTTGAGGGCCGCCCCCGCTTCGGTTCCTCCCAGGCCTCGCCGAAATCGCTCGGGCCACAGGGCATCCTGAAGGCGTGGCTCTCCCTCGGTCTGAATTCCGGAGCCGAGCTGCGAACTGTCGACCGAAGGCAGGATGACCACATCCATGCGCTGAGCCAACCGAACTCCATCCTCGGGGCTTGCGAGTTCGGGCTGCCCCGGACGCAGGCGCCGCAGGGAGAAGCCGAAGCGCTCGAGCACCATCCGAGTCCACCCCTCGTCCATGCTGCCCCCGAAGGGAGCGAAGATCCCGACTCGAGGGGCCCGCACCACCTCCGACCGGCCGGCATCGGATTCTGAAGGGAGTCGCACTCTCCAACTCTCGCTGCGGATCTCCACTCCGGATGCGCGCAGCTCCTCGGCGCGGACCACGAAGTCTCCGACTTCGCCCTCTTCGCCGTGGCTCAGCCTTCGGACTTCCACTCCTGCACCCAACATCCGGCACGCATCCCCGAAACTGCGCAGATCCCGGGCGGAGAGCTGCAACCATCCCCGCTCCAGTTCGGGTCGGTGCCCTTCGGGATCGACGCCGACGGTCACCTGATCGAGACTTCGAAGATCGGTGACACGAAGGACCTTCGCTCCCAGCAAGAGGGGAAGATTCCACGCCGTGACATCGTAGGGACGGATCACCTCGCCCGCGTCGTCGAGGACCATGGGGTACTCCGGTCGATCCAACATCTCCAGGAGGAAGGGGCGGAAGGGTTGGTCGGCACGGACGATCCACGCGCCTCCACGCACCGAGCGTCCTTCGAATTCCAGATCGTCGGCCGTGAACCCCACTTCCACTCCCCCGGCGCGCAGAATCTCGACCACTCGCCGCGCCGAGCCTCGGTCGAGCTGTTGCGAGGCCGGAATGACAAAGGCGTAGGGAGGCTCGGACTGCCCCTTCTGCACCGCATCGCGATTCATCTGCCAGAAGTGCAGGAGGAGGTCCTCCTTGTGCTGAGAAGCCCAGCGCAGGAATCCACGGGTGAGATCGACCTCGATGTCCATGATGTCTCGCAGGCGCCACCATCCCCCAGGCCAGGGCTCGAGGAAATTCGTCCGACGGTCGTACTCACTCAATCCGCGTCCACGGGCCTGGAGGCTCCCCGGGGCGAAGTGCAGAGGCGTCGCCAATCGCGCGCTGGCCACCTCGCTCAGGATTCCCAGCATGTTGTGCCAGAAGGCCGTTGAACGCACACTCCCCGGCCACTCGGCGGTGAAGATCGTCTCGGTCACGATCCCCCGGTACCCCAGAGCGGTGAGGTCGCTGACCACCTGCTGGCCCGCGGCCGCGAGCTGGCTGTAGACCAAGGGATGAACGGAGTCGCTGATCGGATCGTCGAAGGGCGGGAGAAAGAGCCGGGGGCCGCTGGTCCCCATCTGGTGCTCGTCCACGATCATCTGGGGCAACCAGTCGTGGTAGAGGACTCGCGACCAATGAGAAGTCTCTCGGAGGTTGTTGAAGAAACCGTCGCGGTTGTTGTCGTGGCCCGCATAGGGATGGTAGAGATCCAGCGGAGGAGAGCCCTCGGCAGGCGTACCCTTGGTCTGTTCGTACCACTCCCGCACGATCTCGAGACCGTCGGGATTCATGCAGGGGACGATCAGGATCAGGAGATCGCGGCGAATCGCCTGTCCTCGAGGGGATTCATCGGTGACGATGCCATAGACCATCTCCAGACTTGCCTGTGACGCCCCCACTTCTGTGGAATGCACCCCGAGGGAAAAGGCCACGATCGCCTTTCCTTCGGTGGCGATCTTCCGGGCCCGATTCTCGTCGCTTCGATCGACAGCGTAGAGTTCCCGAACCATGCCTCGGTAGGCGTCGGATCGCGCGATTCCCTCCTCGTCCGAAAGCACCATCATCACGAAGGGACGTCCCTCGGTGGTCGGACCGAGGTCCACCATCGTCGCCCGGTCGCTCTCCTCGCTGAGATCGCGAAGATAGTCTAGAATGCGATCCCAGCTCAGGAGTTCCCGATCCTGGCCCACCGGATGACCGAAGAATTCCTCGGGGGATCGCACCTCGGCCGCGACCGAAGTTCCCAGGACCAAGCACAGGATTCCAAGCGCGACCGCGGGGCAGGATCTCTTCACGAAAACTCCTCGGATGGGGAACGCTCTCAAGATGACACGGGATCCCCTCGGCGACAAGAATACGAGAACGAGGAATCCTCCTCGCCCTCTTTGGGAATCCAGCGATCTCGGGGACTCAGCGCACGAGACTGATGCGCTGGGTGAAGAGCTGTCCTCCCGCACTCATCCGCACGACGTAGGTCGCGCTGGCCACGCGACTGCCCCGGTCATCCCGGCCCTCCCAGACCACCGAATGCGTGCCGGCGCGCATGGACCGGTCGACCAGGGTGCGGACCACTCGTCCACGCAGATCGAAGACTTCCAGTCGCACGGAAGAGGGGTCGGACAATTCGAAACGCAGAGTGGTGCGGGGGTTGAAGGGATTGGGCACATTCGGCAGCAGGCGGGTGATGCCCAAGGGCGCCGACGGCGCGGGGGTCCCCACCGCTTCTACGGTCGCGGTCAATTCCACCGTCAAGGTAGTGCGATTCTGCGAGCCGCTCACCGAGGGGTCGTCCCGCGTCGAGAGACTGAGAGTGGCGGTGTAGGTCGTGCCCCCCGTTGCTCCGCTGTCATCGAAGCCGAGATTGACCGTCGCCGACTCCGGGGCAGCTCCGACAAGCGTCGGCGCAAAACCCAGGACCGCGAAGCGGGATGCATCCGGACCGGTCAACTGAGCGGCATAGATCTCCAGCTTGGCCGGGAGCGCGGCACTCGAAGCATTGAACACCTGAACGCCGAGATTCGAGAATTGCCCTACCGGATGCTGGCCGAAGTCCGCATTGGAAGCGGTGACCTCCAACGCGGCATCGAAGGAAGGCAGGGAGGGACTCACCACCGTCACCGACACCGGAAGAGCCTGATCCGAGAGATCCACCGCATCGGAGTTCACCTGGACCGATCCCGCATAATTGCCCTCGACGGAGCTATCCGCCACGATCGAGACCGACGAGGACCCACCCGCATTCACTTGGAAGGTCAGGGGAAAGGCGGCGAAGGGAGCCGAGGTGGCCACAGTCGCGTCGAGCTCGTCGGATCCCCCAGGCGCAGGATTGGACACCGTCATCGTGGCCTGGGCCGGAGTCCCGACCAGCACTTGCCCCATGGCGAGAGAACCACTCAGCGCCAGCTGCGCCGGAAGTTGCAAGTCTACGACGACGGGAAGGTGATCACTCGCCCTCCGAAGACTATTCGCCAGAGCTTGTCCCACCGCGGCATTGGTCGGAGCAGCATTCAGGTCGGAATTGAAGTGCAGGCCATCCTGTCCGAAGGCCTTGTAGGTCGATTCGAGAAGGTCGAGGCCCTCGTTGTCGAGGAGATCGTCGTTGGCGAGTACGAAATCGAAGCGATCGTCCATGCCTCCGGTAGCTCCACCATCCCCCAAGGAGACCGTCCTCGTCGACTGAGTGTGGATATCCGCGAACGCGGGGTTGTCGTGCCAACTTCCCACTCGATTGATCGGATCGAAGAGCTGGCCGGAGTTGTTGGCCTGCGAACCTGTGAGTTCGGCCCACGCCGGCTCGCCGCTGTCGTAGAGATTGAAGTCCCCCGCCACCACGAAATTGGAGTTGGGAGGCAGGGTCTCGAGGTAGTTCCGCAGGATCTGCACTTCGGCGAATCGCTTGGCTTCGTTCGTACTGCCGGTCGAAGCCTTGAGATGCACCACGAACACGTAGAGATCTGCGGCGGAGGAGGAATAGCCCACCGGCGACATTCTCCACCACTCGATCGTGCGCAGCGCGGTGGTGATCTGCCCGTGCGCGAGTTCCGAGAAGGCACTGCTCTTGTAGTAGAGAGCCCGCTCGGAATCATTGCTCAATGTGAACTGAGCCATGGTCCACTCTCCCGGCTGGGCCACTTCCAAGACATTGTCCCGGAATTGCAGGGCCCCGACGGTGTCGCGGATTTCCTCCGTCACCAGGAGATCCGGATTCACCGCCGTGATCACCGCTCGAAACTCGGGCTCGCGAATGGCGCTCGTGGATCCGGGAAAGTTGAGGGTATTCCAGGACATGAAGCGGGCCGCGGATGCGGGTGAGCCCAGGAGGGACACCCCCGCCAGAGCCACGATCAACAGGCAAGAACTGCGTTGAGCCCCGCAAATGCGGGATCGGAGGGGAGGCATGGCGAGATCCTTTCCGGCTGGAAGTGCATACGGATTATAGCACTCTCCGCCACCGCACGCCGCTTCCCCGACCCCATGGACCGGATTCTGGGTCGACAGATGAACCTTTCCCCGCTCTCATGCGTCTAGGTGAGAGGGCCGCGCCCGAGAAGGGGCACCAGGCGGTCGAGTCGTTCCCCCCACCCTCCGGAGTATTGGGATGAATCGCGTCGGAAAAGTGGCCCTGGGCTGCCTTCTCTTTCCCATCGGACTCCTCGTCCTGACGGTGATCGTCTTCCTGGGAGCCCGGGCCACGGGCGTCCCCGAGCCTCGGCTCACGCAGACCGAGTTGAGTCAGCCGGTGGAGGAGTCGATCCCGCAGACGGCGCTTCGTCGGTCCGAGGGTTTCGACGGCCCCGAATCCGCAGAGGTCGAACCAGAGATCGTAGTGATCCTGGAAATGGAAGAAGGCCGCTTCACCGTCGCCTCCGGACCGGCCGAGGAGGGAATCCGCGTGCAGGCGGATTACGACGAGGCCACCTACCGCTTGCAGAAGAACTATGACCTCGAAGGCGAGACCCCGGTCTTTCGTCTCCGTTTCCGCTCCACGGTGAGTCTGCTCCGCCGCCTGGCCCAGGACGGATCCTTCTCGGACGATGACGTGGACCAGAACCAGATCGACGTGATCTTGCCCCAGAACGTGGCCATGAAGCTGATCCTCCGATTCAAGAAAGCGGAGGCGGAAATCCACCTCGATGGCCTCGCTCTCACCGATCTGGTCACAGAATTTCGCATGGGGGAGTATTCTGTGCTGTTGGACGAGCCCAATCCCGTCCCCATGCGCGCCTTCGTGGGCGACTTCGCGATGGGGGAATTCGAGATCGAAGGCCTTGCGAATTTCCGGGTCCGGCGTGCGAAGGTGAAGGGGCAGCTCGGAGAATGCCGGATCGACTTCCGGGAGTCGCTGCTTCGAGACACGGAGATCGGGGTCCACTGGAAGATGGGAGAGGTGAACCTCCGAGTGCCGGCGGACGCGTTCTGGGACCCGAGCAGCAGTGTCACCGCCAGTCTGGGGGAAGTGACCACCGATCGCGGCCGCCCCGACCAGGACTTCGATCCCGAGGTGACTCGACGATTGAAGGTTGACGCCTCGATCTTCATGGGGGAAATCTAGATACTGGAGAATCGACCGCGAGGAGCCGAGATCCGTTGAGCTCCCGCGCCCTCACCGCCCGGGAGTTCAGGAATTGAGTGACCACTACTACCGCCGCGAGGACTTGCCTCGCTTCGAGACCATGGGCGAAGATGCGCCGGAACTCTGGCGACGCTTCAATCAATGGTACGGGCCCGTCTTCGAGGATGGCGCCCTCACTGCCCGGGAGAAATCCCTCATCGCGCTTGCCGTCTCCCATGCGGTCCAGTGCCCCTACTGCATCGACGCCTACACCCAGGACTGTCTGCAGAAGGGTTCCGACCTCGAGCAGATGACCGAAGCGGTCCACGTTGCCGCCGCAATCCGCGGCGGAGCGACCTTGGTCCACGGGGTCCAGATGCGAAACACCGCCGAAAAACTCTCGATGTAGAAAGAGACGGCCCCGATGGCTCTCAACCCCAGCATGCTCCGCCGCGATCACCCTCTCGCCTCCGCTCCGGCGCAGGTAGACTACCTCGAGAAGAGTGAGGCGGGGCCGCTCTTCGAGGAGAAACTCCTCGCCTCCGGCCTCATTCCCTACCGTCCGCTGAGCCTCGAGGTGCTGCAGCTGAATGTGGGCCGACGGTGCAACCAAACCTGCGCACACTGCCATGTCGACGCGGGCCCCGATCGCAAAGAGGAGATGTCGGACCGAGTTCTCGAAGCCTGTCTGACCTTCCTCGAGCAGACCGACACCACGACTCTCGACATCACCGGGGGAGCCCCTGAGCTTCACCCACGATTCCGTGAGCTCGTCACCCGCGGCCGTGCGATGGGACGAAGGGTCATTCACCGCTGCAACCTGACCGCGATTCTCCTCCCGGCCTACGCCCATATCCCCGAGCTTCTGGCCGAGCACGGTGTCGAGGTCGTGGCCTCTCTCCCCAACTATCTCCCCAAACAGACGGACCGGCAGCGAGGGGAAGGGGTCTTCGACTCCTCCCTGGAAGGCCTGCACCGGCTCAATGAACTCGGTTACGGTCGAGAGGGCACGGGACTCGTCCTGAACCTGGTCACCAATCCGGTGGGCGCATTCCTGCCTCCGCCCCAGGCCAGTTTGAACCGGGACTGGAAAGCACAGCTCCAGGCACGATATGGCATCGTATTCAACGAGGTCTTCACCATCACCAACATGCCCATCTCTCGTTTCCTCGAGTTCCTCGTCGACTCGGGAAACTTCGACGGCTATCTGCAGAAGCTCCAGAGCGCGTTCAACCCCGCCGCTGCCGCCGCCACGATGTGTCGGTCCATGATCTCCGTCGACTACGATGGAAACCTCTACGACTGCGACTTCAACCAGATGCTCCAACTCCGGGCGAAGATTCCGGTGGCGAACATCGTGGACCAGAACCCCGAAGAACTCGCCACCAGCCTTCTCGAACGTGACATTCGAGTCAGCCGGCACTGCTTCGGCTGCACCGCGGGCGCAGGCTCGAGCTGCGGCGGAGCGGTGGCCGACGAGGGCTGAAGCTCAGGGCAGGCCCTCGCCTCCATAGTACTCCCAGAAGAGATGGGGAATACGCATCGGGGACCAGCCAATGAAGTAGCTGGAATCGATCGCGGCATGGACGAAGGTCTTGGCTTCGCCCACCGCATCTTCCATCCTCCGACCTCGGCTCAGAAAGCATGCGACCGCCGAAGACAGGGCACAGCCGGTCCCGCGGGCGGGAAGACCGCCGATCCGAGGCGCAGCGAAGTCCTGCACCACGCCCGCGTCGTTCAGAAGGAGATCCTGGGCCAGTTCCCCTTCCCGATGGCCTCCCTTGAGAAGCACCGCCCGGGCACCCAGGGACAGAAACTCCCTTCCCGCATCGACCAGGGCCGGTGGGTCGGGGGCCACCGACCGGCCGAGAAGGGTCTCCATCTCCGGATGGTTCGGGGTGACAAGGTCCGCACGGGGCACCAAGAGATTCATGATCGCCCGGTCCACACCCTCATCCACCAGAGCGGGGCCACTGCTCGCCCTCAGAACCGGATCGAGGACCACCGGGGTCGTCGCGTGGCGCTCCAGATAGTCTCCAACCTCTTCGACGAGGGAGACTTCCGACAACAATCCGACCTTGATCGCTGCGGGCTCGACGGTCGCGTCGACGGCCTCGAGCTGAGCCCGTAGGGTTTCGACCCCCACCGAACCGGTCCCGGCCACCTCAACCGCAGACTGGGCGCTGACCGCACTCACCGCCAACGTGGCGTGAACCCCCAGGGCGGAACAAGTGCGGAGATCCGCCGCGAGCCCGGCGCCGCCCGTCGGGTCCGAACCGGCGATGATCAGAACCGTGTGCATGGATTCGCTTCTCCCGGAATACGCGGAACCGGTGGCTGGCCTGGAAGGTTGAGCCTACCCTGCCCCGCATGCGTATCGACAAGGTCACCTCCGCCCTCCTCCTCGTCCAGCTTCTCTTCGCGATGCACTACGTGGCATCGAAGTGGCTCCTGGGAGAGATACCGGCCCGAGCCTGGGTCGCCCTGCGAGTCGGCGGGGCGGCGATCTTTCTGCTCCTCTTCACCCGGCGGTGGTGGCCTCGCTACCGTGAGATCCGTCCACATCTGGGCCGTCTGATCTTGCTCAGCCTCTTCGGAGTGTGCCTCAATCAGATTCTGTTCCTGGAAGGGCTTTCGCGGACGGTCCCCTCGCACAGCGCGCTGATCAACACCTCGATCCCCGTCGCCACGCTCTTGGTGGCCGTGGTGGCGCGTCAGGAACAGCTGGGCCTGCGAAAGGTCCTCTCCATCGCCCTCTCCCTCGGAGGCGTGCTACTCCTGCTGGGCGTGGACCAACTGGACTTCCGGAGCACCGGAGTCGTCGGAGACGTCCTCTGCCTGGCCAATGCCACTTCCTTCTCAGTTTTCCTCGTGCTCTCCCGGCCGGTGATGCGAGAGCTCCCCCCCACCGTGGTCACCCCGGTGATCTTCACCTTCGGAGCCTTGGGGGTGGGACTCTACGCGGCACCCTCTCTCGCCGCCGTCGAATGGATGCAGCTTCCCGCCTCGGTGTGGTGGATCGGATTGGCCATCGTTCTCGGACCCACGGTCGGCGCTTACTTCCTCAACCAATGGGCGCTCTCCCGAGTGGAGTCGTCCCGGGTCGCGCTCTTCATCTACCTGCAGTTCCTGATGGCCGCTCCCCTCTCCTACTTCTTTCTCTCGGAATCTCTGAGCTGGCGCCTTCTCCCCGCCGCCGCCCTGGTCTTCGCCGGAGTGGCCCTCTCGACCTCCACCCCCCCTCGAAAGACAGAGGCGACTCCCTGAGGAGCCGCCTCTGTTGCGAGGATGGAACTCGGCGCGACCGAGTTCTGCACCCAATTCCCTCAGTACTGGGACTTCACCTCACCCCAACTCGACTCGTCGGTCGGCACGATCGGCACCTGAGGTTCCGTCTTGCCATCCCAATTCTCGTCGTAACCGGGTTGGGTCACCGTGCTTCGAGTACTGATGCCACTGAGGAAGGACCATCCCAGACGATCTGCCGGGGCGATCTCGTCGATCCTCGACCCTCCGCTCCAATCGACCGACCCGCTGACGCTTCCCATGCTCGAGGTGAACATGGTTCGACCCAGCGAAACCAGACTCCCGCTGAGCAACGCCACTCCATCGCTGAAGGTCGCCGGAGCCGTGTAGTCTCCGGGAGTCGCCGCATCTTCATAGATCACCACGGTCCCGCCGGCATATTGCTGCGTGAAACCGGTGGCCAGAAGATTGAGATTCGTGACCACGATGGTGTACTCGAAATTTGCGAAGTCGAGGGGCAGGGGAGTGTCCACCTGCCCGTTGTTGTTGATCACACCGTAGAGAGTGAGATTGCCCCCCACGGTGTTGGGAACGAGAACCTGCGCGTTGAAATCGAAGTACTGTTGAGCGCTGGCAGGTCCAACGGCGATCACGCAGAAGGCGAGGCTGATGATCGCGATTCGTTTCATGTCCAACATTGCGTCTGAATACCTCCGGACGGGTAACGCGCGGTCTATTCGTAGAGCGCCTTGATGGCGCCGAAGCTCAGGTTCTCGGTGGGCACCGCCGCATCGACTTCGAGAGTGCCATCGATCTGCAGGTCGTAGCCGTTGGGCAGTTGCGCCCCCGCACCCTTGGTGAAGGCGCCACCGAAGGTGTAGGCACAATTGGCCCCTCCATTACAGAGCTGGGCCACCGTACCCCCGACTCCGTCGATATTTCCCTGGTACGAACCCGCCCCCGCACTATTGAGCACCAACGTGAAGTCGGTGAAGTTGCCCTGCAGCAGCAAGGCACCATTGGTGAAGGTGGAGAGCTGCGTATTGGGAGGCAGAACGCCCCAATCATGGTCCTTGGAGGGGTCGTCGTAGACCTCGATGGTCCCCCCGGTATAACCGATGAAGGTGAACCCGCTGACGGGATCGAAGGTCTCTCCACCGGAAACGAGGCCCGTGATGTAGATGGTCACCTCGGAAACACCCAGATCCACCCCGAAGAGGGGATCGAGTGCCACTGCAACTGCACTGATCGAGAGTACGTCCCCCGCCACACTGTGCGGGATGCCGCCGGTCTCCCAACCGAATCCAGAATAGTCCATCAACAGGACGGTCTGAGCCATGGCCGGTGCAGCCACCAAACTGAGGACGACAGCCAGGGCTGCAATCCGCGTGAACCAACGAAACATGTAGTGCTCCTCTCGGCGGCCCCAAATTCTCCCGGAGGAGAATGGGACTCGGGGCTCAGGGCTGCGAGGGGAATGCCCCGCAGGGGATCAGGAATGAATCATCTTTGGAGCCTTGGAACCGGGCCGTGCACACTTCGAGGCTCTGCGCACCAATCCAGTGCCGGAACTGTAGCACAAGTCACGATCGGAAAGAAAGCGGCCGTGTGGACCACGGCCGGGAATTCTGGGGAAAGACGGACCCCCGGAGAGGTGGTTTCGATCCAAGTCGCGAGGGACAGTGAACAAAAAGAAGAAATCGGAGAGCGCACCGACCCCTCGGGCTCAAAGGCGACCCACGAAATGGGTCCCCGCCTGCCCGTCGAGGGCGTCGACGAGAGACTCCGCGTCGGTCACCAGAGCCCGGTCCCCTCCTCCGCGGAGAAAATCGACCACCGCATCGACCTTGGGCCCCATGCTCCCGGCGGGGAAATGCCCCTCGGCCTTGAGAGCCTCGATCTCCCGGAGGGTCACTGCTCCCAGAGCCCGCTGCTTCGGCCCGTTGAAGTCCAAGTAGACCTGAGGAACCGCAGTCAGAATCACGAAGATCTCTGCCCCGATCTCCCGAGCGAGGACGCTGCTGGTGAGATCCTTGTCGATCACCGCCTCGACTCCCTCGTAGCGTCCGGTCTCCGCGTTGACGCAGATCGGAATCCCACCTCCGCCGCAGGCGAGGACGATATGCCCCTCGGCCACGCTGTCGCCGATGCTCTGGCGCTGAATCACCCGCTTGGGGCGCGGTGACGGAACCAACCTTCTCCAACCTCGACCGGAATCCTCACGCACATGCCATCCGAAGTCCTTGGCCCTCTGCTTGGCCACTTCCTCGGTGAGGAAAGGTCCGATGGGCTTGGTCGGATTCTCGAAGGCCGGATCGTCGGCATCCACCACCACCTGGGTCACGACGGTCTCCACGAAACGACGAATCTCCCGACGACGCAGATGGTTCAAGAGAGCTTGCTGCAGGATGTAGCCCAAGCTGCCTTGGGTCTGCGCCACGAGGACATCGAGGGGCATCGCGGGGACGTCGCTCGTGCAGGTCTCCTGCTGCAGGAGAAGATTCCCCACTTGTGGCCCGTTCCCGTGAGTGAGAACGAGGTTGTACCCGCGCTCGATGAGATTGATCAGACAATCGCAGAGCTGGTCCGCATTGTGCGACTGCTCCTCGTAACTCCCGCGCTCCCCCTTCTGGATGAAGGCATGTCCCCCCACCGCGATGACGGCGGTGGGGCGGTTGCGGCTGAGGCGTTCCGGAGTCTGAACCTCCGCTTTGGCGAAATGAGGCTGCTGTGCCATGAGTCGCAATATCTCCAGCAGAATAGAGGATCGGGGATCTCGCCACCATCGACCCCGGAATCGGAGCCCTCCTCGCGGCGCGCAACGCTCATGATGCAGCATCTTTCGGGTCTCCGCCACACCCGTCCCCGGCTCCTGCTCGTCCTCTCGAGCACAAGCGACCGATGGATTTCGGGACAAGTGGCCTTCGGCTTGCTATCTTGGCCAGAAGAAGACTCGATCTCCGAGGGGGAAAGACCATGTCGAGAGAACCGGACATCCAGGCCATCGGCACCCCGAATCCGCGGAGTGTGAAATTCCTCACCGACCGAACCCTCCTGGCCTCGGGCAGCGCGGACTTCCGGAGTCCGGATCACGCCATCCGCTCTCCCCTCGCCCATCGCATCTTCGACCTCGAAGGGGTCGAGGGAGTCTTCATCTGTCAGAACTTCGTCACCGTGACCGCGATCGACGATGGGATGTGGTCTCGTCTCACCCCGGAGATCACCGAAGCAATGAAGGCGTTCCTCGTGAGCGGTGAGGACATCGTCCAACCCTCTGCGACCGACCAGAACGCGCCGGAGGCCACCGAGGTCGAAGCCCGCATCAAGGACATCCTGGACACTCAGATCCGGCCGGCCGTGGCCATGGACGGTGGAGACGTCGTCTTCGTCAGCTTCGAGGGCGGAGTCGTGAACCTGAAGATGCAAGGGGCCTGCGGTGGGTGCCCCAGCGCCACCATGACCCTCAAGCAGGGCATCGAATCCCGCCTCCGTCATTTCGTCCCCGAAGTCCGCAGCGTCGAAGCGGTCTAACAGGCGGAGGGTCGTGCGCCAGACCGAAGGAAGCGTCGTCTGTCCGGAGTGCGGACGCCTCGTGGCCATCGATGCCCCGGAATGTCCACATTGCGGACGGTGGAGGCCCGGATTCTACGGCTTGGCTCCGGCCATCCAACGCCTCTTCGGCCCCCTCGAAGTGACGCAGGTATTGATGTGGGCCTGCGTCCTTCTCTACGCGGCCTCCCTCGCCCTCGATCCCGCCGGAGCGATGCGCAATTCCTCCCGGGGCTTTCTCGGCATTCTCTCGCCCGGCGGCAAAGCCCTCTACCAACTCGGAATGACCGGTGGCTACGCGCTCGAGATGGGAGCTTGGTTCACGATCTTCTCTGCCACCTTCCTCCATGGTTCCCTGCTCCACATCTTCTTCAACATGATGTGGCTGCGATCGATCGGTCCCCTGGTGGAGGACCTCCTGGGGCCGGCTCGATTCTTCACCTTGTTCTCCGTGGCCGGCGCGGCCGGATTCGCACTCTCCAACTTCGCCAGTGGCACCCCCACCATCGGGGCCTCGGGCGCGATCTTCGGTCTCCTCGCGGCGGGAGTGGTCCTGGGCCGACACCACGGCGGCAGTTGGGGCGAACAGATCTCCCAACAGGCCATGATGTGGGCCGGACTCATCTTCGTGTGGGGACTCCTCTCCCCCTCCACCAACAATTGGGCCCACGGCGGCGGCTTCATCGCGGGTTGGCTGCTGACGCAGTTCTACCTCCGCCGCCCCCAGCGGACCGAGGGCGCGATCGACCAGCTCATCGCTCTGATCCTGGGAGTGCTCAGCGTCGGCGCCGTCCTCATCTCCTTCTGGCGGATCTCGTCCCAACTCTGGTTCCGCTGAGCACTCGGACCACGCAAGAGGGCCCACCCCGAGGGGTGAGCCCTTTCTCTCGAGACCCGAAGCAACGAACGAGGTCAGCGCCCTGGCTCGTCCTCCACCGCCTCGATCTCGATCTCGATCTGTACGTCCTCGCCCAGCACCATGCCGCCCTGATCGAGAGCCGCATTCCATTCGATCCCGAAGTCCTTGCGTTGGATGGTCGTGGCCGCAGTGAATCCCGCGCGCTGACCACCCCAGGGATCGGGACCCGCGCCCAGGAACGAAAAGGTCATTTCGACCGGACGTGTCTGGCCGTGCAGGGTCAGGTCTCCGATCATCACCCACTGGTCGTCACGCTTCTCGACCTTGGTGCTGCGGAATTCCAAAGTGGGGTACTGCTTCACGTCGAAGAAGTCCTTGCTGCGGAGATGCTTGTCGCGTTGGTCGTTCCCAGTATCAACGCTATTGGCGACAATCTTCACCTCGGCCGAGGTCTGAGAGAGATCCGAGGCGTCGAATTCGATCTTCCCCTCCCAATCGGTGAACTGTCCCGTCACCTTCGAGAAGAGGTGGCGAACTTTGAAACTCACGGTCGAGTGGGCGGTATCGACCCGCCAACTGCCGGCGGTCGCAACCTCGCCGAACCCGACGACGAGGACGAGAGCCACAAGGCTCGTGAGAGAGAATCGGTGCATGCTATTGGCTCCTTGGTATTGGGACCTCCTGGACTGCATCAGCGCGGCATCATCTAGGGACGCCGATGCGTCGTCGGAGGTGGGCTATGTATACACCCACCTACTCGGCTCACCACGAGCTGAGACCCGTGGACTCTCGGATCCGGGGCGGACATCGGCGCAACATGTTGGGGAGCGGAAGCTTCGGCCGCTTGTCAAAGTCGCGTCAACTCTTGGTTCGGCCCGCTCCGGACTTCACTCCGGCAATCCTGGTCTCGGCCACGCCGGACAGAAGAGCCGAATCCCCCGAGACGAAATCGGTGTTTCGCGCTAGCTTCGCTCGATCATGGAAGCTCTGTCTCGGGCCACCGCGCCCAGTCCCGCGAATCGACGCCTTCTCGGCCTGGCTCGACCCTGGTTGGGACGACTGCTCGTCGCGAGCGGACTCATGATCCTCGGGAGCGGAATCGGACTGGTGACGCCCATGGTCGCCGGGCGAGTAGTGGATGCTGCGCTGGTGGACGGCAACCTCCACCGACTCAACCGGATCGTGGTCTCGCTCATCACTCTCTTAGCCGCGCTGGGCCTGATCAGTTTTCTGGAGCACCTCCTACTGCGCACGGCGGGCGCGCTCATGCTGCAGCGCTTGCGCTCGCAGCTCTTCCATCACCTGCTCTCGATGAGCCCCTCCTTTTTCGAGAATCGTCCCACCGGTGAGTTGATCTCCCGTATGGGCAGCGATCTGACCAAGGTCCAGGGAGCTCTCACCCAACAGATTCCCAACGGCATCCAAGCCCTCCTCAACTTCGTGGGAACGCTCATCTTTCTATTGGTGCTGCAGACCCGGCTCACCGTCCTGGCCCTCGCGGTCGTGCCCCCGGTGATTCTCATCGCGGTCGCATTCGGCAAACGCGTGGAGAGACTCTCACGGCAAGAGCGTGACGCGACCGCCGATGCCAGCGCAGTGGCCGAAGAGGCGATGAGCGGGATCCACACCGTGCAGGCCTTCGATCAGGAGGATCACGAGAACCAACGATACCGTAGACGCTTGGATGGGCTCCTGTCGGTGCAGATCCGCAACGCGCGCATCGAGGGAGCCTTCGCGGGTTCGGTCCAATTCGCGGCCTTCTCCGCCTTCGCAATCGTGCTCTGGTACGGAGGGCGGTTGATGCTCGAGGGCGCGATGACCCCAGGCCAGCTGACCTCCTTTCTGCTCTACACCTTCTCGATCGCCATCTCGGTGGGAACTCTCGGCGCCCTCTACGCGGCGTGGCGGGAGCTCAAGGGAGCCAGCGCCCGGATCTTCGAGCTTCTCGACACCCCGTCGGACATCCGGGAGGTCGACCGTCCCACTCCGCTCGGATCGGTCAGCGGCCGCATCCGCTTCGACTCCGTCTCTTTCGCCTATCCCAGTGATCCCGACCGCCTCGCCCTCGATCGCGTCGAGGTCCAGATCGAACCCGGCGAGGTGGTCGGCCTGGTCGGACCCAGTGGCGCCGGCAAGAGCACGATCTTTTCCCTCTTGCTCCGATTTCACGATCCCAACGAGGGCCGAGTTCTCCTCGACGGCATCGACCTGCGCGAACTCTCGATGAGTGAACTCCGGCGAAGCATCGGAATCGTGCCTCAGGACATTTTTCTCTTCTCGGGAACGGTCCGCGAGAACCTTCACTATGCCCGCCCCGAAGCCACTCAGGCCGAAGTCGAACGCGCGGCGGAACTCGCCGGTGCTCACGAATTCATCGAGCGGCTCTCCCAGGGATACGACACTTCGATCGGGCAGCGCGGAGTCCGACTCTCGGCTGGCCAGCGACAACGCATCGCCATCGCGCGGACCTTTCTCAAGGACCCTGCGATTCTGCTCCTGGACGAAGCGACCAGCGCCCTCGATCCCGACTCCGAACAGCGAGTTCAGGATGCGCTGAACGAACTCCTGCGCGGGCGTACCACTCTGGTCATTGCCCACCGACTGGTGACTGCACAACGGGCCGATCGCATCTTGGTTCTGGAGGAGGGAAGAGTCGCCGACGTCGGTCACCACCGAGAGCTCTTCGAGAAGAACGAACTCTACCGCCGCTACTGGAAGTTGCAGTCCCTGCAGCGAGAAGCCGGCTGAGAGTGCGGGCCCGATTCTCGGCCATCGGCCCCGGCATCGCCATCGCGGCGACGGGAGTGGGGGCGGGAGACCTCCTGGCGGCCATGATCGCCGGTGCCGAAGTGGGACCGGTCCTGCTGTGGGCCATCGCCTGGGGAGCCCTCCTCAAATTCGTCCTCAACGAGGGCATCGCCCGATGGCAACTCGGCACCGGAGAGGCCTTCCTCGAAGGGTGGTTCGCACGCACTCCGCGCTGGGCCCAGCTCTACTTCATGACCTACCTCGGACTCTGGGGAATCATCGTCGCGGCGGGCCTGATGAGCGCCTGTGGAGTGGCCGCCCAGGCCCTCACCGCTTGGGGCCGTCCCGCCCCCTGGGCCATCGCCCACTCCCTCCTCTGCCTGGCCTTGGTCCTGCGGGGAAGCTACGCCTCGTTCGAGACCATCATGCGCTGGCTCGTGGGGATCATGTTCGTCACCCTGGTGGGCAGCCTGGTGCTGCTCCGCCCCGAGTCGAGCGCCCTGGTCACGGGACTGGTGGTGCCTCGCATGCCCTCCGGATCGGCGGCAGCGCTGCTCTCGCTGATGGGAGGAGTGGGGGGCAGCGTCACCCTGCTGAGCTATGGCTATTGGATCCGGGAGAAGGGGTGGCGAGGGAAGGAATCGCTGGCCAAGGTCCAGCTCGACCTCGCCACGGGCTATTTGCTCACCGGGATCTTCGGAATGGCCGTGCTCAGCCTCGCCTCGATCGCCCTCGCGGACCACCGCGGAGTCTTCCCCGCCGGCAGTGCCGGGTTGGTGGTCTGTGCCGACGCGATCGGAGCCGCGGCCGCCCGGGATCTGGGACCCAGCGCGGGCCCCGTCCTCCGATTCCTCTTCCTAGTGGGAGTCTGGGGAGCCGTGGCCACCAGCACCCTGGGGGTCTGGCAGGGAGTCCCCTACCTCTTCTCCGATGCCTGGGGCGCCTTCCGCCGGAAGCCCGCCGGCCGAGTCGACCCCCGCGGCCGGCGCTACCGGCTCGGACTTCTCTACCTCGCGCTGCCTCCCATGCTCCTGCTCATCGCCGAAAGGCCGGTCTGGATGATTCGCACCTACACCCTCACCAGTGCCCTCTTCATGCCCCTCCTCGCCTCCAGCCTCCTGTGGATGAACGGGAATTCCGAATGGGTGGGAACCCTCCGCGCCGGGCGCCTGGCCCGAGGGGCCCTGGGCGCCGTCCTCCTGCTATTCTGCGCCATCCTCTTTCGCAAGGTCCTCGACTTGTTGTAGAGTGGAAGCAGTCCCTGTTCTTCCGCTGACCAACCTGTCCTCCCCGGTCCGTTTCGGTGCCCCCCGTAACGTGGTCGCAGTGCTGCGGCCACGTGGATGAGGAGTCGACGATGCAGCATTCTATCTGGCGCCCTCTCTCGGCGCTCTCTCTCCTTCTGTTCTCACTGTCCTTCGTTCCGGGCTGTTCCGAGCCCACCGCCCCGTTGACGCCTCCTCCCCCCGAGGGCACGGCGATCTTCCAGGGATCCTTCGGCGGGGCGGAGTTCGTCCTCCAGCGCCTGGACCAAACCGGCCCCGACGGGAGCTTCGTTCAGATCGAGCTGGTGGGGAAGAATCTCGCCGTCGACGACACCGGAGACGGGGTCACCATCGATGTCGCGGTGCGCAACCTGGCGGACCGGAGGGGAGCCCGGGTCAATCTCTACCCGCAGTTGGTGGTCTGGTTGGAGAATCTTCGACCATCGGAAGTTCGGGTGACCAACGCCGACTTCGTGCTGCCCGATTCCCTCGCAGTCCTACCCATCCTCCCCGGCGATTCGGTCTGGGGATTCGACTACAGCGACGAGCTGGGAGACGACGGCGTCCTGAGTCCGGGAGAGACCAGTGGATATCGCAGCTGGCACTTCTTGGACCCCGGCCTGGTCTCCTTCTCCTTCCGGGCGAATCTGCAATTCGGTCTCCAGCCCAATCGACCGACCGTCGGAGGCGTGGTGTTCACCGACCTCAACCGCAACGGGATCTTCGACGGCGCCGAAGAGGGCACTCAACTGGGGAGTGTCCAGCTGGACCGTCCCGACGGAGGCCGCCAGATGGTCGATGTCGGCCTCGACGGAAGCTGGTCCCTGCCGGCCAAGGAGGCGGGGCTCTACACCGTCACCTACCATCCTCCTCCCTTCGCCACCCCACTGCCCTTCTGCCTCACCACTCCCAATCCTCTCCGCGTCCTGCTGGCCCCGGCCCCCGAGGGCGGAGCCCGCTCCTACGACCAGGCCAATTTCGGGATCGATCCCGCGCCGTGTGTTTCCTCCGCGTTTCCTCCGGTGATCCTTCGGGACCGTCGGCCGGCCGACGTCCCTCGAGATCCCTATCAGCTCTTGGAGGTCCAGCTTCAGGACCGTCACCTCCTCCGCCTCCGCATCGGCTTCAGCGGGTGTAGCGGCGATCACCCCATCCGTCTCTTCGCCGGCGGACAATTCGCCGAGACCTCCCCCGAACAGACCTGGGCCCTGCTCTCCCATGATTCCCGAGGAGAGCTCTGCCTGGCCTACTTCGAAGAGGAACGGGTCTTCGACCTCTCTCCCCTCATTCAGCGGCACCTGGACCAATACGGCAGCCGAGGTCCCTTCGACCTGGTCCTCGAGGACTTCTCCGGGGCCCAGCATCGGATCCGCGTACCCTAGGCCCTTCGAAGGACCCGACCCTCCTTCCCGGCCTGAAACGCGAGCCGCCCGCCACCTCCGACGGGCGGCTCGTTCCTTGCCGAGACCACCGAAATGGCCTAGATTGATCTCGTATTCATTTGTGTCCCCGAGACACCAAACGTCCGGGCAACCACACCCACTCCCCCGGCCGGAGTCTTCCGTGACCGATCCTCTCATCAGTCCTCCCGCAGCGGAACGGCATCGCTCCGCCGACCTCCCGCCGCTGCCGGTGACCGTGGATACGGTGATCTTCACGGTACTGGGAGAGGAGCTCCGAGTGTTGCTGGTTCGCCGGGCCGAATCGCGTTTCTTGGGGCTGTGGTCCTTGCCCGGAGGTTTCGTGCGCCCCGAGGAAGCCCTCGAGGCCGCGGCCCTGCGGGAGCTACGGGATGCGACCGGGGTGACCGACGTCTACCTCGAACAGCTCTACACCTTCGGCGACCCCGATCGAGACACCCGCGGACGGGTGATCAGCGTCGCCTACGTCGCTCTGCTGGCCGCGGACCGCTGTCCTCTCGTGCCCCACGAACTCGAAGCCGAAGCCCAATGGTTCAGCGTCTATGAACTGCCCGCCCTGGCCTTCGATCATCCCCGCATGATCCAATCCGGACTGGAGCGCGTCCGCACCAAGCTCGAGTACACCACCATCGGATTGCAGTTGCTCCCGGCCACTTTCACTCTGGGGGAACTCCAGCGGCTCTACGAGATCATCCTCGATCGCCGCCTCGACAAGCGGAATTTTCGCCGCAAGCTCAAGCTCCTCGAGCTGGTCGAAGAGACCGGTCAGAAGAGGAGTGACGGCAGAGGGCGCCCAGCGGCCCTCTATCGCTTCCGCCGCATCGATTTCGTCCAACTCCGTGAGCGTGGAATCCACGTTCCCTTTTGAATCCCTTCGGCCCTTGGCCTGGAGCCACCATGAATCCCACGACCTACACGCCGCTTCCCGAGTCCATCACGGCCCTGAGCCCGGAGCAGATGCGGATCCGGATCATCGAGGCCAAGAGAAAGCTGGGCTCGGAGGTGGTCCTCCTCGGGCACCACTACCAGGCCGACGAAGTCATCTGCCACGCCGATGCCACCGGAGACAGTTTCAAGTTGGCCCAGCACGCCGCCGCGCAGAAGGATGCGCGCTACGTGGTGTTCTGTGGAGTGCACTTCATGGCCGAGAGCGCGGACATCCTGACCGATGAGGACCAGAGCGTGATCCTCCCCGACATGGGGGCCGGATGCTCGATGGCGGACATGGCCGAGATCGACGATGTCGAAGACGCCTGGGAGATCCTCGAGGAAATGGGGGTCGACGAGATCATCCCCATCACCTACATGAACTCGACCGCAGCCATCAAGGACTTCGTGGGCCGGCGAGGGGGCATCGTCTGCACCAGTGGAAATGCGGTGAAGGTTCTGGAGTGGGCCTTCGCCCGGGGCAAGCGAGCTTTCTTCCTCCCCGACCAGCACCTCGCACGCAACACCGGTCATGCCATGGGAATTCCCCTCGATGCGATGCCTCTCTGGAGCCCTTATGCGACCCAGGGGGGAGCCTCCATCGAAGACTACCGCCGCAGCCGCATCATTCTGTGGCAGGGCCACTGCAGTGTGCACATGAAGTTCACCGCCGATCATGTGCGCCGACTCCGGGCCGCCCACCCCGAGATCCGGATTCTCGCCCATCCCGAATGCAGTTTCGACGTGGTCCAGGCGGCGGACGAAGTCGGAAGCACCGAATACATCCGCCGGGTGATTCGAGAATCTCCCCCCGGAAGCGAATGGGCCATCGGTACCGAATACCATCTCGTACACCGCCTGGCCCAGGACTATCCGGACCGGAGCATCGTCTCACTCAGTGGGATTCAATGCGCTTGCTCCACCATGTATCGGATCGATCCCTCGAACCTGCTCTGGGTTCTGGAGAATCTGGTGGAGGGAAGGGTCGTCAATCGCATCCGCGTCCCGGATGACATCGCCGAAGGAGCGATGCTCGCCTTGGAGCGGATGCTCGCCCTCAAGGGTGACGGAGCGGTGGTGAAGAAGCAGGTGGCACAATGTTGATCCGCAGATTCCGATCCACCTGGTAGATCTGGTCGAAGACCAGGATCTCGTGGTCTCTCAATTCGAGGCGATAGCTTCCCGCGTCGACGAAGACCAAGGCCGTGGAATCCGGATCCAGGGGGAATTCGTACCACAGAAAGCTCGAATCCCGCAACCGAGCTTCGAGACTGCTCTGGGGCGACCACCCGCCACGGGCCGAGATCTCCATCCAGTACTGTTTCAGATGGATCGTCGCAAGCGAAGTGGCGCCGGCTTCGAATCCGAGGGGGCCAAAGCGGTCGTTGCCCCGGACATTGGGGACATCCACCCAGAACATGCCGGATCCCGAAGGCAAGAGGAGAGCCCCGGGCCAAGTCTGCGAATCCCAGACTTCGTGCACTTCGAGCCCATCGAAACGCCCATCCGCGCTGCTCCCCGAGGTCGTGGTCTTGAAGGTCAGCGGAGCGGGAAGAGAATCCGGCCACACGATGGTCGCCGGAACCCTCCGCAACTGGGATGCGGCATCTGCGAAGAGCTCGACGCTGAGGCGGGAGGAATCGGCAACATCCACTCCAAACCGACTCCCCTCCGCGGTGTAAAAAGCGGCTTGAATCCTCCAGAGCCCCGGCCCGATCCAACCGGTCGCGACCAATCGATCATCCAGGCTCAACACCACGTGATCGCTGTAGGGATCCAGTTCCCCCGGGCGCCGCCTTCCCTGCCACGCATCGATCTCTCCCCGCACCGCCGGAAAACGAGAAAGCAGTGCCGGTCCCAGATCGAGCTCCGCCTTTCTCAGGTCGTGGACCAGAACCCAGGCATCCTCTCCCTCGTCGAATTCGCGGTCGGAGTTCAGACCCAGAACCCAGTAGGAAGGGACTTCGAAATCCGCAGGCGTGATCTCCAGATCCGCCATTTGTCCGGGGATCCACACCCACTCTCCGCGCCCTTCCGCGTCGAGGGAAATCCGGAATTGGACCCCATCGCTGGGATCTGCAACATATTGCCGATTGTCGAAGAGCAACTCTCCATGGCTCACCGGACGGCCGTTGGAGAACTCGACCTTCACCCGACCGAGGAACGAGAGCTCGTTGCCCTCGCGCCCCAAGTCGGGCGCGCTGAGCTCGCGGCAGGAAGACAGAGCCAGGCCCGAGACCAGGGCCGAGGCCAGAGCCATCATCCATCCCCCCGACCACCACCACCTCATGGAGTCTCCTTCAGCACCACCATCGTGTCGCTGGTCACGAAGGAACGGAGGAATGCCGTACCACTGCGAAAGCCATAGGACCCAGCATTGAGGTAGATCACTGCCTCACCTTCCCAGCCCGAGCGAATCACCATCGATGCCAGGTCGCCGGAGAGTGGACTGATCGTGACGTCGGTGAACGGAAGGGGTTGGTCCCCGGCATCCCGAAGCAGGATCCTCACCCCGAACTCCCCCAATTGCACCTCGACGGTATCGCCCGAGGCCACGGAGACCCACCGGCTCTGTCTCATGACCGCCCGCGACAATCCGAAGCGAGGTGTGAATTCGAGGGTCGAGGCCCCCGCCCCCTTGGCCACGCCGAAGGTCAGGAAGGTCTCACCCCGCCAGGACCGCTGCAGATACACATCCTCCCATGCCCCCGCCTCTTCGGTCACGATCTTGAAGCTCCCCGACACCCCCGGCCAGAAGTCGAAACCCGCCACCACGTGCAGGGTGATGGCTTCCACTTCGAGGACCAGATCCAAGGAGTCCGGAGCCGTGAAGCTTTGACCCCACTTCGCCCCGACCCACTCGAAGGGGGCCGAATCCTCCCCCTTCCACTCCAAGTCCACGCGCGCCGGAGCCGAGGGCAAGTGAACCACGAGGGTCGACTCGCTCGCGGTGGAATACGCACGGGTCGTGAATGTCTGGAAATCCGACCCGAAATCGGCGGAGACCTCCTGCACCTCCGCGCCGAGATCGACTCCCCGGAATACGAGCGCGGTCTTCACCTCGACATTGGGCCGGCGCAGATCGAAGTCCAGAATCTTGGTCCCGAGTTCCAAGGGACCGTAAATCCATCGCTGACTTTCCCAGTTCGAACCGCTCCATTCGAAATCCACGAAATAGTTCGTAGAGGTCAAGTTCTCCAGGGTCACCCAACCCTCGGGGTCGAGGAGAAGGGCCTCCTCGCGATAGAGTGCTGATTCTCGGCCGACCTCGAATCGGTTGTCGTAATGCAGTCGGACACGCGTACGGTCGTGGATCTCCGGAAAGAGGACCCGCAAGGTCGTGGAATGGGTTTCCACCCCACCATCCCCACGGAGGGCGGTGGGTGCGTTGATGCGTCGGCACCCCGCTGCACCGAAGGCCAATGCCACGGCCCAAACGGTCGGGAGAACGAGCCTAGAATGCATAGTCCAAACCGACTTGGACCAGCCGAGACCAACGATAGCCGGTCTCTTCTCCCCTCCCGACCGGTCGCCCCTGCGCGTCGATCTTCACCAGGTTGAAACTCTGCATCCGTGAAAGGAACTCTCCGCGCAACGACCATCTCGGCCGAATCCTCCACTGGGCGCCCACGGTGAGATCGAGACCTTCGGCCACCGCATCGAAACGGTCACTGTCCTCGAATCCCATGAAGGAGACTCCCACCCCGAAGAGGGGGGACCACCGGTCCAGAGGACGGAGCACCACCCTCGATTGGATCGACGCGACCGCCACGCTCTGCCACCGATCGAGTTCGCGGTCCCGGGCCGAGATGCGATCGATCTGGAGACCGAGATACCAGCCGGGATGCAGCTCGGCCAAGGCCCGGATGCCGATGGCGTTGGCGTCGTCGAAGCGATTCTCGCGGGCGAAGTCCACCCTCGATGCCACCAGCCCCAGATCGAAACGCTGGGTGGGCTCCGAGCCGGCCAGAACGGACGAGGCCGCGCCCACCCCAATCCATACCCCCACACCGAGAGCCAACGCGAAGCGGGTCCAAGGGCTAGAACACACGGCTCACCCCCAGGGTGACACTTCGACCCCAGAGGGTGCGCGCACTCTCCCTCAACACGCTGGTGTCCAAGGGATCCTCTTCGAGGAATTGCACCGCCTGTCTCCGCAATATCCACTCCACTCGCAGAAGCCATTTCGAATGGAGTTCCCACGCCATCCCCGCCCCGAGGTCGAAGGCATCTCCCCAGGCATCGGGATCTTCGCTGTCGTCGAGGAAGACCATCGCCCCACCCACCAGAGCATAGGGCCGAAGCCCCCAGGACCGGGGCTCGAAACGCCCTCGCAAGCTGAGGCTGACCTGACGAGCTCGATTGTCGGTGATCTTCCGGGAGGTGTAGACCTCGTCGAAGGCCCCCTCCACCACCATCCAGGGGTTCAGCCGAACTCCCAGCCGCGCTCCGAAAAAGGCAAAGTCCTCGAAG
>JAJRXK010000082.1 GCA_024276305.1 Candidatus Krumholzibacteriota bacterium
CCTTCTTCACGGGCGGATTCGGGTGATAGATTTGTTGATGAATAGTAGGACTCCCTCCGGATCCGACGCAAGGCCAATACCCACCCCGTCTTACCATCCAGTCCTCGAACGTGTATCGCCCCGCTATGCACCACCCTTCGTCGGGGGCGTGATCGCTCTTCCCGTCGAACCCCCTTGCCCCGACCAACATCCGATTCTTCTCCCCTCGGTCACCACTCCGGGGTGCGGCGCTTCAATCGGTCCGCCGGACTGCGAACGGCCACCCCTCGGTTGAGGACGTGGGTATAGATCATGGTGGTTTTCACGTCGCTGTGCCCGAGGAGTTCTTGGACGGTGCGAATATCTGCTCCGTCTTGAAGCAAATGAGTGGCAAAACTGTGCCGAAGGGTGTGACAGGTCGCTCGCTTGGCGATGCCGGACTTGAGCACGGCCTCTCGCATGGCCCGTTGCATGGAGGTCTGGTGAAGGTGGTGACGCCGCTTCTGCCCGCTGCGCGCGTCGACGTAGAACTTTCTCGCGGGAAACACCCACTGCCACGCCCATTCCCTTCCCGCTCGGGGATACTTGCGCATGAGCGCATGGGGTAGCTCGACCCAACCGGCATTCTCCCGCAGATCTCTGCGATGGAGATTGTGGACCCGACGAATGTGCTCCTCCATCTCGTCGCGTACGACTTCGGGCAACACGGTCACTCGATCCTTGTTTCCCTTCCCCTCTCGCACGACGATCAAGCGCTGGTCGAAGTCGAGATCCTTGACCCGCAGCGAGCAAGCCTCGAGGAGGCGCAGTCCCGCTCCATACAGCAGCATTCCGACGAGGCGATACATCCCGTTGAGCTGGCAGAGGACCGAGTCGACCTCCCGCCGATCCAGCACGATGGGCAGCCGGCGCTTCTGCTTGGCGCGAACGATTTCGTCGAGCCACGGCAGCTCGATGCCGAGCACTCGTCGGTAGAGGAACAACAGCGCAGACAGCGCTTGATTCTGGGTGGCGGCGCTGACCTTCCGGTCGGTGGCCAACGCACTCAGAAAGGCCTCCACTTCGGCCTTTCCCATTTCGCGCGGATGACGGCGATGGTGAAAACGGATGAACCGCCGCGCCCACATGGTGTAGGTCTTGCGCGTACGACGGCTGTAATGGTGGGCCTCGAGCATCCGATCGAGGCTGGCCAGGAGTCCGGGGGGGCGGTATCCCACGACGCACCCTCTCCGGGAGGCTTCGATGCACCCTCGGTCGCGGACCTTCGGGCCCGCTAGTCTAGCACATCGGCGAAGGCGGTCACGACCCGCCCGATCTCCTCATCACTCAGCGCGGCGGAAGGGGCGATCCGCAATCGACTCGAATCCGCAGGCACGGTGGGGGGACGCACGGCGGCGACGCGGATTCCGCTCGATTCGAGGTGATCGGCGACGGCGAACATTCTCTCGATGTCCGGAATGACGACCCCGAGCATGGGGGCAGGAGCACTTCCGATGACCTCCCATCCCTGTCGCCGCAGCTCGATGCGCAGGCCATCGCAATGCTCCTGGAGTCGTGCTCTCAGAGAGCGGCTGTCTCGGGCCACGCGAATGGCGGTGGTCGCTGCGGCGGCGGCGGGCACGGCGAGGCCGGTGCTGTAGATGAAGCTCCGCGCTTTCTGCACCAGGAGATCGATCAGGAGCTGCGAACCGGCGACGAAGCCCCCCTGCGAGCCCAGAGCTTTGGACAGGGTCCCCATCTGCACGACGTTGTGGGTGCCCAAGCCGAAGTGCGCGAGGCTTCCCCGCCCCTCAGGGCCCAAGACGGCGGTGCCGTGGGCGTCGTCGATGATGACCGAGGCGTGGTACTCTCGACCGAGCTCGATCAACTCGGGCAGCGGCGCGAGGGTCCCGTCCATGCTGAACACCCCGTCGGTGATGATCCACCGATGGCGACTCTCACCGTTGCGCTTCAGTTTCTCCTCGAGGGCTTCGACATCCCGGTGCGGGTAGATGTAGAGCTTGGCCTTGGACATCCGCGCACCGTCGATGAGGCTGGCATGATTGAGCCGGTCGCAGAAGATCGCATCCTCACCCTCACAAATGGTGGAGAGCAGGCCGACGTTGGCGGCATAGCCGGAGGAGAAGACGAGGGCGGCTTCGGCCGACTTGAAGTCAGCGATCTCCCGCTCGAGTTCGTGGTGTACTCTGAGATTTCCGCCGAGCAGACGCGACGCGGTGGCTCCGACCCCGTATTCTCGGGTGGCATGGATCGCAGCTTCGACGACTTTGGGATGGGAGGCGAGGCCGAGATAGTCGTTGGTCGACAAATCGATCTGGGCTGCGGCTCGGTAGCGAAGACGGCGGCGCAGACCGCGTTCCTCGATCTCCGCGATTTCGTTGGTCCACCGCTTGGGGTGCATGTGTTCGCTCCCGACCTGAGGCCCACCACCACTTCCGAGACAAAAGACAAAACAGTTTATCCCATGGCTCACGAGGGGTCGATCAAGGACATGTCTA
>JAJRXK010000083.1 GCA_024276305.1 Candidatus Krumholzibacteriota bacterium
GTCTTCGCGAGAATGTCGGGAGGCTCGAGCGGGTGTTGGTACCCACGAAGATGGGCCACCAGGTGCCTCTCAAGCAGTTGGCGACCTTTGGTTTCAAGAAGGGACCTCCGGTGGTGAAGAGCGAGAACGCGCGACCGACCGGTTGGATCTACGTCGACGTCAAGGGTTCGGATCTGGGCGGCTATGTGGAACGGGCCCAGGCCGCAGTGGCGGCGGGGATCGAAATGCCTCCGGGCTATCGGATCATCTGGAGTGGGCAGTACGAGTACATGATGCGGGCCCAACAGCGCATGGCGGTCATTCTGCCCGTCACCCTTGTCATCGTGTTCATGCTGCTCTACATGAACTTCCAGAGCATCTCCTATGCCCTGACCGTGATGTTGACCCTTCCCTTCGCCTTGGTGGGCGGGATCTGGTTCATCTTCGCCCTAGGTTACAACACGAGCGTGGCGGTTGGAGTCGGGTTCATCGCCCTCGCGGGAGTGGCGGCGGAAATCGGCGTGGTTCTGCTGATGTACCTCCGCCACGCTCTGGAGGAAGTCCGCGAGGAGAACGACGGCAAGCTGACTCCCGATCTGCTGGAGCAGGCGATCGTGCGCGGAACGGTGGAGAGGGTTCGGCCCATCATGATGACCGTAACTGCGATCATGGCCGGCCTCATTCCGATCCTCTGGGGTCATGGAGCGGGGGCGAGCGTCATGAAGCGCATCGCGGCTCCGATGATCGGAGGCATGGTGTCGGTGGCGATCCTCGCTTTGGTCATCGTTCCTCTGGTCTTCGGTCTATTGCACTACCGTGAAGCCAAACGGGGGGTGCAATCCGAGTCATGACCCGCGAGCCCCGGTTCACCCTCTCGTGGAGGCTCTGTACCGCGATCTCTTCGGTCGTGGTGGCGGTGATGGTGGCGGTGTCGCTCCCGACCCAGCTTCATCATCGCAAGCAGATGGATGCGAGAACCGGAATGTGGCTCCGAGCCCTGGCGACCCCGATCTCCCAGGTCCTCGAAGAGGGGGACCTGGGACCGGCCTTCGAGGCATCGATCCAGGACTTCCGGGTGGCTACGGCTTCGGTGCTGGGCTATCTGCCACAGGTCCGGGTGGAGTCGGCATCCAATGTCGATACCTACGGGGAGGAGCGGAGGACGGGGCGAGAGCCCTTCGTGGTGGCCGAGGCGCGTGCGCCCGGCGGGGATCCCTTGCGGGTGTTGGTCGAATTCGAAGACTACCGTCAGGGAGGGGGGCTGGCCGCCTACTGGTGGCATGTGTTCGCGACGGCAGTGGCACTCTCGGCGAGTCTCTACTTCACCCTGCGGTGGTTGATCGCAAGGCCCATCGAGCGCCTGCTCGATGGAGTGCGGCTGATGGAGATGGGCTATTGGGGAGAGGCACCCCAGATCTCGGGGGTCTGGGAAATCCGGTGGCTGGCGAGACGCTTCCAAGAGATGGGCCACCAACTCGAACGGACGGTGAAGAATCTGGCCGCGGCCGAGCGACGCGGTGCGAGCTCGGGAGAGAGTGCGGAGTCGACGACGGGAGCCGAACCCTTTGTCATGGTCGGAGGGCCAGAGGCGAGCTCTGGCGACACCAGCCGAGTGCGGTCGGGGCTCGTCGCGCGGCTCGAGATGCTCGAGTCCATGCGTGCGGATGATCCCGGGGCCGCGGATCTGGCCGCTCAGATGCTCGAACGCGACCCCGCCCTCGCGGAGCAAATCGGAGAGATCGATCTGAAGACGCGGATCGAGGATCGGGCCTTCGCCATTCTGGATCCGCAGCGATTCCAGCGCCTGCGCCGAGAAGTGGGGGAAATGGTGCCGAGGTTGCTTCGGGATGCAGACCTGGCCGAATCGACTCTGCTTCGGGCCCTGGCGGAAATGGGGGTGACGGTCGTCCACACCGAGCGCCGGATCAAGGGGTTGGGAAGCATTTGGAGAAAGATGCGGGAGAAGAGACTGCGCCTCTCGCAGATTCATGATCTGATCGCACTACGCGTGGTGGTTGCCACCTCGGAGGATTGCTATCGCACCTTGCACGCGGTGCATGGAGAGTTCGAGCCCATCGTGGGGCGGTTCAAGGACTACATCGCCGATCCCAAACCCAATGGTTATCAGAGCATGCACAGCTCGGTGCGGTTGCCCTCCGGAGCCATTTGCGAGATTCAGATCCGTTCGCAGCGAATGCACCTCGTGGCCGAACGAGGAGACTGTGCGCACTGGCGCTATCGTCTGGGAGTGGGAACGTCGACGAGTGGGGCCGCAGCCGAAGACGGGTGATGGTGTCCTGCGAGGGGGCTCTCGACTCACCGAAGCTCGTGGACGGGCACGATGCGCTCTTTCTTTTCCAGAACGATGATCGAGTCGTAGAACGAGACCCGGTGCAGCCAGGCCTGAATGTAGGGCAGGGTCCACTGATGCTTCGTAGGGTCTCCGCTGAAGGCGAAGGGGTCGATGGAATGGGCGTCGAAGTAGGGGGCATGCATCAGGTCGACGAGGGCCTTGCAGAACTCGATGAAGGTCATGCGTGAATCCACGTATCCCGGCCAGAAGTTGGTGTGGGTGTCTTCGACGACATAGAGACCGCCGGCCTTCAGCGGAGCTCCAAAGAGGTGGTTGAACGAAGCGATCATCTGATGGGTGGTGTGACCACCGTCATCGAGGATCAGATCGAAGGGACCGAACTCCTCGGCCAC
>JAJRXK010000084.1 GCA_024276305.1 Candidatus Krumholzibacteriota bacterium
CAGCTCGTCGAGATCCCATCCTCCGGTGGGATTCCCGTCTTCGTCCTGTCCCTCCAATGTGTACCAAAAGATCTGGCCCAAGGCCGTGGCGTCAGGTCCCAGCGTGGGTTGCACCCCATCGGGAAGGGTCCCCGCTGGCAAGCTGTTCATCTTCTCCAGGACCCGTGACCGCGACCAATAGAACTCGATGTCATCGTCGAAGATGATGTAGATCAACGAGAATCCGAAGACCGAGTAACTACGGATGGTCTTCACACCAGGAATCCCGAGCAACGACACCGTCATCGGATAACTGATCTGGTCCTCGACATCCTGGGGGCTACGTCCCGGCCAGTCGGTGAAGACGATCTGCTGGTTCTCGCCGATGTCCGGAATCGCATCCACCGGTACTGGATCCCGCGGAATGGATTCGATGTCCCACGCAAAGGGCGCGACACTGACACCCCAAAGGGTCACGGCGAGAACGCCGAGGATCACCACGAGCTTGTTCTCGAGGCAGAACCGGATGATCTTGTCGATCGGGCTCGGTTGCGGTGCAGCACTCATCGTTACTCCTCATCACCCTTGAACAGCACGCTGGTCAGATCGCCACAGCCCTGCATGGCCGTGCCGTAGAACGGATTCTTGGTTTTCTCTCCAACCTGAAGCCAATCGGCACCCGCACCATCGAGGGCCATGGGACAGTGGAATTGGCGGATGGGATCGGCTGCGACCACTCCCAGGATCTTCACTCCCAGGGCCAGGCTCGCGGTGAGCGCAGGAGCTCGCGTCCGCATCTCTTCGAGATCGGATGCGGCCACCAGTTTCTGGGTCGCGGGTTCGAGGTCGCGGACCAAACCCATCCACTGCATGTGGGCCTCGCCCTCCAAGAGACCCATGTCCACCGCGGAGAGGCTCTTCGCGAGCTTCTGCGCCATGGTCTTGGCCCCGTCGAAATCGTCTTCCGCAAGGGCGTCGTTCACCGCCATGAATGCGGTCACGATCTCTCCCAACTGCTCTCGGAAGGCCGCCGGAGTCTCGATGGGCTCAGCCGCAGCATGCCCTGCATCGTCACCGGCCGGCATCTTCATCCCACCGTGGTTGTGTCCCGGAGCGGGAGCGCCACCCTCCGGCGACATCATGCTGGGCTTGGCAGAGATCTGCAGGGAGCTGTCGACCTTGAACGCACCCTGGGTCACCACCAATTCGCCCTCACGCAGGCCCGACTTCACCAAGTAGACATCGCCCGCTCGAGGCCCGAGAACGACCTGGCGACCTTCGAAGGTGGGGTGCTCGGCATCCGGCACCCGCACGTAGACGATGGCACGTCGTCCAGTGATCAACGGAGCCGAGGTGGGAATGACCAGAGGATCCATGTCGTCCGTGTGCACCGTCACGTACCCCAGCTCCTCTGCCTTCACCAACGGCATTCCACACACGTCGCAGGATCCGGGGCCGTTCTTCACGACCTCTGGGTGCATCGGAGAGATCCATTTTCCGCGCAGACTCTCGTCGATGACTCGTCCCCCCGAGGCCACGTTGGCCGAGACCGTCGCCCGCACGAACATGCCGGGCTTCAAGAGGCCGTCACTGTTGTCGATGATGACCCGCACTTTGGCCGTACGAGTCCGCTGATTGAGGATGGGATCGATGAAGGTGATGACTCCGGTGGTGACCTCACCGGGATAGGCCTCGGTTCGGAACTCGACGATCTGACCGTAGCGCAGCCACATCAGATCCTTCTCGTAGGCATCCATCTTCACCCAGAGCCGGCTCAGATCCGCCATCTCGTAGATCGCAGCGCCGGTCTTGACGTAGTCCCCCTCGACCGCCTTCTTCTCGATCACCACGCCGTCGATCGGGGCGGTGATCGTGATGTGATCCTCGACCTTCTGAGTCTCCTCGATGGTCCGGATTTGCTGACTGGTGAGACCCAACAGCCGGAGCTTCTCCCTCGTGGCATCCACAGTCTTGGCCGCAGTATCGCGGAGAACGCCAACATTGCTCTGACCGAGCTGCTCGTTCGCACGAATCGCCTGCAGAAGTTCCTCTTGAGCACTCACCAATTCGGGACTGTAGATCCATGCCAAGTGATCACCAGCTCGAATCGAAACCCCCGTGTAGTCGACATACATCCGGTCGATACGTCCACCGACCCAGGCCGCGATCTGTCGCTGCCGAGTCTCGTCGTACTCGACCTTGCCGACCATGCGAACTTCGACCTGCGGCTGGGCCCTGCGAACCACACTGGTCTGGAGCTCGGCCAGCTTCATGGCCGCAATCGACATCGTCATCCGAGGTCCTTCGGATTCGTCGTCGGCAGCGCTGGAGCTCGCTTGCGGGATGAGATCCATTCCACAGATCGGGCACTTGCCAGGATTGGGAAGCTGGATCTGGGGGTGCATGGAACAAGTCCAGATCGTGGGTTGTTCCTCCGCCGAAGCCGTAGCGCCGGTTTCCGAACTCTGTTGGGTCGCGGGCTCGGAACCACCCCCCCGCAGAGAACCCAGGCCGAAACCGACGGCCACCAGGATGAGGCCCAACACAATTCGCACGTCCATTCGCTGCATCATCGCTGTGCTCCTTCTTCGAGCATGTCCTCCGCTCGTACCCCGGTGGGCATCTCGCCCATCAGGCTCGTGACTTCTACACGGCTGCGGCCGAGATCCGTCCGCGCTCTCGCCAGATCCAACTCGAAGACCAACAGGGTTCGTTGAGCGTCGAGGAAATCGAGGAATGTCTTGGTACCCGCCTGATAGGCCGTGGAGGTGCTCTCCAGAGACTGAACCGCTTTGGGCACGAGCCCGTTCGCGAAGAGATCGACTTTCCGCTCAGCATCTCTCAGCTCGAAGAGGGCGAATTCGAGGCGGGCGTCCAATGTGTGGGTCGCATTCTCGAGCCGGTGCTCGGCCGCTCGCTTCCCCGCCGCAGCACTGCGAATGGCCGCCTTGTACTTGCCCTGCCACAGGGGCAAGTTGAATCCCAAAGTGAGCATCCACGCATCGCTACCACTGTCTGCGAAATTCGTCAGCTGACTCTTGTCGGTCAGAATGCTCTTCACTCCCACCGAGAAATCCGGGAACCGGTCACGATGAGCCAATCGAGCCAGCGCGTCCTGACGATCCACCTCGTGTTGCATCGCCAGGAGCTTCGGATTCTGGGTCAAGGTCTGTTCTCGGATCGTTCCCTCGTCGGCAATCGGAGCCGCCGGAGCGGCGAGAGTCACGGCCCATTCCAGCTGCGCATCGGCCGGTCGACCGATGGCCCGATTGAGTTTGGCCGTCGCCGGCCGCACCCGATCTTTCAAGGTGCGAAGTCGATCGTCGAGAGAGGCAAGCTCCACCTGCACCTTGATCAGGTCCGAATAGCGAGCCGTGTCCGTGCGGTAGCGGGTCCGGGCAACGCTCTCGTGATAGCGGAGAATCTCCAGGTTCTCACGAGTGATCTCGATGGATCGCTGCAGGTAGGCCAAATCGTAGTAGGCGTCGGCGACCTCCACGAAGAGGTCGAGGCGCGCTCGGCGAAATCGCTCGGCCGCGGCCAAAGCGGCTTGTTCGGCCGCAGAGCCCCTAAGGCGGAGCTTCCCGAACCACGGGAACATCTGGGAGAAGGCCAGGGCATGCTTCTGCGGACCCAACGCCGTCTCGACCTCTTGAAGGTAGAGCGCATAGCTCACGCGGGGATCGGGCCAACCCTTCGCCACCGCGATCTTCTCGGTGGCCGCCATCCAGGATTCGTAACTTCCGCGCAGGCCGGGGTTCGACCGCGCGGCCTCCACGAAGTAGTGCTGCAGAGTACTCTCCCCCCCTGGTTCCGCCGCCGAACTCCGCTCGCTGGTCATGAACAGGAGCGTGAGCCCGAGGGCCACGCTCACTGCGGTCCCTATTCGCATCGCTTGCATCTCGTCCGCACCCCTATCTACTGGGAGCCATACTCGGTGTTCCTGCCGGCTCGGCCACGTGCCCCCTCTAGCAGAGACAGTGCCGACCCCAATCTCGGCCATAATCCGCTGATAACTCGATACTTACAAGACCGCAGGCTTCGGCCGAGGCTGGAGCTTGTTGGATATCCAACAGTTCGAGGCCGCGCGACTGTTGGATGTGGAGCACCTGATCCTTCCGACAGGCCTTTGCAATGGGAGGGGTCTGCGGTAGAACCAGAGAAACCTCTTTGCACTTCGCTTCTCTCTCGACCCGAGATGTCCTGCATTGAGCTCTTCACCCTCTCGTCCCCACCTTCTCAGCCTCCCCGCAGGTCCAAGCCTGCTCTTGACCGTGGCTTGCACCCTTCTTGGCGGCTGTCAATCCGCTTCCGACAGGATTCTGGTCGATCATCTCCCCTCCTTGGCGGTCCAAAGCGTCCGGGAGGGATTCCTCGACCTCGGCTCCGGGGACGACGATCGGTGGATCGGTGAGGGATGGAATGCCGAGGAGCCCGAAGCCCGATGGACCGCCCGACGAGAGGCGCAACTCACGCTGCCCCTCCTCGAAGTCTCCAATCCGACCCAGCTCGGCCTGCGGGTGATGGGTGCCCTTCGAGACCCCGAGCAGACCGCGATGACGGTGACGGTGAACGGATTCGTCCTCCCCACCCAGCGCCTCCCCCAGACCTTCGTGGAGTTGCGCTTCGATCTGCCCGGCGAGGTGCTGCATGCGGGTTACAATCGCATCACCATTTCCTGCGACCGACTCGTCGAGGCCGGCCCGCGAAAGCTGGGCGTCTATGTCGATCGGATCTGGCTGATCGCCCCGGACTCCGGCGCCTCCCCCGTCCCCCTCTCCTCCCCCGCTCCCGTCGATTCGATTTCCGCGGCCATCCTGCTGAGTCCCCGAAGCTGGATCGAGGACTATGGATTCACCCTCAGCACCGGCCCCCTCGACCTGGAGTGGGAACTCGAGGGGGATTCGGGCCGCCTCGACCTGGTGGCGGTGGGACCGGAGGGCACAGAGGACCGGATCCTCGACCACTTCGAGCTGCGCGGGAAGACCGGCCACGGATCGTTGAAACCACCTCCCGGCACCGATCCCGGTCAACTCTGCCGCTTGGTCTTCCGCAGTTCGGATCCGCAGGCCCGATGCACCTTGCGAGCGGCTCGGCGATCAGAGCCCCTCCGGGACGATCTGCTGCTGATCATCGTCGACACCCTGCGGGCCGATCATCTCGGAGCCTATGGCCATCCCACCGCACGAACTCCGGCCATCGACGCCCTGGCCGAACGAGGCATCCGCTTCACCCATGCGGACGCCCACTCGCCCATCACCGGTCCGAGCCACGCCAGCTATTTCTTGTCCCGCATCCCCTCCCGGGCCGGGATCGTCAACAATCATCGGGGAATCCTCAACCCCTTGAGCCCCACTCTGGCGGAATTGCTCCGCGGAGCGAATTACGACTGCCGGGCCGCCATCAGCATCAATCCCATCCGCTCTCGCGACGGATTCTCGCGGGGTTTCGCGGGCTATGAAGAGGAGCTCGGAGCGGGATTCCTGCGCTCCGGAACCCTCACCGCCGAGATCGCGGATTCCCTGCTCACCCGAACTCCCCGGGACCCCGGCCAACCCTGGTTCACCTTCATTCACCTCGCCGATCCCCACGAACCCTACGACGACCACCTCAATCCCCCGGTCATGGCAGAACTCCGGGTGAATGGAGAAACCCGTCGGCGATTCCCCGTCTCGATCTTCGAACCAGGCTACCTCGACCTGGAGGTAGAGCCAGGAGACCTTCGGATCGAAGTCCAATGCCCGGCGCAGGTCACCAAGCGCCGCTTCGACCTCCTCGACGGCATTCCAACCGAATCCCACCTCGAACGCATCGAGGGGAGCGACCTTCGGTGGGTTCTCCGCGTCGGACGTGCGGGCAAGGTCCGGATTGCCTATGCCTTCGAGGATGCCGACCAGGATCGGGAGGGTTGGCGAAGGCGCTATCTGGAAGAAGTCGAGGCCACGGACCAACAGATCGCGCGAATCCTCGAGTCCCTGGAGCGCAGCGGCCGAGCGGACCGCACTTGGATCGTCTTCGCCGCGGATCACGGAGAAGCGCTGGGTGAGCGGCAGCACTTCGGACACGTGCGCTCTCTTCGCGAGCCCTATCTCCACATCCCCTTCATCGTCTGCCCCCCGACGGCCCGAAACCGGGCCCCGAGGGGGATCACCGACGACCGCGTCGCCGCCCCCATCGATCTCCTGCCGACCCTCTTCGCGCAGCTCGACCTCCCCACGCCTCGGAGCACCGAGGGCGTGGACCTCTTCGGCCCCAGAGACGAAGACCGGGGGATCTTCCTGGAAACCCACTCGCCGGAGGCGCCGCAGACCAAATACGCCCTCCGGACCCGGGATTGGAAACTCATCTGGACCCCCGAGACGGATCGTCATGAGCTCTATGACCTCGCCTCCGATCCTGGCGAATCTCGAAACCTCTATTCCGTATCCTCTTCCGTGGCCGCATCCATGCGCCAGGAGCTCGACCGCCGCATTCGTGAACTCCTGACCGACGCCCACCATCCAGACCAAGCCCTCGACGCCCAGACCCGAGCTGCACTCAAGAGCTTGG
>JAJRXK010000085.1 GCA_024276305.1 Candidatus Krumholzibacteriota bacterium
AGCTGTCTGCGCTGGTGGGCTCGCAACCGCGTCCTTCTCGATCCGGCGCTGCGCACCGAGCCCCGCCTGCGGATTCAGTCCTACGAAGCTCTGGTGGAGGGCGGACGCGGGATCTTCGACGAGGTCTTTCGGTGGGCGGGATTGCAGCCTTCGGCCTGGGCGGTCCGCTACGTTCACGCGCGGTCGGTGAAGAAGGAGCCCGCCCCCCACCTCGACCGCCACGTGGAGGAGCTCTGCGAGGAGCTGCACGCGCTCGTCCTGGACCGCAGTCCCGCGGGGCAGGCTCAGACCAAGTAGGCCACCGCGAAGCCGATCTGAAGGGCCATCATCATCAAGTACATGTGAGTCCAGGAGGGATGGTTCTCGGTATGAGCCAGTTCCTCCGGATTGCGCACCAACAGCCACACCGTATAGCAGCCCCACAGTGCGAGTCCCACGCCCAGCCCGTTCAAGAGCCGAGGATTGCCGGTGAACACGCCCAGGTGCACCCCGAGAGGCATGAGCAAGAAGGGAAGGACGAAGAAGGGCGCGATCATCCACGCGGCCTTCCTGACTCCATACTTCACCGGAAGGGTGATGCATCCATGCGCAGCGTCGCCCTTCATGTCCGCGAAATCCTTGGTCGTCGCCGCCCCGAGCAGAAAGAGAAAGAAGATCGACCCGATGGCCCAGGGCTCGACCGCAACGAAAGACTTCACCGTGGTCCATCCGGCGACCTTCAACATGAGGCCGCGGGGAATGGCAATGGTCAGATTGGCTCCCAGCGCGTGGCGCTTGGTGCGCAAGGGCGGTGCGGAGTAGGCCCAGGTGAAGATCGCGGCCACGAGGGCCAGGGAGAAACACATCCAATTGACCAAGGCCGCCAGGGCCAAGGCCATCGCGTAGAGCACTGCGGTGATGAGGTGCGCCTCCCGCACACTCATGCTTCCCGCCGGAAGAGGACGACGGGGCTTGTTGATCGCATCGAGAGGCAGGTCGTAGATCTGGTTGATGCCATTGCTCGCGGCGTTGAGCACCGCAGCCATGAGCGCGCCGAGAGCGATGTGCAGCGCGAGTCTCAGCGGATCGGGAGTCAGGTTCGTCCCGGCGGCGCCGAAGGCGGTCAATCCGCCGCTCACCATCCCGAGAGCGGGCGGCCACAGGGTGAAGGGACGAGTGAACTGGAGGTAGACCTCCAACCGCCCGCGGTTCTGCCCGCGTTCCATCTGCTTGGCCATCATCTTCTCCGCTGTTGGGACGCGTCAGTAGGCTCCGCGGCGCGCCATCACCGCCGGTAGGGTACGCAGGAGAATTCGGATGTCCAGCCCCAGACTTCGATTCTCGACGTATTCTCGGTCGAGACGCATCCACTCGTCGAAATCGACGTCATTGCGGCCGCTGGTCTGCCACAGACAGGTGATCCCGGGCTTCACCAACAGGCGCGCGCGGTACTCGGGCCGATAGTCCGCAACCTCGGAGGGAATCTGGGGACGCGGCCCCACGATGGACATCTCGCCGCGGAGCACATTGAACAGCTGTGGAAACTCATCCAGGGAACTTCTTCGCACGAAACGACCTACGCGAGTGATGCGAGGGTCTTCGCGGATCTTGAAGGCCGCCCCATCGGCCTCGTTGAGATGGGCGTACTGGTCCTTGAGCTCCTCGGCTCCGTCCACCATCGACCGAATCTTGTAGCAGGGAAAGAGCTTCCCATCCTCCCCCACCCGCATCTGTCGGAAGAGGAAGGGGCCCGATGACTCGAGCTTGACCATGACCGCCAGAAAAGGCAACACGGGGAGGAAGAGGATCAGCCCTGCGCTCGCGGCGACGATGTCGAAGGCGCGTTTGACGAAGCGGAGGAAGCGCTGCCGGCGCAGACGGTCGCGGAGATCGGAGATCTCGCGGCTCTCGATCCAATCGGCCGGGATTGTGGGACTTGCGCTCGCCATCGGAACCACGGCCGTGAAGGAGAGCAGAATCAACGTACGGCCGACGTTGGGCTCCGGAAGGGCAAAGGGTGCGAAGTCGGTCTCGGGATCTCCCCGGAAGCAACACGAACCGTGCCACGAGCCTACGCGACGGTCTTCGGCCCCGTCAACGCCCTCCGCCCCCTGGATTCTGACGGTCGAACAGCAACATTCGTACTCCTGGAACCCGGAATTCCGACAGCTTTCGATATCGTTCGGCGAGCACCCGAGGAAAGCGACCGCTGGGATCGGCGAACCAGGGCCGCGCCTCCACGTACCAGAGGTAGCGAGCCTCGGGTGCCACCTTCGCCGCGCGGCGAGCGACGCTCTCGTCGTCGCGGAAGTCGGATCGGTAGGCCGTGGCCAAGGGCGAGCTCCCTCGGTAGTAGTACTCGAAGACGTGATCCACGGTGGGAACCAGGATGGCATCCTCGGCCGATGCCCGCTCCTCGAGGAGTCTGGCGGCCGCCCGCACATCGGCGTGGGCATAGTCTGGGTCGAAGTAGTAGCGCTCGAGAGAGAGGCCGGTCAGGCCCATCCACAGGCACAGCGCGACCAAGGCCCACCGTCGCGGCAGCGCTTCGAATCCGGCCCCCACGATGATCAGCAGAGAGGGCATGGCCGCGATCACATAGCGCGGATTGAAGGGCTTCACATTTCGCAGAGAGAGCAGAACCGCCACCGCGACCACGAAGGAAGTCCAACCCAGGAGCTCCATTCCACGCCGGCCCAGACTCCGCAGTCCCAGGATCCCCATCGTGACCACCAACGCCGCAGCCAGCGAAGCGGTGACCAGGTGCACCGGCGCCAGCTGACGCAGCACATTTCCGCCGCCGGCGAAGAGCCCGTGCAATTCGGCCGTGGTGGGGCCCAGGGTGCGTCCGAAACTCAGCACCAGGCCCGCGTAGGGCAGAGCACTCACCGAGAAGGTGCTCCCGCCCCGGAGCGGCACCCCCAGTTCCGAACCCGGCAGGACCCGACCGATTTCTACCACTCCCAGACTCCGGAGCCACCAGGGACTGGTGAGCAGGGCGATGGCCGCAAAAGCCGTCCCCACTACGACGCGATCGCGAGGCTTGAACGATGGTCGAAGCAGAAGCACCAGGCCGAGTCCGGCCATCCAGAACAAGCCCTGTAGATTCGAGAGGGCCGCGGCCACTCCGAGCAGAGTCACGGTCGCC
>JAJRXK010000086.1 GCA_024276305.1 Candidatus Krumholzibacteriota bacterium
ACCGGCGGACGAGCGGTCAATGTCTTCGCCAAGAACGGAGCCGGAGAGTTTTCGGCCGTCGGCGTCGACAACGCCTTCTGGTTCGGCACCGATGGCGATTTCAACGACGGCAATCACATCGGCGCCTTCAGCGACGTGGGCCCTGATCGGCAGCACGAGAACTATACCTGGAAGATCGATTCCACTGCGGAGCCCGAAGTGCAGATCACCTTCACTCACCCCAGCGGGCTCGAGAAGACCATCTCCCTCGGCACCAACGAGCCCTACCTGAAAGCGGTCTATCGCACCCATGGTCCGACCCAATGGATCCAGACCGGGATGAGCCCGGGCCTGGTGGACCTCATCTGGAATGCGCAAATGGACCGTATCTGGGCCGCCGATCAGGCGTATATGGGGCGTCGCAATCCGAACACCGGAGCGACCGTCGCCTACGTGCTCGGACAGGGAGGCGCTGCCCACCAGAAAGAGATCTCCGCCACTCTCATGAAAGGCGACGAGATCTACGGAACCGAGACCTTCGAATTCTATCTCTTCGCCGGATCCACTCCCACTCCGGCCGCGGGTGAGGTCGCGGAATT
Organism: Candidatus Krumholzibacteriota bacterium; assembly: GCA_024276305.1. GTDB lineage: Bacteria > Krumholzibacteriota > Krumholzibacteriia > JAJRXK01 > JAJRXK01 > JAJRXK01. The sequence continues at coordinate 579 of JAJRXK010000086.1, forward strand.
GCGCAGCCTGGCCAATGGCCTCGTGGACCGGTGGGGCCCCCGCGGCGAGACCGCTACCCTCTTTCCGGGGACAAATCGAATTCGGCTGGTCTTCGACCAGAGGGTGGTGACCGCGGGCGTCGATCCCACCGGAATCGGAGTCGCGGCGGACAGTAGCGGTGGGGGAGCAATCACCCTGAGCCCCCTCACTACGGTCATCGAATCCGGCAGCTCTGCGATTCTGACTTTCCAACTGACCACGGCCGACGCCGCCGCCATCGATGCCCTGGGGCCCTCACCTTTCTTGACCGTCGAGGCCAAACTCGGTACCGACCTCCAAGGCGTGTCCTGCATGGCCCGCACCTTGGCACTGACGGTCGGCGAAGCGACTGCGGTCACCGTCGACGGGCGCCTCGAGGACAGCGAGTGGCGTGGCCCCTGTGATTCGAGCTGGATCGATCCGGTCGGGGACTCCGCCTGGACCAGCGCGAACGAACTCGACGCGGTCTTTGTCCGATGGGACTCGAACTTCCTGTACTTGGCCATCGACGGGGTAGTCAACGGCAATTCCTGGATCCTCTACCTCGACACCGACCCCGATGGTCCGAACGGACAGGCCGACCTCACCGCCATCGACACTTGGGAGCGGGGAGCGACCTTCACCGCTCCCGGCTTCCGCCCCGATTTCCAATACGGTTGTTTTCAGCATCAAGGCGCTTCCGACAGCGACAGCTTCTTTCGCATCGACTCCGCGACCACCACCACCGATCTCAGCGCTTCGATCGTGAGTGCCTTCGATTCGCAGCACCTCTGGGGAAACAGCGGAGGCAGTGAGCTCGCGATTCCCTGGGAGGTCCTCTTCGGCCTTGCCCCCGGGCAGGTTCCCCCCGGGGCGGAGATCGCCTTCGCGGTGAGTCTGGCCTGGGACCCGGAACCCAACGGTGAACTGGGTGGCGACGTCATCCCCGGAAACGCGGCCACCGGCCTTCCCATCATCAGCCAGAGCGCGCGGGTAGTCATCGACGCCGATGGCGATGGAGTCCCCGACGCCCCGGACGTGATCGGCCCCCAGCTGGTGGGGGCGACTCTGGGAGTGGTGGTCAAGAAGCTGCCCACCAGCCTGCCCTTGGTCGTGAGCTTCGACGAAGCGCTCGAGCCCACTTCCGCGACCTCCCTCACCAATTACACCCTCTATGAAACCGGAAATCCGTCGCAGACCCTGGCGGTGCGCGGAGCGCAGCTGGTCGGAGATTCGACGCAGGTCTTGCTGACGGTGGAGGAGCCCACGGTCACTCAGACCTATACCCTGAGCGTGGCGAACGCGACCGACACCTCTTGCTCCGCGAACCGTGTGGCTCTGCAAACGACCCAAGTCAGCTTGCCGCGCCTGACGACCACTCCGCCCGGGACCGCTCTGCGGAGCGCCGTCCTCAGACCCAATGTCCCCAACCCTTTCAATCCCAGCACACGCATCCGTTTCGCGCTCCCGACCGGGGGAGCCCAACGGGTCGATCTGGAGATCTTCGATCTTCGAGGCCGACGTGTGCGCACCCTCGCTCGCGGAGAATCTTTCCCTGCGGGTGAACATTCCCGGACCTGGCGCGGCATCGACGATCGAGGCCGTTCCGTGGCATCGGGTGACTATGTCGTGCGACTCGTCGCCGACGGCATCACTCGGACTCGAAAGTTGAGCCTCACGAAGTAGGCGAATTCCGAAGCCTACTGCTTCGGAATCTGCATACAGGAAGGATGTACCTCATGCGCACGACGTTCCCGCGCCTGGCCACATTCGTCATGGCGGCGCTCTGCACCGTCCTGATGGCAAACGTGGCCGTGGCCCAGGTTCCTCAGACCATCACCGTCGATGGCACCAATGACTTCGATCCGGCCAATCTGATCGAGGACGATTCCCTCGACACGCAGATTCAGAATTGGTGCACGGCCGACCCGCAGGACGATGCCCCCATGGACATCGGCAAGGTGTACATCACCAATGACACGAACAACCTCTACATCGGTTTCGACTACTTTCGCGATTGCTTCTCTTCTCCTCAGGTCAATCTGGGCATCGCCTTCAGCTATGGTGCGGCTGCCGATGGCTCGACGACCGATCCCTTTGCGCGCAAGATCGCGTGGAATACCATCGCTCATAAACCGGACAACGTCGTCTACGCGGTGATCGACGGTTTCAACTTCGAGGCCTTCTACGAGTGGCAGGGCACCGCCTGGGCCAATATCGGTTCGAGCATCAATCCCTCGTATGGTGGTGGCAGCAACGGCCTCGGCATGGCCAATGACCTCGGATTCGAGGAGATTGCGCTTCCGTTGAATGCATTCATCGCCAACGGATTCCCCGGTCTCGCGGCCGGAGACACCCTTCGGGTCGAGATCTGGATGACCCAGGACGGCACCACCAAGCCGCCTCTCGACGCCGCGGCCAGCGACTCCGCTCAGACCTCCACCCCCACCGGAACGATCTTCGATACCGGAACTGCGGTGGAAATGACGAGCTACTTGATCTACGTGGTCCAGAATGCGACCGATGTCGATCCTCCGCTCATCACCGATGTGCGAAAGAATCCCTTCGCGAACGCCGAAGTCATCGTGACCTTCAACGAGCCCGTCGACGCCGTGTCCGCAAGCAACGCCGCAAACTACGCGCTTGCCGGCACCGCCGCCAACGTCTCGGCTGCAAGCCTGGATCTCCTCGCCACGAATGTCGTGCACCTCGCTCTCGACACTCCCCTCGCGGCCAGCACCACGGTCTTCACTCTGACCGTCAGCAATGTGCAGGACCTCGCCGGAAATGCGATCGCGGCCGGCACTGGAGACTTCGAGTTCGCGGTCAAGGAGGTCGTCTTCCGAGGCAAGTTCCTGAATTACCTCCAGAACAACGGCACCGGAACCGACGCATTCACCGTCGAAGGGAGCAAGGAGCCCCTCGATTTCAATCTGGTCTCCGATGGCTTCGCCGACATGACCCAAGTCGACGCCGTCAACGAGATCTGGGAGAACGCAGTGCTGTTCAGCTGGGGCGTGGGGGCTCCCACCGCGCCGGTGAAAGCCACCAGCTTGGTGGTGGAATGGAAATTCAACCACAACCTTCTCAACTGGGAGTCGGTCGGCAACCGCATCATGACCCTGGCCACGACCGACTCGGCGTCACGGATCGAAGAGCATTTCTGGAATGATCTCGATCCCTCTCAGTTCACCACTCACGACATCGATGTGGTATTCACGGTGGACATGAGCGCCCAGAGCCCGATCTCCGGAGACACCATCGAGATCGCCGGCGATCAGTCACCCCTGAGTTTCGCCGCCCCCTACCTTGCCCTCGTCGACGACGGCACCGGACAAGATGCGGTGGCCGGGGACCAGATCTTCAGCGGCGTGGTGACCTTCCCCACCGGAAGCCTCAAGAACGTCCAGTACAAGTACGTCTTCAACGGCGCCTTCGAGTGCTTCGGAGCCAACAACCGAGACGTCTTCCTCAACGATGCGGTCTTCGACACGGTCGGAGGCACGCTCGGTCCCATCGTCATGCCCCTGCAGACCTTCGATCGCTGTGGAGTGATCGCCGGGGCACTGGAAGTGGTGTTCAGCGTGGACCTGCGCAACTCCATCTACTCCGGATCCTTCACCGCCCCCGTGGTGGGGCTCGCCGGAGACGTGGCTCCGTTGGTCTTCGATCCGATCAGCTCCGCTCTTCCCATGGCGGATGACGGCACCGGATTCGATGCCACCGCTGGGGACCTGATCTATACCGTGTCCGTGACCTTCGCGGACAGCAGCAATGCCAACCTGCAATACAAGTACGTGGTGAACGGAGCCTTCGAGGGGCAGACCATGCCCAATCGATCGGTGTTCCTGGACGACACCTTCGACGCAGTCGGGAATCCGCAGATTCTGCCCCTCGATGACGTCCACGTCACCGTACCCACGGGAGTCGACGGCCCCCCGATGCCCGGACGGACGCTGGCTCTCGAGTCCTATCCCAATCCTTTCAATCCTCAGACCACATTGCGATTCGAGGTGCCCAGCGTTGGCCGGGTCCGGGTGGAGATCTTTGACTCCCGCGGCCGACATCTTCGCACTCTCGTCGACGGGATTCTGCAGGCCGGCCCGCAGACCCGTATCTGGGATGGCCGGACTGATGACGGCCTCGCGGTCGGCAGCGGTGTCTACTTCGCTCGGGTCCTCGCGCCAGGCGCGGCGGCTTCGGTGAAGCTTGTGCTCGTGAAGTAATCGGCTGGGAAGGGGCATTGCGGGCGGTCCTGGGCTCTTGGCAGAGGGCCCGCCGCCCCTCCGCTCCGGCCGTTTTGACAATCAGGACCCGTAGGGAATACACTTGGGAGGTTGTTTTCGCCTTTCAAGTCGATCCAGGAGGACCTCCGTGAAAAGACTGCTCTTGCTGACGCTCCTGGCTAGCGTCACGCTCTTCTCCGCCAGCGCCCAGGCGACCATCGACTGGGCTGGAAACGCATTCCCGAACAACGGGCATGTCACCACTCCCACCGGCGACCAGTTCGTCGTGGCCGAAGTCTTCAAGGCCGGCGTCACCGACACCACCGGCCAAGGTGCTGGAATCAGCGCCGTCATCCAGTACCAGACCGACTTGATGGGTACGCCCGCCACCGTCGCAATGAACTACAACGTGGACAAGGGCAACAACGACGAATACCTGGGCAACATTCCCCAGGCCGCACTCTCGGGTGCCTCTTACGTCGATGTTACCGTCCTGTTCACCGATGCGACCGATGGCTCGGTCTTCGAGATCACCGGAGACCAAGTCGGCAATCCGCCATTGCTGCGCTACACCATCAGCAACGTGCTTCCGAACGACGTGGCCGTCACCTTTACTCTGTGCATGAGTGGAATCGCCACCAACGGTGCACCCTGCGTCATCGGAAGTGCTCCGGAGATCGGCAGCTGGGGCACCGGCGTGACCATGACCAACGTGAGCGGCGACCTCTGGGATGTCACGGTAGTGTTTCTGGCCGGGTCCAATCCTTCCTTCGAGTACAAGTACAAGAAGGATGGCTGTGCGACCTGGGAAGGAACCGCCAATCGTGCGGTGGTCCTGCCCACGGATGGCACTACTTCTCTCACTCTGGCCACCGATAGCTGGGAGTTCAATCCCATCGGCTGCGGCCTCGGTTCCGCTCTGAATGCGGACGTGCAGATCTGCTTCAAGATCTGTATGGCAGGAGTCGTGACCACCGGCGACGTTTGCGTCATCGGGAGCATTCCCGAACTCACCACCTGGTCGGCCGGCGTTCCGCTGGTGAACACCAGTGGCGAGATCTGGGAAGGTTGCATCACCATTCCTGCGGGGACTCCCATCCCGCTCAACGTGGAATACAAGTACAAGAAGGATGGCTGCGCGACCTGGGAGAGCGTCGGCAACCGCATCGTGACCGTCGACAACAGCTCTCCGGCCACTCAGACCCTGTCCGACACCTGGGACAATGGGCCGGGCGTGTGTCTGCCGGTCGCGGTCGAGCAGGAGAACTTCGGGACGGTGAAGGCTCGGTACTAGAGCCCTCGCCCTCCAAACAGGGTGATGGAAAAGGGCGTGCCTCCACGGGCTCGCCCTTTTCACGCCCTCCCCAACCGAAGTCCACCCTCTCCTTCGCAAGTCGGACTGGGAGTGCTAGCCTGAGGCGGCATCCAATTCCTGCGTCCTCCGAGGCCGAATGAACCACTTCGACGACCAAACTCCTTTCAGCGGTGAGTCCCTGGACTTCCAGGAGATGAGTCGCGACGAGCTCCAGTCCAAGCTCTTCGAGCTCCTCACTCTCGTCGAAACCAGTCGCGAATTGCTCCGCGCCCGGGACGCGGACGATGTGGCGCGCCGGGTTCTGCTCTCCTCGATCGGAGTTCTCGGCGCCGGATCTGCCTGTGTCCTTCTCCGCGATCCCGAGACCCAGACCCTCCAGGTCGTCTACGAGCTCGGCCTCGAGCGGCGGCCAGACCTGCACATTCCCATTCCCGAATCCATCGTCGCCGCCTTCACCCGGGAGAGTTCACGCCGACCCTTTCGTTCGAGAGATCCTCGCAACAGCGGGGCTGCGGCGGCATTCCTCCACGATCTCGGCCCCCAACTCGAAGAGCTCGATCCCGATCTGATCTGTCCCCTGAGTGGAGGATCTGGGTTGCTGGGCTCTCTCATCCTGGGCCGGCGCCTCTTGGCCGAGGGATATACCTCGAGCGATCTGGATCTCTTCTCCAGCCTGGCCGAGCTCTACGTCCTGGCCCTCGAGCGCGCCCCCGGATCTCCGCACACCGCGCCGGTCGGCGGCGCCCCCAGTCCTCGTCACGAACGACGCTCCGGAGACAACGAGTCCCTCACCAGCCTCCGTCGCGAGTATCCGGCGCTGCGAGAGATCCTCGGAGAGAGCGAGGCGATGCAGCGATTTTTCGAAGACCTCGTCGATTTCGCGGACAGTCGCGCGACCCTACTCATCCAGGGGGAGAGCGGTACTGGCAAGGAACTCGTGGCCAAGGCCATCCACGAGGTGAGCCGGCGACGCAACGGTCCCCTCGAGATCGTGGATTGCTCCTCGATTCCCAAGGAACTCATCGAGAGCGAGCTCTTCGGACACGTTCGGGGTGCATTCACCGGAGCCGTTCGCGACCGCCGCGGCGCCTTCGACCTCGCGCACAAGGGGACCATTCTCCTCGACGAAATCGGCGACATGACCCTCGGCTCGCAGACGCGGCTCTTACGAGTTCTCCAAGAAGGCAAGATCCGTCCGGTGGGAGGCGAGAAGAACCACTCCGTCGACGTTCGAGTGATCGCGGCCACCAATGTCGATCTCCGCGAAGCGGTACGCCAAGGGCGCTTCCGCAAGGATCTCTTCTACCGCATTCAGGTCTTCCCGCTTCGCCTCCCCCCTCTTCGGGAGCGGCGGGGAGATGTCGAAGTACTTCTGCGGGCCTTTCTGGATCGCTTCTCGGCGGACGACGGCCGGCCTGCGCCGTCGATCGAACAGGCGGTCGTGGACCGGCTGAACGTCCACTCCTTTCCTGGCAATGTCCGCGAACTGCAGAATATCGCGGAGGCCCTGGCCATCCGGAGCCGAGGGGCCGGCCAGGTCACCCTCGATCATCTCGAGGACATCTTTCGCAGCATGCAGGTCGATTCATCGGCCGACCTCGAAGCACCGTCCGAAGTCCGCTTCTCTCCTCACCCCTTGGTTCCCATTGCCGAGGAAACGCGGCCCTTGGCGGCGGGCCCGGGGCCCGACTCCACTCCTCTCTCCATTGGAGCCTTCGTACTCTCGGCGTGGGTCGATGCGGCATTCAATCTGCTCGAGGCCAGCCGCCGAGCCCATGCCCGCCGGCTCGAGGGCGACCGCGTTCCCATTGCCGACCGAGCCCAGATGAGCCACTACCTCGATGGAGAGCTATTGCGCCTCTTCCTGGACCATGGCGACGCGGACCGGGCTCTAGCGCCGATCGTGGGAGGCCATCCTCTGCGGCATCGGGCCCGTCGACGCTTGGGTCGACTGATCGCCAAACTCGCCGACGCCGACCCGCAGGCACCTCTGGCCCACCACTTCCCCCGAATGCCCGAGGAGTATGTGGCGGTTCTGGAACCCCTGCTCCGCCGCGACCGCGACTGGCTCCAGGCCCAGGCCGAGGCCATCACTCACTGAATCCCATGCGGACACAGAAACGGGGCGTCCCTCTCGCCAAAGGACGCCCCGCCGGTCCTGATCGCCGCGGCTCGCCGACCGCAGTGCTGAAGGGCCTCTCGCCCAGACCCCTCAACTGGCCATCAGTGTGGGTTTCTCGACTCCGAGCGGAGTCGGTGAGGAGTTCGCCATCTCCCCGAAACCCTCAGAATCTCCTGGGCTGCCTCAACGCCGGTCTTCCGAAATGGCGCAGACCGAATGTGGGTCCAGTGGGGTGGCCTCGACTCGGCGTCGCCTTGCCTTTTGACTCCCCAGGAGATCCGCCCGTCCGCTCCCGAGAGGGGGCGTTCGAGCTCTGCATCGGGTCCCAAATGATTACGACTCATGGTCGGAACCCGAACTGTCCCCTCTAACGCAATGGCGGTGCCAGAGTTCCCAACCTTCCCCACAAAACGCATAAACAATTGCAATATAGTTTGTTACTCATCATGCGGCGAAGACCAGGATCCTAGATTTGTGGTGTGTCCTCCCTCACAACTACATTTTTTGTGGTTGCTATTGTAGTCACACCACAGAAAAGTGTTGTGCGGGCTTCGGGGGCGAAGACCGTGCTCCGCACCGGGTCAATAGCTCAATCCATCGCTGCGAGTGTGCACCGCCGGCGCATCGTCCCGACCGGCCCGCGCCGCGACCACCTCGCCCACCACGATGCAGTGGTCCCCGACCTCCATCGATCCGATCCGCCGACACTCCATCCAGGCCAGAGCACCCCGGACCACGGGCAGTCCGGAGGCGCTCCGCTCGATGTCGTGCCCCTCCAGAGCGTCGACCGCGACCTCGACCCCCTTGTAGTAAGGCCCGAGCTGTTGGCGCTCTGCGGCAGCGATGACACTCACCGCGAAGCGAGCATCGGGAGCGTCCATCATGGAGCGGATGGCCCGATCCCGACCCAGCCCCACACTCAGGGCCGGCGGTGTGAATCCTGCCTGCATCACCCAGCTCGCGAGGAAAGCGCCCTCGCGACCCGCATCGTCCCGAGCACTCACGATGAACAGTCCCGAGGGAATGCGCCCGAGAGCTTGGGCCACGGCGGCCCGTCTCTCATCATCCATGCCTTCCTCACCTTTCGTAGGAATCCCAACCGGAGCCCTCAGTCCAGGAGGACCACTCTCCGTCGTTGCTCTGTACCCTCGAAATCGACGACCAGATAGTACACGCCCGCCACCAGATTCTCGCCCCGATCGTTGCGACCGTCGAAGGCCAGGGGGGCGGAATCACCGGGGCTGCGTACCACTCCCGAGGCAAGGGTCCGCACCAGACGTCCGCGCAGATCGTAGACCTTGGCGTCGAGCGAACCGGATCGGGACACTTCCACCGCGAATTCGATATTGCTTCCCGCCGGAGCGGGATTCCTCCCCAGGCGGGTCAACGAGAGCCCCCCCGGCGAGGGGGTGACCCTCGTGGTGTCGGTGGTGCTGAACTCGAAGGAATAGGCCCTCCCTCCGGCAAGAGTTCCGCTATTACCCACGATGACGGTCACCCGATCGTAGTCGCCGACATCCACTCCCGAAGTACTCAGGGAGCCTGCGGCCGCGGTCAGGGTCATGGGAAACCACCGCGTCTCGGTGGAGTTCTGCACCAACAGGCCCACCCCCCACGAGGTGGTGGCATCGCCGCTGAAGCGGAGGGTCGCGTCGCCGCTCCTCGATCGAGCCGAATTGTCGAATTCATGGTATCGAGCCGCCAGAGCGGGAAGAAAAAAGTTCGGCGCCTGATAGTCCTGCGCCGTGGGGATCACGGTGGTGGGCGCGGTGGGAAAGCTGTCCGCCTCGGAAAAACCGAAGCCCGCGGTGGTCCGAGATCCCGCCGCATAGTTCCACGCCTGATATTCCCCCCAGGACCGATCCCAGTCCAAACCCTCGGTGGCAAAGGCACCTCGATAACTGTTCTCCGGAGCCTCCGCATCCAGGACTTGAGCCCGGCGAGCCCAGTAGGTGTGGATCACCGGAAAGCCCCACCTCTCCCGCAGGAAATGCTCGAAGGTCGAGTCCTCGTAACTGGCGAGAATGAGTGAGACCGCCGGATCGGAGAAGGGCGATCCAGCATCGGTCAGATAGTTCGTGTAGTCGTTCACCTGATCGAAGACGACATCCTCCATGAAGGTTGCGTCGAGCTCGAGCCACCCGCCGGGCTCCGACCACAGGGAGCGCACGTACTGAATCGCATGCTTGAGTTCATGAGCCGCGGTCACCCGAATCCCTCCCCGCACCGGCCCGTCGGGGTCATCCGCGATGAGCCAGGGATGGGACTCGTAGAATGCGCGAAAGTCGCGATGGAGGGCGATGAAGGTCCCTCCGGGGAACGGACCGAAATTGGTGAAGCCGTAGAGACTCCCCCCTACCGACAACTGCACCACGTAGCGATCGGTCGGTCCGAGAGGAATGGTCTGGAAGCCCAGATCGGTGATCTCGGTCTGCCAGGACTGCTCCATCGCTTCGGCCGTCCATTCGACATAATCCGGAATCCCACTCGCATCGGCGTCGGTCACCGGCACCGAGTCCGATCCGGCAATGCTGTAGCGGATTTCGAAGTGCCCGCCCGGGGAGAGATAGACCTGGTCCAAGGCTTTCGGCACCACGAGCCGATCCAGGGTGGCCCGGGCCTTCGACGAGAGCAGTCCGCGAATCCGCTGAGCCTCGAGAATCAGAGGCGTGCCACAGCGCAGGGGGAGAGCCTCGTGGGCGTCGATGGCCTCCAGACTCGCTTCGACCTCGGCCACCGTCGATTCCTGCGCAGCTGCACTCGCCGCTGCGATCGTCCCCAAGAACATGGACCCGACCAAGGCCAGGCCGAGGAGATCGCTCCGAAAGACGAAGTTCACGTCGTGGATCCTCACTTCGGGGGGAGCACCAGGGGAAGAAGAGTCGGAGTATCGACCTCGGTTCAGCATACACGTTTCGCGGCCAGAAAGCACGCCAGCGGCCACCCCGTGCCCCTTCGGCCCGGGCGGACCCTGTGATCTATGCCACCAGAGCCCGCAGGACGAAACCCCGAGCTTGGTCGGTCAACGACTCCAGGCGGTAGTTGCGGTGGGTGAGGACCTAGCTCGTCACCAATTGATCGAGGACTCCGAAGACCATCTGAGCCGCCTGCAGCGGGAAGAGATCGCGGCGCAACTCCCCGCTGGCCTGACCCCGAGCCACGATGTCGGCGACCCGGTCGAGGTAGTCCCGGAAGATCTTTCGGCTCACATCTCCCAGGAAATGAGGGCTGTGCCGGAGATCCACCTGAAAGACCGTGGCCAGATCCCGATCTTCCCCCATATAGCTCAAATGGAGCTCTACGAAACGCCCCAACTGCTCGGCCGCCGAAGACGCCTCGAGCACATAGGCCTCCCCCCGGTCCCAGAAGGAATCCAGGGCCTGACGCAGGACCTGCGCCAAGAGGTCGTCCTTGCCTTCGAAATAGAGGTAGATCGTGCCGTCGGCGACTCCGGCGGCCTTGGCGATGTCACTCACCCGGGTCCGATAGAATCCCCGGGCCGCGAAGGCCCGGATGGCGCCTTCGAGAATCTGACGGCGCCTCAGATCGGCTCGACTGCTCTCGCCCCGGGATTTCGAGTTCATGAGACACGCCCTGGAATGCGGCTGATCGAAGGGGATGCAAGGAATTTGACTTGCGTCCTCTCACATTATGAATGATCATTCATAAAATGAAAGCCGAAAATGAGTGTGGAGGCTCTCCGGCCCGCGCTCCACCTCGGCCGTGTCTGCAAGAATTGCCCCATATTCCCATTCTTGGGCCAGTTCTTGCGAAGGATCCTCCTCTCGAGATGGAGATTCTCGAGCCTACCCCTCCGCGGGAGTTGAACATGTCCTCAGACTTTGTGCCCTCTGTCTTCCGACGGGCCGCCGTGCTGGGTGCCGGGGTGATGGGCCGGGCCATCGCCGCCCACCTCGCCAACGCCGGGCTGGACGTCGTTCTCCTGGACCTGGCCGATCCCGAGAGCGCCCCCGATGCCTCCCCGACCGAGCGCAGCCGGATCGCCATCGAATCTCTGAAGGCTCTGTCCAAGGACCGGCCTTCCCCCATCTATCACCGGCAGATTCCCTCGCGGATCGTGGCGGGAAACTTCGACGACAATCTCGACCGACTGCGCGACTGCGACTGGGTGATCGAAGCGGTGGTGGAGCGCCTCGACATCAAGGCCTCCCTCTTCGAGAAGATCGCACCCCATCTCGGTCCGACCACGATTCTCACCACCAACACCAGCGGCATTCCCATCGCAGCATTGGCCGAGACCCTGCCCCCCGAATTGCGGCCGCGCTTTCTGGGAACTCACTTCTTCAACCCTCCCCGCTACATGTACCTCCTCGAGCTCATCGCCGGGCCGCAGACCTCGGCGGAGGTCGTCGATGCGATGGAGACCTTTGGAGAGTCCGTCCTGGGCAAGGGCGTGGTCCGCGCCAAGGATCGCCCCAACTTCGTCGCCAATCGGGTCGGCACCTACGGAATGCTCCGGTCGGTGCGCCTGATGCTCGACCAAGGTCTCAACCCCACCGAAGTCGATCGGCTCACCGGACCCCTGATGGGCCGAGCCAAGAGTGCGACCTTCCGCACCTGCGACCTCGTGGGCCTCGATACTCTTCTCCACGTGGCGGCCAATGTGGTCGAGGGGGCGCCCGAGGATCCCGAGGTCGAGACCTTCCAGCCCATCGAGGTTCTCGAGAAAATGGTCGAGAAGAAGCTCCTGGGCACCAAGTCGGGAGGAGGATTCTTCCGCAAGGTGAAGACCGCCGAGGGCTCGGTCATCGAAGCCCTCGACCTTCAGAGTTTCGAGTACACCGACCGCCCGAAGGTGAAGTTTCCCGAGATCGATGCCGTTCGCGCGATCGAGGATCTCGACCAACGACTCGTCGCGCTCTTCGGAGCGAAGGGCCGGGGTGCCGACTACTGTTGGGCCGTCCTCCGCGACACTCTCCGCTACGCCGCAGCGGTCGGCTCCGAAATCGCAGACGACATCGCCTCCATCGATCGGGCCATGCGCTGGGGATTCGGTTGGGAACGAGGGCCCTTCGAGACCTGGGACCTCTTGGGCCTCGAGAGGGTGGCCCATCGCATGGAGGAGGACCAGCGGCCAGCGCCGCAGTGGGTTCTCGACCACATCGCGACCGGCGCGACTTCCTTCTACGGCGAGACCGAAACTCACGCCTACACCCTCGATTTCGACGGGGCGCAGAAGCGTGAACTCGCTCCGAGGCCGGGTGTGCTCTGGCTCGAAGAGGGAGTCCACGGTCCTCGCGAGATCGAACGCAAGGCCGGTGCCTCGCTCTGGGATCTGGGTGACGGGGTCCTGGGATTCGAATTCCACTCCAAGATGAATGCCGTGGGCGGAGACATCCTTCAGATGTCGGTCCGGGCGACCGAGCTCGCCGAGCGCGACTTCCAAGCCATGGTCGTGGGCAATCACGGAGCGAATTTCTCCGCGGGAGCCAACCTCGCTCTGCTCCTGATGTCGGCGGCCGAAGGCGAATTCGATGACATCGATCTGATGATCCGGCAATTCCAACGCATGACCGTGGGACTCCGCCGGTGTGCGCGTCCGGTGGTGATCGCACCCTTCGGGCTCACCTTGGGCGGGGGCGCAGAGATCACCCTCCACGGAGACCAGGTGGTGGCCTCGGCCGAATTGTACATGGGTCTCGTCGAAGCCGGGGTGGGGCTCATTCCCGCCGGCGGGGGCACCAAGGAATTGTACTTGCGGATGCTCGATCGACTCGGTCCCCACGCCGATCCCCGGGATGCGGCGCGCGAAGCCTTTCAGGTCATCGGAATGGCCAAGGTGGCCACCAGCGCACACGAAGCGAGAGAGCTGGGATTCCTCCGCGATCGGGACACCATCCTCCTCAACCGCGATCGCTTGCTTCAGGCCGCCAAGGACCGGGCTCTCCAACTCGCGGCGGCGGGCTACGAGCCCCCTCCCCTGCGAGACGAGGTCCCGGTCGGGGGTGCCGATACCCTCGCCCTCCTCGAGGTGGGCCTCTACAACTTCCATCAGGCACGGCAGATCTCCGACCATGATCGTCTGATCGGAACCAAGCTGGCGCACATTCTCAGCGGCGGCGCGCACCGCAGCGGACCGAGTCCCCGGCAGGTGAGCGAGCAAGACCTCTTGGACCTCGAGCGAGAGGCCTTCCTGTCGCTCTGCGGCGAACAAAAGACCCTGCTGCGCATCCAGCACATGCTCCAAACCGGCAAACCCCTTAGGAATTGAGGCGACAATGACCAGTTCCCGATAATCAGGAAACCCCAGGGATGTCGTGATCGTCGATGCGGCGCGGACCCCGTTGGGGCGGTCTCACAAGGGCGCCCTGGCCACGGTACGGCCGGACGATCTGGCGGCATTCATCGTAGGTGTATTGCTCACTCGCAATGCTGCCCTCGATCGCGAAGACATCGACGACATCATCGGTGCCACCGCATTTCCCGAGGGGGAGCAGGGCTACAACATTGGGAGAGTCGTCGCCCAACGCGTCGGCCTGGCCGACCATGTCCCCGGCATGCAGCTCAATCGTTGGTGTGCATCGGGTCTCGAGAGCGTGGCCACGGCCCACGCCAAGATCACCGCGGGAATGGCCGATGTCATCGTGAGCTTCGGCGTCGAGAGCATGACCTGCATTCCCCTCGGCGGAAAGAGCTTCACCCCGAATCCCTACCTCGCCAAGCACCATCCGGGCATGTACCTCGGCATGGGTCTGACCGCCGAGAATCTCGTGGACCAACACCAGATCACGCGGGAAGACCAAGATGCCTTTGCTCTGCGCAGCCACCAGCGAGCCCTGGCCGCCGAGGAACGCGGAATCTTCGCCGACGAACGCGTGCCCTATCCGCTCGAAGCGGTCACCGGAGTCAGCGAGATGTCCCTCTCCATCGACGAATGTCCTCGTCGCGACACTTCGGCCGAAGGCCTCGCCAAACTGCGACCCGTCTTTCGCGACGGCGGCACCGTCACCGCGGGAAACTCCTCGCCTCTCACCGATGGTGCCGCTGCCGTGTTGCTGATGACCGACGAAAAGAGGCGCGAGCTCGGCCTGCCCATCTTGGGTCGCCTGCGCAGTTATGCGGCAATCGGAGTCCCGCCGGAGATCATGGGCATCGGCCCCGTCGCGGCGGTGCCGAAGGCCCTCGAACAAGCGGGGTGGACGCAGGACGAGATCGAATGCTTCGAGCTCAACGAAGCCTTCGCGGCCCAGTCCATCGCCGTGATTCGCGAGCTTGGCCTCGACGAGGACAAAGTGAATCCCAATGGCGGCGCCATCGCGCTCGGACATCCCCTCGGATGCACCGGAGCGCGGCTGGTGGCGACACTCTTGCATCACATGAAACGAGAAGGGCAGTCCAAGGGCGTCGTCACGATGTGCGTGGGCGGCGGTCAGGGCGCAGCCGGCTGTTTCGAGAGGAGCGAGGAAGAATGAGTGCAGAGACCAAGACCGTGAAGACCGGGGGGTCGTTCCTCATCGAGGACACCGCGCCCGAAGACGTGTTCACTCCCGAGGATTTCTCCGAAGAGGCACAACTCCTGGGTCAGACCACCCGAGAGTTCATCGCCAACGAGGTCGAGCCCCTGCTCGATCGGCTCGAAGCCATGGAGGAAGGCCTGCTCCCTTCGCTCCTGAAGAAAGCCGGCGAGATCGGGTTACTGGCCACGGATGTACCCGAGGCCTACGGCGGACTCAACGTCGAGAAGTCCTCGACCATGCTCCTGGTCGAGAGTCTGGCCCGGGGGGGGAGCTTCAACGTGGGCCACGGCGCTCACACCGGCATCGGAACGCTCCCCATCGTCTACTACGGGACCCAGGAACAGAAGGACGAGTGGCTCCCCAAGCTCGCCACTGGCGAAGCCATCGGAGCCTATGCCCTCACCGAACAGGGGAGCGGCAGCGACGCCCTTGCCGCCAAGACCACCGCGGTCCTCGACGGCGAGGAGTGGGTTCTCAATGGTGAGAAGATGTTCATCACCAATGCGGGCTTCGCCGACCTGTTCATCGTCTTCGCCAAGGTCAATGGTGAAGACTTCACTGCCTTCATCGTCCCGGCCACCGCTCCCGGAGTGTCGACCGGCGCCGAAGAGCACAAGATGGGCATCAAGGGGAGTAGTACCAGAGCCCTGGTCCTGCAGGACGCACGCATTCCAAAATCGAACTTGCTCGGAGAGCAGGGCAAGGGCCACCACATCGCCTTCAACATCCTCAACGTGGGTCGATTCAAGTTGGGAGCCGGCGCGGTCGGGGGCATGAAGTTGGCGTTGGACACCTCGGTCGAATACGCGACCCAGCGCGAGCAATTCGGTCGTCCCCTCACCGGCTTCCCTCTGATCCAGGGAAAACTGGCCGACATGACCGCCTTGACCTTTGCTTCGGAGAGCGCCCTCTACCGCACCGCAGGTCTTCTGGACGAGGCCATCGCTCGCGTGGACAAGTCCGCTGAAGGCGCAGACCGCAAGACCATCGAGGCCATCGGGGAGCACTCCATCGAGTGCTCGATCATCAAGGTTCTCGCCAGCGAGGTGCTTGACTTCTGTGTGGACGAATGTGTCCAGATCTTCGGCGGTTACGGTTTCGTCAGCGACTATCCCGCGGAGCGACTCTACCGCGACGCCCGGATCAATCGCCTCTACGAAGGAACCAACGAGATCAACCGAATGGTCATCGTGGGAATGCTGTTGAAAGCTGCGGCCAAGGGCAGCTTGCCTCTCTTCGCTGCGGCCAAGGCGGTGCAGGCAGACGTGCTGAGCGTGACCGGCCTGGGCGAAGTCCTCTCGACCGAAGACTACAGCGACGCCACCGACCTCGTGGCCCGCGCCAAGAAGGCGCTGCTTCTCGTGGCCGGAGTGGCCGCTCTCAAGTATGGTCCCAAGCTCGAGCACGAGCAGGAAGTGTTGGCCTGGGTAGCCGACATGGTCATCGAGACCTTCGCCGTGGAGTCCGCAGTCCTGCGCGCTCGCAAGTTGCAAGCGGCCGGAAAGGACACTCCGATGATCCGTGCGATCATTTCGGTGCTGATGTCACGGTTGAGCCAGCAGCTCCTGGCCAAGGGCACCGAGGCGCTGAGTCACATCAGCGAGGGGGATGACCTGAGGATGCAGCTCTCGGGAATGAAGCGCTTCACCAAGTTGGCCGAACCCATCGATACCGCGACTGCGCGCCGGACCATCGCCAAGATGCTGGTGACCGCGGGCAAGTATCAAGTGCCGGCCTAGGCCCCCGATCGACCGGGGCTCCGCGGAGGCGTTGACTCGGTCCGCGGCGGACAGGACGTGGAGGAGGTACGTCCCCCGACGTACCCAGGTAGCGGGCTCGCGGCGCATGCCGTGAGCCCGCTGCGGCATCCACGCCGGCTCGAGCCACCGCTCGAGAAGGTCCACGGTCGAAACGACCGTCCTCAGTGCGCGGCCACCCCCTTCGGCCGTCCTCGGGCTTTTCCGGCGATCAGGGCCAGAGGAACGAAGGTCAGAAAGACCAGACTCAAGAGAAAGAAGACATCGTCGTAGGCCATGACGTAGGCCTGACGCTGCACCTCGAGGTCCAGGATGTGGTGAGCCAGGATCTGATTGGTCTGTGGATCTTGCCCGCTCACCGCCCCGAGGGCCTGCCGCATTCCCTCCAGCCGTTCCACGAAGCCCGAGCTCAGGGCCGAAAACCCCTCCGCCAATCGGGCGTGGTGGAATTGAGATCTCTGCGCGAGAACCGTCGACGAGATCGCGATGCCGATGGATCCTCCTTCGTTTCGCATGAGATTGAAGAGCCCCGTCGCCGACCCGATCTGTTGGGGCTCGAGCTTCACGAAGGCCGAGGCGGTCAGCGGAACGAAGAGGAATCCCAGCCCCAGTCCTTGGAGCACCCGGCCGAGCATCATGTAGTCGAAGGTCGACCCCAAATCCACGAAGCGCAGGAGGAAGGTCCCCAAGCCATTGGCCAGGGCTCCCACGACGATCAGGGCTCGGGTGTCCACTCTACCCACGAGGACTCCCACCGCGAACATCGAAACCAGCGAGGCCACTCCCCCCGGACTCAGGAGTAGCCCGGCCCAAGTGGCGGTATAGCCCAACATGGTCTGAGCGAAGAGCGGAAGCATTGTGAAAGATCCGTAGAGACCGAATCCCAGCAAGAACATCAAGGTCGTCCCCACCGTGAATTCGCGGCTGCGAAAGGCCGAGAGATCCACCAGTGGTCGACTTGCCGTGACCGATCTCCAGACGAAGAGCGCCAGACCCAAGAGAGTGAAGAGCCCCAACCACTGGATGAAGGGGCTGTGGAACCAGTCGTAGCGTTCGCCTCGGTTCAGGAGGATCTCCAGACTTCCCAATCCGATCGCGATGAAGCCGAAGCTCCACAGGTCGACCTTCCCCTTCGCACGGTGCAGGTAGCTGGGATCGTGCACGTAGATCCACGCCAGGAGGAGCCCCAGCACTCCGATCGGTCCGTTGATGTAGAACACCCATCGCCAATCGATGGCATCGGTGATCCAACCGCCCAGAGTCGGACCGATGATCGGCCCGAAGACCACGCCGACACCGAAGATCGCCATCGCCTTGCCGTGTTCCTCGGTGGGAAAGGATTCCAGGAGGATGGCTTGGGACATGGGCACCATCGCACCCCCTGCGAATCCCTGGATCACTCGCATCGCAATGAGTGCCGACATCGAGAACGCAGCCCCTGCCCCCATCGAGGCCACCACGAAGATGAAGAAGCAGGTCAGGTAGGTTCGCTTGCGTCCGAAATAGTTTCCGAGCCACCCGCTGAGAGGCAGAATGATCGCATTGGCCACCAGATAACTGGTGATGACCCAAGTCACTTCATCCTGTCCGGCCGAGAAAGTGCCCTGAATGTGCGGTAGGGCCACATTTGCCACCGAGGTATCGATGACCTCGACCAAGGTGCCGATCATGACCGTCAGCGCCACCACGTATTTGTTCGCGACAGCCTCGACCGCGGAGCTCCCGGACTTCATGACCCCGGCACTCATCGCTCTGCCGCCCCGTCACGCGTGTCGATGGTCACCCGAACGGAGAGCCCCAAGCGCCGGCTGTTCTCCGGGAGTGCATCGAGATCGAAAGCGATTCGGACCGGGACTCTCTGCACCACCTTCACCCAATTCCCGGTGGCATTCTCCGGAGGGAGGAGCGAGAACACCGAGCCACTTCCCGCTCCGATGCTCTCCACCCGCCCCTCGAAGCTCCGCTCTCCGTCCACATCCACCGTGAATTCCACGGGTTGACCCACTCGAATCCGGCTCAGCTGGGTCTCTTTGAAATTGGCCTCGATCCAGACCGCCCCATTCTGGAGGTGGGCGATGCGGAAGAGCGGCTGCCCCGCTGCCACCACCGCTCCCACCTGCGCGTTCTTCTCCGCCAACACCCCACTCGTGGGAGCCACGATCGTGCAGTAGGAGAGGCGCAGTTCGGCTTCGGCCACCGCCGCTCGCGCTCTCTCGATCTCCCGTTCGTCCACGGAGCGCCCGGCCCGGACGGCCACCAGGGCCTTTTCGGCGGCCAGGACCTGGGCCGCGGCGACTTCGGAAGCCGCCCGAGCCTGGTCGTACTGGCGTCGCGCGGTCGAGCCTCGCTCCTCCAGATTCTGGAACCGCTCCAGATCTGCGTTCTTCAACCGAGCATCGGCCCGTGCCGCATCGAGTTCTGCCTCGGCGCGCGCGATCTGCGCGTCGCGGCGCACCAGGCTTGCCTCGGCCTTGGTCAGGGAGGCACGAGCCGCATTCAGAGCCTGTTCGAAGTCTCGCGGATCCAGCCGCGCGAGGACCGTACCCGCCTCCACCCAATCGTTCTCCCGATAGCGCGTGGTCAGGATACTTCCCGGGACCCGGCTCGCGACGAGAGTCACGTCGCCCTGCAAGTAGGCATTGTCCGTGGCCGGATAGATCTGGCGATGGCGCCAGTTGCGCACACCGAGTCCCACGATCGCCGCAGCGACCACCAGAATCGCGACCAAACCCAGAACTCTGCGTGACATCTCAGTTCTCCTTGGATGAGGTCATGGGGATGGCCGCAAAGGCCCGAACCAGGTCGGAACCCACTGCAGCCGCCAATTGGGCCCGAAGCAGGTAGGATTGGGCTCGACGATCGAGAACGTCGAACTCGGACTGAGCCAACAGACTCTCCGCGTCGAGAACATCGCTGGCCCGAGCCAAACCCTCTCGATACTGATCTTCCACGATGCGGTAATTCTCCGCCGCAGCCGCCACATTCTGCCGCGCGGTGGACTCTTCGCGACGGCTCTGGTCGTAGGAGCGTGCGAGCTTCTCGACTTCCACCTCCACTCGCCGTTGGACCTCGGTCCTCGCCCGACGGCTCTCCCGGAGAGAGGCCACCGCCCGCGCTCGGTCGGCCCGACGGCGACCGCCGTCGAAGAGTTCCCACTCCAAGCCCACATAGGCTTGATTGAGGGATTCGTAGACCAGGTAGTCGTTCTGTTGCCAGGAGTGCGACACGCCTGCCACCAACTCGGGCCAGCCCTCGCGACGGGTGAGGTCGTAGCCGACTTCCGCTTGGCGCTCTCGAGCCCCCGCGGCCCGGAGCCTCGCATTGGCTTGGAGCGCGCGCTGCAGCTGATCCTCCACTTCTCCCGAGAGAGGCGGCAGGGAAGGAAGGGAGTCCGGAACCGTCCATTCCGCCGAGGGCCCGCCCCCCATGGTCCTCGCGAGTTCGAGCAGGGCCACTCGTTGGTCGTTCTCGAGGCGGGCAACCGCGTCCTGGATTCGGCGAAGCTGGACCTGGGTTTCGAGCAGATCGTTGCGGGCCACCAATCCCTGTTCGTAGAGGTCGCGCACCACCTCGAGGTGTTCGTTCAGGGATTCCTCCCGCCGGTCGAGAACCGCTCTCCTCCCCTGCAGGGTCACCGCCCTGAGGTAGGCGTGGAGAGCCGCGACCTGCTCCTCCTGGACCAGGGCCCGTCCCTTCTCCGACGCGACCTCTCGTCCGATCTCCGCGACCTTCACCCTGCGCCGACGGCGTCCGCCGTCGTAGATCAGTTCCCGCAGATCGAGTTCGTACTGCGCATTCCGTTGATTCGTGGTCGGAAAGGTGAAGCCACTCTCGGGGTCGGTGACCTCGATCTGGTTGTCACGCGCCACATAGCGAGCCCGAAGATTCAGACTCGGCCACCAGGCCGACTCCGACCGCGACAAATCCGACTCCGCCCGTTGCAGCGAAGCCTCCGCGCGGACCGCGGCCATCGAGTGTTCTTCCACCCGCCGCAGGACTTCCGCGGCCGAGAGAGTCTCGGCCGCCCTCACCCGCGGGCACCCGACGCAGAGCGCAATCAAGAGAATTGTTGCCGTCTTCGCAGTGTTGACCATCACTCCTGCCTCCCGGCTTCGGGGCCGCTCTCCTGGGCTCGCCCCATGGTGTGCAGAATCGCATTGGAGACCATGCGATCGAGGAGCTCCGTTGCGGCGCGCTCTTCGGCGGCCGTGAATCCGCGGGTCAGAATGGTGTTCCAGGATTCGAGCCCCGCCAGAACCTCCGGCCACAGGCGTCGCGCCTTCGGGGTGAGGAGGATCCGATTGCGCCGGGCGTCCTGGCCATCGATCTCCCGTCGCAGGAATCCCAGGCCTTCGAGGCGCGAGAGGGATCGAGCCACCGCGCTCTTGTCCATCAGCAGGCGCTGCGCGAGCTCTTCCTGGGAGACGCCATCCCCGTCCATCACCATCGATCCCAGGAATTGGAGGTGGGCCTTTCCGATCCCGTGACCCGCGAACTCACTGCGGACGAAACGATCCGCGTGACGATCGAGGATGGAGATCAGACGACCGAGATATCGCCGAGGATCGTGCATGATTCCTCCTCCCAACATGTCCGAGCAGGCGATTACAGTTGCATATGCAACTAATTGCACCGGCCAAATTAATCCAAGTCGTGAAAGCCGCAAGAGGGTCTGCCCGAAGAAATGTCCGGGCCCGCGATCCGGAAGGATGCGGGCCAGAGAACGGGCGGTGGGATCCCGGCATCAGGGGGGACAGCAGGCGCTGACGCCGCTCATCCGCCACCTCTGAGGACCTCCCCGCCTCCCAGTAAAGGAGTTCCTTGGAGCCGGCCTCCGATGCAGCGACGCAGCGCCTGCCGTCCCCTTCCCTTGCGAACTCGGGGCCAACCCCTCGGACCGGGCCGCCTGCGGACCATCGGGCCGAAAACGCAGCGAATCCCCAACAGAACCCCAACCGGAGAGGACCGGCTCGAAGGGAGGGGTGTCCGGAATCGGACAGTCGCTGTCCGGGGTCCCGGACGAGTGCGAGATTCCGGACGGAGGTGGAAGCTCCACGGCGGGCCCGCGGGGTGGGGACCTCAGCTGGGGCTGAGCTTCCTCTTCTTGGCCACCGCCCGGCGACCGACCTCGGTCAGGATCGCCTTGCGAATGCGGATGTGGTGAGGAGTGATCTCCACGTACTCGTCATGGTTGATGTACTCGAGGGCTTCCTCGAGAGACATCTTGAGCGCGGGTGCGATCTTCATCTTCCGGTCCGAGCCGGCCGCCCGCATGTTGGTGAGCTGCTTGGCCTTCTGAGCGTTGACGACCAGGTCCTCGTCCTTGTTGTTCTCGCCGATGACCTGCCCCGCGTAGAGCTCCTCGCCAGGATCGACGAAGAAGGTTCCCCGATCCTGCAGGGCGTCGATGGCGAAGGCCACCGCGGCCCCGTTGGACATGCTCACGATGCTTCCGGTCTGCCGTTCGGGAATGCTCCCCTTGAAGAACTCGTATTCGAAGAAGCGATGGTGCATGACGATCTCCCCACCCGTGGCCTGGAGCATTCGACTTCGGAAGCCGATCAGCCCCCGGCTGGGAATGTGGAATTCGAGCCGGGTCCGTCCCTCGCCCTGCTCCATGTTCACCATCTCGCCACGACGCGAACCGGCATACTCGATGACCGTTCCTGCGAGTTCGGAAGGAAGATCGACCTTCAACACCTCGATGGGTTCGGCCTTCCGACCGTCGATTTCCCGGTAGATCACTTGGGGCTGGCCCACCATGAACTCGTATCCCTCACGCCGCATGGTCTCCATCAGAATCGACAGATGCAGAACCCCTCTACCACTGACCTTGAAGGTGTCCGCACTCGCGGTCTCCTCCACCCGAAGCGCGACATCCCGCTCGGACTCACGCCAGAGGCGGTCGCGGACTTGGCGACTGGTGACATACTTGCCGTCCTGCCCGTAGAAGGGGCTGTCGTTGACCAGGAAACTCATGCTGAGGGTCGGCTCGTCGACGGCGATGAGCGGCAGGGGTTCGGGATGTTCGAGATCCGCGAGGGTGTCGCCGATATCGACATTGTCGATTCCCACGACCGCGCAGATGTCGCCACACTGCACCTCCGTCACCTCGCGACGCCCCAGATTGTCGAAGACCGAGACCTGTTTCACTTGGGTGGTCACCCGACTGCCATCACGCTTGAGCATGGCCACGCGGTCCTTGGCTCGGAGCACCCCGCGGACGATGCGACCGATGCCGATGCGACCGACGTAGTCGCTGTGATCCATGGCCGCCACGAGCATTTGGAACGGGCCGTCCACCACCGGCGGCGGCGGAATGTATTCCACGATGAGATCGAGAAGAGGCGCCAGATCCTTCCGTTCGTCTTCCAACTCCGCCACCGCCCAACCATCTCTCCCCGCGGCATAGACCCCGCGGAATTCGAGCTGGTGGTCACTGGCATCGAGTTCGCAAAAGAGGTTGAAGACCTCGTCGAGCACCTCGTGCGGACGGGCCCCGGCCCGATCGACCTTGTTGATCACCACCAGAGGCGTGAGGCCCAGTCCCAGAGCCTTTTGCAAGACGAAGCGGGTCTGGGGCATGGGTCCTTCGAAAGCATCGACGAGGAGAAGGACTCCGTCGGCCATCTTCAGGACGCGTTCGACCTCGCCTCCGAAGTCCGCATGGCCCGGAGTGTCGATCAAGTTGATCCGAGTATCGCCGTAGGCGACGGCGAAGTTCTTGGCGGTGATGGTGATCCCGCGTTCGCGCTCGAGATCATTCGAGTCCATGATCCGCTCCTGCACCTCCTGATTCTCACGGAAGGCATGGCACTGTCGAAGGATCTGATCGACGAGAGTGGTCTTGCCATGGTCGACATGGGCAATGATGGCAACATTTCGAATCTGCACGAAGAACACCTTTTCTGGAACGAAAGACGGGCCGAGGCTGCCCGGAGAGACACTCGACGACGGGCGGCGAGGCGAGAACTAGATCCTAACTCTGAGCGTAGAGGTCGAGGAGTTCCTCGAAGCTGTCCACGATGCCATCCGCCCCGAGACGAGCGACTTGGTCCCGGGGAGTGAATCCCCAGGTCACGGCAATCGTGGTCAGCCCCAATCTCCGTCCGGCCAGAACATCGTTGCGGCTGTCGCCCACCATCCAGATCCGCGACGGGGAGAAGTCCTCCATCCCCAATTCGTGGAGTGCAATCTCCAACAATCGAGCTTCGGGCTTCACCGGAACCCGGGGACGCGCACCCACCACCGCTCCCAAATGGGGCCGCAGCTCGAGCGCGTCGGCGATGCGATCGGCCATGGGCTGCGGTTTGTTGGTGACGATCGCGCGAGCCGCGTCCTCCATGCGGGACAGACCACCTTCCACCCCCGGGTAGGGCCGGGTCAGGGTGGTGCACTGGCCCAGATAGTGTTGGCGGAAGCTGCGGAGGGCTTCCGAGACATCGGCATCCGCTCCCACCGAGTGGAGGCAGCGCTCGAGGAGGCGCCGCGCACCGTCGCCGATGTACGAAGCCACTTCCTTCTCTCCCAGCGCCGGCAGCCCGTACTCCGCCAAGGTCGCATTGGCCGAGACGGTGAGATCCGCCACCGAGTCCACAAGGGTCCCATCGAGGTCGAAAAGAACGGCCGCAGGCCGCGGGAGGGGATGCTTCATGGCGCCAAGCTAAGCTCCCCCCGGGGAGATGACCACCTCGCGAGCGGCCACCGTGGCTGCGCGCCCTTCGCCGGAGAGGCTCGGAACCACCGTTGGCCCGGCATCTCCTTGACTTTCCCGGGGTCCAAGCAGCATGCTGCGGCCCAGAGAGAGGAGGATTGCCATGGCAGATTCGACCCCGGTCCCCGACCGACGCCCCCTGATCTACGGCTTGATGGCGATTGTGATACTACTCGCGGCCACCGTCCTGTTCTGGCCCAGCGCAGAGGACGAGGGCACCCCCACCATGGTGCTCACTCCCGAATCACTGCAGATCGTCTCGGAGTCGAGCCCCACCGCCAATTCCGGGACCACGGAGACGGGAAGCGAAGGCGCGATCACCGCCCAGGATCTCAGCCCGGAGCCTCTGCCCCTCGGCGAGACCGACATCGTCGATGCTCCCTCCTCCCCCGCCTCGGGGATGCGGGTCGAAGGCATTCCGGCCGACCCCCAGGACCAACGCCGCCCCCCTCGTCCACTCCCCCTTCCGACCACCGCCAATCCCCAGTCCCCTTCGTCGACGATGACCGATCGGCCCGACGACGAAGGGGAATATGTCCTCAATGTGGGGAGCTTCCGAGATCGTTCGAACGCGGACCGTCTTGTACTTGACCTACAGCACAAGGGCGTCCCCGCTCATGTCCGGGCGGCGGATTCGGCTGGAAACAGGGTCTACCGGGTCCAAGTGGGCTATTTCGCTTCGAGCGGACGAGCGGCTTCCTACGCCGAGGAATTGAAGCAGAGGCTCGGAATCAGCGCCTGGACCAGTCGCCGCTGAACCCGGCCGGGGAATCCCTTACGGACCTGGTCGGCCGGGGCTATATTGTGAAGGTTCGGCGACCGAGCGGACCCCCTGGACATCGTCCCGGAGTAAAGGATCTGCAGGAAGCCCCTGGCCCGGCTTCCCCGGCCCCTTGCCCCCCCACATTCTGATCGAGGAACAGATCGTGACCGAAGCGAAATCGAAGAAGTCCGAGCCCCGGACCCTCGCGCCCGATGAGTTGCTCTCCGCCTACGAGAACATGTACACCTCCCGTGCGATCGATGACGAGGAGATCACTCTCAAGCGCAAGAACGAGTACTTCTTTCAGATCTCCGGGGCGGGCCACGAGGCGATTCTGACCGCCGCAGGACGCATCCTCCGCCCCGCTCAGGACTGGTTCCTCCCCTACTACCGGGACCGTGCCCTCTGCCTGCAGCTGGGAATGACGGCGGAGGAGATGTTCTTGGAGGGAGTGGGCGGTCTGGAAGATCCCAATAGCGGAGGCCGGCAGATGCCCTCCCACTGGGGTCACGCCGGTCTCAACATCGTCAGCAAGAGCAGCTGCACCGGGATGCACGCCCTGCACGCGGTGGGAGTCGCCGAGGCCGGGCGTTATCTCGAAATGGTCGATGCCGCCCGAGAGCTCGGCTCGACCTTCGAAGACGATGAAGTGGTCTACATGTCGATCGGTGATGGGTCGATCAGTGAGGGCGAATTCTGGGAGGCCCTCAACAGCGCCTGCAACCTCAAGCTTCCGGTGCTGATCCTGGTGGAGGACAACGGTTATGCCATCTCCACTCCCCGCAGCGTCCAGATCAGCGGGATTGCCGTGAACGAACAGGTGGCCTCCTATCCGAACCTCAAGATCCTCGACTGCGATGGGACCGATTTCGAGGAGAGTATTGCGGCGATGGAGGAGGCGGTGGATTGGTGCCGCGCACGGAAGGGACCGGCCTTGGTGCGGGCCCGAGTGGTCCGTCCCTACTCCCACTCCATGAGCGACAACGAAACCCTGTATCGCACTCCCTCCGAGATCGAGGCGGACCGGCAGCGGGATCCTCTGCCGCGGATGCGTCGAACGCTGATCGAGAGGAAGATCGCGACCGCCGAGGAGCTCGACACTCACGAAGCGGCTTGGCGCAAGGAAGTCTCCGAGGCATCCCAGCGTGCACGGGCTCGGGCGAAGCACCAGCCGGAACACGTCTTCCTTCATCTCTACAGCGAATCCGTCGATCCCACGGCCCAGACCTTCGCCACCGACCCCGATCCCCAGGGCGATCCGGTCTACATGCTCGAGTCCATCAATCGCGTCCTCCACGACGAGATGAAGAAGAATCCGAATGTCGTCGTCTTCGGAGAGGACGTGGCCGACGCCACGAACGAAGAGGCGCTCGACCAGTGCAAGGGCAAGGGAGGCGTGTTCAAGGCAACCCACGGTCTCCAGCGCAGTTTCGGCGCCGCCCGGGTCTTCAACGCGCCATTGGCCGAAGCCAATATCGTCGGGCGAGCCGTGGGCATGGCCACCCGCGGGATCAAACCGGTCGTGGAGATCCAATTCTTCGACTACATCTGGCCGGCCTATATGCAGATCAAGAATGAACTCGCCATGATGCGGTGGCGCAGCTTCGGACATTGGAAGGCGCCGGTGGTGATTCGGGTGGCCAGCGGAGGCTATCTCCAGGGTGGGGCGATCTACCACAGCCAGAGCGGAGTGAATCTCTTCACCAGCTTGCCCGGTCTGCGAGTGGTCATGCCCTCGAATGCGGTGGACGCGGCGGGTCTTCTGCGCACCGCCATTCGCTGCGATGATCCGGTCCTCTTTCTCGAGCACAAGCACCTCTACCGTCAACCCCACGGCAAGGGCTCCTATCCGGGACCGGAATACACCATTCCCCTCGGGAGAGCTCGGCTCCACCGCGAGGGCAGCGATTGCACCATCGTCACCTACGGGGCGACCTTGAGACGGAGCGAACTCGCGGCACGGGAGTTGGAAAAAGAAGGATACGACGTGGAGATCCTGGACCTCCGGAGTCTCTCCCCTTGGGACCACGAGGCCGTGGCCGAGAGCGTGAAGAAGACCAACCGCTGCCTGGTGGTCTACGAGGACAATCTGAGCTTCGGTTTCGGTGCAGAAGTCGCGGCCTGGATCGCGGACGAACTCTTCGAGTGGCTCGACGCGCCGGTGGTGCGGGTCGCGGCCAAGGACACGCCCGTCGCCTACCAGCCCGACAGTGAGAACTTCATCCTCCCCCAAGTGGAGGACGTCGCCGCCGCGCTGCACCGCCTGCTCGAATTCTGAGCGGCCTCAGATGTAGCGACCCACGGGGATGTTGCGAATCACCGGGTCGATGGTTTCCTCGATCGAATCGAGGTATTCGCCGGACTCGCGATGGCGGCGGCTGAGCTCGACCAATTCGAGACTGTTCGGCGTGGCCCCGGACTCGTCCTGCAGGATGCGCACCACCGGACGATCCCGCAGCTCCAAGTGGACGTCGACCACCAGGCCGATCCGTCCACTGCGGAGCTTGACCGTGCTTCCGATGGGATACTCTCCCATCACCTCGCAGAAGACCTCGATGAACTCGGGATTGAAGTTCGCGCCGCCCTGCTTGCGCAGCATTTCCAGAACCTCGGTGGGCCGAGCCTGGTTCCGATAGGGCCGAATGGTGGTGAAGGCGTCATAGACGTCAGCGATGCGGACGATCTGGGCCCCGTCTTCCACCGGGTTCTGATGGACCTGAGGGTAGCCCGTCCCGTCGTAGGCAATGTGATGCTTGAGGGCGATGTTCGGCGCCAGATCACCACCCACGCCGCCTTCGCGGAGGATCTCGTAGCCATCGCGGGGATGGCGCTTCATCACCAGCCATTCCTGCGGGGTGAATCGACCCGGTTTGTTGAGGACGTCGATCGGAGTGTAGAGCTTTCCCACATCGTGGATGAGCGCCGCAACCCCGAAGTCATGGAGATCCTGTCCCTTCCAACCCAGGGCCCGAGCGATGCAGATCGAGAGCAGGCCCACATTCACCGAATGATCATAGGTGTAGGCGTCATGGCGGCGGAGGCTGGAGAGGATGAGGGCGATCTCGGCATTGCCTCCCAGCTTGTCCAGGAGGTGGACCAGCCCCGCGGCCGTACCTCCCGAAGCCTCCCCCGAGGGATCCTCCTGATCCTTGGCCAACTCTTCGATCGCCGAGGTGATCTCGGCGACGTCCTGGCGAATCCTGCGTCCAGCATCCGGACCCTCGTCGAGGACCTCGCCGAGGCGACTTCGCTTCAGAATCTGGGGCGATGGACCGCGCCGCGACTGGGATTCCCGGTGCAACTCGATGTGCCGGAGCTTTGCCAGCTCTGCGGGGTCCGCCGCGGCGGTCTTCGTCTGCAGAATGCGACAGAGCACCACCAACTCGAGCTCCGTGAGCCCCTCCCGGAAGGTCACGGCATGGTATCCCTTGCGATGGAACATCCTCAGGAATTGGCGGACGACCTTGGGAGGATCTCGGTATTCCGCCCGGTCGAGGAAGAGCCCCTCGGCTTCGAAACGGACGTGCACCGGGCCCGACTTCAGAGTCTCGAGCAGGTCTTGGCGGAGGTCTCGGACCTGGTAGCGGACTTCGGTGTCGAACCAGGACCTGCGTTTGGCCGAGATCAGCAACGAACAGAAGCGTGCGGTGATTCGCACGAGGCGATCGACGACTCCTTCCTCGCCGAAAGAAGAGTGGTCTCGATCGAGATCCATCGCGGGATCGATGATGTTTCGTCGCATGGTCGGACTCGAGTTTTCTCCGGAGAATGATGGGTCTCTAGGGAAGCGGGGAGCCTCTAGGCGAACAGCAATTGCTACGCCAGAGGAGGAGACGAATTCTCGGCGAAGGGGTCGAGTCGGCGGTCCAGAGGAAGGACGGTGGCGAAGGACGTCTCACCCTTCCTTGATCTTCCTCGAAGCGGCAGATTCTTTCCCGACCCGAAGCGGCCCACGAGGAATCCGAGTCTCAGCGCCGCGGTCCTCGGGCGAGGAGAATTGCCGCTCCCCAGAGCAGATCCGCAATGACGAAGCTCCAATAGGCCACGGCGCCCGCCGGCTGGTGCCAGATCACGATCCCCGCGATTCCGACGGCCCCCCACCACCGCAGGGCAACGCAGGCCCGCACCAGCGAATCCTCCAACGCCCGGGCCGCCACGAGGTAGACCACGGGAGCCATCCAGAGCGGCAACGCGGCCAATCGGAAGAGAAAGGGATCGGTCGGACGTGGGTGGTCGAAGACGGTGAAGAGAGCGTCGGGCATCGCCAGAAGGAGCCCCAAGGCCCCGAAGTCGAAGACCGCACTCAGAATCAGGACCGCACGAAGTCGGGGTTCAGCCTTCATGCGGACATTCTAGACGGAACCGGTCCCCTGCGTCTCGGCTGACTTCAATCGGCGCAGAGCCTCTGCGGAGAGCGTGAGCTTCTCTCCCTGGTCGGGTCGACGCGTGGGCGCCGACCCCTTGACCGTAGATGAGGCGCCGCCAGCCCGATCTCGCGACGCCGGCGTGGGCGATCCGACTTTCCTCAGTGGCCCTCCGGAGCGCGGGCGTTCGACCACCCGCAGGCCCCGCAAGACCCCAAAGATCACATCGTTTCCCAACGCCAATACCATGGGAGCTCCCCTCTGGATTCTCCATCGACCCCAGAACTAGCAATGTCGGGGCCGAAGCGCCGTCAAGGATGGGAGAAGGTCGGGCCAAGAACGGAAGCGGGGACCTCAGATCTTCATCAGCACTTCGACGGAGCCCCCGAGAGCGTCCTCACAGAGAAATCCCTCCGCCAATTCGCATCGGATCCGCAGACCCATGTGCTCTCTCCAGAGCATCAGGACCTCCAGCACTCCCCTCGATCCCCTCCGGATCTCCATTTGGCTTCGATAGGCCTGAATGGCAGCTTCCAAGGCATCTCGATGGGCACTCACATCGACCACGAAGCTGGGAGACTGATCGTCGGGAAGCATGTAGTAGAAGAGTCGCCGGACGGTGTGCGGGGGAAGCTCCCCGAAGAGCTTCCGGAAGCGGGCCAGCTTGGTGGCCTCTCTCACCAGCATTCCGGTGGCCAGATGATCCACGTTGGAGCGTCCATCCAGGGCACCCGCTCTCCCGTGGGGATAGGGTGCGAAGACCAGCTGGGGACGATATCGCCGAAGGGCCCGGGCAAGACGGTGACGGTCTTCCAATCGGTCCTCGACTCCTCCGTCCGGCAGCTCCCACACCTCGAGGCCACAGCCCAAGATCTCCGCCGCGGCTCGGGCCTCCTCCCGACGGGTGGCCGCATCTCCATAGGTCCCCAACTCCCCCTGGGTCATCACCAGGATGGCGACGCGCTGACCGGCCGCTCTCAGTGCGGCCACGGTTCCGCCCATTCCCATTTCGACATCGTCGGGGTGGGCGCCCACGCAGAGGACATCGACCGTGGAGTTCTGCTCGTCGTGGGAGAGGTTCATGGAGGCAGCCTACTCAAGAAGCGGGCTTCTTGTCTCGCCCGAATCCATCGGTCCCACCCTCGGCTGGGGATCGGTGGGCAGGGTTTGGAGGTCGCCCCACGAACGCAGGGCCGTGACTCGAGTCACGGCCCTGCGGTGGGGACCCGGGAATCAGTGATTCCCGTTCGGACACGCGGCCTCACCCAAACGCGTCGAAGAGTGTTCCCATGGATTCCGATCCCCGCCGATAGGCGGCGATCAAGGCTTCGCTGCTCCGCACGGCCTCGTTCATGCCCAGCTGCTCGGTGACGAGGTCCACGTCGTTCTCCTCGAAACGAGATCGTGCAACCGTCGCTTCGGGATTCGAAGAAGGTGCGGAGAGTGTGTCGGTCGATGAGTCACTGCGCTCCGGCGAAGTCCCTGCCTCGGGAGTGGACCGGGAATCGACCTCTCCAAGCTCAGCATTCTCCCGCGCGACCGAGACGTCGACGCCACCTTGTGGACGCTCGCTCGTCCGGGGAACGAGGCGCTTGGCACCAGAGGTCCTCGCGTTGGCGATATTGCTGGCATGCGCGTCCATTTTGGACTGCATCGCCGTCAACCCGCTGGCAATGACGGATGAGAGAACCACTCTCATCCTCCTCTCTCCCAACGCACTCTCCGCGAAAGAACCGCACGCTCTCCCGCGAGGGTACAACCCTCTCTCCCCGCCCTCGCCCGGGGCGGGAAGAGAGGTTCCCTCGTGCGCTCTGGAAAGTGGTATCGGCAGATCGTGCCGGATCTTGAGGAAAATCTTTCCTACCGGCCAAGAATGTCCGGACGACTCCTCAGAGTTCCGCGCGAATCCCAAGACGGGTGAAACGACCACGACCCCCGACCCCGATGGCCTCTTCGTAGTCGGTGTCGAAGAGGTTCTCCACTGCTCCTTCGAAGCGCAACCCCGACCCGACTCCGGTCGAGACCGCGAAATCCACCCGAAGGAACTCCTCTCGATCCCGCGGACCCGTGGGTACCGACGAGTCGGGAACGCGTCCCTGGTAGAAGAGCCCGAGATTGATGTGGTCGTCCTCGCGGAGAGCCCAGTCGAGATGAACGCTGGCATTCCACTCCGGCCGGTCGAGGAGAGGCCGGCCAGTGGCTCGCACTTCGGTGTGGGCTTGGCTCAACTGACCCCACAGC
>JAJRXK010000087.1 GCA_024276305.1 Candidatus Krumholzibacteriota bacterium
ACTCAGGCTATCCCGCCCGGGACCACCGCGAATGGAAGCGTTTGCAGGTCTATGTCGGACGGTTGCCGCAGTACGCAGAAGACTTGAAGGAGCTCCGACGGCGTTTGGCCGCACTCGAAGGACAAGACGGTGGTTCGACAACAGAGAACGCTTAAGGACGCCGCGGTCTTCGAAGGTGTGGGCATTCACACCGGCGAGCGCACGGTCCTCACTTTCCGACCCGCACCCCCGAACACTGGGGTGCGGTTTCGGGTGCGGCGAGGCGAGGAGATCGTCGAGATTCCCGCCTCCGTCGATCACGTCCCCGAGAACAGTCCGTTTCAGCGAAATACCACGCTGGTCCACGATGGGGTGAGCATCTCGACCGTCGAGCACGTGCTCGCAACCCTCTTCGGGCTGCGAGTCGACAATTGCTATCTCGATCTGGATGGTCCCGAACCTCCCGAACCCGAGGACGGAAGCTGCCGGGAGTTCGTGGAGAAGATCCAGGAAGTGGGGATCGTGGACCAGGGCGTTCCAGCTCCGCTCTACGAAGTTCGCGAACCCGTCCAGTGGAGTCGGGAGGGAATCGGCATCACCGCGCTGCCCTATGACGGATTCCGAGTGAGCTTCACGATCCAATACGACAATCCGGTCATCGGCACCCAGTACGCCAGTTTCGATATCTCCCCCGAGACCTTCGCCAAGGAGATCGCGCCGTCCCGCACCTTCGCGCTCAAGCGCGAGGTCAATTACTTGCTGGGAAAGGGACTCATCCAGGGGGGCACTCTGCACAACGCCCTGGTGGTGGACGAGGACAAGATCCTCAACGACGAACCCCTGCGTTTTCCGGACGAGTTCGTTCGCCACAAGATTCTGGATCTGTTGGGTGATCTGAGCCTCTTGGGCCTGCCGATCAAGGGGCACATCATCAGCCTCAAGAGTGGGCACCACCCGAACGTACAGTTCGTCCGCAGATTGGCTGCCATCGAAGCAGGCAGCAATCGGATCTACCGCGCGAAGAATCCCGAGTACTGGGATATTCGTTCGATCATGGACATTCTACCCCATCGCTATCCCTTCTTGCTGGTGGACCGGGTGCTCGAGGTGGTTCCCGGGAAACGGGTTCGAGGGTTGAAGAATGTCACGATCAACGAGCCCTTCTTCCAAGGGCACTTCCCGGGACACCCGATCATGCCGGGCGTGCTTCTGATCGAAGCCATGGCCCAATGCGGCGGAGTGCTCATGATGAGCCTCCTCGAACAACCCGAGACCAAGCTGGTCTATTTCAGCTCGATCGACAAAGCGCGGTTCCGCAAGCCGGTGCTGCCTGGAGACCAGGTGGAATTCCAGTTGCACATGCTGCGCTACCGCAGCAACACTTGCAAAATGGCTGGCGTCGCGACGGTCGACGGAGAGAAAGTAGCGGAAGCAGAGCTTCTCGCTGCCATCGTCGACCGCTGATCGAGAGAGTGGAGGAGAGAGCAGTGGGCATCAAGAACCCTTCAGCCGGACAGTCGCCCGCGCTACTGGGAGAGATCCATCCGACCGCTCTGATTCATCCGAGCGCCCAGCTCGGACGTGGGGTCATCGTGGGGCCCTACAGTATCATCGGTCCCCAGGTCTCGGTGGGCGATCAAACCGAAATCGGCTCCAACGTGGTGCTCGAGAATCGGGTCACGATCGGCTGCCGCAATCGGATCTTTCACGGCGCGGTGCTGGGAACCGCCCCCCAAGACCTGAAGTACGACGGTGCGGATACCGCGGTGGAAATCGGCGACGACAACATCATTCGAGAGTACGTCACGATGAATATCGCGACCACCGACGGGCGAGCCACGGTGGTCGGCGATCGCTGTCTCCTGATGGCCTACGCTCATGTGGCTCACGATTCGCGTTTGGGCAGCGATGTCATCATGGCCAACTCCGTGAATTTGGCCGGACACGTCCAGATCGATGACTATGCCATCATCGGAGGAATGTGTGCGGTGCATCAATTCGTGTGCATCGGAGCCCATTCCTTCATCGGTGGCCTCAGCCGGATCTCCAAGGATGTGCCGCCCTTCGTGAAGGTGGCGGGGATTCCTCCCATTCCGGCCGGCATCAACGGGATCGGCATCGAACGCCGCGGATTCACCGAGGATCAGATCGCGAGGGTGAAAGAGGCCTATCGGTGGCTCTACCGACGCGGATTGCGGCGGGAAGAAGCTCTGAAAAAGATTCTCGAGGGAGGACGGGACGAAGTCGCGGCCGTCTTCGAGGAATTCTTCTCGCGCGCTCGTCGCGGAATCGTGCGCTGATCGGAGGCCCCGACGTGTCGTCCGCCGAACGGACGATTCTCCTGAGTTGCGGCGAGGCCAGCGGAGATCTCTATCTCTCGCTCATCGCAGAAGCCCTGCGGCGCCGCCGACCGGAGTGGCGTTTGGTGGGCGTGGTCGGTCCTCGAAGTCGGGAGGTGGGGGTCGAGGCCTGGGGCGACATCGCCGACCTGAGCGTCATGGGTTTTGGAGAGGTCTTCCTCCAGCTGCCCCGGATCTGGTCCTTCGGCCGAGCTCTGGTGCGGCGTGCCCGTGCGGAAGCCGTCGACCTCTTCCTCCCCGTGGACTATCCCGGCTTCCACCTGCAAGTGGCAAGTCGTCTGCGCAAGTCCGGAATCCCGGTCCTGGATTTCATTCCTCCCAAGACCTGGTCCTGGGGGGCGTGGCGTCTGCGCTCCCTGCGGAAGGCGGTGGATCACTGTGCGGTGATCTTTCCCTTCGAAGAGGCCCACTACCGGAGGGCGGGGCTGCGGGCCGACTTCGTGGGACATCCCCTTCTCCAATTGCACGCCGCTCGCCTCGAAGAGAGCTCGGGCCGGTCCCGATCGGGGCTCCTGCTGGTGCCCGGAAGCCGGTCTCAGGAGATTCGCACGCTGACTCCCGTCCTCCTCGAAGCGGTGGCTCGGTGGCGGGAGGCGGGAGGAGAAGGTCCGGTCCGCATCAGTCGGGCTCCTACGCTGACCGCCGAAGAATTGCGTCCCTTGCGGGAAGGGATCCCCCGAGCCGAGATAGCGGAGGAGGCCTTGTTCGAGGAGGCGATGCAGGCGGAGCTTGCGGTGGTCTGCAGCGGAACCGCCACCATGGAAGCGGCATTGGCCGGCTGTCCCCATCTGATCGTCTACCGAACGGGTCGGGTCTCCTATGCAGTGGCCCGCCGATTGGTGACCGTGCCCTACATTGGCATGGCCAACATCGTCCTCGACCGTCCGGCCTTTCCAGAATTCGTGCAGGCGGAGTGCGATGCGGAAAGGATCGCGCAGGCCCTCCTCGAGTTGGGGAAGGAGAGCGCGGCGCGCGCGAAACAGGTCGAGGCCGGGCAGGAACTCTGCCGGCGGCTCCGAGGCCCGGGTTGCTTCGAGACCGTTGCCGCCACCGCGGTCCAGATGGTGGAAGACTGAGGACGGAGGTCCAGGAGTGCACCTTCCATTCGATCCACGCCATGCCGCAGCCCTGGTCCGGAGTCTGGACTGGGCCCTGCGGCGGAGCGTGCGTTGGACGGTGGTCGATCCCGACGACAATCTGCGCGGAGCGGCCTCGGGGGAGGCGGTGCTCTTCGTGTGTCGCCACGGGCAGTTGTGGCCACTGCTGTGGTCGGTGCGCCCCGCGGGCATCGGAGTGATGGTCAGCCGCAGTTCTGACGGTGAACTCCTCTCCCGGGTCTTGGGATCCGAGCACTTCCGCTTCCTGCGGGGCAGTTCGAGCCGTTCTGGTCTGTTGGCAGCCCGGGAGTGCATTCGGGAGCTGCAGGCAGGACGCAGCGTGGGGTTGGCCGTGGACGGCCCTCGCGGGCCGCGGGGGGTGGTTCAGGAGGGAGTTCTCCGGATCGCGCAGCGCGGCGGAGTTCCCGTGGTTCCCATGCGAGTGGAGGGCGGTGGACGGTGGGTGTTGCAACGCACCTGGGATGCCTTCGAAGTCCCTCTGCCCGGAGGACGGCTCGAAGTCCACGTTGGCCCCCAGGTGGCCGTGGGCAGCTCCGAGGAGGGCTTGGCCGAGGCCCGGATGAGGGTCCAACGAATCCTCGCCCCGCCGGATTCCCGCTACGGGCGCCGCACTCCGGCCGGAGAGCTGGCGTGAAGGGGAGCGGACTGGCGATTTGGGATCGAAGGCCGCGATCCGCGCGGTGGCTCGACCGGCTGGACGAGAGGCCCGAAGACCTCCCGGCTCGCCTCCTCGGGCCCCTCGGATGGATCTATGCGCAGGCCGGAGCCCTGTGGCAGGCCGCACGATCCGCCTCCGAACTCCCTTCCTCTCCCCCCAGTATCGGGATCGGGAATCTACGGGTCGGAGGCACCGGCAAGACCCCCGTGGTGGGCGATCTGGTGCAGGCCCTGGTCGACCGAGGACTCCGAGTGGGAGTTCTGAGTCGGGGACACCGGGCCGCAGGGGGGGGCGACGAGCCTCAGTGGTTGGCGGAGTTGGGAGCCGAGGTGGTGGTGGATCCGCACCGGGGCCGGGGCTTCGACCGATTGGGCCGGCAGGCCGTGGACGTGATCCTCCTCGACGATGCCTTGCAGACCCGCTGGCGACCGGGGCATTGCCTGGCGCTGGGGCTGGCCGCCGATCGGGCGCGCGCACCCCGACCGTTGCCGGCCGGGCCGGCCAGGGAGTTTCTGTCCGCAGCGAGGTCGAGAGCTTCTCTCTGGGCCTGGCGTCACGATGGCCACTTTCCCGCCGAGCTCGACGACCGCGGGCGAGCGGAGTCGAGTCGGGAGCTGCACTTTCGACTGGAGCCGGTGGGGTTTCGGCGCCTGGGAGCCCCAGACGATGTGCCGCTGGAGGCGAAGCCCTTCCGCCGGGCGGTGCTGCTCACCGGCGTGGCCCGGCCCCAGGGGGTGGAGATCGACGCCCTGGCGGCGGGGATCCCGGTGGCGGCGAGCGTGCGCTTCGCAGACCATTGGGACCCCTCTCTCGAGGAACTCCGACAGGCCACGGTCTTTGCGAAGGATCAGGGGGCAGATGCTCTGCTCTGCACCGAGAAGTCCGCGGCTCGGTTGAGTCGCTGGAAGCCGGAACTGCCGGTCTGGGTCCTGCGCTCGAGGGTGCGATGGTGGAGGGAGAGTCTCCTCACTCTGCATCCCGAGTGGTTTGCCTAGAGTTGTGTCTCCGAAATTGTTGATGATCGCGTACGAGAAGACCCCGGCTGCGTGAGCAGCCGGGGTCTTCTACTCGATGCTCGGGGAAGTCGGCGGTTCGGGGTGTCGTTCAGGGTTGGTCAGAAGGCCATCACCAGGTCG
>JAJRXK010000088.1 GCA_024276305.1 Candidatus Krumholzibacteriota bacterium
CATGAATCTGCGAATGCTGCGCGTGCGCCGCGTCCGTTCGAACGCGGAGACGTCAATCAAGCCGATTCCTGGCCGGTCAACTCGGAGTCATGAATAGTCCGGGCTAGGGGCTCGTTCTCTTCCGCGGGATCTTCGAGAGGTACGGCGATGAGCAGGGGCTCGACGACACCGACGGATGTATTGTTCGAGAAACCCCTCAGTCGCACGAGGAGAGGCTCGGTGATCTCTTGGCCCCGCGCCAGGAGGAGAGCGCCGCTCCGAGACTTGACGTCTTCGGCCAGGATCATTCCGGTACCGAGATCCTTGACCATCAATTCTCGGAGCTCGCGGCCCTTGTCATCCCAACTCCGCAGACTGGTGAGGGCTTCGAGGACCTGGGGGTCGTAGACGCCCTCTCGGCCCCGCATGACCGCGATGGCCTTGGCCCCGAGCAGGCCTCGGAGCTCGAGGCTGTCGTAGTCCAAGGCGGCTCGGAGGATGCGGGCTCCGATGGGTATCCGATTCTCCTCGCTGTTCTTCACGTGACCGCGGCTGAAGTCCGTACCCAGGTCGCGCAGAATGTCGAGAATGGGCTCGATACGCGGGATGTTCTCCAAGAGCTGCAAGGCCAGCTCCGGAGCTTTGGAAACCGCCTCTTGTTCGTCGGCATCGAGGTCGGCTCCGAAGTGGAGCTTCCTCACGGTCTCTTCGTCGAGGGTGATGAAGCCGATCTGCGAGAGTTGAGCCGCCATCTCGATGGTCCAGACATCGTCCAGGCCGAGGATCTCGCAGATCTGCAGACAGGTGGCTCGGGCGCGGTCGGCCCGGCTGAACGCCACCGGGCTTGCGAGAGAGATGATGTCGGTGAGCGTGCGTACCGCTCCCCGAAGGGTCTGTTCGAGGAGTTCCTTTTCCGCGGTCATCAGGCGGTGTTGCTCGACGCCGGCCCGGATGGCGGCCACCAGGTCGTCCTTCTCACAGGGTTTGTTCAGGAATCGAAAAACCTGTCCGCGATTCACGGCCTTGGAAGCGGCATCGGCATCGGCGTAGCCGGTGAGGAGGATCCGCGTCACGGAGGGACACTTCTCGCGCATCTTCGAGAGCATGGACACGCCGTCGATCTGAGGCATGCGATAGTCGGAGATCACGACTTCGAAGGGTCCCTCGCGAAACAGGGTCGCGATGCCGTCGCGGGCGTTGTCACAGGTGTGGACTTCGAATTCGCGGTGGAGCTGTCGCTTCAGGGCCGAGAGCACTTTGGGCTCGTCGTCGACGCAAAGAATCCGGGCTTTGTCAGACATGAGCGGAATCCTCCTCCAAGATGCTGCGTGCGATGCTCTCCCACTCCTCGATCTGGGCGCTCCAGCTCAACTTCCGCAGGGTGTCGGCATCGAGCTCCAGTGGTTTTCCTCGACCCGGCCACGGGGGAGTCATGCTCTCCACGATGCTTGTCGCCGCGTGGACCGCGCGGGTGGCAGGCTCTTCGGCCAGGATCTCGGGGGTGGCATCTCGATGGTGATAGACCGCGGTGATCAGTTCGTGAGGCAATCCCCACATCCCGAGGAGGTAGGCTCCCATCTGAGCCGAAGTGAAGCCCAGTTCCTGGAGCTCGAGCCGGTGCCGCGGAAGTTGCTGCTGTTCACAGGCTCGGCTGACCTTCTCGTAGTCGTCGGGCCGCCGCAAGGCCAGCAGGATCCGACCGGTGTCCTTGAGCAGAGCGGCCGCGAAGGCGGTGTCCCTGGCCTCTTCGGGGGCAATGCGACGAGCCACTCCGGAGACCCAGGTCGCCATGCGCTGGAAGGCTTCCAGGTTCAGGCCGTAAGGGATCCGCTCGAACTTCATCCCCTGGACGATGGCGTAGTGCAGGACCAAGCCCCGCAGGTTTTCGATCCCGATCATGGTGACCGCGTGTCCCAGCTCGGTGACTCGATTGCGGGCTCCGACGACGGCGGAGTTGACGACCTGCAGCACCTTGGCCGTGAGCATGGGATCCCGCTCGACGATGGGAACGATGGCGTGGGTCGAAATCGAGTCATCGTCGAGAGCGCGGGTGAGGACTTCATAGGTGTCGGGCAGGATGGGCAGACTGTCCATGCTCCCGATGGTGGAGCGGACGGCTTCGTTCTGGAGAACGTCGCTCAATTCGGCGGTGCGTCCGAGGACATGGCGCAGCTTCTCTGCCTCGCAGGGCTTGGTCAGGGTCTGGTGGGCGACCGCGATGGAGCGCAGCGCGGCATCTTCTTCCATCTGCCCGGAGAGCACCATCCGGATCATCGAGGGGTAGAGCTGCTGGCACCGGGCGAGGAGTTCGGCTCCGTCCATGCCCGGCATGCGCATGTCGGAGATGATCACGTCGACCTTGGTGTGTTCGAGGACTTCGAGGGCGGCCTTGCCCCCGACTGCGGTCACCGTCGTCCACTCCTTGCGGAGAGGGCGCAGCTGACGTTTGAGTCCTTGGATCACTCGCTCTTCGTCATCCACGAGCAGTACGGTCTTCATTTTGTGGCCTCCGCGCTGCCTTTGCCGATTTCGAGGGGCAGCCGGATGATGAACGTCGTTCCCACTCCGACCTCGCTTTCGACGTCCAGCTCGCCCCCGTGCTTTCCGACGATGATGTCGCGGGCCAGGGAGAGTCCTTGTCCAGTGCCGCGTCCGACCGGCTTGGTCGTGAAGAATTGATCGAAGACCTTGGTCAGGTTTTCCGGAGCGATTCCCGCACCGGTGTCCTGGACTCGGACTTCGACATGGTCTC
The DNA here is from genome assembly GCA_024276305.1 of Candidatus Krumholzibacteriota bacterium. Lineage (GTDB taxonomy): Bacteria > Krumholzibacteriota > Krumholzibacteriia > JAJRXK01 > JAJRXK01 > JAJRXK01. The sequence goes on from JAJRXK010000088.1 coordinate 2,732, forward strand.
CTGCATTGCGCGTCGAGATGGTGATCGTCCCCTTGTCCTCTCCCTCGAGTCCCTTCTCCTCGATCGCGTGTTTGGCGTTGACCACCATGTTCAGAATCACCTGGTTGAATTCATTGACCAAACAGGGGACCAGTCCCAGAGAGTCGTCGAAGTCGAGGACCATCTCGGCCACGTATTTCCACTCGTTGCGGGCCACGGTGATCGTTCCCCGGATGGCATCATGGAGATCGACCGGTTCTGGGGCGTCGGTTCCGGGATGCGAGAAGCTCTTCATGGCCCCCACGATCTCGGCGATGCGCGACAGCCCTTCCTGGCTCTGTTCGATGGCGGAGGGGATTTCCTCCTGGAGGAATTCGAGGTCGAGATCTTCGGCTTCCTCGAGGAGTTCCTGAACTCTTTCGTCCTCGGTGTGACTGCGCAGGTGTTCCAAGGTCCGATCGACGAGTTTCATGAGATCGCCCACGCTCTCGCTCAAGAACTGAACATTGTCCCCGACGTACTGGGAAGGCGTATTGATCTCGTGCGCGATTCCCGCCGCCAATCGGCCGATCGACTCCAGCTTCTGCGACTGAAGGAGTTGGGCTTCGAGCTCGACGAGTTCGGTGACGTCGCGTTTGACCGCCACGTAGTTGGTGATTCGGCCGGAATCGTCGGTGATGGGAGAGATGGTTGCATCTTCCTGGTAGAGCTCCCCATCCTTCTTGCGATTGATGAAGCGTCCCTTCCAGGTCTCACCCCTGGAAATCGTCTCCCACAGATCTCGGTAGAATTCGTCGTCGTGGGTGCCGGAGCGGAGGAGATTCGGACGCGAGCCGATGGTCTCCTCGCGGGAATAGCCGGTCACCCGTTCGAAGGCGGGGTTCACGTACTGAATGATTCCGCTGGCGTCGGTGATCACCATGATCTCGTCCGCCTGGTCGATGGCGGTGACCAGGCGCAGGCGCTCGGACTCGGCCTGCTTCGCCTCGCTGATGTCGCGGAGAATCTCCATCGCGCGGGCAGGGCGGCCGGAGTCGTCTGCGATGACCCATTCGCGTCCGAGGACGGGGATCGGGGGGGATCCGGGGCGCATCAGGATCATCTCGTGGTCACGGGTGAAGCCATCTCGCAGAAGATGGCCGGGATAGCAATGGCCAGGAGCGTTGGGTGCGGTCAAGCTCAGGTAGCGGGTACGAGGGATCGATCGCAGGGTGTCGATCGGCAACTTGGACAGTGCCAGATAGGCGTGGTTGGCCGCTTCGAGGGATCCATCGAGCGCTCGGATGGCGATGCCATCCCGGGAGCTCTCGAAGAGGCCTCGATAGCGTTCCTCCGAACTGCGGACCACCCGGAAGGTATTCTCCCGCTGGATGGCGTTGCCGATGGAGTAGACCAGCTCTTCGAGAAGCTGGACGAAGTCGAGGTCGAAGCGACGGGGACGGCGGTCGAAGAAGCCCAGGATTCCGATGGTCATTCCGGCCGAGAGGATGGGCACGATGGCGAGCGAAGAGATTCCCCGGTCCGCGAGCCGGTCGATTTCCGGGTCGCCACCGGTGATCTCTCGCATGTCTCCGATCCAGCAACTTCCGCTGTCGGTGAAGAGGCATTGTTCACCGCAACCGTCGGAGCCCCAAGCGGTCGACGAAGGGGCCTCCGTATCTCCTTCGGTGCCCACGAGCCCCGCGCCGAATCGGAGGGCGTCGAGGCGAATGTTCAGCTCTGGGGGACCGGAGACGAATTGGATCCGGTCGTTGGGCGGGCGATCGTAGAGGACCGCCGCTGCGGTGAGGTCGAGTTGGAGTCGGAGGTACTCCATCACGTCGGGGCCAAGGTCTTCGAAGTCCGCGTCGACGTTGAGGATGGACATGAGATGGGAGGAGAGGCGACGACAGGATTCCTCGCGGTGCCGCGCGGTGATCTCCCAACCCTCGATGGACCAGCGATTCGGTCCGAACTCCGGTTGGTTCTCGATGGCGACGTTGTACCAGTGCTCGTGTCCCTCGGGATCGGACAGACTCAGATCCATGGGAATCAGCTTGGCGGCGGTCCCCTGGGATTGACACGAGAGTTCGGTCCGCAGGTGCAGCCACTTGGAGTCGTCGATGAGGTGCTCGAGTCTGGGCGCGGTGTCGGGGGTCTTTCCCTCGAGGCCGGGGACATGCCCACTCCAGTCCAGCACGCGTGCGGTTGCGAAGTCTTCGGCGAATTCGACGTCGAGGCGCAGGTACGGACTCAGGACATGGTGGCTCTCGTTTCGCGACGGGCACGAGCTGAGGCAGAGACCCTC
>JAJRXK010000089.1 GCA_024276305.1 Candidatus Krumholzibacteriota bacterium
CAATGACGCCGAGCTGCGGTCCCAAGCGGCCACCGCCCTGGGAACCCTCGCCGACGAACGGTCGGTCGACCGCCTCCTCTCCCGCCTGTTGGTCGATCCCGTGCCCTTCGTGCGCACCGGAGTGGCCCGCGCTCTGGGAGAGATCGCCGCCGAACGCACCGTGCACTTCCTGGTCGAGGCCTTCTCGGATCCCGAATGGTGGGTCCGGCTCCGGGTGGTCGAAGCCCTCGAGCAGATCGGCGAGGCGGCCCAGGACATCTTGGTGACCGCGCTCGGGGACCGCGACCCTCAGGTCGCGCGCGAAGCGGCCCGGGCCCTGGAGGGCCAAGGAGTCGTCGATGCCGCGTTGGCGCGTCTCCGTCAGCAGGGCTACGAGCCGAGCACCGCGGAGTTCCTCATCGACGTGGGCCGCGCGGGCAATCTCGAACCCCTCCTCGACGAATTGGAATCCGAAGACCTGGGACTGCTGCGAACCATGGTCCGGATCCTGGCCCGGGTCGAAGACCGCGACACCGGAGTCCACCTGGCCCAACTTCTGGATCGTCCCATCGATGCGAGTCTCCGGGCCCGGGTCATCGCCACCTTGCTGCGAGTGGGAGACCCCACCCACGTGGACCGCGTCCTCTCCTACCTCGAGGACGAGGATCCCTGGGTGCGCAAGTCGGCGGTGGACTATCTCAGCGCCTTCGCGGATCCGTCGGTGATGCCCCAGGTGCTGCCGCGGCTGCGAGACCGGGAGGCCTGGACCCGGGAAGCGGCATTGCGTCTGGCCGAGAAACTCCAATTCGACCAGACGGTCCCCGCGGCGGTCCGCAATTGCCTGCAGGATCCCTTCCCCTTCGTGCGCGCCGCCGCGGTGCGCGTCCTCTGCGCCGCGAGGGACTTCACCACCCTCCTCGACGAGGAGATCATCGAGCAATTGGCCGAGCCCTCGGTGCGCCGCGCCTTTCTCGAGGGAATGCGGCATCGCACCGACCTGACCTCCCTGCCCCTGCTCTCGCGACTCTCCGCCTTCGCCTCGGAGGAGGATCTCCCCCGACTGGAGGCCCTGGTCCGAGGAGTTCTGGCCGCCCTCGACGCCGAGGAGTTGGTCTCCGAAGTCGAGGCCCGGCGAGGAGCGCAGGCCCAACCCAGCGAGCGGTGGCTGGCCGCGAATGCCCTGGCCTTCGCTCCCGAAGCGAAGCGGGAGGAGTGGCTCCTCGCCTTCCGTGCAGATCCCGATCCCCGAGTGCGGGCCGCGGCGGTGGGCGGGTGTGGTGAATGCGAGTTCGGGGAGGAAGTCTTCCTCGAGACGCTGACCACCGCATTGCGGGACGAGGCGCCGATGGTGGTCCGGGCCGCCCTTCTCGCGGCCTCGCTTCGGCCGGAGTCCACCCTCCGCCACGCGGTCCGGCACTGTCTCCGGCACCGCGATCCCACCGTCCGTCGCGACGCGGCCCTGGCTCTGGCCTTCTTCGCCGAGATGCGGATTCGGTCGACCCTCCGCTCCACGGCCCTCGACCGCGAGCCCGGCCCCCGACTGGCCAGCGTGGTGGCCCGCCTCCACCTGGGAGAGCGCAGTGCGGTCGCGGATTGGATTGCCATCCTCCACGACGACGAGGGCCGGGAGACCCTTACCGAGCTCCTCGAAGGCGAGCACCGGATTCTGTCCCGGCTTCTGGCCACCCGCCGCGAGGAACACCAACAGTGGGTGGAACGGCTTCTGACCTGCCGCACCCCCTTCGAAGTCGAGCGAGCTCTGATCGAGATCCTGGAGATGAGTCCAGACCCCCAGCTGCGAAGCCTGGCGGTGGACGGACTCCAACGTCTGCACACCGAGCGGGCGCATGGCCGCGTGGTCGCAACCCTGCTCAAGGACCAATCCCCTCCGGTCCGTGCCCGGGCTCTGCGCTATGTCATCGAGGAAGACGTCTTCGGCCGGAAGGAACAATTCCTGGAACAAGCCCTCCGCGATCCCGTGGAGTCGGTCCAGATCCAGGCCGTCCACCTCTGCATCTGCCTGGACCGTCCGCGGGCAGTGGCTCTGCTCACCGAGCACCTGGCCACCCGTCGGCCCCGACTGCGCCGCGCGGTGAGCGACCACCTCGCGAGCCATCTGGCCGAAGACATGGAGACGGCCATGGACCTGGTCTTCGGACAGGAATCCACCGAGGAGTTCCTGGCCGGACTGATCGAGACCCTCGAGAAGACCCCGGCGACGCTGTCCACGGAATTGTTGGAGCTCCTCTTCGCCCACCGGTGGGCCCGCATCCGGGCCCACGCTCTCCGCGCATTGCTTCCGCGTCTCCAGGAGAAGCGGTGGCCCCACGTTCAACGCGCTCTGGACGACCCCGCCCCCACGGTCCGGTCGGAAGCGCTGCGGAATCTCCTCCACCTCCTCGACGAAGAGTGCGAGATCCCCTCCGCTCCCCTCCGCTCCGCCCTGGGGCCCCTCCGTCGTGACCCCAGCCCCGAAGTCCGCGCCCGGGTGGCACTGCTCCTCGGACGGCATCCGCTGGCGCGGACCGAGAGTTGGCTCAAGGAACTCGAGCGGGATTCCCATCCGCGAGTGCGGCGGAGTGCGGCGCGGGCCCGTCGCATGCGTTCCCCCTCCTCGGTCCCGGAGCTGGTGCCATGAACGAGGTCCTCGACCTGCTCCTCCGCTTCCTCGAAGGACTGGTGGTCGCCTATTCGGTGGCCTACGTCAGCATCAACGCGGTCCTCATCGGATTGGCCTACCGACCGGTGGTCGACCGCATCCGCAGCCGGGGCTTCGACGACTTCGATCTCATGGATGACCACGACTCCACGCTGCCCCCCATTGCCATCGTGGTCTCGGCCTACAACGAAGAGACGACCATCGTGGAGTCGGTGCGATCGCTGATGGCGGTGGACTACCGCTCCCTGGAATTGGTGATCGTCAACGACGGGTCGAGCGATGGCACGGCCGAAGTCCTGCGGCGGGCCTTCCGGATGCGCCGACGGGATGTCGCCACCCGGGAGGACCTTCGCACCGCCGAAGTCCGGGCCTGCTACGAGAGCCTCGACCGACTCCCGGCCCAGGTGCAGCGCTTCGTCCTCGTGGACAAGGAGAACGGGGGCCGAGCCGACGGCCTGAACGCCGGCCTCAACTTCTGCACCAGTCCCTACTTCCTCACCGTCGACGCCGATTGCATCGTCGAGCCCACCGCCCTCAAGCAGGTGACTCGACTGCTGCAGACCAACCCGGACGTGGCCGCGATCGGGGGGCAAGTGGGCGTGGTCAATGCCTGCGAGGTGGAGGGCGGGCGCATCCTGCGACCTCGGATCCCCCGCCGGTGGCTGGCCCTGTGCCAAACCCTGGAATACTTGAGAGCCTTCAGTCTTCTCCGGGCGGGATTCAGTCGGGCCCATGCCCTGGTGATCCTGAGCGGAGCCTTCATGGTCTTCCGTCGCGAACTCGCCATCGAGGTCGGAGGATTCCTCACCGGTCGATCTCCCAGCCGCCTCCTCCACGAATATGTGGGAGAAGGTCAGACCACGGTCTGCGAGGACATGGAGATCGTGGTGCGCCTCCACCGCTTCGCCTACGAGAACGGTCAGCGCGCCCGCATTCTCCACACTCCCCTTCCTCTGGTCTGGACCGAAGTCCCCGAGGACCTGGCCTCGCTGGCCAAACAGCGCGGCCGGTGGCACCGAGGTCTCATCGAGATCCTGCGCCGGCATCGGAAGATGCTCTTCGATCCCACCTACGGCCGGGTCGGCGTCTTCTCGCTGCCCTACTTTCTCTGGTTCGAACTGCTGGGACCCTACATCGAGGCCTTCGGATTCTTCGTCCTGCCCCTCCTGGCCCTCACCGGCCGGCTCAGTCCCTTCCACGCCCTGCTCATCACTTCGATCGCCGTAGGTTCGGGGATGATCCAGTCCCTGCTGGCGGTGCTGGTCTCGACCCTGATGCTGCCCTCGTCACCGGCCGGACACCGGATGGACTCCCTGATCGGAGCCGACAGCTGGCGAGATCGGGCCGTCCTCTTCGCGGGGAGCTTCCTCACCGAAATGGGATACCGGCAGCTGACGGTGTGGTGGAGACTCCGGGCCACCCTGGACTACCTGCGGGGCCACGACAGCTGGGACAAATTCGAGCGCAAGGGCTTCCGCTCGGCGGTCACCACCACCCTCATCGCCCTCCTCGGAGTCGTCCTGGCCCTCGGTCCCCGGAATTCTTCGGCCTCCGAGGCCTCCGAGGGAACCCGCCCCGAAGCCCTGGTGATCGTGACCGGAGAGCGCCGAGACCAACAGCCGGTGAGTTGGTGGACCGAGAGCATCGTCCAGTGGAAGAACCCCCGAAAGATCTCGCATTGGACCGGGGTCTATCGCGCGGACCGGGCGAATTCCACCGACTACGGAATCATCCTGGGAATGGCTCCTCCCCGAGCGAAGTGGGGCGGGATGGGAGCTGAGCTTCGGGTCTCGTCAGGGGCCGACTTCAGTCCGCTCTGGTCCGCCTCTGCCGAAGGGGAATTCGGCCTGTGGCGGCGATGGACCGCTTCGGCCCGCTTGCTCCACTCCCACTACCCGGCCCTGGACGTCGATCGGTGGTCGGCGGGGGTGGTCACCTACTTGAAGTGGAATTGGTGGTGGTCGAATCTCTTCGAAATGCAGCGGAGTCGTTTCGAGAGCGGAGAGCGGGACTTCATCGCGGGGTGGGAGTCGAAGCTCTCGACCCCTCTGCCCCACGGCATCGGCCTCCGGTGGCTGTGGCAGCGAGGAGGAGAAAGCTATCTGGTGAGGACCTCTTCCACCGCCCGGGATATCCGGGCCACCACCTTCGGGGTCCAAGCGGACTTGCCGGTGCGAGGCGGCTGGCGCCTCCTCACCGGGATCGACCACCGAAGCCCCGACCGAGGACCATCCAATCGCTACTGGCACTTGGGCTTCCGCAGGACCTTCTGACCGGACATGCCTCCGTGCATGCGTGGAGTCGGGGGGAGCTGAGCGAGAGCCTCGGCTTCGACTTCGATCCGAACTCCCACTTCGTCGGCGACTGCGGAGGGAGAATAGTACTCCCTCGCCAGATCCAGGAAGAGCCGGGCGTGTCCACTCTCGCTCCGAGCCAGTCGGAGATAGAGCGCCGCGAGCTCGGGATCGGCGGATTCCCCGGTGCTCAGAGCCCGGGCGAGGACCACGAAGCGTTCGCAGCTGCGAGCCTCCACCACCGCCGCGATGACCAGATCCTCGACCAGAGCCCGCTCGCCCCCCGATCGCCCTCGACCCAGAGCCTTCATGTAGGGATTCGCCTGCAGACGACTCGGGGAGGCGCCTCGGCGGCCCAGGACCTGGCGGACGATGCGGTAGTGATGCATCTCCTCCTTGGCCAAACTGCTCATCTTGGCCACCAGCGAATCGTGGCCCGGAAAACGAGCCACCAGGGAGAGGGCGCTGGTCGCCGCCTTCAACTCGCACTGGCAGTGGTCGTCGAGGAGGGCTCTCCGGTCGGCGAGGGCCACCTCCAGCCAGGGACTCCCGCTGCGTCCTCGCAGGGGCACGGTGGAGAGGGTCCGATCGAGAGCCAGCTCCAGAGCCTCGGAGTCGAGAGATCTTCCTTCGAATCGATCCATGGGGTCGAAGCTACCACAGACTTCGCCTTCTGCGAGTCCTCGACTCTCAGGAATTCCACGAGACAAGGCCGGTCGCGACCCGCTAGGATGAGCGGTCCGAGGAGGCACAGATGTCCGCAAAGCGACCGCCCAGTCCCACGATCTCACGCGAGACCGTGCGCCGAATGGTGCAGGAGGTCGCCTCCGACCTCCTCGGAGCCCCGGGCCAAGAGACCGTCGGTGAGAGATGGAAGCTCCCCGACCGCTTCGTCGCCCCCCCCCGACGACCGAGACCAGAAGGACGAAGCGCGGCCCTTGCTACCGACCGCTCCCCGGCCAGCGTGCTGCGGCCTCGCCCCGACGGGATTCGGGTGGCCATCGGCAGCGATCACGGGGGATTCGACTTGAAGCGCCAACTCTGCGAGCTCCTCCGGGAACGGGGCTTCGTGCCGGTGGACGTGGGAACGGACGACCGGAAGAGCTGCGACTATCCCGATTTTGCCTGGAAGGTGGGCGATGCAGTGCGCAGAGGGCGGGCCCGGTGGGGAATCATGATCGACGGAGCCGGGATCGGCAGCGCCATGACCCTGAACAAGATGCGCGGGATCCGCGCGGCCACCGTGCACAACGAGGCGACCGCGGTCAACAGCCGGGCCCACAACGACGCCAATGTCCTGGTGCTGGGCGCAGCTCAAATGCACCCGGGACACGCGCGGCGAATCACTCGAATCTGGCTGGAAACTCCCCACGCCGGAGGCCGCCATGCCCGGCGGGTGGAGAAGATCAATCGCCTCGACCAGGGCCGATCCTGAGAGGACTCCCCGATGAGCCAACCGCGTCCGGATGCGACACCCTTCTACTTGGCGATCGCCGGCAATATCGGCGTCGGCAAGACCATGGTCTGCGACCTGGTGAACGAGCGCCTGGGGTGGGATGCCTACTACGAACCGGTGGTCGACAATCCCTACCTCGACGACTTCTACGCCGACATGCGCCGCTACAGCTTTCATCTGCAGGTCTTCTTCCTGAGCAAACGCTTCGCCCTGCAGCGGCAGTTGATCGAGCGGGGGCGGAGCGCGGTGCAGGACCGGACCATCTACGAAGACACCGAGATCTTCGCCCGGATTCTCTACCGACGCGGGATGATGGAGGAGCGTGACTACCACAATTACCGCGATCTCTTTGCCGAGATGGTCAGCTACTTGCGTCCGCCCGACTTGATCCTCTACTTGCGAGCGGAACCCTCCACCGTGGTGGCCAGAATCGCCGAGCGCGGCCGAGACATGGAAAAGGGGATCGAGGAATCCTACATTCGCGAGCTGCACGAGAGCTACGAAGCCTGGGCGGAGAACATTCCCCGCATCGCTCCCCTCCACACCATCGACACCGACCGAGTCGATCTCAAGACCGACCGCGGAGCCCAGGACGAGTTCATTGCTCTCTTGCGCGAACACGCCGCAGCCAAGACCGCCCGCCCCCAAGTGGAGGATCACGCGTGAAATCTCTGCGCTCCGTGGCCAGCGATCTGTTGCGAGGCACCGAAGTCCCCACGGAGTTCCTCCGGGACCTTCCGAAGGTGGACTTGCACGTCCACCTCGACGGAAGCCTCCGCTTCGAAAGTTTTGTGGAATTGAGCCAGGAACAGGGGCGGCCTCTGCCCGGCGGAAGCGCCGAAGCCGCAAGGCAGGCCCTCAGCCACGGTCCCGAGGCCAGCCTGGATTCCTACCTCGGCCTCTTCGAACACACCATCGATGTGCTCCAGACCGAGGCGGCCCTCCAACGCTGCGCCCGGGAGATCCTGGAGGACTGTGCGGCCGAGCACATCTGGCACGTCGAATTGCGCTTCAGTCCCGCACTCCACCAGCGCCAGGGCCTCTCCCTGGGGGCCGCCACCGACGCGGTGCTGGCCGGTATTCGCGAGGGACAAGCGGCGACGGGCATCTCCGCCGGATTGTTGGTGGCGGGACTGCGCCACCGCCCCCTCGAGGAGAGCATCGAACTCGCCGCCCTGGCGGTCCAGTACAAGGGGCGGGGGGTGACCGGTTACGATCTGGCGGGGGTGGAGGCCGATCACCCGGCCAAGCGTTTCACTCCCGCCTTCCAGCACCTCCTCAACCACAACATCAACTGCACGGTGCATGCCGGCGAAGACTGGGGCCCGGAAAGCATCCACCAGGCCTTGCACTATCTGAACGCACACCGAGTGAGCCATGCGACCCGGCTCCTCGAGGATCCGGCGCTGGCGCGATTCGTGGCCGACCACCGCATTCCCATCGAGGTCGGCCTCAGCAGCAATCTACGGACCCACGCCCTGCCTCCGAATACGGTGCATCCTCTGCGGCGCTTTCTCCAACACGGGTTGCGGGTCGCCCTCACCACCAACAATCGGCTCTTCCTCGAGACGGACCTGACCAGTGAATTGCGCCTGGCGGCGGATGAATTCGACCTCACTCTCCTCGAGATCGAGAACCTCTGTCTCAGCGCATTCAAGAGTGCCTTCCTGCCCCAATCCGAACGAGTCGCACTGGTTCGGCGCGCGGTGAAGGAGTTCAGCGCCGTGCGTCTGCGTCACGGCCTCGAGGTCGCAGAATGACCCGCCTGCAGGAGACGGGGTGGACCTTGCGCCCGGACTACCGTCGACGCCTGGAGATGACGACCTCCTTTCTGCGCGACCGTGGCTTCGTGGACTGCGAAGTGGCGCTGGTCCTCGGAAGTGGTCTGGGCAACGTGGTCGACGCCATGGAGGTCGAAGTCCAAGTCGGATTCGGCGAGATCCCCGGTTTCCACGCGCCCACCGTCGAAGCCCACCGAGGCCGCTTGGTGCAGGCGGTCCACGAAGGCCACCGGGCCCTCTTGCTCCAGGGACGCAACCACGCCTACGAGGGGATGGCCCTCGAGGAGGTGGTCTTCCCCATCGCCACCCTGGCCGCCCTGGGCGCGTCGACCCTGGTCCTGACCAATGCCGCCGGAGGACTCCAGGCCCAGATGCGGCCGGGAGACCTCATGGTCATCACCGACCTCTTGGACCTCCACCTCCACGATGCCACCCGGGGCCTCTTCCTGCCCCCCGCCGAAGCCGACCTCGAGGTCCAACTTCGGGCCGCGGCGCCTCGCCGTCTCTTCGATGCGGACTTGGCCCGGCGACTGATGGAGGTCGCCGCCCAGGCCGGCGTCGCTCTGCACAGCGGAACCTACGTATCACTCTGGGGACCGAATTACGAACTTCCGGCCGAGATCGGAATGCTGCGAAGGGTGGGAGCGGCGGCGGTCGGAATGTCCACCGGGCCCGAAGCGGCCCTCGCCCACCAGCTCGGCATGCGGGTGGGGGGGATCAGTTGCATCACCAACATCTCGGTCGAAGTCGGCGGCTCGGTGGTCACCCACGACGAGGTGATCGAAGTGGGAGCCCAGCGCAGGGATGACTTCGGTCGCATGTTGCTGGCGGCCCTCGGTCCCCTCCACGAGGTCCCTCGGTGAAGACGAGCGTCCGGAGAGCCGTGGCTGGTGTCCTGGCCCTGGGACTGATGACCACCGCGCCCTGGGCCTCTCCCCGGCCCAATCTCCTGGTGCTCTCCATCGACACCCTGCGGGCCGACCATGTGGGATGCTACGGCTATCCGCTCCCCACCACTCCGAGCCTCGACCGGGTGGCCCGGAATGGGACCCGATTCGCCCGAGCCCGGTCGGTGGCGCCCTGGACCCTTCCCAGTTTCGCCTCGATGTTCACCGGCCTCTACCCCACTCGGCACGGAGCGGGAGCCCAGGGGCCTCTGCGGGACATCAGCCGACACCCCCCCCAGGTCATCGCCCCGGGGATTCCCACCCTGGGAGAGATCCTGCGCGAGACCGGCTATCGCCGGGCGGCCTTCACCTCCAATCCCTACCTGCGCCTGGGGCCCCGACGCGGCTTCGACCAGGGAGTGGACAAGACCATCGGAGCCGATCGCATCGGTGCCCTGGCCCGCAATTGGATTGCGAAAGAGGCTCGCCGTCAGCCCTGGGCCCTGTGGGTGCATTTCAATGATCCCCACGAACCCACGCGGGGAGCCGACGCCACCCTTCGAGAGTTGGGCTATGGGCGCGGAGTGATCGAAGATCCCCAGCGGAGGGCCCTCGAACGGTGGGGAGACGGCGAGCGGGCTCCGCATCTGGG
>JAJRXK010000090.1 GCA_024276305.1 Candidatus Krumholzibacteriota bacterium
ACTCGGACGCTTCTACTTCGGAGAGGCTCGGCGCCGCATGTTGGGATCGGTCTTCGAAAAGGCTGCAGCCTCCTTCCGCCAGGCCCTCGAAGTGGATCCTGGCTTTGCCCCCGCCTGGAAGGGACTGGCGCTCTCCGAATTCGCCCAGCGGAACTACCGGGAGACCGGAATGGCGGCCCAGGGCTGGCGCCGAGCCGACCCCGAGGATCCTGCGGAGGGGTGGGTGGAGGCGGCCGCATGGGCGGGCATGGATTCTCTGGAGCGGGCGCGGCATCTCTTCGCGGAGTTGTTGAGCAGCGCCCCTCCGGCTCTGCGGGCCCGCTTCGAGGATGCCGAGGGGATCCTCTCCGACCACAGCCTCCAGGAGGCGGCGAAGAGCTCTCTACCCCGGACCTTCGTCCACCAGCTGATGCGGCGTCTCGATCCCGAGTGGACGGTCGTGGACGACGTGGACTGGGCCGAGGTGATCGCCGATTCGGTGGGACGCGAGCGGGCGGTGGCCGCCTACTGGGGACTTCACCGCAGCCGTCCGACCAAGGACTACAACGGCAATCAACTCCTCTATTGGCGTCGGCTGGTAGAGGCGGACGTCCTCTTCGCTCGGCCGGAGCGCCGACTGCGAGGATGGGAGACGGAGTTGGGGAATGCCTGGGTCCGGTGGGGATGTCCCACCTCGACCTTCTACGATGCGGGTGGCGGATCCGGATTGCTTTCGGAATTGCAGGCCCGCGGAGTCCGACTCAGTCCGAAGGAGCGGATCCCCGCCAACACCCGGATCTGGATCTGGACCTACCGCCGGCTGGAGGCTTGGTTCAGCCTCCTCTTCACCGACCCCACTCTGCACTCGGAGTGGCAGGCCACTTCGGTCACTGCCCGAAATGTGGACGGGCTGATCCGCGATGAGCCCATCTCCTTCTTCGACCGCGATTCGGTCGCCCCCACCTTCGTCCTGGACCTCAGTTCGGGAGTCTTCCCTCGGGGAGGGCGGGAGGTGGGAGTCGAAACCTATCTCCGGATCGAGGGGCCGTGCGTGGGAGACACCCTGGCGGTGGTGGAGTGGGCCCTCTTCGATGCCGAAGGGCTTCGGTTGGATTGGAGGCGGGAGGCTCTGGGGCCGCAGTATCTGGAGTCGCGCCTCCTGGACCGGCTGGGCCCGGGAGATTCGACGGGGGTTCTGCTGTGGTACCTGGGCGCGCGGGTCGCGCCAGGGGGATACCGGGTTGCGGTGGAGGTGAGCGATGCCCGGGGGGGCGGAGCATCGACGGCGGAGATGGCCGTGGACGGCTTCGAGCCCGGCCCGCCGGGACTGCTCGAATTGAGCGAGTTGCAGTTGGCCCAACGCCTGGAGCCCTTCGATCCCTCCCGTGCGATCCCGATGCGCTTCGTGAAGTTCGGTCAGGTGGTGGTTCCCGACCCTGCCCGGAGAGTGGATGCAGATGCCGCGGTGGTGGGGGTCTACTTCGAATTGCGCCAACCGGCGGTCGGCCGAGATGGGCTCACCTCCCTGGACGTGACCTACGAGCTCTTCGAGGACCGGCAGCCCCTGCGGGGCATGGTGGCGGATCGGGCCTTTCGCCGCGAGAGCCTCGAGCGCATCGCTCCCCTGGGATCGGTCTTCCTCGACGAGAGAACCGGCATCTCCCCCGAAGGACTCGTGGTCAAAGGGACGACTTTGGACATCGGGGATCTTCCCCGCGGGAACTATCTCGTTCTGGTGACGGTGAAGGACCGGATTTCGGGTCAGAGCGTGAGTCGGGCCGTCCCATTCCGGAGACTCCGCAAGCGCGGCTGACGCTCCTCTCTCGGGCCGCGGAGACGGAGGCGGAGGGGATCGACGAAGTCTCCTCACCGATCTCTTGCCGACCGTGGTCCGAACTGTTAACCCTGAGCCGTCCGATTCCACTCACCTTCTCCCCAAAGCAGGTTCCGCCGTGGTCGAGCCCACTCGCGCCCTCCGTCACAAGAATTTCTACCGCACCCTCGACCACATCCTCACCCAAATCGACGAGGGCAGCGGTCTCGAATCGCTGCTCACCGAGATCTTGGCTCAGATCGGAGACCAGGTCCTCGGTGAGGAGACGGGCATTACTTCGGGGCGTCTCTACCGCAAGGATGGGACGGAGTATGTGGTGGTGCGGAGTTTCGGGGCGAAGGGCCGAGGGATTCTGGGGGCCAAGGTGCCGGCGTCCTATCCAGTGCTGAAGGATCTCCACGAGCGACGCGTGAAATATGTCTTCACCCACGATGACGAATACGATTCGGACATCGAAACGGCGCTGGGAGTGGAGAACTTCGGGGCCTTCTGTGTCGATGCCGACCATCGCTACGTCGCGGCATTCGGGATCGAGCCCGACGCGGATCTCGACGAAGCCATGTTCACTCTGAACGCGCTGCGCTATGCCTTGGTGCACCGGGTGAAGGAACTCAGCTTCGAAGGCCAGCTCGCGGAGGCCAAGGACATCCAAGTGAGTCTGTTGCCCCCTCGGGCGCCGGAGTTCGAGGGTTTCGAAATCTCGGGCCTTTCCATTCCGGCCGAGGAAGTGGGGGGCGACGTCTACGACGTGATTCGTTTGGGAGACGACCTTCTGGCGATTGCGGTGGGAGACGCTTCCGGTCACGGCCTGCCGGCGGCACTTCAGGCTCGGGATGTGGTCACCGGACTCCGGATGGGAGTGGAGAAGGATCTCAAGATCAACGCGATCATCGAGAAGCTCAATCGGGTGATTCACCGCAGCGGCTTGACGAGTCGATTCGTCAGCCTCTTCTTCGGCGAGATCGAGAGCAGCGGGACCTTCGCCTATGTCAACGCGGGCCACGATCCCGGCCTGGTGCTTCGGGCCGATGGGACGCAGCAAGAGCTGCGGTCCACTGGGATCGTGATGGGTCCTCTGCAGAGTGCGACCTATCATCGCGAGCTCATCCACCTCGACCCTGGAGATCTCCTGCTGCTCTACACCGACGGAATCGTCGAACGCAGCGATCCGACCGGCGATCACGATTGGGGGGTCGAGGGCCTGGTCGCCGCCACCCGCGAGCTCTTGGACGCGGGGATCTCCACCGCAGACCTCCCGGGAGCGGTCGTGGATCGGGCCCGGGACTTCGGAGGAGGAGAGGCCTGGGATGATGACGTCACCGTCGTGGTGCTGCGCCGAGAGGCCGCGAAGGATGAGATCACAGGCTAGCAATTGCCGATGATCCGGGCTTTGACCTATCGTTAGGGGGTTGCCGGGGTCGACGAACATCCGCGATGCAGCGAGGAGACGGTCTTGGATTTCGGTGCGCTCCTTCCTTTCTGGGTCGCCACGGCTCTCTATCTGGGCGTCTTCGCGATCTATGTGGCGTGGTTCCGGGTGGGCACGGATGCGGTGGGACGTCCGGCGACCATTCTGTTGGGCATCACCGTGGTCGTGCACGGGGTGGGGCTGGCCAGTCTGGGACTGGCCCGAGGTTTCTTCCCTCCGACCGGTACCGGAGAAACCCTGAGCATGGTCGCGATGGCGACGGCGCTCATCTACCTGTACTTGGAATTCGATGCGCGCAACCGCGGACTGAGTGTCTTCGCGGTGGGAGTCATCTTCGTGGTCATGGTCAAGGCGAGCTGGATCGGGCCCGCCGAAGAGGTCACTCCCCTGCTGCGCAAGCACATCTTCGCGCCCCATGCTCTGGCCATCATTCTGGCGATGTCCGCCTTCGTGATCAGTGCCTTCCTTTCGACCGCCTACCTGGTCCAGTACCGGCAGCTCCGCCGACGTCGACTGGGGATCTGGGCCGATCGACTGCCGTCCCTAGAAACCCTCGACTTCATGACTCGCCGCGCGACCAGAGTGGGGTTCTTCTTTCTGACCGTCGGCTTGGTTCTGGGGATCGTTCTGGCGCACGAGGCTTGGGAAAAGAACTGGACCAAGGATCCTCAACCCTGGTTCACCATTGGAACCTGGTTTCTCTACGGCATCGCCCTCGCCCTGCGCAGACGCCGGGGTTGGCAGGGCAATCGGGTGGCGGTGGCCAATCTGATCGCCTTCGCCTCGGTGGTGGTGGGGATCCTCTTGGCCTACGGGGTCCTCGATACTGCGCACCGCTTCGGAGAGAGCGCCCCATGATTTGCGTCCTTGGCCAGAACCACAAGACCGCACCGGTGGAATTGCGAGAGAAGCTGGCGGTCACCGAAGAGAAGCGGGCGGCATTGGGAGAGCTCCTCCGCGCAGACTCGGTGGTCGACGAAAGTGTGGTTCTGTCCACCTGCAATCGCATGGAGCTCTACGCCGTGAGCAACGATCCTCGGTGCGAGCAGGAGCGCTTGGCTTCGATGTTGGCCGAGGTCCATGGCATTCCGATGCAGGAGTGGCAGGATACCACCTATTTTCGTCGTGACCACGGAGCGGTACGTCATCTCTTCCGAGTGGCCAGTGGTCTCGATTCCATGGTGCTCGGAGAGGGTCAGATTCTGGCCCAAGTGCGCGACGCCCACGGATGGTCCACCGAACAGCAGCTCGCGCACGAAGTGCTCCACCGGGCCTTCGACGAAGCGGTGGCCTGTGGGAAATTCGTGCGCAGCGAGACGCGAGTGAGCGAAGGTCCGGTGTCGGTGGCTTCGGCCGCAGTCCATCTTGCGAAGAAGATCTTCAGCGATCTTCCCGCGCAGTCGGTGTTGCTCGTGGGTGCCGGCGATACCGGAGCTCGCGTCGCCCGTCACATGCAACTCTTCGGCGTGAAGAACCTGCGGGTGACCAATCGCACTCGTTCGAGGGCGGAGAAGCTGGCCCGGGAACTCGATGCGGTGGTCGTGCCCTGGACTCAGCTGGACGAACATCTTCCCGCGGTGAGTATCGTGGTCACCGCGGTGTCGTCTCCCGATCCGGTGCTGACCCGGGAGCGGGTCCGTGCTGCGTTGGGAGCGGCCGAACGCCGGACTCTCTTCATGATCGATCTCGCGGTTCCTCGCAACATCGGCGAAGACGTTCAACAGGTTCCGGGAGTCTTTCTCTACGATGTCGACGATCTCCAACAACTCGTTCAGGACGACGAAGGTCATCGACGCGAGGAAGCGGAAAAGGCCGAGGGACTGGTCGAGGAGCGAGTGGGTCGTTTCGTGGAGTGGTATCGCGCCCGGGCCGCGGTCCCCACGGTTCGGGATCTGAGACGTTGGGCAGAATCCATTCGGATGGCCGAACTCGCGGATGCGCAGCACAAGGTCGACCCCGAGACCTTCGAGTTGCTCGATCGTTTCACGGCTCGGTTGATGAACAAGTTCCTGCATGTGCCGACCGTGGGTCTGCGTGAGAGTGCGGCCCACGACCAGAGCGACACCATGTTGCAGGACGTCCGCCGCCTCTTCCGGCTCGACGAATTCGACCACCAATGAACTCTCTGCGAGGCCTGCGGGTCTGGGTCACGCGTCCGGTGGCGCAGGCTGCCGCCAGTGCGAAGCGTTGGCAGGCGCGGGGCGCAACGGTGCACCTCGCTCCGCTCATCGGAATCCATCCTCTGGAGTTGTCGCCCGACCAACGCCGTGCGTGCGAGGACTTCGGTCCGGACTGCGTGGTGCTGAGCAGTCCGAATGTGGCCGAGCACTTCGCGCGGGTCTTCTCCCCGCAGAGCCCGGGCGCAGCGGCGTGGCGCTGTGCAGCGGTCGGTTCTCGGACCGCAGCCCGGGCGGAGGAGCTGGGATTGCGGGTGGAGATGGTGGCCTCGCGCGCAACCGCAGAAGATTTGGCGGCCGAACTCTTGGCCCACCCCGTGGGGCAGCGCTACCTCCTGCCCGGAGGAGATCGGCAGCGCCCGGTGCTGGCCGAAAGGTTGGGCGCCGGAGGGGCTTCGACCCTCCGCTGCACTCTCTATTCGAATCGATCTCTCGAAGTCGGCGGTGAGGAAGTCGAGCGGTTGCGGGATTTCGAGCCCCAAGTCGTGGCATTCTACAGTCCTTCGGCGGTGGAGAGCCTGGTGAAGCAGCCCCCTGCGATGCGGGCGTGCCCCACGGTGATCGCTTGGGCGACGGTGGGGGAGACCACCGCGGCGGCCGCTCGGCGCCACGGCCTCGATCCCGTGTTGAGTCCCGACTCCCCGGGCGAAGGTCCTCTGATCGAAGAGGTGGAGCGGTGGTGGATCGAAGCGCAGAACTGAAGGGCCGCGCGGAATGGATTCGCCTGGCGCTCATCGCGGCGGTCTCCCTGGTGGGATCGGCGGCGGTGGCGATGTGGGCGCGGCAGGAGGTGGCGACCGCCAGTCCCGACTTCGATGCGATTCTCGGCGGCGGATGTACCGCGGGTCGCCTCCCGGGTGCCCCCTGGACTGGAGGGGTGGGAGCCTGGATCCTGGTCGTCTTGGCGGCCTCCCTCGCGGCGAGTTCGGTCCGTCGCCAATGGACCGCCCTCGCTCTCGGACTCTGCGGGCCCCTGGTGCTCGCGAGTGTGGAAGGATGGATGTCGCTCAGCGCGGCAACTCTCGAAGTGGCGGCCCTGGTGGCCTTCGTGCACGAGCGGCGCGGCTGGAGTTGGGGCTTGGCGGTGGTTGCCACCTGGGTCTGGCCGCCGGCCGGATTGGGATTGATCGCGGTGGCGGTGGGAGAGGTCGATGACGCTCGGCGCCGCGGAGAGAAGGGCCTCGCTCCCTTCCTTCTTCCGGCCAGCGCCCTGGCTTTCGCGGCCGCCGCGGCGGTCCCGGCCTGGGTCCTGCGCGCGGACGCCTTTCTCCCGGTGCTCGCGCAGCGCGGATTCGAGGGAGTCGCGGTGGCCGCAGCGAGTTGGATCGAGTCCTGGCCCCGAGAGGCCACCTTGGCCGCGTTGGTCTCGCCGACTTCGGCCAATCCCTGGACCCAGGTCCTGAAGGCCGGAGGACTGGTGACCGCGGGATTCGTCTTCACCCTCGGCCTGATCAGCCTGCTCCGGAGAGCTCCCGCTCACCGGCACTACGCGGGGCAGCGACTCCTGCTGGGTCTGGGACTGTGGAGTCTGGTCCTGACCGGGGCCCTGGGCCTGGGGCGGGGAAGCTGGGGCTCCACCCAGGCTCTGCTCCACGTGGCGGTGGCCCTCCTCTTGGTCGAGGGCGGGGTCGAGCTCGCCGCTCGACCCAAGTGGAGGTGGGTCGCGGGGGTCGGAGCTTTGCTCCTGGCCCTGGGTTGGACCGCGGGTCTGCACCACGTGGCGAGGGAGTGGGCGATGACCTCCCCCTTCCTGCACTGATTTCGTCCTCCCAAGAGAGTGGCCGTCCCTCGCGGACGGGTCTATCGTCGGCTCCATGCTTCGCATCAACGAAATCTTCTTCAGTGTCCAGGGCGAGGGGTCGCGACGCGGTCGGCCCTGCCACTTCGTGCGTTTGAGCGGGTGCCCCCTCCGCTGCCGGTGGTGCGACACCACCTATGCCTTTCACCAGGGTGAGCCCTGGACGTCCGAGGCCGTTCTCGAGCGGTTGGAAGAACTTTCTCCCACCCGCCTGGTCTGCGTGACCGGCGGCGAACCTCTGGCTCAGGCCGAGGTCCATGATCTGATGCGCGGGCTTTGCGACGCTGGATTCACGGTCCTCCTCGAAAGCAGCGGAGCGTTGGATGCTCGAGGGGTGGATCCCCGGGTGGTGAGAATCCTCGACCTCAAGGCTCCGGGCAGCGGCGAGGAAGGTCGCAATTACTGGCCCAACTTCGAGGCATTGCGTCCGAGTGACGAGGTGAAGATCGTGATCACGGATCGTCGGGACTACGACTGGGCGGTGGACCGAATGCGGGAATTGCAATTGCAGGATCGGGTTCACTGCGTCCTCTTCGTTCCGGTGTGGGGAGAGCTCGAGGGATCGCAGTTGGCGGAGTGGATGCTGAACGATGCCGTCGATGCCACTCTACAACTCCAGGAACACAAGCTGCTCTGGCCGGATCGTGACCGAGGCGTTTGAGGGGTGGAATCCATGAGAGATCTCGAGGCAGTGGTCTGTCTGAGCGGGGGACTGGACAGTTGCGTGACCTTGGCCGAAGCGCGGCGGGTTCACGGAGAGGTGGGGGCTCTGCACTTGGTCTACGGTCAGCGCACCGCCGCGCGGGAGCGGCGCGCCTTCGACGAGATCTGCGATCACTACCAGATCGCCTCTCGGATGGTGGCCGAGCAGCCCGCGCTGAGGGAGATGGGACGGTCCGCACTCACAGACCTCTCGCTCGAGGTGCCCACCGGGGAACCGAAGGAGGGGGTACCCATCACTTACGTTCCCTTTCGCAACGGACAGATCCTGTCCGTGGCCTGCGCCTGGGCCGAAGCCACCGGAGCGAGAGCGGTCTATCTGGGTGCGGTGGAGGAGGACAGTTCGGGCTATCCCGATTGCCGCGAGCTGTTCTTCCGTCGCTTCGAAGCGGCGGTCGATGCCGGAACTCGTCCCCAGACTCGCATCGAGATCTGCACCCCCGTGCTCCATCTCGACAAGGCGGCCATCGTCGGTCGGGGAGTCGAGCTCGGTGCTCCTCTGCACCTGACTTGGAGTTGTTATCAGTCTTCGGATCGAGCCTGCGGGAAATGCGAGAGCTGTCGTCTGCGTCTGCGGGGCTTCGACCGGGCGGGACGCGAGGATCCCATCCCCTACCGCAGCTGAGGTGCAGCTCTAGGGAAGCAGGACGGATTCCACGAGGGACAGATTCTTCTCGGCGGCGCCACGGTGATCCAAGAGGAAGAGCCGAGCTGCTTCGCCCGCCCGGCGTCGGGTGGAGTCGTTCCCCCAGTCCCGGAGCGCGAGTCTCAGTTCCCTGGAGTCGCGGACCGAGATTCCCCCGCCTCGCTGCAGGAGTTGGGCCGCTTCCTGGGAGCGCCGGTGTCGAGGACCGAAGAGCACCCCGATTCCGGCTGCGGCCGCTTCGAGCACATTGTGAACCCCCCATCCGAATCCTCCGCCCACATAGGCCACTTCGGCGGCGTGGTAGAGTTCGGCCAGAATGCCCACCGCATCGACCACGATGACTCGCCACTGCTGGCAGTCACGGGCGGCGGCGGTGGAGCGCCGGCGTCCGGTCGGCAGCTCCACGAGTTCCGACCACCGTCGGGAGGCGATGCCTTGGGCCTGGAGTCCCCGCTCGACCCGGCGGAGGGCGGTGGGGGTGGGTTCATGGGGAATCCAGAGCACGCCCCGTTGGGGATGGGCCTCGAGTTCCTCTCGGAGCGCGGGGAGGATCACCCGATCATCGGCGGGCCAGGTGCTCCCCAGGGCCAGGTAGCGCCAGGGCTGGGCTTGGAGCAATCGGACTCTGGGGTCGGTCGCGGCCTGGGCGGCTCGGTCGAGGACCTGATCGAAGCGCGGATCTCCGGTGACCTGGAGTCGGGGGGAGGAGAGGCCGTAGAGTTCGGCGAAGGCTGCTTGGTCCTCCTCGCTGAGACAGCCGATCCCGTCGAAGCTGCGGTAGACGGTCCGGAAGAAAGAGTGGAGGGCCCGGTGGTGTCGGCGGCTCTCGACGCCGAGAGTTGCGCTGATCAAGAAGAGCGGAACTCGGGCCGCGTGCGCGGTCCAGACCAGGTTGGGCCAGGCGTCGTAACGGAGGTAGATCAGCGCGGACGGTTCGAGCCAATGCAGGATACGGTCACTGGCCCTGAGAGTGTCGAGGGGGAGGTATTCGATGTAGTCGGCTTCGGCGTGGTCTACGGCGTGGGCGTGACCGGAGGGACTGAATACGGTGAGAAGGGTGGGGCGATCGCGAAGGCGAGAATCTCGCAGCGCTCGCAATACCGGGCGGCATTGCTCCACTTCTCCCGCGCTGGAGGCGTGGAACCAGAGACAGCCTCGGAGCTTTTCGCGCTGGTGGTGCAGGCGGTCGAAGAGGTGAGCTCGGCCCGAGAGCGCAGCTTCGGCCTTGGCATCGAAGAATCGAGCCAGGTGCAGCCCCGTCCACCAGAGAGGTAGGGCCACGGCGTTGTAGGCCAGCCACGGAATCAGTGGAGGGCGACGGGGCGCAAGTGGCTCCATGTTTCCTCCAGGGCATCGAGAACGCGGTCCACGGTGATGAGGTCCATGCACAGCCGGTGCTGGAGACGGCAGGACCGTCCGCCGTTGCGCGAACAGGGCCGACAGGGTATGGGAACTTCGACCACCCGGCTGCGCTCGTCCCAGGGGAAGTATCCCCAGGCTCGAGTCGTGGGTCCGAAGATGCCGACCACCGGAGTGCCCACAGCTTCAGCCAGGTGCAGGAGTCCGCTGTCGTTGGCCAGCAGGAGGTCGCTGCGACGGAGATCCCGGGCCACCTCGCCCAGGTCCCGGACTCCGCCCCCGTCGTCGATGGGCACTTCGGAGTCGAGAGAGATCAACGCGCGCAATTCTCGAAGAGCTTCGGTCTCGGTTCCCAGGAGGAGGATCTTCCCACCGTGGGCGTCGACCCATCGTCGGGCCACGGTGGCGAAGGCTTCGAGTCTCCAGGCCTTGGCCGCATGGCGCGCACCGGGGGCGAGGGCGAGGCAGGGATCGGAGACCGGGTCGTCGTGAACCCCGTGAATGCGAGGACGGTGATCGGCTCCCGCTTCGGGGAGGAGGGCGAGGTAACGGTCGATCTGCCGCTGTTCCAAGGTGGGTCGCCGCACCCTCCACTGCAGATGCAGCCAGCGATCGAAGGTGCTCTTGTCGATCCGCCGCAGGCTCGACGGAGCGAGGAGGGAACAGAGGAGACGGCTACGGAGACTTCCGTGGGCATCGAGAACCAGGTCGAAGTCGAGGCCTCGCAGTGGATGGGTCAAGGATCGGACCGAGGCCCCCGCGGGGAGGAGGAGCAGGCGAGTGATGCGGGGGTCGTCACGGAAGAGTCCCTCGAAGGAGGCCTTGGTGACCAGGGTCAGCTCCGCTTCGGGATAGGTTTCCCTTATGGCGTCGAGGAGCACGCTGCTCAGCACCACATCGCCGAGAGAGCTGAATCGAATCAGGAGGATGGAGGGCCCCACGCGCATGGCCGTCTCTCGAATCGAGCAGAACTTGCTCCGTTGCGGAATCTGTGGTCTGCTGCCCCAGAATGGACAATGGCTTCAGACTAGTGGCGATTTCGCCCCGCGACCACGAGAAGATCGCTCCTCCCGGCTGGGGGTTGGCCGGAGGGATGTCGCGCTGATGGTCCTCCTCATCGAGAGCGCCCTCCTGGTGGGCCTGCTGGTGGCCTCGGCGTTCTTCTCGGGGTCGGAGACCGCGCTGTTCTCCCTCGAGGACGGCGAGTTGGACGCCTTCGCTCGGGACCGGCGTCGACGCCGGCGCATGGTGGTGGATCTCGTGAGGCGCTCCGAGGCGACCTTGGTCACCCTCCTCTTCGGCAACATGATCGTGAACGTCGGGATCTCGGTGCTGACCACGAGTGTCTCGCTCCGTCTCCTCGGTCCGAGAGGACTCGCGGTGGCGATCCCCGCGGCCACTCTTCTTCTGCTCCTCTTCGGGGAGATCGTCCCCAAGTCCGCGGCGCTGCGTCGGCGGCGCGAGGTGGCGCAGTGGGCCGCACCCACCTTGAAAGCGATGGTCTGGTTGCTGCAGCCGGTGCAGAAAGTGCTGGTGCGCGCGGTGGCCTGGACCATCGGAACTCCCTCGAACCACCCTCTGCGAGTCGAGGAGCTTCCCACCGCGGTGGAGTTGGCGGCGGAGGATGGCGAGCTCACTCCCTTCGAAGCCCGGGTCTTCTCGCGGATGCTGACCTTCGCTCCCATGCCTCTGGGGCGGTGCATGACCCCTCGGGTGGACATGGTGACGGTTTCGGCCGAGGCGAGGAGGGACGAGATCCTCGAGGTCTTCGAAGCCTCGGGTCGGAGTCGCCTGCCGGTGACCGGCGACGGTCCCGAGGACATCGTCGGAGTGCTCTATCTGAAGGACGTCTTGGATCGCCGTCGTCATCAGGACTTTTGCGCCTCGGAACTCATGCGCGAAGCCCACTTCGAGCCCGAGACCCTGGGGGCGGGGGAGCTCTTCCGGCGTTTCCAGTCCCGCCGGGTGCACCTGGCCATCGTGGTCGGTGAGCACGGCGGGGTCGAAGGTCTGGTCACGCTGGAGGACTTGCTCGAGGAGTTGGTGGGAGAGATCGAGGACGAGGCCGACGAACGCAGGAGCTGGCTCGATCTGGTGGAGGAGGGGGTCTGGCGAGGTGATGCCTCATTGGAGGTCGACGAGATTGCGGAGAGCTTGTCTCCCTTCGGGGTCTTCGAAGCGGCGGAGGATGCAGTGACCCTTTCGGGACTGCTGGAGGAGAGCTTGGGACGGGTCCCGGTCGCCGGCGACCGAGTGATCCACGGCGAATGGGAGTTGAGGGTCCTGAGTGCCTCGCCGAATCGTCCGCGCCTGGTGGAGATTCGTCACCGGGGGGAAGGGACATGAACGGCGATCTGGCGGTGGCCGTGGTTCTGCTCTCGATTCTCACCAATGCCTTCTTCGCGGGCGCGGAGACGGGGGTGACCACCGCGAGGCGGGCCCGCCTGGTGTATCGGGGGAGGCAGGGCGATTCCGGAGCCCGCCGGGCGGCGAGGCTCACCGCCCGGCGCGAAGACTCCATCGTGGGAGCGGTGGTGGGGAACAACCTCGCGGTGGTGACGGGGACTGCGGTGGCCACCGCGCTCTGCGTGGGCTACTGGCCTCAGTCGGGGGAGAGCATTGCCGCGGTGGTGATGTCGGCGACCAATATCGTCTTCGGAGAAATCCTGCCCAAGAGCCTCTTTCGGGCGCACCCCGAATTCCTTCTGGCCCGGGTGAGTGCCCCCTTCGAGTGGTCCATGCGTCTGCTGAGACCCCTGCAGTGGGTGGCGGTGGCGATGGCCGGCGGGGTGCTCCGGATCCTGGGGCTGGGCAACGCGAATGTCGAATCCGATGCGGGGCGCGAGGAATTGCTGCGCTTGGTGGCCCTCAGCCGGCGACGGGCGGAGATCAGCGCCCAGCAGGGGCGGTTCCTGCGTCGTCTCACTCGCAATTCTCAGCTTCCGCTGCGCCAGGTGATGACTCCCCTCGACAGAGTCAGCCGGGTGCTGGAAGGGGCGAGTGTGGAGGATGCGCAGGACTGTGTCCGGCATACCGGGCACAGTCGCATTCCGGTGGTCGATCCCGACGGCGACATCGTGGGGCTCCTGCTCTTTCGAGACCTCGTGGGAGGACCCACCGGGGAAGCGGTGGACGATCTGGAGCGGGAGATTCTTCGGGTGGTCGCGGAGATGGGTCTGGACGAGGCCATTGGAGCGCTGCTGGAGGCACGGGCGGGAATGGCGGTGGTGGTCGATGCCCTCGGTCGGACCCTGGGGATCGTCACTCTGGAGGATCTCTTCGAGGCGCTGGTGGGGGAGATTCTGGACGAGCACGACCGCCCCCCGCGCGCTTGAGCCCGAGGGTCTCGATTCTCTCTTGCGGGTCGGTCGCCCATGGCGCTACGTGGTGGAACAGAAGTCGATTCCCACGAGGTGAGATGGTGAAAGCACAGGTGGTCGGGGGGCTCGCGTTGCTGTCCTGCCTGGTCTCGGCAGCGGGGATCGATGCCGCGGAGATCGGTCCCAATCGCCTGGGCTTGCCCGGTTATGCGGGCACCGTCGCCGTTCCCGAAGCCACTCCCGAACCCCTGCGCCTTGGACTCTACATGCTCCGAGGAACTCTCGACCCCGAGAGTGGGATCGACGTGGTGCTGCCCACCCAACAGATTCGCAGCGAAGAATACCGGCTGCAACTCTCCCTTCGCCCCACGCGGTGGGCGGTGGTCTCGGGGTCGGCCCTCTACCGGCGGGTGGCCGAGGAGGGGGGAGAGACGAATCGCGGAGTCGGGGACTTCGAAGTGGCTGCTTCCTGGCGCGCCTTCTCCCGTCCGGCGTGGCGGGTGGGCGGTTGGTCGGCCCTGCGAATCCCGATGGGAGATGCGACGAAGGGGTTGAGCACGAGACAGGTCGAAGGGGAGTTCGGAGTCAGCGCGGCGGTGACTCTCTTTCGCGACGCGTTGGCTCCGCGCCTGGACTGGACTTGGAATCTGGGATATCGCAACAACAAGAACGAGAGCTTTGGCTATGGAATCGGTTCGGGTCCGCCGAGTGACACGGGCATCTTCTTTCCCTCCTATCCTGCAGTGGAGGCTGGGGCGAGCGGAAGAGAGAACGATCAACTCCTCTTGCGCAGCACTTTGGCCTTCTCCCAGCGATGGGGACACATCTTCCTCGACTTCTCGGCCGCTTACTTCGCCTTCGATTCGGAGATCTCGACGAAGGAGGGGGAGGCTTGGGTCACTCCCGGGGTCTACTTGGGGAAGGAAGATGGCCTGGCTCTGAAGGCGAGTTGGTCCATCGGGATCCACGCGGACGACGCCAAGACCGCCTTCGAGCCCAAGTTGCCCGACTGGTTCGCGGAGCTGGGAGTGAGCATGCCCATCTTCCTCGGGGGGCGTGACCGTGACGGTGATGGAATCCCGGACCGCGAGGACCACTGCCCGATGCAGCCCGAGGACCTCGATGGTTATCAGGACGGCGATGGCTGCCCGGACCGGGACAACGATGGGGATGGGATCGAAGACCGGCTTGATCTCGCACCCAATCTGCCGGAGGACTTCGACGGCTTCGAAGACGAAGACGGGCGCCCGGAACTCGACAACGACTTGGACGGGATCCCCGATCGCGTCGACCAATGTCCGATGCAGCCCGAAGACTTCGACGGGGTCGAGGACGAAGATGGTTGCCCGGACATCGTCCTCGATCAGGATGGAGACGGGATCGAGGACTCTCGCGACGCCTGTCCCTTCGAGGCCGAGGACCTCGATGGATTCGAGGACGAGGATGGTTGCCCCGACCTCGACAACGATCTCGATGGGATCGAGGACTCGCAGGACCAGTGTCCGACCCAGGCGGAGGACTACGACGGCTTCGAGGATGACGACGGATGCCCCGAAGAGGGAGGCCCGGACTCGTCTTCCTGACGCAATTCGCGTTTGGCCCGGTCGTATTCTCGCCACAGACCCTCGATCCCCAGATCCCGCAGACCTTGGACCTCGTGGCCGCAGCGCTCTTCCATGCGCCGGAAGCGACGGGCGAACTTGGCATTGGTGCGGCGGAGGGCCAGGTCGGGATCCACCCCCAATTTACGTCCGAGCTGGACCACCGCGAAGAGCAGATCGCCCAATTCCTCTGCGACGTTCTCGGAGTCCTCGGCCTCTAGGGCCTGGTGGAGTTCGGAAATCTCCTCGTCGATCTTGTCGAAGACCGGTGCCGGGCCGGGCCAGTCGAAGTCCGCCCGGGCCGCATGCTGGCCGTGGAGGAGAGCCTGGCGCAAGGGAGAGGTGGCGGGGTGGAGGTCCTTCAGCAGGCTCGGCGGAGAGGGAGAATCCTCGCTTTCGTTCTCGGCGGCCTTGACCCGGCGCCAGATCTCGTCGGCTTCGAGTCCGTCCCACTCCGGTCCGGGTCGAAAGACCTGCGGTTTGCGGCGGCGGAGTTTCTCGGTGCCTCGCCGGGCCAGTTCCTCGAAGTCGATGCCGTTGCGCTCGTGGAGGATCAGCCAGTTGAAGGCCAGCATGTAGAACAGATCGGCAAGCTCGTCGGTGGCGGAGTCGTCATCGCCCGAGGCCGCGCATTCCACATACTCGAAGA
Source organism: Candidatus Krumholzibacteriota bacterium (assembly GCA_024276305.1). Lineage (GTDB taxonomy): Bacteria > Krumholzibacteriota > Krumholzibacteriia > JAJRXK01 > JAJRXK01 > JAJRXK01. Next base: position 15,513 of record JAJRXK010000090.1, read on the forward strand.
CTTCGTCCGCGAGGTAGCGGGCGGCCGACGCCAAGTCCTGTCGCCGGTCCCATTCGCAGCCGTCGGGGCCACGGAGACGACGGAGGGTTTGGAGCAATTCTGCGATGGGACCCGATTCCAAGACTATTCCTCGCGGTGGAGAGAAAGGGCAGGTTTGACCGAGGGGTCGGGTCGGGATAGACTCGGGGACTTCCCTGGGTCCCCGTGAGGACTCTGACTTCTCTTGGGGGAATTCTTCGGCCGAAGCGAGTGGTATCCTCGATGTGCAGCGCCCCCAACTCCGGCGAAACTATCACGATCCGTGGGGCGCGCCAACACAACCTCAAGGGCATCGATGTGCGCATTCCCAAGGGTGCGCTCACGGTGATCAGCGGACTGTCGGGGTCCGGGAAGTCCTCCCTGGCTTTCGACACTCTCTATGCGCAGGGTCAGCGATCCTACGTCGAGAATCTCAGCACCTACGCCCGCCAGTTTCTCGAGCAGCTCGAAGAGCCCGATGTCGAGGCGGTCGAGGGCATCCAACCCGCCATCGCCATCCGCCAGCGCAATGGGGTCAAGAGCAGCCGGAGTACGGTGGGCACCGCAACCGAAGTGTATGACTACCTCCGGGTCCTCTTCGCCCGGGCGGGGCGCATCCGTTGCCATCGATGCCATCGAGAGGTGCAGCCCGATACTCCGGACTCCGCGACGGACGACCTGCTCGATCAATTCTCCGAAGGACAGTCCTTGGTGGTTCTCTACCCGGTGGAGTGCACCGAGACCCTCTCCTTCGAGGAGCTTCGTGAGCGCCTGATGGCTCAGGGTTACGTGAGGGTGTGGGAGGAGGGTGAGCTCGTGCGCCTCGAAGACCTCGATCCGCGGCGAAGCCCTGCGCCGACCGTGGTGGAGGTGGTCGCCGATCGGATTCGAGCCGGAGTCGCATCTCGATCCCGCTTGACCGAAGCCCTCGAACTCGCGCTCCAGGCGGGAGAGGGCGATGCGTCGGTGGTGGAGTTGGAGAGTGGGGTGCGAAGGGATTTCAGCGATCGCTATCAATGGCCCGTCGACGGAGAACGCTACGAGAAACCCACACCCCAACTCTTCAGTTTCAACAGTCCGCAGGGAGCCTGTCCGGGCTGCAATGGATTCGGGGAGCGTCTGGAATTCGACGAGAGGAAGGTGGTTCCCGACCTCGACCGCAGTCTCTCCGGGGGCGCGATTCGGCCCTGGTCGTCGGAGGCATGGCGCGAAGAATTCGAACGCCTGCTGCGATTCTGCGCCGAAGAGAAGATTCCCACCGAGACGCCCTTTCGGCGTCTGACGGCGCGGCAGCGTCAGAAGGTCCTCGAGTACGAGGGCAAGGGCTATGTCGGGATCATGCCCTGGCTGCGCGACATGCGGGAACATCCTCACAGCGAGGGTCAGAGGTTCTTCACTCGCCGATATCTCGGACGTTCGCGCTGCGCGGAGTGCGGGGGTGGGCGACTGCGGGCGACGGCCCTGGCCGTCAAGCTCGGCGATGCCGGCCACGAAGTCTCGGTGGGGGAGCTCTGCCACCTTCCGATCCCCGAATTGCAGAGTTTCCTGACTTCGCTCGACCCGGAGTATCTGGCTTCGCGCGGCGCCCGCGATGTCTGGAGGGAGGCGGTCGAGCGGGTCGATTTTCTCCTCGAGATCGGCCTGGACTATCTCAGTCTGGATCGGGCGAGCCGGAGTCTGAGCGGAGGCGAGATGCAGCGCATCCACCTGAGCAATGCTCTGGGCTCGCGCCTCGTGGAAACGCTCTACGTTCTGGACGAGCCCAGCATCGGTCTGCACTCGCGCGACACTCACCTCCTGCTCGAGAGCCTCCGTGCTCTGGCGCGGCAGGGCAATACGGTGGTGGTGGTGGAGCACGACCCCGTCATCGTGACCGCGGCCGACCACCTCATCGATCTCGGACCGGGGGCTGGCAGCCAGGGAGGCCACCTGCTCTTCTCCGGCAAACCTCCTCGACCGGGAGAGGCCTATCCGTCCTCTTCTCTCACCTGCGCTCATCTGGTGGGCGACCGCAACGTGCCGGTCAAGACTCGACGGCGCAGTCCCGGGCGTCGACGACTACATCTGATGCGAGCTCGGCGTCACAATCTGCGAAACGTGGACTTCCGCCTGCCTCTGGGTCTGATCGTCGGGGTGAGCGGCGTGAGCGGTAGCGGCAAGAGTACCTTGATCAACGACATTCTCTATCCCGCGTTGAACGGGAATCTGAGCGGAGGCCGGGGGCGCCAATTCGACTTCGACGACCTCCACGGCGCGGACAATCTGAGTGATGTGCTGCTCGTCGATCAAAGTCCGATCGGCCGGAGCTCCCGTAGCAATCCCGCAACCTATCTGCAGGTGATGGGTGAGATCCGCGAGCTCCTGGCCTCGACGGTCGAGGCTCGCAGTCGCGGTTGGACCGCGGGGCGCTTCAGCTTCAATACCGCTGGCGGACGGTGCAGTGTCTGTCAGGGCATGGGAGTGATCACCGTGGAGATGCAGTTCATGGCCGATCTCACCGTGCCCTGCGAGGCCTGCCGGGGTCTGCGTTTCGACCGTGAGACTCTCGAGATTCGCTACCGGGGAAAGAATATTGCAGAGTTGCTCGACCTGACCATCGACGAGGCCATTCAGTTCTTCGTCGATAGCCCGGGCATCGGCGGGCGTCTGTGGCTCCTGCAGCGAGTGGGGCTGGGCTACCTCAAGCTGGGGCAGAGCGCGTCCACCTTGAGCGGAGGCGAGAGTCAGAGAATCAAGATCGCGCGCGAGCTATTGGGAGGCAAGAAGGGGCACCGTCTCTATCTCCTCGACGAACCCACCACGGGACTGCACAGTGAAGACATTCGTCGCCTGCTCAAGGTCCTCGACGAACTCGTTGATGCGGGGAACAGTGTCTTGGTCATCGAACACAATCTCGATGTGCTCAAGAACGTGGATTGGATCATCGACCTCGGTCCCGGAGGTGGCCCCGAAGGGGGGCGCATCGTCGTCGAGGGAAGCCCCGAAGAGATTGCGGCCTGTCCCCAATCCGAGACCGGCCGCGCGCTCGCCCCCCTCTTGACCCGGGCGGCCGCAGAGGAGTCCCAACCAGGGAGTGATTCGTGAGAGTTCTGGTCACCGGTGGCGCGGGATACATCGGCTCGGTCACTTCGGCCGAGTTGCTGCGACGCGGCCACGACGTTCGCGTCCTCGATGACCTGAGCACGGGACACCGGGAGGCAGTGGCCGCGGAGGCTGCATTCTTCGAGGGTCGAGTGCAGGATCGCGAAGTGGTCGATGCGGCCCTCGAAGGAGGAGTGGACGCAGTGATCCACTTCGCCAGTCTGAGCCTGGTCGGAGATTCCGTCCGCCAGCCGCGCCACTACTTCCACGAGAACTTGGGGAGCGCACTGTCGTTGCTCTCCGCCATGGACCGGGCTCGGGTTCGGCGCTTGGTATTCAGTTCCTCGGCCGCGGTCTACGGTCAACCGGAGGTCGAAGTGATCGACGAGGATCTGCCGCTGGCTCCGGTCAATCCCTACGGTCATACCAAGGCCATGATCGAAACCATTCTGCAGGAGGAAGCCAGAGCCCGGGGGCTCTCTGCGGTGGCTCTGCGTTACTTCAACGCATGTGGAGCCGACGGTCGACTCGGAGAAGATCACTCTCCGGAGACCCATCTCATCCCGCGACTGTGTCAGCACCTTCTCGGACGGTTGGAAGACTTCGAAGTCTTCGGAAGCGACTACCCCACCGCCGATGGGAGCGCGGTGCGTGATTATGTGCATGTGAAGGATCTCGCGGCCGCTCATGCCGCAGCCCTCGAGGTCTTGGGGGATCCCGGGCTGGTGGCGTTGAATCTCGGGACCGGAAGGGGGGCCAGTGTCCTGGAAGTGTTGCGAGCGGCAGCCGAAGTCAGCGGAACCGAGTTGAGGGCGCCGGCCGGACCACGGCGCCCCGGAGATCCACCGCGCCTGGTGGCCAGCCGCGCGCGCGCCGAAGCCCACTTGGGCTGGGTACCTCGACACAGTGAGCTGGTGACCATTCTGCGCGATGCCTTTCGGTGGCATCGCGAATATCCCGAGGGATATGGCGCAGCTTCCTAGTCCGGCCCTGGCACCCTCTTTGCCCCAGCCGAGACATGCAAACTCCCTCTTCATCTTCTCCGCCGAAGGCTCGGTCGGTTTCCGTTTCCACTCTGATGGGTGCTCTCGGGGATTGCGGAGCCGATCCCAAGGCCTTCTTGCGTACCTGCTTCGGGTGGGCGCCGGGTGCAGAGGAGGTCCTGGCCGCACTCCTGGTCCTTCCCGGTGGGGAAGAGAAGTGGTTGGCCCGCGCAAGTTCTGCCGATGCCGCCGCGCGCGAGGGTTTCGTGGGATTGGGACTCGACCTGGCTTCGACCGCCCATGGCGTGGACCTTCCGCTTGGGACCGCCTTCGACGAAGCGGTCGGCTTGCAGACGGTGCGCAATGACGAGGGTCTGGAACTCCACCTTCTGCTCTGCGGGGAAGACGAGTCGAGGGAAGAGTGGGAGTGGCTCGACGCCCTGCCCTGCGCCCTTCTGGTCTTCCAACAGCAACTGCATCTGGAACAACTGTCCGCAGAACGTCACCACCTCCACCGACGGCTCGAGCAGGTCCGAGCCGGACTGAGGGCCGGAGTCCAGGCGAGCCGGGTCTTCCATGACCTCGGTGCGGCGGGTGATTGGCTCGTAGATCTGCGCACTCGCTTCTCGGCCCATGCCGTGGCTCTGATCCTGGAGGATCCGCACGACGTCCCTCTGATGCTGAGTCAGGTGCAGAGCACGAGCTCCTTGCAGGCCGACTTCCTCTCGCGATGCGTGGCGGAATTCGTGCGGGAGCACCGTCAGCCTTGGCCGCAGCACTTGCGGTGGCGCAACCTCGATCTCTCCGGCTGGGACCGTTTCTGCGCCCCCGAAGAGAGAGGCGGAGGGGATTCCGGCCTCGAGGATCCCTGGCCCTCTTTCCTCGCGGTAGCCCTGAAGAGCGATGGAGGGAGGGGAGCCCTCGTGGTTCTGGCCGCGCGACTCCCCCAGACCTTCGCGCCGGAGGCGGCCGAGATGTTGCGGTCCACCGCCGGATCGGTGGCCCATGCCCTCGGACATGTCCTCGACCAGGAGCAGCAACGGCGTCAGCAATTGCAGAGGATCCTGGAACTGCTTCCGGTGGGCTTGGTGCTCGTCGAAGACGGTGGAAGGGTGGGGGTGGTCAATTCCGAGGCTCGTCAGCTTCTGGAAATCGAGGGGGAGATCACGAAGCTCGACGACCTCGAGCTTCGGACCGGCATGCGATGGAAGGACCTCTTCGAAGAAATCCGTGACCGCCGCAGCGGGCAACCAGGACAGACCATCCTCGAATTGCCCGGCCGAAACCTTCCCCTCGATATCCAGTCCCTGGGGTGGTCCGATCCCATCACCGAAAAGAGGACCTGGTTGCTCACCCTGCGCGACGTCAGTGCGGAGCAGCGCCGAGAGCGGGCCCGCGCCGAATTCGTGAGCACGGTGGGACACGAACTCAAGACTCCTCTGACCAGCATGCAAACTGCACTCGAACTCCTGGTGGGGGGGGAGGTCGGAGAAGTCTCCGCCGATCAACGGCACTTCATCGAGATGACCTTGAGGGGAGTGCACCGGATGGGCCACCGGGTGGAGCAGTTGCTGAACATGGCCCGGGAGGAGGCCGGACGTCTCGTCCTTCACCGAGAAAGTGTCGAGGCGGGCGAGGTCTTCGGACCGATTTTCGACGACCTCGAACTTCGGGCGGAGAGAGAAGGGCGAGTCCTGATCGTGGACCTTCCGCTGCGCGCTCGTTGCTATCTCGATCGCAGTCGCGCCGGAGAGATCCTGGAGAATCTCGTCGGCAATGCCTTCAAGTTCTGTCCCCGTCGTCGGGAAGTGCGGTGCGTTCTCCGCACCGAGATGCCAGCCCCGGATCTGCGCCTGAGAGAGCTTGCGGCCCTGATCGGCCTCTCCCTCCGGGGGATCGAGATCGAAGTTCGAGACCGAGGCAGCGGCATGTCTCCCACCACCGTGCACCATGCCTTCGACCCCTTCTACCAGGAGGGGGACCCCCTCTCGGACCGCCCCGAGGGGGCGGGACTCGGCCTGGCCATCGTTCGCTCGCTGGTGGATGGTCACGACGGAGAGATCACCATCGAGTCCAGAGTGGGCGAGGGGACCACCTTCCGCGTGTGGATTCCCGAGACCGCAGAGGTCGCGGGATTCCTCTCGACGGTCAAGATTCTGCGTGCACGGGTGGAGGAGGCGTGGCGGAGAGCGGAGTCTCTGCATCTGAATCTCTACGCTCCACCTGGGGGGGATCCCAGCTCTGAGGAAGCGAGTGACACCGAGGCGGTCTATCTGCCCCTTGGCGAGGCTTGGACCCTGCGCTGCGGGTCATCGTCGCCGGCGGCGGGGAGGGGTGGGGTGGCCGCGGTGTCGCTCCCCGAGGACGGACGCCGTGCGGGTACATTGCTTGCGGAGCTTCTTCAACGCGCAAACCCGTACGGACTCCCGTCGGGAGATCCTCAGCCCGGAAAGGCGTCCCATGACTGACAAGCCCGTGATTCTGATCGTCGATGACGATCCTGACATCGTCGAGACCCTCGACTTCGCGCTCCGACGTCGGGGCTATTCGGTAAGAGTTGCCTACGATGGGCAGGAAGCGCTCGCTTCGGCCAAGACCTCGCCCCCGGATCTCATGGTCCTCGATGTCATGCTGCCGGGGTGCAACGGCTACGAAGTCTCTCGCAAACTCAAGGAGTGGATGACCCAGCGCTCCGAGGGATCGCGCTTTCCGATCATGCTGCTCACCGCTCGCCGGCTCAACAGCGTCGATCGTGAGGAATTCGTCGCAACCTGGTCCAAGGCGGATTCGGTGATGTACAAGCCCTTCGCCCTCGATCGCCTGGTCGACAACATCGCCGATCTCACCCCCCAGGTCGCGGTGGGAGTCTGAATCGGCGGCGCCTTGACAAAGCGAGGGCCCTCTCCGATATTCACTCTTCGCTCCGGGGCAGCGATCTGTGCCGGAGCCCTTCGAAGGTGCGTCGGTAGCTCAGTTGGTAGAGCAACGGATTGAAAATCCGTGTGTCGGCGGTTCAATTCCGTCCCGACGCACCATCGACCCCCCACCGGGCCCGGTCGGGCGAATCACAGCTCCTTCAGATGATCTTCGTTCCAGCGCTCCAAGGCGATCCGTACCTCGTGGAGGGCCCGGGTGCAGTCCTGCCGGGCCGAGGGGCTCATTCGCGCCAGGACCTCCCGCTGCATCTGCTCGGCCAGGGCGAGGTGGGTCTCGAGCCGCTCCCGGCCGTCGGCCAGGGTTTCGAGGTGGATCTGCCGGCGATCCCGTGGATTGGGTCGGCGGCGGACGAGTCGCTTGGCTTCGAGGTCATCGACGAGTCGGGTGACCGTGCTGCGCCGGATCCGCAGCTCGCGGGCGAGGTCCTGCATGGTCAGGGTCCCGCAGGCCTCCTCGATGATGCGTAGGGCATGGGCTCCGACCGAAGTCAGCCCCGCGGCGGCCGCGGCCTGACGGTCCTGGGCTTGGATCTGACGACTCAGTTCGCGGCTCTCCGTGTACAGGAGTCGGGCCTGTCGCAGGAGTGAGAGCTCCGGAGCGGGCATGGTGACCTCCTCATGATTTGAGAATCGAATTATTAGCATAGCGAATCAAATGTGTCCAAGCCAGAAAACCCCGAAGCGCGGCGATTTTCCCGGGCCGTCTTGACACCGGAATCGAATGGAATAGACTGCCCCCAGCGGCGACGATGCGGCATACAGCATCGGCTTCCGTCTACCACGCGTCGCGGGTGTCGCTGGTGTAGCTCAGCTGGTAGAGCAGCTCATTCGTAATGAGCAGGTCTGGGGTTCAAGTCCCCACACCAGCTCCAGCCCTCTTGGGGGCAAGCATCCGAGCACGTGGAATTCGTCGCGGAGAAGGGGTCTCGCAGCCTGGGCCCCTTCTCTTTTTTTTGCCGGTCGAGTGGGAACATCACTTCGACTTGGCCTTCGCAAAGTCGGCGCGAGAGTTGCGTTCCATTCCGGAAGAATTGCCCGCGGTTCTGCGGATCGCCGGCCCGAGGAATCGCATCGGAGACCCAGGCCTTGGCTTTGACTGGTCGGGCGGGTCCGCAGGTTGTACAAGAATGGGCGGCAAGGGGTCGCGGTGAACCAAGGGCTGCGGTCTCCCGAAGTTCGGCTCTGGCATCTCTTGGATCGAGGTCGGTGAATGGTTCTGAAGGTCAGTGTTTCTGGGATCCGCGGGGTCATCGGCGAAACCCTCGATGCGGAGTCGATCTCGCGGTGGGCCAGCGCCTTCGGCAACTGGTTGCCCGAGGGTCCGGTGGTGCTCACTCGGGATTCACGACCGTCGGGTCCGATGGTCGAAGCGGCGGTGGAAGCGGCATTGCGTTCCACCGGGCACGACGTGGTGCGGGGAGGACTTCTCTCCACCCCGGCCTCCGAATACCTGGTCCAGGAGACGGATGCGGTGGGGGGCGTGATCGTCACTGCGAGCCACAATCCAGTCCAGTGGAATGCGCTCAAGTTGGTGCGGGGAGATGGACTCTTCCTCGATGCCGACCAGGTCGATGAACTTCGCACCCTCCACGACGCGTCGCAGCGAAAACATCGGAGGGCTCTGGATCTGGGTGGGCTGCGGGAGGATCTCCGGGGCGAGTCCCTTCATCGTCAGGCGATCCTGGAAATGAAGGAGATCGATGTGGCCGCGATCGCGGATCGGAAGATCCGCGTGGTGGTGGATGCGGTCGAAGGTGCAGGTGGTCATGCGTTGCCCGCGTTGCTGGAGTCCCTCGGGGCAGAAGTCCATCGCTTGCACTGCGGTTGTACGGGACACTTTCCCCACGATCCCGAACCCCGGCCGGAGAATCTGGGCGAATTGATCGCGGCGGTCGCCGCGTTGGATGCCGATCTCGGCATGGCGGTGGATCCCGATGTGGACCGCCTGGCTCTGGTCGACCGGGGAGGCGTTGCCTTGAGCGAGGAGCTCACCTTGGCGGTCGCGACCGACTTCGTCCTGGAGCGAACTCCGGGCCCGGTGGTGGTGAACTTGAGCACCACCATGGCGCTCGACCGGGTGGCCGAGCGACACGGAGTGGAGATTTTCCGGGCCCCGGTCGGGGAAGCAAATGTGGTGGCGGAAATGATGGCCCGCGGCGCAGTGATCGGGGGAGAGGGCAATGGCGGCGTGATCTTCCCGGCCCTCCATCCGGGGCGGGACGCTCCTCTGGGTGCCGCATTGGTCCTTGCGGCGGTGGCCCATCGAGGATCCCTTCGCCAGTGTCTGGATCGTTTCCCCAATGCCGAGATGGTCAAGGTGAAGCTGCCTCTCGACCAGAAGAATGACGATCCAGCCCTCTGGAAACGGGCCGCGGCGTCGATTGGCGAGTCTGGAAGCTGGAATGAGAGGGACGGAATCCGTTACGATTTGGGGGATCGCTGGGTCCACCTTCGGCGGTCGAATACCGAGAATGCTCTGCGGATCATCGCGGAGGCACCGGATGCGGCGGAGGCTACGGCGATCATCGACCGAGTACGACAAGCCATGCAAGGCTGAGATCAGAGGCCTTCGGGCGAAGGGAAGTCGAATCTATGTGTGGAATCATCGCGATGATCGGCAACGGACCGACCTCGAAGACCCTGGTCGACGGTCTGCGTCGTCTGGAGTATCGCGGATACGACAGTTCGGGGATCGCGGTCATCGGAGACGGTACGATCGATGTCCGCAAGTCCGAGGGGAAGATCGCGCGTCTGGCCCAACTGCTCCAAGGTGATCCGGTGGACGGTCGCTGCGGGATCGCGCACACTCGGTGGGCCACTCACGGTGAGCCCAACCAGAAGAATGCCCATCCCCATACCAGCAACGATGGCAAGTTGGCCCTGGTGCACAATGGAATCATCGAGAACTACCGGGCCCTGAAGGTCGGACTCTCCCAGCGTGGTTACGAATTCCATACCGACACCGACAGTGAAGTGCTGGTCAACCTCATCCATGCCCACTACCGCGGCGATCTCGCGGCGGCGGTTCGCGAATCCTTGGTCCTGGTGGAAGGAACCTACGGCATCGCGGTGATCCATGCCGACGAACCCGACCGCATCGTGGGAGCCCGCAACGGCAGTCCCTTGATCGTGGGCCTGGGCGATGGCGAGTTCTTCCTGGCGAGCGATGTGGCCGCCATGCTGACCCGGACGCGTCAAGTGATCTACCTCGACGACGGGGAATGCGCGATCATCACTGCCGATGGCGTGGAGACTTGTACCGTCGCCAACGAGAGCGTCGACAAGGAAGTCACCGAAGTGACCTGGGATCTCGATCAGATCGAGAAGGGGGGCTTCGACCACTTCATGCTCAAGGAGATCCACGAGCAACCCGAGACCATCCGCAACACCTTCCGCGGACGCGTGGTCTACGACGAGGGAGACGGTCATCTGGGTGGATTGAACATGGATACCTCCCAACTCCGGGACATCGAAAGAGTGGTGTTTCTGGCCTGCGGTACCAGTTTTCACGCCGGGCTGGTGGGAGAATACATGATCGAGGATCTGGCTCGGCTTCCGGTGGAAGTGGAGTACGCCAGTGAGTTTCGCTATCGGCGTCCGATGCTGCCGCCGAACACCTTGGTCGTCGCGATCTCCCAATCGGGGGAAACGGTCGACACTCTGTGCGCGATGCGTGAAGCGAAGAAGCAGGGAGCGCGAGTCCTGGGGATCACCAATGTCGTGGGTTCGACCATCGCCCGGGAGAGCGATGGAGGAGTGTACATCCACGCTGGTCCGGAGATTGGTGTTGCGTCCACGAAGGCCTTTACCTGTCAGGTCACGGCCCTGGCGATTCTGACCCTCTGTCTGGCTCGAGTGCGGAGCTTGAAGCTCGAGGAAGGCCAGGAGATCATCCACGCCCTGCACCGCATTCCGCGTCAGATCGACCGCATCTTGGAGCAGGAAGAGCAGATCCGGACATTGGCTGCGGACTACGCGGGCCACTCGAATTTCCTCTACCTCGGGAGGGGATACAACTATCCCATCGCTCTCGAGGGAGCGCTCAAACTGAAGGAAATCAGTTACGTGCACGCCGAGGGCTATCCCGCGGCCGAAATGAAACACGGGCCGATCGCCCTCATCGACAAGGACATGCCGGTGGTGGTGTTGTGCACTCATGACAGCACCTACGAGAAGATCAAGGGCAACGTCCAGGAGGTGAAGGCGCGGAGCGGACGAGTCCTGGCCATCGTCACCGACGGAGACACCGAGATCGCAGAGATGGCGGATCACGTGATCACCGTGCCACCGACTCTGGACATCCTTTCCCCCTTGCTCAATGTGATTCCTCTGCAGCTGCTGGCCTACCACATTGCAGTGCTGCGGGAATGCAACGTGGACCAGCCCCGGAACCTCGCCAAGAGTGTGACCGTGGAGTAGGAGGGCCATGGACGAACGCCAAGTGATCTCGACCGTTGAGGCCCCTCGCGCGGTGGGTCCCTACAGCCAGGCCATCCGCAGCGGAGACTTCGTGTTCACCGCGGGGCAGATCGGTCTCGACCCCGAGACCGGGGTCCTGGTCGGCGAAGAGGTCGAGGCTCAGGCGGAGCAGGTGATGCGCAACCTCGAGGCAGTGCTCCGCGCTGCGGGCGCCACGGTGGCCGATGTGATCAAGTCGACCGTCTATCTCGTGGATCTGGCGGATTTCTCCAAGGTCAACGAGATCTACGCCTCGCTCTTCTCCCAGGCTCCGCCCGCGCGGACTACGGTCGAGGTGTCCGCGCTCCCCCTGGGTGCGAAGGTGGAAGTCGAGCTGGTGGCCCGGCTCCAAGCCTAGGCGCCTTCTTCCAATGCTTTCCGCCAGAATTGTGGGGCGACTTCCGCCCCGATTGGGACTAAGTTGGGGACCGACAGGTCGGGAATGGATGGGTCCTGGTGGGCCCCGGGGACTTCAAATCCTGCGGTCGGGCGTCCGCGTCCGAGGTGCGTTCGATTCGCACACATTCCCGCCACCATCTCCCCGTGTCCCGAGCTTGGACGATGACCCTCCGCTCTGAGTTCTCTCGCATCCTCTTCGTGGTCAATCCCGCGGCGGGGCGTGGTCTGGCTCGGGCCGAGCTATTGCCGATCCGGCAGCATCTCCGCGATCGAGGCGTCGAAGCCGAGATCTTTCTCACTTCGGCTCCCGGGGGAGCGACTCGGATTCTGGAAGGCCTGCCTCTCGAGCCGAGTACGCTGGTCATCGCGGTGGGGGGCGACGGGACGGTGCATGAAGTGGCCTTGGCCCTTTTGGACCGGCCGGGCCTGCACCTCGGAGTGATTCCCCTGGGGACGGGCAATGACGTGGCGTGTCAGCTGGGGATGAAGTCCCATGTTCCCACCGCCCTCGACTCCATCCTCGATGGTGTGCTCATCCCCTGGGATATCGGGGTGGTCGGGGAGCATTGCTTCGTGAACAGCGTGGGCTTCGCCTTCTCGGCCGAGACGAGTCATTGGAGCCGCCATACCGGCCCATTGCGCGGGAACCTCCGTTACACCTACGCGATCCTCCGGGCCTGGTGGCAGCACACCGGGCTCGTTCTGGGCTTCGACGGGTTGGAAGCGTCGGGAGAGCGACGGATCGGCCTCATGGAGATCGGGGTGGGAGACCGCTGTGGGGGAGGATATCGCATCACGGCTCGGGCTCTTCCCTTCGATGGGCTCCTCGACGTGTGCATCATCGACGATCTGAGCCGATGGGCCCTGCCGCGCGTGGTTCCTCGGGCTCGGAATGGGAAGCATATCGGTCTCCCGCGCGTACACTACGAGCAGGTGAGCAGTTTTCGGATCAAGCTCCCCGCAGATACCCGCATCCACGTGGACGGGGAGGTCGTCGAGCTGGCGCGGGGCGAGCACTCGGTGCGGATCCGGCCTCGCCTGTTGTCTTGTGTGGCGGCGGCGGACTCTGCTCTGGCCCGATCCTACCAGGAGCAGAAGCACCGCCTGCAGCATGGCGTTGGAGATGGAGCCGGATCATGATCCACCTTCGGAGGCCGATGGTCTTCGCCCTCCTCCTTCTGTGGGTGAGTGTGGAGGAGGTCGTCGCCGCTCCGGCGGTCACGGATTCGCTCCGTCGGGTGGAACGAGAGGAAGCCTTGGCTCCTCTGCGAGCCGAGCATCGGAGTGCTCGAGCTGCGGTGGCCATGACCCCGCTCTTTCCGGGATGGGGCCAGCTCTATGCGGACACCCCATTCTGGGGAGTGGTCGCCTTTGCCGCGGAGATGTACTACCTGGGAAATATTCTCATGGAGTTCCGTCGGGTGGAGCGGGAACGAGTGCGGCGCGATGCCCTCGAAGAAGGTTCCCCCGAGAGGGCATTGCGAGACATGCTGGTCAACGAGCACAAGGAGCGGGTGCGGGACTATCTCTGGTGGTCCGCCGGAGGCTTGCTCATTGTGTCTCTGGACGCCTTCGTGAGCGTCGAACTGGCGGAATTCGACAGTGGGGATCCCCCGACTCCTGATCTGGACCGCGAATGGTCCGAGCCAGGATCCGCTGGCGAGGGAGTGGCGCTCCGGCTACACTTCTCATTCTGACGCGCCGGCCGATCCGGTCACCTTTCCTCTGCCGATTTGTAGAGTTCCATGTCCATCGACCCATCCAAGGTCCGCAACTTCTGCATTGTGGCGCACATCGACCATGGCAAGTCGACCTTGGCGGATCGTCTTCTGGAACGTGCGGGCACGGTGGCCCTGCGGGACATGCGGGCCCAGCTCCTCGATTCCATGGACCTCGAGCAGGAGCGCGGGATCACGATCAAGAGTCATCCGGTTCGACTGGATTACGAGGCGAGTGATGGACAGGAATACGTCTTCCACCTCATCGACACTCCGGGGCACGTGGACTTTCACCACGAAGTGAGTCGCAGTCTGGCGGCCTGCGAAGGGGCTCTCCTGGTCGTCGATGCCGCGCAGGGGATCGAAGCTCAGACCCTGAACAATCTCTACCTGGCGCTCGAGCACGACCTGGAGATCTTGCCCGTGCTCAACAAGATCGACCTCCCTTCGGCTCGCCCCGACGAAGTGACCCACGAGATCGTGGACCTCATCGGCTGCGACGAGAGTGAAGTCGTCCGAGTCAGCGCCAAGACGGGGGAGGGGATCGACGAGTTGCTCGAGGCTATCGTTCGCCTCGTTCCTCCTCCGAAGCCCCACCGCGACAAGCCGCTCCGCGCGATCGTCTTCGACAGTGTCTTCGATGCCTATCGGGGAACCATCGCCTATGTGCGGGTGGTCGACGGAATCATCCGCACCGGTGATCGCATTCGGATGATGGGGGGAGGGCAGATTCACGACGTCATGGAGGTTGGTTTCTTTCGTCTCAGCCAGATCAAGACCGAATCGATCGAAGCCGGTCAAGTGGGGTATGTCGCCACCGGGGCCAAGAGCGTGGCCGCAGTGCAGATGGGCGACACGATCACTTCCGACGCCCATCCTGCGGAGGAGCCGGTCCTTGGGTACGTCGAAGCCAAGCCTATGGTCTTCAGTGGATTCTATCCGATCGACACGGACGACTACGTGGATCTCAAGGAAGCTCTCGAGAAGCTCCAGCTCAACGATGCGGCCCTCACTTTCGAGCCCGAGACCAGCGTGGCCTTGGGATTCGGATTCCGATGCGGCTTCTTGGGATTGCTCCACCTCGAGATCGTACAGGAGCGTCTGGAGCGAGAGTTCGACCTGGAACTGATTGCAACCTTGCCCAATGTGGAGTACCACGCCGTGCTTCAGGACGGTACGGAGGTGAAGGTCGAGAATCCCAGCAAGATGCCCGATCCCTCCGAGCTCAGCAGCGTTCACGAACCCTTCGTGACCGTGTCGGTGATCACTCCCAAGGAGTATGTGGGCGGGATGATGACCCTCACCATCGAGCGACGGGGCGCCCAGACCGGCATGGAGTACATGGACACCGATCGGGTGAAAGTGGACTTCGAAATGCCTCTCTCCGAGCTCGTGGTGGACTATTTCGACAAGATCAAGAGTGTGAGCCGTGGATATGCGAGTCTGGACTACGAGCTGCTCGGCTATCGTGAGAGCGACTTGGTGAAACTGGACATCTTGCTCAACGGAGAGCCGGTGGACGCGTTGAGCGTCATCGTCCATCGGTCGACGTCTTATGAATGGGGGCGGGATCTCTGCCGGAAGCTCAAGGAGCTCCTGCCGCGTCAGATGTTCGAAGTGTCCATCCAGGCGGCAATTGGTGGCAGGGTGATTGCTCGAACCAATGTGAAGGCCCTCCGCAAGAACGTCACCGCCAAGTGCTACGGCGGTGACGTTTCCCGCAAGCGCAAGCTTCTCGAGAAACAAAAAGAGGGCAAGCGCCGGATGAAGAGCGTGGGGAGTGTGGAGATTCCTCAGGAGGCATTCTTTGCCGTGTTGAAGGTGGAACGATGAGCAATACGACGACTCCTGCGGGGGCCCCATCGAAGAAGTCGACCGCGGCCAAGACCACCGCGAAGAAGGTTCCGTCGAAGCCGGTGTGGAGAGAGTATCTCGAAGCGATTCTGGTGGCCGTGGCGCTGGCTCTGGTGATTCGGACCTTTGCGTTCCAGGCCTTCCGGATTCCCTCGGGCTCGATGGAGGATACCCTCCTGGTCGGGGACTATCTCTTCGTGAGCAAGTTCCTCTACGGAGCGGAGATCCCCTTCACCGGGGGCTCCCGGCTGCCGGCGATCCGTCAGCCCAAACGGGGAGACATCATCGTCTTCCGCTATCCCGAGGATCCGACCCAGGACTTCATCAAGCGATGCGTCGGCGTTCCGGGCGATACCATCGAAGTGCGAGACAAGGTCCTCTACGTCAATGGTGAGGCCCAGGAGGAGCCCTACGTCAAGCACGCCGACCGGCGGATCCTCCCCGGCCGCGACAGTTTTGGTCCAGTGGTCGTCCCCGAGGGAAAATACTTCATGATGGGGGACAACCGTGACAACTCCCGGGATTCGCGCAGCTGGGGTTTCCTGGACCATTCGTTGATTCGCGGAAAGGCGCTGTTCATCTACTTCTCGTGGGATGCCGCGGGTCCGGGGATCCGTTTCCGGCGGATCCTGGACATCATCCGTTGAGTCGGCGGCGGTGGTGACGAGCCGCGATTGGTCGGTCTACGTCCACGTTCCCTTCTGCGAGGTGCGGTGCCCCTACTGCCACTTCGCCTGCTTCGTGAACCAGGACCCCGATTTCCCCCTGCGTTATGTGCGAGCGGTCGAGCGGGAACTCGACTTCCACTCGGGTCGCCTCGACTCCGCGCGCATCGTCTCCCTCTACTTCGGCGGGGGCACGCCCACTGCGCTCAGCGCGCCGGCGCGCAAGGAGCTCTGCCGTTGGCTGGGCGAGGAGCTCCGCCCTCGCTTCGCCCCCGAGGCGGAGTTCACTCTCGAGGCGAATCCGGAGAGTTTGGATCCCCGGGTCCTCGACGATTGGCTCGAGGCCGGTCTCAATCGCCTCTCGATCGGCATTCAGACCATGCATCCGAAGGTCCTCGAATTCCTGGGGCGGCGGAGCACTCCCGCTTCGAATCTGCGCGCCCTGGATCTGGCCTGCCAGAGAGTCGACAATGTCTCGGCCGACCTCATCGTGGCTTCGCCCCTGGATGACTGGACTGGGCTGCTGCGCAGTATTGACGCCATCACCTCCCATCCCGTATCCCACATCAGCGCCTACTTGCTGGAGATCCACGCGGACACCCGTTTCGGCCGGGAGGTGGCTCAGGGTCTGTGGCAACCCTCCCCCAATGACCAACAGGCCGATCTCTACCTGCGGCTCGTGCAGGAGCTGGCCGACCGAGGATTCCATGCCTACGAACTCAGCAACTTTGCCCAGCCGGGGCGGGAGAGCCGACACAACGGGCGCTATTGGACCCGGGATCCCTACCTCGGTTTGGGGCCTTCCGCCCATTCCTTCGACGGGGCTCATCGGTGGTGGAATCATCGCGACGCCCATCGGTGGTGCGAATCGGTGGAGGCCGGGACCCTGCCGGTGGAGGGAAGGGAGCACCTCGACCGCCGGGCGGTGCGGAGGGAGAGAATCCTCCTCGGCCTCCGGCGGGACGAGGGGATTCCCGAGGCCTGGGTCGAGGATCGGAGCCGCCTCGTGGACGACTACCTTCGAGCCGGCCTCCTCGAACGAGTGGGCCCGCGATTGAGAGCCACCCCCGAGGGCTGGCTCCTCCTCGACGAAGTGGTCCTTCGCCTCTGCGACTGAGATCGGTCGAATTCTTGACACCCGCCCCTCGCCCTCTACCTTGGGCCGGAGGATGGGTCGACGGGCCACCCCGGTGACCCGAGCCTTCGCCCTCAGCCGAGAGGTACTCCGCGCCGATGGTGATGCAGCAGACCACTCCCCGACAACGACAGGTCCTCGACCTGGTGGTGCGTCTCTTCATCGAGAGGCGCATGCCGATCAGCAGTCGGATGGTGGAGGAGACCGGCGAGCTCGGAGTGAAGAGCGCCACCATTCGCGCCGTGCTCGGCGAACTCGAGCGCGAGGGCTATTTGATGCAGCCCCATCCCAGCGCGGGGCGGATCCCCACCGACCGCGGATATCGGGCCTTCGTCGACGGACTTCGCCTTCCGGAGGCCGATGATCCCCGTGCCGCCTCCGAATTGCGGTCGGCCATCGAGCAGGCCAGCGCGGACTTCGACCAACTCCTTCGGGCACTGGCCCGAGTGGTGAGCAGCGTGTCCTCCAACATCGCCATCGTGGCGGGTCCCCGTGAGCGAAGTCCTCAGGTGCGGGGGATCGATCTCTACCAACGCGATTCCGACCATGTATTCGTGGTCGTGGAGCTCGAGGAGGGTGGAGTTCGTACCGAGTTGGTGGCTCTCGATCGCGCGGTGGTCCCCGAGTCGGTGGTGGCGGCGGCCACCAGTCTCGGGGGACGCCTGGCCGGCCGTACCCTCGAAGAAGTACGGATCCACCTCGAGGAGCTTCTGGCCCAGGACGGTTCGGAAGGGTCCCACCTCGCGCAGGAGATCGCGACTCGAGGACGGGCTCTCTTCGATCCGGTGGGGCTCATGCGCTTCACCTACGAAGGGGTCTCCGAGGCATTGGACCAACCGGAATTCGCCGATTCCCATCGGCTGCGGTCCTTGCTCGACCTCATGTCCCATGCTCACGACTTCGAGTCCGTCCTCGAATCCCTGGTTCCCGGTGATCGCGGAGAGGTGGCGGTGGCCATCGGCGAGGAGAACATGCTGCCTTCCCTCCACCCCTTCTCTCTGTTGGCCACGCGTTTCGAGCTGGACGATCAGTACGGATATCTGGCATTGCTGGGACCGCGGCGCATGCAATACGCTTCCGCCGTGTCCCTGATCCGCATGATCTCTCGGTACCTGCACGAGATCTAGTATTCTTCGCACCCCAGAAGCCCGGTGAGGCGATCGAGGAATGAGGCTCCCATGGATCACGACGAGAAAGTCGACGAGATGGCAGAGATGACCCCGGCGGCGGAAGAATCCGTCGAAGACCCTCCCGCCGAAGAGGGCCCAGAGGAGGGGGGCGATGAGCCTTCCGAGGAGAGCCCCTCCGAGGCCAAGGCCTCGGCTCGACCGGCCACCAGCGTGGACGAGCTGGAATTGAGCCTCGACATCGGGGCTCCCGCCCCCGATTCCGGGGAGGCGGCAGAAGCGGAATCTTCTGTCTCTCGAGAGGATCAA
The DNA here is from genome assembly GCA_024276305.1 of Candidatus Krumholzibacteriota bacterium. Lineage (GTDB taxonomy): Bacteria > Krumholzibacteriota > Krumholzibacteriia > JAJRXK01 > JAJRXK01 > JAJRXK01. The sequence continues at coordinate 34,196 of JAJRXK010000090.1, forward strand.
CTTGCCGCTCAGCTCGAGTCCCTGCAGGCCGAATCTGACGCCCACCGGGACAAATGGCTTCGGGCCATGGCCGAATTGGACAATTTTCGCAAGCGGACCCGCCGGGACTTCGAATCTTCCATCAATCTTGCAAAGGCCTCGGTGTTCCGGCAGTTGCTCGACGTGGTGGACAACTTCGAACGGGCTCTCGCGACCGTCGATGCGGAGGCCGAGAGTACCGATTTCGTGAAGGGCGTCGAGCTCATCCGAGATCAGTTGTTGAGGGTCCTGAAGGACAATGGCGTCCACCGCATCGAGGCGATGGGACGCCCCTTCGATCCCAATCTGCACGAAGCGGTCTCGCAGATCGAGACGGACGAGTTCGAGAGTGAGCACGTGGCCCAGGTTGTGCAGGAGGGCTACCAGCTCGGAGAAATGGTCTTGAGACCCGCGGTTGTGGTCGTGTCCCGCTGATTCCCTTCGGCGCCGACCCTCCGCTCGGTCGGCGCCCCGGAGGAATCATGGGACGAGTCATCGGTATCGATCTGGGAACCACCAACAGTGTGATCGCCTTCTACGAGGGTTCTCGCTCCGAGGTCATCGCGGGCACGAACGGGGATCGAACCACGCCCTCGGTCGTGGGTCGGGGATCCCAGGGAGAGTGGTTGGTGGGCGAGGTCGCGAAGCGCCAGATGGCGACTCGCCCTCAGCAGACCTTCTACTCCCTGAAGCGTCTCATGGGTCTGCGCTTCGACGAAGTCGCGGACATCACCAACAAGTTGCCCTACGAGGTCGTCCGAGGGGAACACGACCTGGCTTGTGTCCGGGTCGACGACAAGCCAATGACCCCGGTCGAGATCTCCGCCATGATCCTGCGGGCTCTGCGCGACCGGGCCGAGGAGATGCTCGGCGAGAGTGTCGAGAGGGCGGTCATCACCGTCCCCGCCTACTTCAACGATGCGCAGCGCCAAGCCACCCGGGACGCGGGCAAGATCGCCGGCCTCGAAGTACTGCGGATCATCAATGAGCCCACCGCGGCGGCTCTGGCCTACGGGCTCGACAGCGGCCAGACCAAGAGCATCGCGGTCTACGACCTCGGCGGCGGTACCTTCGACATCTCGATTCTGAACCTCGCGGATGATGTGATCGAAGTGCTCTCCACCGGGGGGGATACTCAACTCGGGGGCGATGACTTCGATCAGGCCATCATCGATTGGGCCCGTCAGGAGTTCCTCGAGCAGACCGGAGTGGATCTGTTGGAGGATCCCATGGCTCGCGGTCGCCTGAAAGAAACCGCGGAACGTGCGAAGGTCGAACTCAGCCAGAGCCTCGAGTCCCACCTCCAAGTGCCTTTCGTGGCCACCGTGGACGGGGTTCCGCAGCATCTGGACCTCACCCTCAGCCGGGCGCGTTTCGAGCGTTTGGTCCAGCCTCTCATCGATCGGACCCTCGAGTGCTGCCTCGCCGCCCTCGAGGATGCGGGTATGCAACCCCTCGACGTGGACGACGTGGTCCTCGTGGGTGGAGGCACCCGAGTTCCCTCGGTGCAGAGAGCAGTGGAAGAGCTCTTCGCGAAGATGCCCAACAAGTCCGTCCACCCCGACGAAGTCGTGGCCCTCGGAGCCGCGATTCAGGCCGGGGTCCTCGATGGCACGGTCGAGGACGTGCTGCTCCTCGACGTGATTCCGCTCTCGATCGGACTGGAGACCCTCGGAGGCGTGGTGACCAAGGTCCTCGAGCGCAACACCACCGTTCCCGCCCGCCGGTCGCAGATCTTCTCGACGGTGCAGGACAATCAGAAGTCGGTGAACGTCCACGTGGTCCAGGGCGAGCGCGAGATGGCGGTCGACAACCGCAGCTTGGCCCGTTTCGAACTCACCGGAATCCCGGCGGCGAAGAAGGGCGTGCCCCAGATCGAAGTGACCTTCGATGTCGACGCGGATGGGATTCTCAAGGTCTCGGCCCGTGATCTCGGGACCGGAGTGGAGCAGGAAGTCTGCGTCCGGGACGCATCCAATCTCTCCGAGGACGAAGTGGAGCGCATGCTGGCCGAGGCCGGGGAGCGCCACGAGGAGGATCTGGCGCGGCGTCGGCGGGCGGAGGCTCGTCACACCGCCGAGGAGCTCCTTCTCAATGTCGAAGAAACCCTCGAGAAGAGCCTCGGTCGCGATGTGCCCACTGCGGAGTGCGATCGTCTGCGAGAGCTCTGCGAACGGGTTCGCGACGCCCTGGAGAACTCGGTCTCGTCCTTCGAACACGATGAGCTGGTCGAAGCGACCGAGGCCCTGCAGGAGGCCGCACATCGCTTCGCGGACTTCATCTACCAGGGAAGTCACTGAGCGAGTCGGGAATCCCCTTCGCAGGAGGGGAGTAGAATTCGCCGTCCGGGGCTTGCGCTTGCCCCGGGCGGCTTTTTCTTGGATGCTGGCCCGATCGAGGCCCCCGGGCGAGCCCTTCTCCATCCGAAATGTCCGAGGCGATGAGCAAACGCGACTACTACGAAGTGTTGGGTCTGACCAAGGGTGCCGACGCGTCCGAGATCAAGAAGGCCTACCGAAAGCTGGCGGTGAAGTACCATCCGGACAAGAATCCGGATGACCCGACCGCGGAGGAGAAGTTCAAGGAGGCCACCGAAGCCTACGAGGTCCTGCGAGACGACGAGAAGCGCAAGCTCTACGACCAGTACGGGCACGCGGGACTCGGCGGAGCCGGCGGATTCGGTGGCGGATTCGGCGGCCAGGGGATGGAATTCGATCTCTCGGATGCTCTGCGGGCCTTCATGCGCGACTTCGGCGGGGGGGGCTTCGGAGACATCTTCGGGGAGTCCCGGGGTCGAGGGCGGAACGGACGGGGCCGGGATCTGCAGATCAAGGTCGAGCTCTCCCTCGAAGAGATCGCCTCGGGAGTCGAGAAGACCATCAAGCTCCAGAAGCAAGTGGCTTGCACCACCTGCCAGGGCAGCGGAGCGGCGGCTGGCGGGGGAGTGAAGGCCTGCGATCAATGCGGGGGCGCGGGGCAGGTGCGCCGGGTGCAGCGGACCCTCCTCGGTCAATTCGTGAATGTGGTGATGTGTCCCCACTGCCAGGGAGAGGGCCAAGTCATCTCCGCTCCCTGCCGCGATTGCAACGGCACCGGAACCGTGCGGGGCACCGAAACGGTCAAGGTCAAGATCCCGGCCGGAGTGACCGGAGGCAATTACCTCACTCTCAAAGGCCAGGGAGATGCCGGCCAGCGCGGAGCCCCGGCCGGCGATGTCTACGTGGTGATCGAGGAACGCGAAGATCCGATCTTCGAGCGCCACGGGGACGATCTCCTCCTGAACCTTCCCGTGTCTGCGGTGGACCTCGCGCTGGGAACCAAGATGCAGGTTCCCACGGTGGACGGTCGGGTGAGTCTGAAGATTCCCGCTGGCACCCAGTCCCACAAGATCTTCCGCATGCGCGGCAAGGGGCTACCGCACCTGCACGGACGGGGGCGGGGGGACCAACTCGTCCGCATCATCGCTTGGACTCCTCAGAGCCTGTCGGCGGAGGATCGGCGCCGTTTCGAGGAATGCCGTTCCTCGGCCCAGAGAGGCATTCCCGAGCCGGGCCGGAAGATCTACTCCTAGGCAGCGCGGAGGGACTCTCCATGAGTGGCGAAGAAGTGCATGCCCTCGATCCCGGAGCGGTGCACGGAACATCGCTCTTCGTCACCGGGGCCGAAGCTCGGCACATCTCCCGAGTATTGCGCCATCGAGTGGGGGACGAACTCCGTTTTGCGACCGGGACCGGAGAGTTTCTGGTGGCGAAAGTGGACCGGATCGAGTCCGACGGGATCTCGGCCGAGATCCTGCGCCGCGACGCCGATCCCCGGGAAAGCGATGCTCCCTGGTCGATGCTGGGCCTGGCTCTGCTCAAGGGGGATCGTTTCGAATGGGCCCTGGAGAAGGCGGTCGAGGTCGGGGTCCACGAGATCTGGCCACTGCTCTGCGATCACTGCGTGGTCCGGTGGAAGGAGAGCGGCGGGGCGAAGAAACTCGAGCGCTGGCGGCGCATCGCGGAGAGCGCGATGAAGCAGTCCGGCCGGAGCTGGAGGCCGGTGGTCCATCCGCCGGTCCGGCCCCTCGAGGCGGTCGAGACCTTTCGCCAGCGCTTCGGAAGCGATAGTCTCGTGGCGGTCGCGGACGAGGCGGTCGAGGATGGGGTGCCGGCGGGGGAGGATTGGGCCCCGAAGAGGCCGCGCCTGGTCCTGGTGGGCCCGGAGGGCGCCTTCAGCGAGTCGGAGAAGGCCGCCTTGACCGAGGCTCGGGTTCCGGCCTTCAGCCTCGGGCCCTATCGTCTGCGGGCCGAGACCGCGGCCCTGGTCGCCCTGGTCACCACGAACGGAGGACACTGAGATGGCATCGTTGCAGGAACAGCTCCAGGCGGACCTCGTATCCGCGATGAAGGCTCGGGACAAGGCCAGACTGTCGGTGCTGCGGATGGTCTCGGCTCGGGTGAAGGATGCGGCCATCGAGAAGCGGGCCCCGCTGGAGGACGCGGAGGTGCAGCGGTTGCTCATGACCTACGCCAAGCAGCGTGAAGATGGGCTCGAGGAGGCTCGCCGGGCGGGGAGAGAGGATCTGGCGGAGCAGGAGCAATTCGAACTCGAGGTGGTCCGAGCCTATCTGCCCGAGCCCCTGGGAGATTCCGATCTCCAGGCCTTGGTCGATGCGGTCGTCCAGGAGCTCGGAGCGTCGACGATGAAGGACATGGGTCGGGTCATGAAGGCCGCGATCGAAAGAGCCGAGGGCCGGGCCGACGGCAACCGGATCAGTGCCGCCGTGAAATCTCGGTTGGCCCGAGCTTAGGAGTGACGTGGAGATTCTCTGGATTCTAGCCGGTGTCTTGGTGGTGGGCTCGCTGATCTCCGGTCTGCGCCACGGAGTGGTGCGGAGGGTGGTGGAGCTCGTGGGGCTCGTGGCCATCTTCCTCTTCGCGTCGTCGATGGCGGCCTGGCTGCGGCCCTGGGTCGGCGAGCGCATCGATTGGGACGAGCGCGTGGTCTTTCTCGCCTCCTGGGGAGCGGTTCTGGTGGGAGGGCTGGTCGGAGTCCGTCTACTGGCCATCGCCCTGCAGAGGATCGTGCGCATCTCGGTGGTGGGATGGCTGGATCGCCTCGGGGGAGCGGTGCTCGGAGCCCTCTTCGGGGCGGTGCTCGCCAGCTGCCTCTTCGTTGCGGCGACCGCGTTGCCGATCGAGGGCTCGATCCACGATCGAATGAGGGAGGACCCCTACTCCTCCTTCCTCCTCCACTTGGCTCCCGATCTCTACGATGCCCTGCGAGGAATCTGGCAGGGGGACGAGTTCTTCGAAGCCCTCGGGGAACGGGTCGAGCCCGCGGCTCGGCAGGCGGTGGAACGGATCGAGGCGGCCATCGACGAATTCGACGCTCCCTCTCCATGAGCCTCTTCGACGGCGAAGAAGGACGTCGCACGGCGGAACTCCTGGAGTGGACCACCGTGGTCGACGCGGTCGCAGAGCAGTGCAGCCTGGTCCGTGCGGCGGAGCGGGTGAGGGAGCTGCGGCCCACTCCGGACTTCGAGGAATTGAAGCGGCGCTGGCAGTGCTTCCGGGAATTGGAACGGGATCAGGCCCAGGAGCGCTCCTTGCCGCTGGCTGCGATGGAGGATCTGGAGACCCTCCTCTCCCCCGAAAACCTGCGTCGAGGTCCCTTGGGGGCCGAGGAGATCGTGGCGGTGGGGGCGGCGGCCCGAGAGTTGTCCCGATTGATCGCCTACCTGCGTCTTCACGAAGACCGCCTCCCCCTCGCCGGTGCGGCTTGCCCCGATCTGCGGGGCGGCGAAGCCCTGGCCGGGGAGATCGAGACCTGTCTGGATCGGGATGGGCGGGTCCTGGATGCGGCGAGTCCCCGTCTGCGCGCGCGGCGCCGCGAAGAGCGTGCGGCGGCGTCGAGTTGGCGAGACCTGGCCCAATCCCAGATGCGCCGGGCCCGAGCCCAGGGGTGGACCACCGCCGAAGAACTCACCCTCCGGGGGGATCGCTTCGTCCTTCCCATCCAGGCCCGCCATCGGGGCCAGGTTCCGGGAATCATCCACGACCGCAGCGGCACCGGCGCGACCCTCTACATCGAGCCCCTGGCCGTGGTGGAGGCGGCCAACGAGTGGAGCCGGGTGCGTCTGGAGGTTCGTGAAGAGGAAGAGCGGATCCTGCTGGGCCTGCATCAGTCCATCGCCCGATGCCGTGACGACCTGGTGGAGGCCTATCGTTTCGCGGTGGAGGTCGATGCCCTCCGGGCCGCGGTGCGCTGGGGGGTCCAGGTGGGGGGGAAGGTGCCCGAATTCCACTCCGGCCGGGAGTGGAGCATCGATGCCTACCGCCATCCCCCACTCCTGGGCAGTCTCCGGGCGGTGGGACGGGAGGAGGACCTGGTTCCCCTCGATCTCCGCCTCGAGGATGGCCGCGCGCTCCTGGTGAGTGGGCCCAACGCCGGCGGAAAGTCCCTCCTCCTGAAGTCCGTGGCGATGGTGGTGATGTTGGCGCAGAGCGGCCTTCCGATCCCGGCCGACACCCCTCCTCGGCTGCCCCTCTTCGACGGGGTCTTTCTCGAGCTGGGTGACGACCAGTCCATTGCCGACGCTCTCAGCAGTTTTTCGGCCCACCTCACTCACTTGCGCGAGCTCTTGGCGGGCGCGACGGAGCGGAGCTTGGTTCTCCTGGACGAGATCGGCGGGGGGACCGATCCGCAGGAGGGGGTGGCCCTGGCCTGGGCCATCTTGGAGAGCTTCGTGGACCGGGGGGCGCGGGTGCTGGCCACCACTCACTACGGGGAGCTCAAGGCCTTGGTGGAGGAAGATCCCCGTTTTCGTCACGCGAGCATGGCCTTCGATCCGGGCCGGTTGGTCCCGCGCTACGAGCTGCGTCTGGACCTGCCGGGGTCGAGCCACGCACTGTCCATCGCTCAGAGCCTCGGTCTTCCGCGGCCGGTCCTCGACCGGGCCCGGGAACTCGTGGGCGACCAGCGTCTGGAACTCGACTCGCTGCTGCGGAGTCTGCAGGAGGAACGCGATGCCCATGCCCGCGCCCGGGCGGAGGTGGGGGAGGTCCGCGACGAAGCGCGCTTGCGCCAGCAGGAATACGAGCGGCGGGTCCGTGAGTGGAAGCGGGAGCGGCGTGAGCGGATGGCACGGGCCGAGGCCGAAGCGGCCGGGATCCTGCGGAACACCCGGCGCAAGGTGGAGCGCTTGGTCGAGGAGCTTCGCCTCGCGGGGGACGAAGAGGCGGTCCGGGAGGCCGCCCGGCAGGCTCGCCGCGAAGTCGATGAGGGGGTGGCGGCCCACGAGGAGAGGGCCCGACGCCAGCAGCCGGACCTCGGCCCCGAGCTGCGTCCCCTTCGGATCGAGGCCGGAGATCGGCTTCGGCACCGGGGATTGGGAAAAGTGGGGGAGGTGGTGGAGATTCGGGGAGAACAGGTGACCCTCGACGTGGGAGGAACTCGGGTGGTGGCGGCCCGAGACCAACTCGTAGCCGTGGATTCGGGGGCGGAGCCCCCTTCTCCCGCCCCGACCGGGGGGGTCCGGGCCGAAGTCCATGCGATCTCTGCCGCCGAGCTGGGGAGGGTGGACGTACGGGGGATGGACGTCGAGGAAGCCTGGGCGGAGGTGGATCGGGCCCTCGATCGTTGCCTTCTCCACGGATCTTCGACCCTGGAAGTGGTCCACGGGAAGGGGACCGGTCGCCTGCGAGAGGAGGTCGGGCGCCGTCTTCGGCGGGACCCGAGAGTGCACCGAGCCGCGGTGGGGGGCGATGGACGCTACGATGAAGGCGTGACTCTGGTAGAGTGCTGAACCCGCAAGCGGCGGGAGAGCCTGGAGGGCCGGCGGTTGGGCAGCCGCAGCGGTGCGATGGGGAGCTTTGGCAGCGGAGTTTCGATGGGCGGACGCATTCCCGAGGACATCATCGACAAGGTGCGCGACGAGGTCGCCATCGAGGAGGTGATCGGCCACTTCGTGCCGCTCCAGCGGAAGGGCAGCTCTTATTGGGGCTGTTGCCCCTTTCACACCGAGAAGACCCCCAGCTTCCACGTGCATCCCGAGCGACAGATCTTCTACTGCTTCGGTTGCCAACGGGGGGGCGGAGTCTTCCGCTTTCTCATGGACAAGGAGGGAATGAGCTTCCCCGAGGCGGTGCAGTGGTGCGCGAGCCGCATCGGTCTCGACCTCACGCGCTTCTTGGAGAGCGAAAGAGAGGGGCCGGACCCCCGGGGGCCGGTCTTCGAGGCGAATCGCTGGTGGGCCGAGTGGGCCGCCGAGCGTCTGAACTCCCCGGCCGGGGAGGCCGCCAGGAATTATGCCCGTCAACGGGGTCTCCACCCCGAGACCATCGAGGGCTTCGGCCTGGGCTACGCTCCCGCGGACGGGCGGGAGCTGGTCGAAAGCGCAAGAAAAGCGGATATCTCCGAAGAGGCCCTTCTCGCGGCGGGGATCCTGGGCCGCAAAGAGGGACGCGCCCCCTTTGCCTATTTTCGATCGCGGATTATATTTCCCATTCGCGGCGTCGCGCAGAAGATTCACGGGTTTGGCGGCAGAATCCTGGGGCCAGGCGAGCCCAAGTACCTCAACTCACCCGAGACCCCCGTCTTCCACAAGCGCCGGACGCTCTATGCGCTCCCCGAGGCTCGAGCCGAGTTGGTGCGCACACGTTCGGCCATTCTCGTCGAGGGCTACCTCGACGCGATCGCACTCCATCAGGCGGGTTGGAAGAATACCATCGCTACTTGCGGCACGGCATTCAGCGCGGAACAAGCGCAGGTGTTGAGGCGTTATGTGGATCGGATGGTCTTGGTCTTCGACGGGGATCGTGCGGGTCAGAAGGCGGCCTATCGTTCCGCAGATGTGGCCTTGGGGGTCGGCCTCGATGTTCGGATCGTCCGCCTCGATGGGGCGAAGGATCCGGCCGACTTGGTCCAATCCGGAGAAGAGGCCTATCTGCAAGGTGCCATCGAGCAGGCGCCGGGACTCGTGGTCTGCATGGCGCGCGAAGTCGAGCAACGCGGCGGTGGTCGCGAGTTGAAGGAGAGGGCTCTGCAGCATCTCAAGTCTCTCATCGCCAAGGTGGAGGATCCCATTCGTGGCGAGTTGCTCCTCCAGGAGGCGGCGGAGGTCTTCCAGGTGCCATCGCAGATCCTGCGGCCCGGCTCGGCGCAGCGGACGGGGGCCTCGGGGGCCAAGGGAGGGGGAACACCCGCTCCGGTGACCTCCGAGTTGGAGAGTTCTTTGCTGAGGTCCGCCATGGCTTCGCGTACCGCGCGACGGTTGCTGATGGAGCGGATCGATTCGACAGCCTTCGGAGATCCTTCGGCGATCGAAGTCTTCGAATTACTACGAGACCTGAACGAGGAGAGAGAATCCATCGAGATCGCGGACTTCGAATCGGCTTCGGCCGGGGCCCAGAGTCTGGCGGCGCGCCTCCTGCGCGAGCGGCCAGGGGAGGGCTTCGATGCGGTGGCCGAGATCCAGACCCGTCTGCGGGGCTGGGAAGCTCAGCGAGAGAAAGACCAGCGACAGGCCCAGACCCAGGAACTCGACCTTCGATACGCCTCCGGAGACCAGTCATGGAGGGAAGAATTGCGAAGGAAGGCCGAGCAACTGAAGCGGGAAGACCACCCCACGGATTCTGATCACACGGCCCAGCGGGGGGACGAACCTCAGTGAAGAAAAAGGAATTCGACGGACTCATTTCGCAGCTCGCCAAATTGGCGAAGCGGCGGGGTGGATACGTCCTCAACGACGAGATCAACGAGCTCTTGGTCGACGACTTCGACTTTTCCGAGCTCGACAGGATCTATGACCGGCTGACCGAAAAGAAGATCGAGTACTTCGACGACGAAGACACGGCCAAGGTGAAGATGGAGCTCAAGGAGCGCCGTCGTCTCAAGAAGCTCCAGGCCGAGAAGAAGCTCTCCAAGGGGAACGTCAAGTATGACGATCCCGTGCGCATGTACCTCCGCGAGATGGGCAAGGTCCCCCTCCTCGACCGGCAGGGCGAGGTGCGTTTGGCCAAGCGCATGGAAGACGGTCAGCTGCGGGTGATCGGCGCCATTCTCCAGAGCGAGCGCACCTACGCGGAGTTGCGGTCCATCGCGGATCGACTCGGGCGTGACGTGCTCACCGTCGACGAGGTCATCCAGACCGATGCGAGCACCTGGAACAGCAATACCACCTCTCGCAAGGAAGCCCAGCGCTTCGAGCGCGGACTCGACAAGATCCAGAAGATGCGGGAGGAGATTCAGGCGGCGGAGCAGGAGCTCCGGTCGAAGCCGAAGGATCACCGTCGCAAGGTGCTGGAGAAGATGATCGAGGGTCGCCACGCCAAGATCCTCGAGGAGTTTCTCAATCTGAAGCTCAACATTCGGCAGATCGAAGCCATCAGCAATTCCCTGCGGGTGGTGTTGCAGAAGATCGACAACACCCGGCAGCAGATCCAGCAGTGCGAAGACTTCGTGGGTATGGATTCCAAGCAGTTGGCCGATGCGGTCAAAGAGCTGCAGAAGTCCAAGAAGAAGGTCCACGTGGTGGAGGGCAAGGGAGAGTTCGAGGTCAAGGACCTCGTCGACATCCAGAACAAGATCCGGTCGCTTCGGGCACGGATCAGCAGTGTGGAGGGTGAAATCGGCCTTCCCACCGAAGTCCTGGAAACGCTGGTGGCCGAGATCGACGCTGGAGAGCGTCAGCTGCAGCAGGCCGTGAAGCAAATGATCGAGGCCAACGTGCGCTTGGTGATTTCCATTGCGAAGCGATATACCAACCGCGGTTTGGAATTCTTGGACCTGATCCAAGAGGGCAATAGCGGGTTGATGCGTGCGGTCGAGAAGTTCGACTACCGCAAGGGTTACAAGTTTTCGACTTATGCCACCTGGTGGATCCGCCAGGCCATTACTCGGGCCATCGCGGATCAGGCTCGGACCATTCGCGTGCCCGTGCACATGATCGAGGCGATCAACAAGGTCAATCGGGTGAGTCGGCAGCTGCTGCAGGAACTCGGACGCGATCCCACCGCGGGAGAGATGGCCAAACTCCTGGACATGCCCGAGGACAAGGTCAAGCAGGTCATGAAGGCGAGCCTGGAACCGGTCTCCCTCGATCGCCCCATCGGTGAGGACGAGGACAGCAACCTCGGGGACTTCATCGAGGACGAGTCGGCGCCGAGCCCGGCCAAGCAGGCGGCGCACTCCATGCTCGAGGATCGGATGGGGAAGGTGCTGTCGACCCTGACCCGTCGCGAGGAGAAGGTCATTCGTCTGCGTTTCGGACTCGGGGATGGCACTCCGCGCACTCTCGAAGAGGTGGGAACGATCTTCAAAGTGACTCGCGAGCGGGTGCGCCAGATCGAGGCCAAGGCCTTGCGCAAGCTCCGGCACCCCAGCCGCAGTCGCAAGCTCAAGGGCTACAGCGAGATCATCTGATGACCGGAGGAGGTGGCCGGAGGGCCGGCCACCGTCTCTTGACCGCAATGGGGTCCGGTGTTAGTTTGTCGGGCCTGTTCTCTGGGGCCCATAGCTCAGCGGTAGAGCAAGCGGCTCATAACCGTAAGGTCCCAGGTTCGAATCCTGGTGGGCCCAGATTCGGGTGGGCGATTAGCTCAGCTGGCTAGAGCGCTCGCCTCACACGCGAGAGGTCACTGGTTCAAGTCCAGTATCGCCCACCATCACGCTTCGTGGTTCGGGCTGCGGAGCGTGGGCGGAATCTGGGCCCACACGATGCCATGCATGATGGCTCCGGCCGGATGGCCCGAGCCCTGGAGAGTGATCGCCACGACCGCGGCCCTGAAGAACGAAAGTCATCGGTCCCAGCCGTGCCTGCGGCTCGGGGCCGATCTCTGGCCAGATTGCACAGGAGGGGTGAGCCAACGGCGACCCCTCCTTTTCTTTGGTGGGTGGTTTCGGGCCGCCGGCCTTCCCTCCTCTGTCTGCCTCGATCCGACGCGTCCGACCCGCCACCTAGGAGCCCGCCCTTGAACAGCAGCGTTGATCCCCGAGTTCTCAGCAACCTCGCCTCCTTCGATCACGACGTCACCGAGCATCGGGTGGCCATCGGCAGCGGGCGGCAGCGTGAGAAGTTGCTTGAGCAGACCAAGATCGAGCTCGCTGCCCAGAGCGAGGAACGGCGCCACGAAGTGGAGGAGCTGCGTTCGACCAACCGCAAGCTGGAAGCCGAGATCGAGGACCTCAAGTCGCAGGCGAAGCTCCACCACGGGCGCCTCAACGAGATTCAGGACACCCGAGAGTACCGTGCCTTGAACGAGGAAGTGCGCTATCTGAGGCAGCAGGCCGAGAACAAGGAGGAGCAGGTTCTGGCGAATCTGGAAGTCATCGAGGCGGCCGAAGACGAGTGGCAGAAGGCCAAGGTCGCCCTGGAGTCCAAATTGGCCGAAACCGAGGCCGAAATGGAGCGAATCGTGAGGGAGCGCACCGAGCACGAAGCGGAACTGCAACGGGCCGAAAGCGCCCTCGAGCAGTACTTGACCCAGGTCGACGAGGCCACGGTGCGATTCTACCGTCGTCGGGTTGCCCGCCAGCAGCAGCCGGTGGTGTGGATGGACAAGGGAGCTTGCGGTAGCTGTCACACCAAGCTCACGGCCCAGGGCCGGATCGAAGTGCTCAATGCCAAGAAGCTGGTGATCTGTGGGACCTGTGGCCGAGTGGTGGTGGCCCCGTTGGTCCAAGACAGCGAGGTCCACTGATCTCGTGACCAAGTCCGATGACCTCGCCCTCGCATTCCTGAAGGCGCTCGCGGAGGGATCCGCCTGGGAAGAAGCTCTCCGAGACACCGGACTCGACGATTCCTCGGCTCGGTCCTTGCTCTCCCAAGTCGTCTCTAGGGTGTCCACCCCATCGGGGCGGTCCTCTCGTCGCCGAACTCGGCAAAGTGCTCCTCTTCTGCCCGCTCCTCCGAAGGAGTGCCCCTTTCCGCCTTCGGCCACGGTGGTGGCCCATGCGGATGGGGCCAGCCGGGGCAATCCCGGCCCGGCCTCCTACGGTTGCGTCTACCTCGACGAGGAAGGACATCCGGCCTGGGGAGAGGCGAAGTCCATCGGGGTGGCCACCAACAACGTCGCGGAATACCGGGGGTGCTTGGCGGCCCTCGAACGCTTGGTGCAGTGGGGGGTGCGGCGGGCGGTGGTGCGTCTGGACAGTCAGCTGGTGGTGCGCCAATTGAGTGGGCAGTACCGGGTCAAGGACGCGACCCTCAAGGGTTGGTACGACAAAGTCCGGGCCGTGGCGGCGAGACTCGAGCAGGTGCGTTTCGAGCACGTGCCCCGCAAGGACAATGCGGAGGCGGATCGAATGGCGAACTCGGCCCTCGATGCTCCGGCTTCCGGCTGATCTTTGCGCGACGCTGGTCATGCCGGTCGCGACCCGCTAGATTCTACCCTCCATGCGAGTGGGAATCGGACAGGTGGCCGCGGGCTCCGCTTCGGAGCGCGAGGAAAGTCCGAGCACCAAAGGGCAGGATGCTGGGGAAATCCCAGGGGGAGCAATCCCACGGAAAGTGCCACAGAGAAGAGACCGCCTAAGGAAGCCTCGGCTTCCCGGCAAGGGTGAAACGGTGGGGTAAGAGCCCACCGCCTCTCCGGTGACGGAGAGGGCACGGTAAACCCCATCTGGTGCAAGACCGAATAGGGGGGGAGAGGCGGCCCGCCTCGTTGGACTCCCGGGTAGGTCGCTGGAGCGGAGGGGGAACCCTTCGCCTAGAGAAATGGTCGCCGCCCCGAGATTCGTGAGAAGCTCGGGGGACAGAACTCGGCTTATGACCGGTTCCCACTCGCTAGAACCTTCTCCGCTTCTCCCCACGGAGTGCCGATGCCCGACGGTGCCTGGCAACTTCCCGACTTCGAGGATGCCGAAGAACTCTCGGCTCTGCACCCGCACTGCGGATTGTCGCCGGTCGCGCTGCGGATACTGGCTGGGCGGGGAATGCTCGATCAGCTCGAGGATTCGCGGTGGGACGGAGCCCACGAGGCCTTCGTGGATCCCTTCGATCTCCCGGACATGGAGCGGGCGGCCGAGCGCATCTCTCGGGCGGTGGACCGCGGCGAACGGGTGGTGGTCCACGGTGACTACGATGTCGATGGCATCAGTGGTACGGCACTGCTCACCGGTGGCTTGAGACGACTGGGAGCGGTGGTCCAGCCCTTCGTTCCGGATCGGATCAAGGACGGCTATGGAGTTGCGGATCGCTTGGTGGAGCGTGCGGGCGAAGCCGGGGTGAAGGTTCTGATCACCGTGGATACCGGAAGCAGCGCGCGCACGGCCCTGGGACGGGCGCGGGAGCTGGGCATCGATGTCGTGGTCTGCGATCATCACCTCCTCGAGCCCGATCCTCCCGCGGCCTTTGCCCTCATCAATCCCCACCGGAGTGGCCACTCCTATCCTCACACCGATCTCTGCGGCTGTGCCGTCGCGTGGAAGCTCCTCGGCGCGGTGCATCAACTGCGGAATCTGGATCAACCCCTGCGCGAACTCGATCTGGTGGCATTAGCGACGGTCGCGGATCAGGTTCCTCTCCGCGGGGAGAATCGGGCCCTGGTCCGGGCCGGGCTCGAGATCCTCCGGGAGAGGCCTCGTCCCGGCCTCGGCGCCCTCCTCGAAGTGAGCCGACTTTCGGGAGTGGAATTCGACGAGTCGTACCTGGCCTTTCAGCTCGCACCGCGGATCAACGCCACCGGGCGGATCGAGACGCCTCGCACCGCCTTGGCCCTCCTGTTGGCCGAGGACGGGGGAGAGGCTCGACGCTTGGCCGCGCGGACCGACGACCTGAATCGTCAGCGGCGCTCCGTGCAGCAGCGGGTCAGTGCGGCGGCGAAAGAACTGGCGCAGCGGCGGCTGCTTCGGGGAGAGAGCTCTGCTCTGGTCCTGGCCGATCCCGCCTGGCATTTCGGAGTGGTGGGAATCAGCGCGGCCCAGGTGGCCGGAGATTTCGATCGCCCCACCGTTCTCCTCGCAGTGGATGGGTCGGTGGCCCGGGGGAGCGCGCGCAGTGCGAGGGGCGTCGACCTCAAGGCCGCCCTCGATGGATGCTCCGACCTTCTCCTCCGTCACGGAGGGCACGCGGCGGCGGCCGGCCTGCAGATCGACACTTCGAAGATCGACGCCTTTGCCACCCGATTCGAGGAAGTGGTCGCGCAAATGCCTCAGGACCTCGGCCACCGGGGACCACGCGTCGATGCGGTGGCCCGGCTGGGGGAGATCGATCGGGATTTCGTGGACTTCCAACGCCGTCTGGGCCCCTTCGGGAATTCGAATCCCGAACCCCGCCTGCTTTCCCGCGATCTCCGCATCGTCTCGGCGAGGACGGTGGGCGCCGATCACCTTCGGCTGCAACTCTCCGATGGCAGCGATTGCCGGGACTTCATCGGCTTCTCCATGGCCGAACGGTGGTCTTCGGAATTGCGCGGCGCCTCGGGGCTCGATGTGATCTATAGTGTGCGCTATCGGGAGGGGAGCCCTTTCGATCCCTGGCAGTTGCAGGTGCACGCACTGCGTGCTTCGACGTCGAAGCTTCGGACGGGGGAAGCAGGATGATCGCCGGTTTCGGTGGCGGAAGCGACGAGCTCGACTTCGAGGGGCGCATGCGTGCTCTGGTCGAACGCGTCCGCGGCTATCACGCAGAAGCGGACTTCGAGAAGCTCTGGCGGGGCTTCCATCGGGCGGTGGACGCCCACGAGGGTCAGAAGCGCAAGAGCGGCGAACCCTACTTCACCCACGTGCTCTCGGTGGCGGAGATTCTGGGCTCCCTGCGCATGGACGTGGATACCATCGTCGCTGGTCTGTTGCACGATGTGGTCGAAGACACTGCGGTGGGCCTGGACGATCTGCGGGAGTCCTTCGGAGAGGACGTGGCCCTGCTCGTGGACGGGGTCACGAAGATCAACGAGATCCGCTACGAGAATCCCGAAGCCCAGCAGGCGGAGAACTATCGCAAGATGCTCCTGACCATGGCCAGGGATGTTCGGGTCATCCTGATCAAGCTCGCAGATCGTCTGCACAACATGCGCACGATCTCGTCCTTGCGCCCCGATCGGCAGGCGGCCATCGCCCAGGAGACCCTCACCGTCTACGCGCCCTTGGCCCATCGTTTCGGCATCGCCCGGATCAAGTGGGAACTCGAAGACCTCGCCTTCAAGGCCCTCCACCCCGAAGAATATCAAGTCGTACTCGAGGGGATCGCGCAGCGGAGGGGTGAGCGCGAGAGCGTGATCGAGCGGTTCCAGACCAAACTTCGAGGCCATCTCGCCAATGCGAAGATCGAGGCGGAGATCCAGGGTCGGGCCAAGCACTTCTATTCCATCTGGCAGAAGATGGTGAGGAGGAATGTCCCCATCGAACAGGTCTTCGACCTGCTGGCGATCCGGGTGGTGGTGGAGGAAGTGGAGTCCTGCTACCACACTCTGGGAATCGTGCACGCTCATTGGCGACCGCTGCAGGACCGGCTCAAGGACTACATCGCCACTCCCAAGAGCAACATGTACCAATCCCTTCACACCACGGTCCAAACCGCGGGTGGCCACCTCATGGAAGTGCAGATTCGCACCCAAGAGATGCACCGGCGAGCAGACTACGGCATCGCGGCACATTGGTTGTACAAGGAAGGAGGTCAGAGCGGGGACAGCGACCGGCTCGACGAGCAGATGCGATGGTTCCGTGAGGTGCTCGAGTTGCAGCAGGACGTGAACGATCCGCGAGAGTTCATGGAGGCCCTGCGCATCGACCTGTTCCAGGACGAGGTCTTCGTCTTCAGTCCGGCCGGCGATGTGTTCAAGATGCCGCAGGGGTCGACCCCTCTCGACTTCGCCTTTCATGTGCACAGCCAGGTGGGTCTTCGGTGCACCGGAGCTCGGATCGACGGGAAGCTGGTCTCGTTGCGCCACGTATTGCAGAGCGGAGAGACCGTCGAGATCTTGACGCAGAAGAATGCCTCTCCCAGCCCCGGTTGGCTGGAGATCGTGCGCACGAGCAAGGCCAAGCATCACATCCGTCATTGGCTCAAGGCGACCCAAGTCGACGAGTCCATCAAACTCGGGCGTGAGATGCTCGAGCGCGAACTCAAGAAGAAGAGGGCCAAGGTCAAGCTCGACACGGCCCTGGTGGAGGTGGCGCAGGATCTCGGCCACACCGATCCCGATCGTCTGTTGGCGGGGATCGGATCGGGCAGCGTTCCGCTCACCAAGGTCGTCCACAAACTGCTCCCCGAGGAGAAGGCCAAGCCCAAGGTCCACATCGCCCTGCCCGCGCGGTTGCGGCAGGCTCTCAACCGGCGCAACGAGAGCGTGGTGCGGATTCAGGGTTTGGGGAATCTGATGATTCGATTCGCCAAGTGCTGTCAGCCCGTTCCCGGCGATCCCATTCGGGGGATCGTCACCGTGGGTCGTGGGGTGAGCGTGCACCGACAGGATTGTGAGAATCTCGGACCGGGGCGAGTCGATCCGGACCGCCTACTCGATGTGAGTTGGGACGTGGGCGAGGGTACGACCTTTCCGGTGCAGTTGGTGGTCGCAGGTCACGATCGTCTGAACTTGCTGGCGGACATCTCCCGGGTGATCTCCGAACTCGGGTGCAACATCCAAGCGGGAAGCTTTTCCGGAGAACACGAATATGCCTATTGCACATTTCTGGTGGAGGTCCGCAACCTCAGCCATCTCGGCCAGATCCTCAAAGCCATTCGCAAGTTGCCTGGAGTGACGCGCGTGGAGCGGGCCGCGATCACTCTCGAACCCGATGGAAATGGCCCCGCTCCGGAGGAGACGCAGCATTGAGGGTTGTGCTCCAACGAGTGACCGAGGCATCGGTGAGGGTCGAGGGGAGCGTTCGGGGTAGGATTGGACCGGGGCTTCTCCTGTTGGTGGCTTTCCGCGCGGACGACGACGACCAAGTACTGCGGTGGATGGCTCGCAAGTGCGCCGATCTGCGGGTGTTCGGTGATGAGGCCGGGAAGATGAATCGCAGCCTGCGAGAGGTCGAAGGCGCGCTGCTGGTCGTGAGTCAGTTCACCCTCTACGGAGACGCACGCAAGGGACGGCGTCCGAGCTTCGTGCAGTCGGCTCCCGGCGAACAGGCCCAGAAGCTCTACGAACGATTCCTGCAGTGCTGCCGCGACGAAGACCTGGTGGTCGAAGCGGGGGTATTCGGGGCGCAGATGGATGTCCAGCTCCACAACCATGGGCCGGTGACCCTCATTCTCGATCGGGAGGCGACATCGGCATGAGCCATCCCTTTCTTCCCGAACTCCATCGACCGCTGATCCTGGCCAGCCAGAGCCCGAGGCGTCGTCAGCTCCTCGAAATGCAGGGCTTGGACTTCGAGGTGCATGTGTCGGAGGTGGTCGAGGCCCCGGAGGTCGGCGAACGGCCGGTGGCCCACGCCCTTCGCCTGGCTTCCGCCAAAGCGCGGGTGGTCTCCGACCAATATCCCGAACATGTGGTCCTCGGGGGGGACACCATCGTGGTGGTCGAAGATCGGATCCTGGGCAAGCCCGCCGATGAGGAGGAGGCGGCCGAGATGCTGCGCCAGCTCGGGGGACGGGACCACGAGGTCATCAGCGCAGTGGCTCTGCACTGCGGGGCCGCATCATTCTGGCGCACGGACTTCGACCGGACTTCGGTGCGCTTCCGTTCGCTCGAGGAGGAGGAGATCCTCGCCTACGCCTCGTGCGGAGAAGCTCTCGACAAGGCCGGGGCCTACGGCATTCAGGGGGTGGGCGCGCTGATGGTGGCTTCGATCGAAGGCTGCTACTTCAATGTGATGGGCTTGCCGTTGCAGTGCCTGCGGCGGTTGTTCTGGGGATTCGTGAAGGAGAGTTCGCCATGAGGCAGAGGCCGCAGATTCCGACCGTGGAGTATCGACCCGGAGTCGTGCGATTGCTCGACCAGACCCGCTTGCCCCTCGAAGAGGTCGTTCACGAGTCCCGGGATCTGGACACCCTCATCGATGCCATTCGCCGGCTGGTGGTGAGGGGTGCCCCGGCGATCGGGGTGGCGGCCGCCCACGGGGCGGTCCTGGCCTTGGAGCGGAGACTGGACCGAGGAGAGACCGGAGATCTTCTGGACCAGGGGCTGCGGAAGGATCTCTCGGCGCTGCGGGCGGCCCGACCCACGGCGGTGAATCTGATGTGGGCCGTCGACCGCATGAGCTCACTCATGGACCGGACGCAGGCCGAAGAATTGGTCCAGGCTTGGCGGGAAGAGGCCGCGCGGATCCAGGCCGAAGATGTCGAGCTCTGCCGCCGGATGGGTGAGCACGGGGCCGCATTGCTTCCGGATCCGTCGGTGATTCTCACGCATTGCAATACCGGGGCGTTGGCCACGGCGGGGATCGGCACCGCCCTGGGGGTGGTCCGGGCCGCCGTCGACGCGGGCAAGAGGGTGCGAGCCTACGCCGACGAGACGCGACCTCTGCTGCAGGGGGCGCGTCTGACCGCGTGGGAGCTGCAGCGAATGGGGGTGGAGGTGGAGGTGCTGGCGGATTCTGCAGCCGCCTCGCTCCTGCGCGACAAGAAGATCGATGCCGTTCTCGTGGGGTCGGATCGCATCGCCGCCAACGGAGATGTGGCCAACAAGATCGGGACCTACCCCCTCGCGGTGATGGCCCGACGCCACGGAGTTCCCTTCTACGTGGTGGCTCCCACGAGCACTGTGGATCTCCAGGTCGCCAACGGCGATGCCATCGCGATCGAATCCCGGGATCCCTCGGAGATCCACAGCCTGGGTGGAGTCCGGACCACGCCGGAAGGGGTGGGCGCCTACAATCCCGCCTTCGACCTGACTCCGGCGGAACTCGTCGATGCCATCATCACCGAGACCGGAGTCCTGCGCCCTCCCTACGCCTCCGCGCTGGCCTAATCGGTGGCGTTGGGGCGGGGAGACTGAGAGGGATCGGAGGCCGCGATCGAGTTTGCGCTTTTTGTACGCATCCTCGGCAGAGCCTCGCGAATCCGCGCCTCTCTTGACACTTCGTGGCCTCGTTGGTAGATTCGCTAGCCTTGTCGGGCTCTGCGGACGCATTTCGCGGGCTCGAAATGTGTTGGTGGCTCAATCTCTGAGTCATGTCGTTCGATCATCTTTGGTTCGAAGATGTTGTCGGCCGTCGATTGCCGCGTGACTGCACGCCGCGCGCGCCGTACGGCAATGCCACAGAAGCGTCTGACGGGAGTCCTGTCGTGAAGACTTACAGTGCGAAGGCCGCGGACATCGAGCGGCGTTGGTGGATCGTGGACGCCTCGGCGGCACCTCTCGGACGTCTGGCGTCGGAGATCGCGTGCATCCTGCGAGGAAAGAACAAACCCATCTACACTCCGCATATCGATACCGGCGACCATGTCATCGTGATCAATTGCGAGAAGCTGGTGTTCACCGGTCGCAAGCTCGATGGCAAGATCTATGATCGCTACTCGGGCTATCACGGGGGA
Organism: Candidatus Krumholzibacteriota bacterium; assembly: GCA_024276305.1. Lineage (GTDB taxonomy): Bacteria > Krumholzibacteriota > Krumholzibacteriia > JAJRXK01 > JAJRXK01 > JAJRXK01. Next base: position 54,618 of record JAJRXK010000090.1, read on the forward strand.
CGCAAGGAAGTCACCGCTCGCGAGCGGGTGGCCAACGAGCCTGAAGAAGTCGTACGCGACGCGGTTCGTGGAATGCTTCCGAAGAACCGTTTGGGTCGTCAGATGCTGACCAAACTGAAGGTATACGCAGGCTGCGACCATCCTCATGAGGCACAGCAGCCAGAGGCACTCACCTTGTCGGTGGCTGATCGCTGAGTCGACCGGTCCCCTTTCGTTTGTGTGGGGCGTGGCCCCATGGAGGAATGAATGAGCGAGAATCGCTTTTACGCCACGGGCCGTCGAAAGAGCGCCGTGGCCCGGGTATGGATTCAGCCGGGAACGGGGAAGTTCACCGTCAACGGGCGTGACTTCGAAAACTACTTCCCGACTCCCACCCGGCGCATGGTGATCGAAGCTCCGATGACGATTCTCGAGCGTCAGGGTGAGTACGACATCATGTGCACGGTCAAGGGTGGGGGAGTCAGTGGACAGGCGGGCGCGGTTCGCCATGCGCTGGCTCGGGCCCTGGTGGCCGGCGACGAGGAACTTCGCGTGGTGTTGAGGAAGAATGGTTTCCTCACGCGCGACGCGCGGAAGGTCGAGCGGAAGAAGTACGGTCAGCCGGGCGCCCGCAAGAAGTTCCAGTTCAGCAAGCGCTGATTCGAGCGCGGCGGAGGGATCGGGATCTGCCATGGTGGCAATCTCGAAATTCAGCCTCGTCAGGAGCGAGTTCCGCAGGTGCGCTGCGGCGTTCGGAATTCGCTGAGAGTGGCGGGGGGGGAAACAACCTGTGAGGCGATTTGCGGCCCCGAGGCCATGCGATCGCAGAGGAGACGAAGGCCATGGCCGCAGAGGTCACACTCAAGGACTTGCTCGAGGCAGGCGTCCACTTCGGACACCAAACTCGCAAGTGGAACCCGCAGATGCGCGATTACATCTTCATCGCGCGTGGTGGGATTCACATCATTGATCTGCAGAAGACGCTCAAGAGTCTTCACACTGCCTACGATGTTCTCTCCAAGGTCGCTGCGTCCGGAGGAAAGGTTCTCTTCGTCGCGACCAAGAAGCAAGCGCGTCAACCGGTTCAGGAGGCAGCGGAATCCGTCGGCATGCCCTATGTGACGGAGCGGTGGCTGGGAGGGATGCTCACCAACTTTCAGACGGTTGGCAAGAGCATCCAGAAACTCGAGGAGATCGAGGCGAAGCTGAATGATGCTTCGGCCGAGAGGCTCTCCAAGAAAGAGAACCTCGAGCTGACGCGTCAACGCGACCGGCTGCAGAAGAACCTCGGGGGCATCCGGAAGATGAAGGGCTTGCCCAAGGCGGTGTTCGTGATCGACACCCAGGAAGAGGAGACCGCGGTTCGGGAGGCTCGCAAGCTCGGGATCCCCGTCATCGGCATCGTCGACACCAATGCGGACCCCAACGTCATCGACTATCCGGTACCGGGAAACGACGACGCGATCCGCGCCATCCAGCTCTTCACACGAGTGGCGCGGGATGCGATAGCGGTGGGTCTGTCGCTCTCCAAAGAGGGGGCGGCCGAAGTTCAGGTCGAAGAGTCTGTTCCCGCTGCCACCGAAGCAGAGACCGTTGCCGCAGAGGCATCGACCCGGGCCGCTGGCCAGTAGATTCGATCACCCCAGAACGCTTATGCAAAGGACGATGAGGCGATGACTATCAGCGCGTCGTTGGTGAAGGAGCTCCGCGAACGGACCGGAGCCGGCATGATGGACTGCAAGAGGGCGCTCCAGGAGAACACCGGAGACCTGGAGAAGTCCATCGAGTATCTCCGCAAGAAGGGGGTCGCCAAGGCGGCCAAGAAGGCGGGACGAGAAACGCGAGAGGGCCTCGTGGAGGCCTACATCCACCCCGGTGGAGGCGTCGGGGTATTGATCGAGGTGAATTGCGAGACGGACTTCGTGGCTCGGACTCCCGAGTTCCAGAGCTTCGTCCGCGACATCGCCATGCACATCGCGGCGACCAATCCTCTCGCTCTAAGCGCAGACGATCTCGATCCCGAAATCCTCGAGAAGGAGAAAGAGATCTACGTGGGGCAGGCCATGGAAGAGGGCAAGCCCGAAGAGATCGCGCAGAAGATCGTCGTGGGACGTCTGCGGAAGTTTCGGCAGGAGAATGCCCTGCTCGAACAGCCTTTCGTCAAGAATCCCGACCAGACCGTGGGCGAATACGTCCAGGCGACGATTGGCAAGCTCGGAGAGAATATGCAGGTGAGGCGTTTCGCGCGCTTCCAGATCGGTTCCTGAACGTCCGGTCTCCTGTTCCCGCGCCCGCCACTCCTGTGGCGGGCGTTCTCGTGAGGAGCATCATGGTGGCGAAGTACCAGCGAATCCTGCTCAAGCTCAGCGGTGAAATCCTGCGCGAGGGAGAGGACGCCTTTCACCGGCCTCATCTCGCGGCGGTGGCCGAATCGATCGCCGAAGTCCGACGGGCCGGAGTCGAGGTTGCGGTGGTGGTCGGCGGAGGAAACCTTCTCCGGGGACGAGACCATTCTGCGGGGCGGGTGCAGGCCGATGTCGACCAGATCGGGATGTTGGCCACGGTGTTGAATGTGGGAATGCTGTGCTTCGCCTTGGAAGAAGCCGGGCTCGGGGTTCAGGTCTACTCGCCGCGGGCCATCGCTCCCGTGACCCGCTCCTTCGATCGGCGAGAGGCGGTGGCGGCCCTCGATCGAGGCGAGATCGTGCTGCTGGGAGGGGGAACCGGAAATCCCTTTTTCTCGACGGACTCCGCGGCCGCACTTCGCGCCATTGAACTCGAGTGCAGTGCCGTGCTAAAAGGGACCATGGTCGATGGGGTCTACGACAAGGATCCCCACCAGCACCCCGATGCCCAGCGCTTCGACCGCCTGAGTTTCGACGAGGTCCTGCGACGCGACCTGCGGGTCATGGATCAGACCGCGTTCGCACTCTGCCGCGACCACGACATGACGGTGGTGGTCTTCGACTATCGGGATCCGTCGGCCTTGGTCGCCGTGGTGGAAGGCCGGCTTTCGGGTACGGTGGTGTCGGCGGGGTGAGCTCGGGCTCGATACGAAAGGATGGCCATGCTCGACACGATCTACGATGAGGCCCAAACCCACATGAAGCGGTGCATCGAGCACCTGCAGAAGGACCTCTCGACTCTCCGCACGGGAAAGGCGACTCCCGCTCTGCTCGACGGGATTCTCGTCGAGGCCTACGGGTCGAAGATGCCTCTCAATCAGGTCGCGACCCTGGCGTCGCCTGAGCCTCGTCTGCTGACCGTGGCTCCCTTCGACGCATCCCAGATCGGCGCGATCGAGAAGGCCCTGCTCGCGAGTGACCTCGGGATCACTCCCAACAACGACGGTCACATCATTCGTCTTCCGATCCCACCTCTGAACGAAGAACGCCGCAAGGAATTCGCGAAGATGGCCCGTCAGAAGGGCGAGGACGCCAAGGTGGCGATTCGGGGTGTGCGTCGGGATGCGAACGAGGGCCTCAAGAAGGCCCAGAGCGCTTCGGAGATCACCGAAGACGATCTGCATCGGGGACAGGACCGGATCCAAAAACTCACCGACGAGTACACCGCGCAGGTGGACAAGATTCTCGAGGCCAAGGAAAAAGACATCCTCGAGGTCTGACTCCGAACCGCCTCAGGACTCTTCGATCTCTTCGCGGATTCCGTAGCCTTCGAGGTCGGTGAGCACCACGTCGTAGATCTCCCGGTGCACGGGGATGCAGACTCCTCGTCGAGTGATGCTTCCGTCGAGAATCCGCCGGGCTGCGCAGGCTGCGGGCAGTCCCACGGTTCGGGCCATGGCGCTGTCGCCGTGGGAAATGCCATATTCCACCATCAGCGATCGAATCTGGTGCGGCGCCTGGCCGGCGTCCACATAGTCGACCTCGGTGTAGAGGATCAGCATGTCCCTCTGCCCTTCCTCGAAGCGCAGGCGACGGTCCATTCTCTGCACGAGTAGGTCGAGACGGGTGGGAGTCTCGAGTCCCACTTCCTCTTCGTCGAAGAGGCCCAGCCACTGGAGGCGGTCGAGGAGCGGGTGCTCCGGCTCGAGGCCGAGAAAGGCCGCGGTCGCATCGCGCGGAGAGTCCCCGCCGGCGGCCCCTGCGAGTTCTCGGGCGAGGTCTGCGTAGGTCCTGGCGCCGGTCCCGAGGTCTTCGACATAGCCCAGTCGAGCCAGCGCGGCCCAGGTCTCGCACCACCCCGAGAAGCGGAGCGAACCGCGAAACATGCGATCGAGGTCGCGCAATCCGTATTCTTCGACGAATCGGAGGGAATCGCCGTTGGGATAGGATTCGAAATCGCCGAGGCCATCGAGGTGAAGGGCGCGGGGAGATTGGAAGATCTCGAAAGGTCCTGCCACCACGACCTGTCCGTCGCGGAGGAACTGGGCCGGACGTCGTCCGGCCAAGGCCACGCCTCGGGTGCTCCAAGAGATCTTGTATCCCAGGGGGTTGTCATTGGCCTCGGGAGCGGGGAGGCCACCACACACCGAATACACTCCGGTGACCCGTCCGCCCGCGTCGCGGACGGAGTCGATGATGCGCATGGCCTGCATGTGGTCGATTCCGGGATCGGCACCTACCTCGTTGAGGAAGGTCAGGCCCTGGGCCTCGGCTTTCAGGTGGAGGGCGCGCATCTCGTCACTGACATAGGACGTGGTCACGAAATGGATCCCACGCCGGAGGCAGGCGGTGGCGACCCGCAGGTGGAAGCTCACGGGGAGCAGGCTGATGGCCAGGTCCGCTCCCTCGAGACGCGAATGCACCGAGTCGAGATCGGTGGCGTCGACGTCGATCACTCGACCATGAGGGTGACCGTCCAGCATGGCTCGACCGACTTCCGGCTGATCGGTGGCGACGAGAAGGTCGTGTCCACTCTCGAGGAGAGCACGGATGGCCGGACGGGCCACATGGCCCGAACCGAAGACGACCACTTTCTTCACGATGGGCCTCGCTGCAGGTCGGAGGGATGAGCATGACGGGCGAGCGCCGCGCCGAGGGCTTCTTGCCACTGAGGGAGAAGTTGGCCTTGGACTGCAATATAGGCTCCTCCCAGCGCGGCGGGGAAGTCGGGATCCTCGGGGCGAAGAGCGATGTCATCACGGGCCAGAGCGGGCAGGAGGGGAGAGAGAACTTCACTGAAGTGCCGGGACGCGTCGACCGGAATCTCGGCGGGCAGGATGTCGACGGCCCAGATTGCGATGCCTTCGCCGGATAGCCCGTCTTCGATGGTCTCGCGCACCGGATTCCAGACATAGGAGGGATTGCCCGGCTCGGTGGTCTTCACCAAGACTTCGTTGGATCCGTCGGGATCGCAGGTGATGTCGGTGATCACCTTCAGGCGGGTTCTTCCCGGCCCATTCCACACCGTCCGCAAGTCTTCGCGCAGAATGAACTTGGGGTAGCCCTCGGACCACAGGATTCCGTAGACCACGGCGCTGAGGAATTCCAACTGCCGGCCGAATCGGCTGCGGTAGAGTTCGGGATGGGCGAGATAGTCTTGGAAGTCATAGACATGATCGTGGTCCCGGGCCTCCACTAGATCTCGCGGATCGTAGCTCACGAACCAGAGGGCGTGGGTTCTGCCCTCGTGGGAGGCGACCTTCGCAGCCAGATCCTCGGCCTCGACTTCCTCCGCCCCCGCGGCGCGGAGCACTTCCATGGCCCCACTCCAGACTTTGCCTCCCTCGCCGGTGACTCCGATCACCAGGGGAGAGATCTCCGCCGGCAGTCCTTCGTCGGCGATGCGGCGGGCGGCCGCCTCGATGGCTTCGAGGGCCGCGGCGACGTCGCCGTAGTCTCGGGCGGGAAGGAGCTCCGCCAAGGGGCTTCGGTGACCCTCTTCCAGGAGTCGTTGACCGAGGGCGTGCAGGGTGTCGATGGTCCCCGCGAGGCCCGCGTGGCGACCGAAGGCCACGGTGCGAATTCCCCGCTCGTCGGTGATGAGTTCGTAGTCGAGAAGGGTGCAGCCCTGGTCCAAGATGCGTTGGAGAAGGGGCATGTTGTAGGGCTGCCTCTTGATGGTGTGGGAGAAGAAGAGGTAGGTGCGATGGGGGAGGATGTCTCCGACCGGCACCTCTTTCACCCCCAGGATTACGTCGGCGTCTCGGAGATCGTCCACCAATTCCGCGCCGGCCGCTTCGAAGGCCGCGTCCTCGATGCAACGGCGGGGCGAGCGCTGGACGAGGAAGTGCAGCCCCTGTTGACGGAGGCGGGCGAGGTCCTCGGGCACGATCGGCACGCGCCTCTCCCAGACGGATTTGTCCTCGCGGCGGATTCCGATGGCGGCCATGGGCGTCCTTTCTCGGCACAGAGCAGCAGGGGGGTCCGTCCGGCCCGGATCGCCGAGGCGGGAATCCTGGCATCCTAGTCTCGTCTGACTCCGAGCGCAATGTGGGCATGGTGAGGCTTCTTGTTGCGTCACGGACCCATTTTGAGCACTATCATCTTCTCGCGAGCCATTTGATCTCGAGCCGCCGCCCGTGCGGGCGTTGCGCCCCCTCGACCTGAAGAGAATCCCGTAGGCTGCACCCATGAGTACCCACGTCGCCGAAGCTGAACTCGACCGGGAGATCCGTCAGCGGGGGAACCTCCCCGCTCACATCGCGGTGATCATGGACGGCAATGGGAGATGGGCGCGCCGGCGGGTGATGCCGCGGATCGCGGGCCATCGGGCGGGCCGTCACGCGGTGCGAGAGACGGTGCGGACCTGTGCTCAGCTGGGTGTGGAGGCGCTGACCCTCTACACCTTCAGTCGTGAGAATTGGAAGCGCCCCAGTTATGAGGTGCGCGCACTGTGGGCGTTCCTGGAGGAGGTGTTGCGGACCGAGTTCCTCGAGCTCGACGAGAACAATGTCCAGCTCATGGCCAGTGGGGATCTCTCTGCGATTCCCGCATCCACGCGTCGTGCGCTGTCGGAGGCGAGTTCGCGACTAGAGAAGAACGACGGGATGGTCCTCAACCTCGCCCTGAACTACGGCGGACGCGACGAGATCGTCCACGTCACTCGTCGCTTCGCGGAGGATGTGAGAGCGGGACGGATGCAGGTCGAGGACATGACGGAGTCCCTCTTCCAGACCTATCTCTTCGCGCCGGAACTTTCGGATCCCGATCTTCTGATCCGCACCAGTGGAGAGTTGCGTCTCAGCAACTTTCTGCTCTGGCAGGCCGCTTACTCGGAGATCTACGTGACCAAAGTCCTGTGGCCGGATTTCCGGCGCCGAGACCTACTGGAAGCGATCGCCGAATACCAACGACGTCATCGCCGTTTTGGTGGAGTCTGATTCGGTGGCCACGATGGTCGGGTCGACCCCGCCGGCGGACGGCACTCCGGCCCGGAGCTCGTCCAACCTCCTCACCCGGGTCCTCGTCAGCGTACTCTTCATTCCCTGCTTCATTCTGATCACTCTCCGGGGGGATCTCCACTATCTGTTTCTGATGGATCTGGTCATCTTCACCGGTTTGGTCGAGTTCTACGCTCTGATGTCGGGCCGCGGATTCCGGCCGGCGCGGGTGGTGGGGATCGGCTGTGGATTGGCGCTCTCGTGGTATGCCTACTTTCGCACCGGAGTGTACGGAAATTTCTTCTTGGCCCTGGCGCTGCTCCTGTTGATGACCGTGGAGTTGACCCGCAGAAGTGTGGAGGAGGCGGTCACCCGCATTGCGACGACCATCTTCGGAGTGCTCTATGTGGGGTGGCTGGGGAGCCACTTCATTCTGTTGCGGGAGCTTCCGCGGGTGGTCGGACTCGACTACGGACTCGGCGCGGACTTCGTCTTCGTGACGGTGCTGCTCACCTGGGGCTGCGATACCGGTGCCTACGTGGTGGGTCGAAGCCTGGGCAAGCATCCCCTCTATCCACGGGTGAGTCCCAAGAAGAGCCGCGAGGGGGCTCTCGGGGGGGTGCTCTTCGCTCTCCTGGCCGGGCTCTTGGCCCAGAAGACCTTCGCGTCGGAGTGGCTCGAGCCTTCCACCGCGGTGATTCTGGCCCTGGTGGCCGCAATCGCGGGCCAAACCGGGGATTTGGTGGAATCCTTGATCAAACGAGGTTGTCAGGTCAAGGACAGCGCTTCGATCATTCCCGGGCACGGGGGCACTCTCGATCGATTCGACAGCCTTTTCTTTTCGGCGCCCCTTCTCTACTATGCGCTGAAGTTCTTCGTTCTCTAGCCTCGCGTCCCCGCTTCTCTTCCCTTCCGGCGGCGCCCATGGACTCATGACCCGACCTTCCCAAGAGATTCTGTTGCTCGGAGCCACGGGGTCGATCGGCGCGAGCACCGCGGAGTTGCTGCGTCAGCCGGACTGTCCGTTTCGGCTGGTCGGCGCGACGGCGTGGCGCAGCGGGGATGCCCTGGCCGTTCTGGCCCGGGAGTTCGGGGTGGAGGCTCTGAGTCTGGGCGATGCCGAAGCCCACGCGCAGATGCTCGACGACCATCCAGATCTTGGCGACCGTATGGTGAGTGGGGGAGTGGAGGGAGAAGTCGAGCTGCTGGAGCGCTTCCCCGAGGCGATGGTGGTCAATGGCATCGTGGGAGCCGCTGGACTGCGTCCCACTATTGCGGCGCTCGAGCGGGGAATGGACGTTGCGCTGGCCAACAAGGAGGCCCTGGTGGTCGGGGGCGACTTGGTCCTGGCCGCCGCCGAGCGCAGTGGGGCGCGGCTGTGGCCGGTGGACAGCGAGCACTCCGCGATTGCGCAGTGCCTCCGGGGGAGCGGGCGGGAGGAAGTGGGACGCCTGTGGTTGACGGCTTCGGGTGGTCCCTTCCGGGATCGGGAGCCCGGGGACTTGGCGGGAGTGGGACTCGAGGAAGTGTTGATGCATCCCACCTGGGACATGGGTCCGAAGATCACCGTGGACTCTGCGACGATGATGAACAAGGGGCTGGAGGTGATCGAAGCGCACTTCCTCTTCCATGTCGCCTACTCCGACATCGAGGTCGTGATTCACCGGGAGTCCATCGTGCACAGCATGGTGGAATTCGTCGATGGGGCCTTCGTGGCCCAGCTCGGAGCTCCGGACATGAGGCTTCCGATCCTCTTCGCCCTCAGTCGAGGCCGGCACCGTCCCTGTCGACTCGCGCCCTGGTCGCCTCTGGACTCTCCGTCCCTGCACTTCGAGGCGCCCTCGGCCGAGCGCTATCCCTGCCTGGGCATTGCCCGGGCGGCGGCAGAGGCCGGAGGGGCGGCTCCGATCGTGCTCAATGCGGCCAATGAGGAGGCCGTGGCGGGATTGTTGCGGGGTGAACTCCGCTTTGGCGATTTGCCCCTGATTATCGAGGGTGCTCTCGAGCGGATTCCGCTCGATGGTGTAGACTCGGTGGAGGCGGCTCTCGACCGGGACGCCGAGACCCGGCGGCTCTGCCGGGAACTCGTGCCCCAGGGCTCACGTAGACCCTCCTAACGGGGCGATTTTTGCTGAGGCCGTCGGGGGACGGCAACTCCGGGCCCGTGGCTGGGCTCGACCCTTCGACCAAGGAACACGATGGATTTTCTCCAGACTCTTCTCGCCTTCTTCTTCGTCCTCGGGGCTGTCGTGGTGCTTCACGAAATGGGGCACTTCCTGGTGGCCAAGTCCGTGGGCATCTACTGCAAGACCTTTTCGGTGGGTTTCGGTCCCCGGATCTTCCGACGCCAGTGGGGAGAGACCGAGTATCAGATCGCGGCGATTCCCTTCGGGGGCTTCGTCAAGATGGCGGGGGAAGGGGCGTTGGAAGAGCTTCAGGACGTGGGCAGCTCCGGCAGCGGCCTCGACATCGCGCCCGATGGCCAGCCCATCCCTCCCGATCGCTACTTCCTGAACAAGACTCCCTGGCAGCGTCTCGCGGTGATCGTGGCCGGGCCACTCATGAATCTGGTCCTGGCGTTGGTGGTGCTGGTCGGGCTCTACGTGGTGCAGGGCGTCGAGGACATCCCGGCCAACCGGGTCGGGACTGTGGTGGAAGGCAGCGCCGCGGATCGAGCCGGCATCGAAGTCGGCGATCGTTTGGTGGAAATCGGCGGAGAGACTTTCGACTACTGGTATTCGGGTCTGCAGACCCTCGTCGAGGACTACGAGAGTCGTGGCGCGCCGGTGCCCATCACTCTCGAACGCAGTGGGGAAATGCTGCGGGTCGATCTCGAGCCCGAACGGATCGAGGGGCGTTGGTCGGTCGGCATGCGCTACCAGGCGGATCCTCGGGTGGGTAATGTGAAGCAGGGTGGGCCGGCCTGGAAGGCGGGGCTCCGGCGTGGCGATGTCATCCTGGCCATCGATGGAGAGCCCATCACCACCTATTCGCAGATCGTCGAGAAGGTGCACGCGAGCATCGACACTCCTCTCGAGTTCAGATGGTTGCACGAGGGCGAGGAGCGGAGCGCGGCGGTCACTCCGCAGAAGGCGACGGTTCCGGTTTCGCTCGCGGAAACCGAGGTCGTGGGACGGGTCTATTTCGAGGAGTATCGGGAATCGATTTCTCTGCCCTTCACCACCGCGGTGGCGATGGGGACCCGGACCACCTGGGGGATGGTGGAGCAAACCGCTTCGTTCCTGAAGACCCTGGTGACGAAAGGAGCGTCCAAGGATTCCGTGAGCGGCCCTCTGCGGATCGCGCAATTCTCGGGAGAGATGTCGCGCTGGGGATTCGATTACCTGCTGCGCTTCCTCGCTCTCTTCAGCGTGAATCTCTTCCTGCTCAACCTCCTGCCCGTGCCCGTCCTCGACGGGGGGCATGCCGTATTCATCATTTATGAACTCGTTCTGCGGCGCCCAGCCAACCAGCGCGTGCAGGCAACCGCAACCCAGGTCGGCTTCGTGGCGCTCATGCTCTTGATGGCGTGGGTGGTGACCATGGACTTGATCAGCGTGGTGAGCTAGTCCTCTCCCGGGGGGCGTGCTCGCGCGCCCTCAGTCCGGAGAGGCATCCCCTGAAGATTCCGAGAAAGTCTGGGGAGTTCCGGGCGGGAAGATCCGATCCCGCAGGGCTTCCAGGCTGTCGTGGATTGCGGCCAGGACGGCGGCGCCCCTCGGCGTGTCTTCGGCCAGTCGATCGAGGAGTGCTTCTCTCTGCGCTTCGTCGTAGAGTGAGGGCAGAGCGGCAAGGAGAGAATCCGCAAGCTGCGGATCCCGGGTGCGTTCCACTCGGATTCGAGCCAGTTCGACCGTCTCGTTCACGAGGCGTTGTTCTGCGGTGTCGAGCTTCACGGTCCGTTCGCGAGGAGATTCGCAGGCCACGAGGGCCAGGAGGGCCAGGAGGGTCCAGGCAACGAGGAAGGGGTCGCGGGCGGTTCCTTTCGGTGGGCAGGGATGGACATAGCGGAACATGCAGCACCAACTCGGCAGACACGTGGCAATGGCGAACACCTCGGAGCTTAAGCCCGTCCCGAGATCGTGTCGAGGGGCCGCTCGACGCGGCGCTCGGCGGAAGAGCTGGAGACTGCTCGGGTTCCTGACGATCCTGCTGACCGCCGGTCCCTTTGCCACCGCCAATGCCGACGAAGAACTCGATTGGGGCTTCGATCAACGGGCATTGGACCGGATCGAATTCGAGGGCAATGAGGCTTTCTCGGACCCTCAACTGCGGAAGTTCTTTCTCGTGGACCACGCTCCCTGGTACGACATCTTCGGTCGGGATCGCTACCGGACGGACCAGCTGCGTCAGGGCGTCGAAACCCTGCGAAACTTCTATCGCAGCCAGGGATTCCACCGCGCCGAAGTGAGTCTCGATCACATCGACGAGAGAGATGTTGGCGGCGATGTGGTCGTGGTTCGAGTGGTGGAAGGTCCTCAGACTCGGGTCGAGAGCGTCGACTTCGTCCACCCGGATCCGCTCACCGCCGAGGAACTCGGCGCCCGGGTGAAGATTCACCCCGGGGGGCCGGCGCCCGCCGGTCGGGCCGGATTGGGAGGGGACCTCTACCGCATTCTCGACGCCTATCTCGTCCGGGGGCATCTCGGCGCGAGGGTGCAGGACGAGATCACCTTGGGGGATTCCACGGCCACGATCGTCTACACCATTCGTGCGGGGCCGGTCTATCAGGTGCGGCAGGTTCTCGTCGAGGGACAGAGAAAGACACGGCGGGAGCACATCGAGCGAGAGCTGAAGATCCACGCGGGGGATCCCTTCGATGCCACGAAGATCGCGAGGACCGAAGCGGAGCTCCTGGACTTGGGATTGTTCCGCGACGTCAGCTTCCGGCCTGCGAACTTGGACAGCGCGGCGGCCCAAGCGGATCTGGTGGTGACGGTCGTCGAAAGAGAGACCGGATTCTACGAGCTCGGCCTGGGGACCGGTGACGAGGAGAGGGTGCGGCTCAGCGCAGCCTGGGGAGATCGGAATGTCCGAAGGAGTGGACGATCGATCACTGTGCGGGGACGGCTGGCTCTGGTGGGAGAGAATCGTTTCGACAATGTTCGCAGCGACGAATACAACCTCGACCATCGCGAGGAGATTCTCTACCGCAGTCCGCGTTTTCTGGGGACGCGCTTCGATCTCAATCTCAACACCTTCTTCCGCAAGGAGTCGAGACCTCGGTCGGGAGTGGAACTCCAACGCTGGGGATTGCTCGCGAACACCGTTCTGTACTCGCGTCCTTCGACCTCGATTGCTCTCGAAGGGGGCGTCGAGAACGTGCTTCGTCTGCCCCTGGGAAATGTCGCCAGCGCCAGCGACTTCTTTCCCAACCGTCGTGCGCAGACCCGGGCGGTGAGCCTGGTGATCACCAGCGACAGCCGGGACGACTTCTTCGACCCCCGCAAGGGCAGCGAGCGACAGTTGCTGTTGCAGCTGGCAGGGGGGCCGTGGTTCGGTGGCGACAACACCTTCAACAAGGCTCTCGCGAGCTGGACTCGCTTCGTCCCTCTTCCGAGGGGAGTGACCCTGGGTCTGCGGGCCCAGATGGGATGGGCGGAGGCCTGGTGGAGTTCGAAGAGCGACGGAGTTCCCTTCGAGGACCGTTTCTTCGCGGGGGGCAACCGCAGTGTGAGGGGATACCAGGAGAATTCCCTGGGCCCGAGAGCGACGGTTCAGGATATCCAGGATGTGGCCGACGAGACCTTCTTGGCCAATCGTCCGACCGCGGGAGGGGGTGCGCTTCTGCTCAGCAATGCCGAACTGCGCTTCCCCGTCCCCCTCTTCGGACGATGGGGGTTTTCGGCGGCGATTTTTCTCGACGGGGGCAATGTCTGGGAGAATTGGGGAAAGGTGTCGCTCCGTCAGTTCAGCCTGTCGAAGTCGAGGGAAGAGACCACGGTGCGGGACTACCGTTTGAGCTACGGCCTCGGCGTGCTCTACAATACTCTGGTCGGGCCCTTGCGTCTCGACTACGGCGTGCCACTGCATCGGGCCTCCTTCGAGGATGTCGAGGGCAATCGCGAAGTCGACCCATCCCACCTCTGGCATTTCTCTCTGGGACACGCGTTCTAGATGGCATGGATCCGTCGCACCCGGGTGACTCTCCTCGTGGGCCTGCTTCTGGCGCTCGCGACTCTGGCGTGGCTGGTGGCGCATCCGTCCATCTACTCCGGACAACTCGGTCGGATCATCACTGACAATCTGCTCCGCAAGTCCGGAGCAGCTCTGACCTTCGAGAGTCTCGACGGGAATCCTCTCCGAAATCTGACCTTTCACACCGTCTCGTTGACCCGTTCGTCCGAGGATGGGAGCTTCGTCTATCTCACTGCGGACAGCCTGTCCATCGACTATGACCTGCGATCCTTCTTCACTCCCTCCCCTCATCTACGCTCCTTGGTTCTGGGCCCGGCCCAACTCCTGGTGCGTCGGCCCGCCGGAGACGATCCGGTACGCGAGGCGTCGGGTGTCCGCCTCTTCGATGCTTCGGTCCAAGTGGACTATGCCCGTCTCGATCACCTCGAGGTCTCGGTGACCGAATCTTCCGGCGATCAGCTCGACGGCTGGGAGGACATCCAGTGGGTGGGGTCCGTGCGGACGGGGCTGGATCACAGCGTCCAGATCCACACCGCTCGTCTGGCGGGACGATGGGGAAGAAGGGATCTCACCCTGCACCGCGCCAGTTTCGACGCGGTGATCCGCGGGCGTGAGGTGCAGGTGAAGACGGCGGCGGTGCGGCTCGACAGCACGCTGGTCGACTTCGATCTGGACCTCACCCGGTCGGTGGGCGGGGGCGTGGACCGTTTCGTCCTCGAGGCAAGGGCGGAGGCTTTCTCCCTCAACGAGATCCTCCGGCTGTTGGGGAAGGATCCCGGTCCGCGTCTGAGCCTGCAGGGGAAGGCGCGGCTCGACTATTCGAATCGGGTCCTGCGCCTCGGAGGAGCGGTGGAAGGATGGTTGGGAAGCTATCCCCTCTCGGCGAGGTCCTTCGAGGCCTCGGTGGATTCCACCGGGCTGCACCTCGCCAGGGCGGAGGGGACCTTCCTCTCCGCGGTGGGGGAGGTCCGCGGGGACCTGGACCTGCAATCGGGACTTCTGAGTCTGGAGGGGGGCTTCTCGGGGGCGGATCTCTCCGATCCCTGGGTCCCGACGGGCCGCCGTTGGCCCGCCTGTCGCCTCGGTGGCCGGGTGAAGATGGAGCTCAATGCCCGTCCTCCTCTGAGGCTGGACCTCGAGTTGTCCCGGCTTCGCGGTGACATCGTGGGGTTGCCCGTGGACTCCGCCCGCACCCGACTCCGTTTCCGGGAGGGAGAGGGTCTGGAGATCCTCTCCGGCCGCGCTCGGATTCTGGGCACCGGCTTCGCGATCACCGGCTCCGTGGATGCCCTCGACCGCGCCGAAATGGCCATCACCCTCGAGGGATCGGATTCGAAGCCCTGGCAGGATCGCTTCGACTTGCCTCTTCGGGCCGAGGACTACACCGCGGTGGCTCGCATTTCGGGGGTCGTCGATTCCCTTGCCCTGAGGGTGGGTGGGGTTGCGGCACGTTTGAACGGTCCCTCGGTCCGAAGCGAGGACAATGCCTTCGTGGTCGACTTGCCGCGGGTCGCCGATCTCAGCCGGGCCCGAGGGCAGTTGCGGGCGGGGCGATCCCGGATCCGGGGCTTCGACGGTGGAGAAGTTCGGATCGATTTCGAGAGAGAGGGTGATCGGCTGCGGGTCGAGCCCATGCAGCTCTCCCTGTCGGACTCCGTCCTGCGATGGACGGGAGCGGTGGATTGGTCGCGGGGCACGCCCACGGTAGAGCTCGACTCCCTCGAATTCAGGACTTCCGCTCAGCACTGGTGGTTGGAGGAGGCATCTCGGGTCGATCTCTTTGCCGATGGATTGCGCACCGAGGGTCTTCGGTTGCGCAGCGAGGCGGGCCGGCTGCAGATGGTGGGAAGCGCCCGGATAGATGCGAATCTCAGCCTCCGTCTCGGCGTCGAAGATGGCGACCTGGCTTCTCTCCACCGCCTGGGACTCCTCACCACCGCCGCTTCGGGCCATTTCGACGCGGATCTGGAATTCGGGGGGAGCCTGGACCGGCTCCTGGCTCGGGTCCGCGTCGAGGTGGCGGACGCGGAGGTCGGAGGTCGGTCCCTGGGACAGGGTCGCTTCGAGGCCCGCGTCGAGGGACGAGAGGTGTTTCTGGACCGGGTATCGGTGCGAGGCGGATTGGGGGGACTGGAGGTCGCGGGAAGAGTGACGACCCCGGCGGACGATTGGCCTCGGACCCTGGTGAACACTCCGCAGGCCTTGGGCGACCTCTGGAAACAGTCCGTGCTGGACCTCAGCGTGGTGACCGACACCCTGGCCACGGCTCCACTCCTCGACCCCGCGGCGGCGCGGCGGCGATTCGGCCTGGTCTCCTCGGACCTTCAGCTGCGGGGGACTCCGCTGCACCCTCGCCTGGTCGGCGACTTGGACATCCGGAGGATCGAGACCTCCGCCCTGGTGGTGCCTCGTCTGCGCGCGCGCATCGAGAGCGACGAGCGGGGAGTTCATGTGGGACAGGGCAGCCTGGGAGTGGAGAAGCCCTGGCTGGAGGTGGCGGGCTACTTGCCCCTCGACCTCTCGCTGGCGGGCGCGCCGCACTGGAATGCCGCCGACGGCCTGCAGTTGCGGATCTGGTCGCCGTCGGAGGTCGACTTGGCTCCCCTGATGGATTTCTGGCCTCTGGCGAGAGCCGTCCGTGGTCGCGGCGACTTCGAATTCGTCGCGGTGGGCGATCCCAGCGCTCCGCAGCTCTCGGGCACCATCGAATTGCACGATGTGGAGCTGGGTCTGCGGGGTTGGTCGGAGAGCCTGCGCGAGGGTCAGCTGGAAGCCCATTTCGAAGGCAATCGACTGGTGATCGATCGCCTCGAAGCCCGGGAGGGCGCAAAGGGGAGAGTGCAGGCCCACGGTGAAGTGATTTTTCGGGGGTTGTTGCCCGATGATGTCTGGGCCGATTTCCGCCTCCACCGGGTGCTCCTGGCCAGCGTCCCCTATTTGCGAGCGGTGGGGAGCAGTGACGGCCTGCGTCTGCGTCTCGCACGTCCGAGCCCCGACGCACCTCGAGCTCCTCACCTCACGGGGACGGTGCAGGTGGACAAAGCCATCTACACCGGCGAATTCGCTTCTGGAGGCGGGGCGGAGTTCTTCGGACCGAATCTGACGCCGCAGTGGACCGCAGATCTGGCCATCCACGCCCGTGAGCAGGTGCGAATCAGCAACCAGAGCGCCGAGTTGCGGGTGCTCGGAGATGTGGACCTCATTCGCGACACCGCGGGTTTGCGATTCCGGGGAACGGCCGAAATCCCGCGGGGCCAGGTGCCTCTCTTCAACAATGATTTCAACATTCTCTCCGGAACCCTCGATTTCAGCCGTCGTCCGGTCGAACCCGAAGTCGACATCACCGCCGAAACCGAGGTTCCGATTTACGATCCGGGGGAAGGGGGAGGTCGCCAGCTCGAGCGGATCACCATCCATCTCACGGGAACCTTCGCTCAGCCCACGGTGACCTTCACCAGCGAGAATGGCCTGGACGAGAACAGCATTCTGCGCTTGCTCGCCGGTTTTGGAGGGCCCAGCGAATCCACCACCGTTTCCTCGGGGGTCTCCGATGTGGGACTGCGCGCGGGATTGAACTTTCTCGAGCGGGCTCTGGCGCAGAGAGTGCGAGGGGTGGACACCATCGACATCGAGACCGAAGAAGTCGGAGTGTCCCAAATGCAGTCCACGCGCATCGCGGTGGGGAAATACCTGTCGGAGAGCCTCTACCTTCGGTTGAGTCAGGGACTGTCGATCACCGAGCGGGACCTCTTCCTCGAATACCAGATTTCTCGCCGGCTCCTGTTCACGAGTGAATTGAGGCGCAGACTCCGGGAGAATGGGGCCGAGAACCAATTCAATGTGGACATGAAGTTCCGGGTGAAGTACTGACCCTCCCCGATGCGGAGGGGTGGAGAGCGACGCGGCATGTGAACAAGAGACCGGAGATTTGACCGGCCCCGGCCGAGTCCAGTATCCTTGTTGCAGATACGGACGCTTCCCATCCTCGCCGCTTTCGCGCCCGGTTGCCTGCATCGCCCCCGAGACAGGACTCGTGATGCTCTCGATCCTTTCCGTGCGTTTGCGCCCTGCCGCTGTGATTGGCGCTCTCTTCGTGCTGGTGTCGATCATGGGCTCGGTCGGCTCCGCCACCGCGCAGTTCTTCGGACGCAACAAGGTCCAGTACGAGAATTTCGATTGGAAGATTCTCAACACTCCCCACTTCGAGATCTTCTTCTATCCCCAGGAAGAGCAACTCGCGGCAAGGGCGGGAGTGATCGCCGAGGATGCCTATGCGCGGTTGAGCGGGATTTTCGACCACGATCTGAGCAAGCGGATCCCCTTCGTGCTCTACGCTTCGCCCAACGACTTTCAGCAGACCAACATCAGTGATGGGCTGATCGGCGAGGGGACCGGCGGGTTCTCCGAGCCCATGCGCAATCGAATGGTACTTCCCTATCCGGGTGACAACGCTGGATTCGTCCACGTGATCAATCATGAACTCGTCCATGTCTTCATGTTCGACATCGTTTTCGGGAGCACCCAGTCCGGAGGTGCCCGGGACCGATGGTTCCAGGTTCCGCTGTGGTTCGCGGAGGGGATGGCCGAATGGTTCAGCAGCGGTTGGGACGATCAGGCCGACATGTGGATGCGCGATGCCACGATCTACGACTGGGTGGTACCCCTGCACCGCATCTACGGGGGGTTCCAAGTCTACAAGGAAGGTCAAGCGGCACTCCACTATGTGGCCCAGACCTACGGCGAGCCCAAAGTCGTCGAGGTGTTCAAGGCCCTCGGACGGACTCGGGACGCGGATCGCGCCGTGGAGCAGACCATCGGTCTGAATACCGAAGAGCTCTCCGAAGCCTGGATGAAGTCACTGAAGCAGGGCTATTGGCCTCTCTATGGGAACAAGCAGGAGCCCGAAGATCTGGGTCGTCGTCTCACCGACCACTGGAAAGAGGGAGCCTACTTCTTCCAGCAGCCCGCGTTGTCGCCCGATGGACGCTACATTGCGATGTTCAGCGACTACGACGGATTGGTGAATCTCTACCTGATGGACGCGATCGAGGGAAGAGTGCTCCGCAAGTTGGTGACCGGCTATCGGAGCAATCAATTCCTGACTTTTCACAGCTTCGAGAGTTCGATCAGCTTCTCTCCGGACAGCGAGGCGGTGGCGTTCATCGCGAAGAGTGGGCGAGACGAGCACCTGTTCGTGATCGATGTCGAGTCGGGGAAGGTGCTCCGGGACATCGGGCTGCAGATGGACATCGCGCGAAGCCCGGCCTGGTCTCCGCAGGATGGGCAGGTGGTCCTGAGTGGAACGCGGAGAGGACAGACCGACCTCTACCTCGTCGACCTCGATCTCGGCGAAGTGAGAGCTCTCACCGATGACACCATCGACGAGCATTCCCCCGCCTGGTATCCCGATGGACGTCGGATTCTCTACAGCGCTCATCCCGCGACCACCGAGGACTTGTCCTTCATTCGCGACGAGGACGGCACCGTACGCATCGAAGGAGATCCCCTGCGCAAACCGACGCTGATCGAGGCGGATTCCGGATTCGATCTCTATCGTCTGGCGCTGTCCACCGGAGAAACGGAGATCGCGGTCTCGACTTCGGGAGACGACACCGACCCCTTCGTGGTGAACGACAGCACCATCGTCTTCATTTCGAATACCACCGGAGTTTCGAATCTGTGCAGCTTCGACGAGAGTTCGGAGCAGGTCCGTCGCCTTTCCGATGTGCTGGGAGGGGTGTTCCAGCCCAGTATGAGCCGCGAGACCGACCGCTTGGCCTTCACCGTGTTCAACCACGCGGGCTTCGACATCTTTCTGCGCGAGAATTTCACCGAGTTGCTCTCCGCGGAGGGTTTTCCGCTGGAAGCAGAGACCGAATTGGTCCAGGCCCCACCGAGGCCCGACCCGGTGGAGGGGTCCGGCGAGGGGACGGCCGGTGAGGCCGGCGCGGTCACTACGGAGCTCGAACCCCTCGGGAAGCGGGTGGTGGCGGAGGTTGCGCGGGCGGATACCCATCGATCGACCGGAGGGGGCGTGGTGACCGTGGCCACGATGCCGGCCGCCCCCGACTCGGCTGCCGCCGATTCAGTCCTTGCCCCCAGCCCGGAGGAGTCCGAGGCTCCGGATATGGAAGAGTTGGTCGCCGCGGCGGTGGCGGTCGCGGACAGCGGCGGAGCCGGAGATCCTTCGATCGGAACCGTCGAACCCTACCGACTGCGCTTCTCGCTCGACCCCTACAGCGCAACCGGCGGGGGTGGGGTCTTCTACGCTCAGGGCCTGGGTTTCGGCGCGGCTCAGCGGATTTCGCTCAGCGACCTCCTCGGCAACCACCGAATGAGCTTCTTGATCAACTTCTACGGTTCGATCAAGAACAGTGATCTGGCGGCCAGCTATACCTACCTGAAGCGGCGCGTGAACGTCTCGGGGGGAGTGTTTCACTACCGGAACATCCTCAACAGCAACTTCACCAGCATCGGCGAGGTCTTCGACAACAATCGCCTGTTCACCGAACGCAACTACGGGTTGTTCGGCCTCGCGAGCTATCCCTTCTCGCAGTTCAATCGACTCGATTTCGAGCTTCAGGCCTTCGTGAGCGACAAGAGCTTCTTCGAATACAATCGCTTCACCGGCTTCTACGAGCAGGTGGGGGAACGGCAGAGAGATACGCTGGTCCAGCCCTCCTTGACCTATGTCCACGATTCCACTTTCTACGGGCAGTACGGTCCAGTGACCGGCAGCCGGTGGCAAGTTTCCTTCTCGCCCGCCATCCCGGTCGGCGGCGAGCAGGGTGTCGATCGCACTACGAGCTATGTGGACTACCGGCGCTACTTCCGGCTCTGGGACCGCAATGGCTTGGCGCTTCGGTTCATCGGGGCGCAGAGCGTGGGCGGTCAACCCCGCAAGTTCGTCATCGGAGGAGCCCAGACCCTTCGGGGTTGGGATATCTTCGACTTCGAGCGAGTGAATGCCGACGGTAGTCCACGCCACCCCAATCTGGTGGGGAGCAAGATGTTCATGTTGAATCTGGAATACCGTTTTCCCTTCGTGGACGCGCTCATTCTGGGATGGCCGGGGCGTTTCGGGATTGGAGGGATTTCGGGCGCGGTTTTCATGGACACCGGGGCAGCCTACGACGGGGCCTTCCGATTCTTCAGTCGGACCGAGAGCGGGACGCGGCGACTCCAGGACTTGAATGCGGATTTCGGCTTTGGTATAAGGGCGAATGTCGGTTGGTTGCCACTTCGCTTCGATTGGGCGTGGAAGACCGATCTCGCCGAGACCAGCAACGATATTCGCTATTCCTTTTCGATCGGCCCGTCCTTCTAGCTTCTCTTCGGATTCGGTGAGAGCTCGATTGCGCTGGGGCCTGGGGAGTCTTCATGCTCGAGGGCCTCAATTCACCACAGCGCCAGGCCGTCTCCCATCCCGGCGGACCGCTCCTGGTGATCGCCGGCGCGGGCAGCGGCAAGACCCGCGTTCTCACCACCAGAATCGCGTGGTTGATTCGGGAGTGCGGCGTCGCACCGGAAAGCATTCTCGCCTTCACCTTCACGAACAAGGCCGCTCGAGAGATGCGGCAACGCGTCGATCAGATGGTACCCGAGGCCCAGGGGAGATGTTGGATCGGCACCTTCCACTCTACCGGGGTCCGAATTCTGCGCAGCGAGGGACATCGTCTGGGCTACGATCGCTTCTTCACGATCTACGATGCCGACGATTCGCGGGCCCTGCTCAAGAAGATCGTGCAGGACCTCGAACTCGACACCAAACAGTATTCGCCTCGCCAGCTCGGATCGGAGATCAGCGGGCACAAGAACCACTTTCGATCTCCCGAACAGGTCATGGCGACATCGATCACTCCTCGGGATCAGAAGGTGGCCGAGGTCTACGCCGAATACGGTCGCCGGCTGCGCGAGAATGGCGCGATGGACTTCGACGATCTCATCGCCAAGACGGTCGAACTCTTCGAGGACCATCGAGAGGTGCAGGAGCGTTACAGCCAGCGTTTCGAGCACGTGCTCGTGGACGAGTTCCAGGATACCAATCCCTTGCAGCTGGTCATGGTGCGAGCGCTGAGCGCGCGCCACGGAAATCTGTGTGCGGTGGGCGATGACGATCAGTCGATCTACTCGTGGCGGGGCGCGACGGTGGAGAACATGCTGGGATTCGAGGAATACTTTCCCGGATCCACCTTGGTTCGACTGGAACAGAATTACCGCTCCACCTCCCTCATTCTCGAAGCGGCGAATGCCGTCATCGCTCACAATCGTCGACGCAAGGGCAAGACTCTCTGGAGTGACCGCTCGGGGGGGGCGCCCATCGAGCTGTGGTGGGCCGAAGACGAGCACGAAGAGGGACGCAAGATTCGGGATCGGATTGGACGACTCCTCGCCGAGACCGACGCGCGACGCAGGGACATCGTGGTTCTCTATCGCACCAACGCTCAGAGCCGTGCGGTCGAAGATGCCCTGCGGCGAGAATCGATTCCCTATCAGATCGTGGGAGGCACTCGCTTCTACGAGCGGCGCGAGGTCCGGGATCTGTTGGCCTACCTCAAGTGTGTACAGAATCCGGCCGACAGTGTCAGCTTCGCCCGGATTCTGAACGTTCCCAAGCGGGGCATCGGCAAGACCAGTGCTTCGCGCTTCTTCGAATTGGCGCAGCGGATGGGCACGGTGTCGGATGCCCTCTCCGACCGGGGGCGTCTGCTGAGTTCCTGTGGCAAAGCGGCGGCCGGCCGATTGGCGGCCTTCGGACAGTTGCTTCAGTCCTTGCGGCGTCTGGCCGAGAACGCCGATGCCGCCGCGGTATTGCGGCAGGTGATCGAGGCGACGAAGTACGAGAACTACCTGCGGGAAGACGATCCCACGACCGCCGACGACCGCCTCGAGAATGTCTACGAGCTCGTGAATGCGGCCGAGGAGTTCTCGGTCGAGAGCGATGAGCCGGGGCTCGGTCCCTTTCTCGAGAGCGTGGCGCTCCTGGCCGAAGTGGACAAGATGAGTGACGAGACGGACCAGGTGACTCTGATGACCGTCCACAATGCCAAGGGTCTCGAGTTCCCCTACGTTTTCATCGCGGGCTGCGAGGAGGGACTGCTTCCCCACGCCTCGTCCCTCGAGGACGATGATCAGCTGGAGGAAGAGCGGCGCTTGTTCTACGTTGCCCTCACCCGGGCCGAGGAAGCGGTATTTCTGACCGCTTCTGCCATGCGCCGCCGCTTTGGTAGTAGTGAGCCGGCGGCGGCCAGTCGTTTCGTGGGCGAGATTCCCGAAGAGCTCGTGGCCGAGATGGGGGGGCTGGCTTTCGGATCGCGATTCCAAGCGCCTCGAAGTCTCGGAGAGCGTCGGTGGAATTCGATCTCTACCTCTGCCCCGGCCAAGAGGCCGCGGAGATCGCGGGATCAGGGGGTATCGGCGGACGCCCTCGCCGACGCTCAGGCTTTCCTCCGGAGCCGGGCGCGATCCAAGGCTCGGGCTCGAAAGGAAGTTGCGGACCACGGCTTCGAAGACCACGATCTGACTCAGGAGGAACTCTGCTATCGGGTGGGGGCCAGGGTGGAGCACGAGCTGCTGGGGGAGGGGGTGATCGAGGAGATCGAGGGCGTTGGAGATCTCTTGCGTCTCACCGTGAGTTTCGGTGAACGTGGGCGGAAGCGGATTCTTGCCCGCTACGCTCGTCTGCGCCTCCTCGACACGGAAGCTGGAGCTCAGTAGCCTCAACCAGGAGCGAAGCCATGGAAACGGTTCGACCCCCTTGCCGCCATCGATCCGGAGGACCCGAGGTGGTCGGTCGATGGTGCTGCGTGGTCGTCGTCGTGGTTTCGGTCCTGGCGATGGTGGGGCCGGCATGGCCCGCTACCTCTCGCCCAGGCTCGCCTCCCGAGGGCGGGCGCTTCCTGAGCCAGCAGGACAGCCTGGGTTACGACGACTATCGCGAACTCGATCACGACACCCAGCTCGAACGACGCGAGTCGGCGAAGCGCTGGGCCAAACGGGTTCGCGAGACCCGACGCCGCGCTGCGCAACAGGTGGAGAGCTCGGCTGCGGTTCGGATCTATCGCCAAGCCCTCGACGAGGCGGCGACGGTGGTCGGACTCTGTCCCTATTTCCCCGAGGGTTGGCTCCTCTACGCCGACGTCCTCAACCACCTGGGATACTATGTCTCGGCCGAACTCTGCCTCGACCACGCGGAGAGCACTCTGGCCTATGAACGCAACTCCAAGCATCGACGTCAGCTCGTGGGAGATCTGCACGGACAGCGTGCGGTGATCGCTTACAACCGTGGCGATTGGGCGACGAGTGCGGCGTAATCCGAGCAGGCGCAGGAGGCGCGGCCCAACGACTCGAAGTGGACGCTGCTCTTGGCCCGGTCGCTGAATGCTCTGGGCCGCTACGACGAGGCCCGCAAGATCCTCGATGAGATCGATCCGGACCGCCCGGCCAAGGCCACCGCGCTCAGCGTGTTGGGTCTGATCGAGATGTCCGCGGGAGACCTGGATGCGGCCCAGAAAGCCTTCGACGCGGCCGCGAGACGAGGTATGCGGAGTGCGGTGTTCCACAATGATCGGGGGCGTCTGGCCCTCCTCCGCGAGGACTACGATCGAGCGGAGGAAGAATTCGAGAAGGCCATCGCGATGGCTCCTTCCTTCATCGAGGCTCGCAGCAATCTGGCGGTGGCTCATCGGCGGGCGGGTCGGCTCGACGAGGCTCAGGAGGTGTTGGAATCGCTCATCGACAATCGGCCGAACTACGGTGCGGCCCATTTCAATCTGGCCGAGGTGTTGCGAGAGGAATTGACCGATCTCGATGCACCCGCACGCGAGGCGAAGGCCCGCATGGCTCTGAACCACTATTCCCGGGCATTGGAGCTGGGGTTCTCCCCCGAGCAGGTGATCGAACGCCGAGCGAGTCTCGCGGCGGCGGTGGACGATCTGGACCTCGCGGAGGAGGACTTTCTCAAGATGGCCGAGGATCCGGAAATCAGCGGCGATGTGCTCCATCGTTTGGGTCGAGTGAAGCGGGATCAGGGACGGCCGGATATCGCGCAGAAGCTCTTCGAGATGGCGATCGAACGCGGAGCCGACGGGGCCGTGCTCTACAGCGATTACGGCGGGATTCTGCTCGCGGACTCGGATTTCGAAGGAGCACGTCGGGCCTTCGAGGCAGCCCTCGAACGAAATCCCGACCTGTTGATCACCCGGGTGAATCTGAGCATCGCATGGATGGAGTTGGGAGACGACCTTCGGGCGGCCAAGGTTCTGCGGCCGGCATTGCGGGTTGCTCCCGACCATCCGGTCGTACGCGCGCAGCGCATTCAGCTCGAGAAGTTGGGGCAGAGTTTTGACTGAATCCTCCGAGGCCCTTCTCCAAGAAGCCCGTCGCCTCTGCGCGCTGGCGGGCTTGCGCGGTGACCCCCAGGAACTCCGCCTCGCCATGGAAGAGACCGAGCGGGTCGAGGAGATCGGGGAGGTCCTGGAGCGGTGTCTTTCGGAGGGCGAGGACTGCGATGGGGATGAGGTGGAGGCCGACTGCGGGCCGATGCCCCTCGCGGACGACTCTCCCGGGGAGGGGGCTGCGGGCAATGATGACTGGGTCGAGACGCAGGCCCGAGCATCCCTGAATCCCCTCCGAGTTCCCACGGTCGAATTCCGAAGTGAGTGAGCTGAACTCGATCTCGCTCTCCGAGCTCTGTCGTCTGCGCGACGAGGGGGTGGTGAGGGATGAGGAGATTCTCGATTCCTTCGAATCCCGATATCGCCAACACGAGCCGCGGCTCCACGCTTTCGTCCATCGCTACCGCAGTGGAAGTGCGGAGGGAGGAATCCTCCGGTCGATTCCCTATGCCACCAAGGCCAACCTCGCGGTCCGAGGACAGCCGCAGGACTGCGCGAGTCGGTTGCTTCGGGGCTACCGTGCGCCCTACGACGCGACGGTGACCCGCCGGCTGCGAGAGGCGGGTGCGGTGGTGGTCGGTTCCACGAATATGGACGAGTTCGGGATGGGCAGCACCACCGAGTATTCCTGCTACGGTCCCACCCGGCATCCCTTGGATCCGGAGCGAAGCCCCGGCGGATCTTCGGGGGGCGCGGCGGCGGCGGTGGCCACGGGAATGGTCGCCTTTGCCCTGGGAACCGACACTGGGGGCTCAGTGCGCCAACCGGCCGCGCACTGTGGAGTGTTCGGGCTGCGACCGACCTGGGGAAGGATCTCTCGGTGGGGACTGACCGCCTTTGCGAGCAGTATGGACCAGGTGGGGATTCTGACCCGGAGGGCGGAGGACCTTCCCGTGGTCCTGGGCCTCCTGACGGGGCGGGATGCCTTCGATGCGACCACCCACCAAGTTCCGACCCGAGAGGTGGGAAGGGGGGATCTTCGGGGGCTGAGGGTCGCCTTCGATCCCGCCGGCTTGGGTTTCGCGGAGGCAGAAGTGGCGGTGGCTTTCGAGGGATTCGTCGCCGACCTTCGGAGCGCGGGAGCGGAGGTCCGAGAATTGAGCCTGCCGGCCAGCACCGCGGCCCTGGAGTGCTACCTGCTCCTGAGCTCGGTCGAGGCCGCGAGCAATCTGGCCCGCTTCGACGGGACGGTCTACGGTCGGCGCCGAGGCGGCGATCACTACGAGGAGATGGTTCGGAGGACTCGAAGCGCTGGATTCGGAGAGGAGGTGAAGCGTCGGATTCTGCGGGGCACGCTGGTCTTGGCGGCCGGAGAGTCGGGAGCGGAGCTCGGGCGAGCGCGGCGGTTGCGCGCGCGGATTCGCCGAGAACAGATCGACGCCCTCCGCGGACACGATGCGCTCCTGATGCCCACCACTCCCGCCGGGCCTCCTCGGATCGGAGCGCCACGAGGAGAGTCGAAGCAGACCACCGATCCGGATCGTTTCACGGCACCGGCCAGTCTGGCGGGACTGCCAGCCCTCGCGGCGCCGGCGGGGCGGGCCAGGAACGGATTGCCGTGGTCGGTGCAGTGGGTGGGCGCGCCGGATGCCGACGAGACCCTGATCGCCATCGCCATGGCCTGCGAAGCCGAAGGGTTGGGAAGGTGAATTCGCCTCCACTGGTGATCGGACTCGAAGTCCACGTCCAACTTCGGACCCAGACCAAGCTCTTCTCTCGGTCGCTGCACTGCTACGGCGCGCCGAGGAACACTCTCGTCGACCCTCATTGCCTGGGTTTGCCGGGCACTCTTCCGATTCTCCAGGAGCGGGCCGTAGAGCTCGCGCTGCGCCTGGCCGCCGCCCTCGGGATGGAGATCTCGGAGTGCTCCCGCTTCGATCGCAAGCACTACTTCTATCCGGATCTCCCCAAGAACTACCAGATCACGCAGCAGAGCCATCCGCTGGCCCGAGGTGGAGCGCTGCGGCTCTCGGTCGACCAGGGCTCCTCTGCGGTTGCGATCCAGCAGCTCCATTTGGAGGAAGATGCCGCACGCTGTCTGCATCAGGAGCAGGAGACTCTCTTGGACTTCAACCGGGCGGGGGCCCCGCTGGTCGAAGTGGTCACCGATCCGGTGATCACCGATGCACTCCAGGCGGGAGAGTTTCTCCGGGAGATGCGCCGTCTGGTGCGGTGGATCGGGGTCAGCGATGGCAACATGAACGAGGGGAGCCTGCGCTGCGACGCCAACATCTCTTTGGACGCCGAGGGCTTTCGAGGAGTGGTGGTGGAGGTCAAGAACCTCAACTCCATCGCGCAGGTGGTGGAGGCTCTGGACTTCGAGGCGGCGCGATTGCGGCGGGCTCACCGGGAGGGGCGGTGTCCACGGGCTCAGACGCGGTTCTGGTCGCCCTCCTCTCGATCCACGGGGGTTCTGCGGGAGAAGGAGTCGAGGGCGGATTACCGATACTTGCCCGATCCGGACCTTCCCCCGCTGCGGATCTCGCCCGCCCGCATCGGTCGGGCGGTGGCGGCCATCGGCGAGTTGCCCCTCGATTGCTGCCTCCGCTTCCAGGACCAGTTCGGGATCTCGGAGGAGCATGCGGTGCAGCTCACCCAGAACCGGATGGAGGCCGAGTACTTCGAACAGGTCGCAAGAAGGGTGGGAGGTCCGCTGGCGGCGTCCTGGATCCTGTCGGAGTTGCGATACCACCTGCATCGGACGGATTGTACGATCTCCGACTCGCCGGTCTCCGCCGAGGACTTGGCGCAGCTCCTCTCGGCGGCAGAGAAAGTCTCGGCGCCTCGGTCCTTGATCCGTGGGCAGCTGAGCCGCATCTTCGATGGGGAGTCGACGGTCGCAGGCTTCGGGGCCCACTGTCGCCGACATCGGCGGCCGGAAGAGGAGGTTCGGGAGACTCTCGATCGGATTCTGAAGGAGAATGCGGCCCTGGTGGTGGACTACCGAAGGGGCAAGCACGGGGTACTCGACCATCTGATGGGGCTTGCGTTCCGCGATCTGGGAGACGGTGTGGACGCCCGGCAATTGCGGCAATGGTGCCAGGAGGAGTTGGAAGGATGAGAACTCCGATGGCGTGGCGAGTCCTGTCCGGGATGGCCCTGGTCCTGTCCGGGATGGCTTCGGTGGTCGAGGCGGGGGAGGCGCAGCCCTCGCCCCGGGTGGAGCCCTACCATCCGGCGTGGAAGGTTGCGGCGCGGAGTCTGGTGTTGCCCGGGTGGGGGCAGTTCCACTTGGGAGAACCAGGCCCGGGACAGGCCTACCTCGCCGGGGCGGTGTTGGGGGGAATCCTGGCCTTCGAAGTCGTGAGCTTCGCCGAAAGCGACAACAGCCGTCAGGCCATGAAGGCGGCCGGTTGGGGAATCTACGGGGTGAGCACACTGCTCAGTGTCAGTGCGGCGTGGCAGAGCGCCGAACGGCGCAATCGCGAGAACGGTTGGGAGCTCGGCCTACTCTCTCTGCCGGCGGGCGGGACGGCCCTCGGAATTCGGGCCTCCTTCTGAGCATCGGGCTCGGACTTCGAATGCGGATCGAGGCTCTTGACATTCGCGACCGAGTTGCGATACACCTGCCTTTCGCCTCCCTCCCTCGCGGACGGGAGGCATTGTTGTCTTCGATCCGCGCTTTCTGCCTCCCGCAGGAAGGGATCGAATTCCATGACCGAAACACGCACTTCACTCCTCGCCGGATTCATCGCGCTGAGCCTGGCGTGGGGCCTGGTGATCGCCGCGGCCGGCCCGGCCCAGGCAGCTCTGCGCATCAGCGAGATCCTCTCGGCTCCCGCCTCGGACTGGGACGGCAATGGCAGCGTCGAGTTCAAGGGAGACGAGTGGGTGGAGATTCTCAATACCGGACCCAATCCCGAGGTCCTCGACGGTGTCTACCTGAAGGATGGGACCGGCGATGCCTATCACTACGGTTTCAGTGGAACCCTGGCTCCCGGTGAGGTCTTGGTGGTCTACGGATCGCAGGCGATGGTCTGGCAAGCTGCGAACGGAGCCGGGACCAGTGGCCTGAGCCTAAACAACGGAGGAGACCGGGTGGAGCTCTGGCGGGACACCGACTCCCCCCGGATCTTCCAGGCCCTCGATGTGGTTCCGGTGCCCGCCCATGCCGCGGGGGCCGAACGCTCCTTGGGTTGGTCGGAGACCAGTTCGAAGTGGTTGCTCCACGACGGGGCCAATCCCTACACGGGGTCGGCGCTGCCCGCTGGAACCGGGTGTGCACCCAGCCCCGGGGTCCGGAATTCCTGTGATGGGTTGGTGCCCGTCGAGACCACGGACTGGAGCACTCTGAAGTCTCTCTACCGCTAGGCAGAGCGACGTTCGATTTCTCCATTTGGGGAATTGGTGGGGGGAGGACTATGATCCCCCCACCATGACCTCAACCCAGATGCAGGCGATGTGGAATGCGGCGAGCGGGGGCGATGCTTCGGCCCTCGACGAGATCTTTGCGAGTCTCCAGCGGGGACTGCGTGGCGACACCGTTCTCTTCGGGGAGCTCTGGTCGGCGCGGCCGACCCCCGAATTGCGAGCCCATCGCATCGGATTGGTCGGACCGCCGGGCACCGGCAAGAGTACGGTCCTCGGTCACCTCGCCGCTCGGCATCCCGAAGCCGAAAAAGTCGGGGTGGTCTCGGTCGACGCCACCGGCCATTGTGGCCAAGGCCACCGTCTCGGCGATCGGCTGCGGATGAATGCCCTCGACCTCGCGCCCAACTTGTGTGTGCGGACCCTCGACGTGCGGCCGGGCGACCCCGCGCCGGGCCTCTTCGCCAGTTTGAGCGCGGATATCTTCGACGCCCTGGGCTGTGACCCCATTTTCCTCGAGTCGGTGGGAATGGCCCGAGCTCAGGTGGAGATCGTGCGCCGGGTTCACACCGTGGTCTTGCTCGTCCCGCCATCGGTGGAGGACCCCGACCAGCTCGTCGCCTCCGGTTTGCTGGATTTGGCCGATCTGGTGGTGCTCAATAAATGTGATCTCGAGGGGGCGGAGGCCGTGGCCGCCACTCTGGATCGCGCGCTGGCGAGCCGGTCGGGCGAAGACGATCCGCGACCGGATCGCGTCTTTCGCACCACCGCCCTCCGAGACGAAGGGCTCGACGAGCTCTTTCAGGGCATCCGGACCCACGCGTCCGCCTTGCGCGCAGATGGCGTGTTTGCAAGTCGTTCCAGGGCCCAGGTCGCGGAGCAGTTGAAATACCTGGTCTTCGAGATGTTGCGGGCACGGTGGCAGGGCGATGTGGGTCTGCGTGCATTGCTCGACGAATGTGCGCGGGGAGTCCTCGAAGGGGATCGCAATCTCGTCGATACGGCCGACGAGGTCGCTGCCATGGTCACGCCTCCGCGCCCCTGAGCGTCTTTCCAAATCCCCGACCCACGATTATCGTGTACCGGTCCCGCGTGTCTTGCCCCGGGGACCGCCGATTCCAGGACGCCTCGCGCGTCTTGTCGCCGTTGTCATTCACGGTTTCAGGAGCCATCCATGCAGCTCAACGAGAACCAGGTCCTCGTGCGCGAGTCCGCACGCCGTTTTGCCGAAGAACGCATTGCCCCCATTGCGGCCGAGATCGACGAAGAAGGTCGCTTTCCGGTCGATCTGATGAAGGAACTCGGGGAGATCGGGTTCTTGGGGATCACCGTCCCCGAGCAATGGGGAGGTGCGGGTCTCGATACGGTGAGCTATGCGCTGATCATCGAGGAGATCGCGAAGGTCTGTGGATCGACGGCCCTCGGTGTGGCGGCCCACAACAGTCTCGGATGCATGCCTCTGCTCCTCTTCGGAAGCGAGGAGCAGAAAAAAGAGTGGCTGCCCAAGGCGGCCTCGGGGGAGCTCTTGGTGAGCTACGGTCTGACCGAGCCGGAAGCCGGCAGTGATGCCGGCGGCACCAAGACCACGGCCGTCCTCGACGGGGACCAGTGGGTCATCAACGGTACCAAGAGCTGGATCACCAACTCCAATCATGCCGGGCTCTATGTCCTCACCGCCCTCACCGATCCGGAGAAGAAGACGAGGGGAGGGATCACCGCATTCCTCGTGCCGCGAGGAACTCCGGGATTCGAGGTCGGGAAGAAGGAAGACAAGATGGGAATGCGCGGAAGCGACACCGCGCAATTGCTGATGACCGACGTTCGAGTGCCCAAGGAGAACATTCTGGGCACCGTGGGCGACGGCTTTCGACAGTTCATGAAGATTCTCGACGGCGGTCGCATCTCCATCGCGGCTCTGGCTCTGGGCCTCGCTCAGGGAGCCCACGACTACAGCGTGAACTACGCGAAGGAGCGCGAGGCCTTCGGCAAGCCCATCTCCGGCTTTCAGGCGATTCAATGGATGATCGCCGACGCCGAAACTCAGATTCATGCGGCCCGGGAGTTGATTCTGGAGTCCGCTCGGCTCAAGGACGCCCAGGAGCCCTACGGTCATGTCTCCGCCATGGCCAAACTCTTCGCGAGCGAAATTGCCATGAAAGTCACGAACAACGCCATTCAGGTATTGGGTGGCTATGGCTACTGCAGGGACTATCCGGTGGAGAGGATGTATCGCGATGCGAAGCTGTGCACCATCGGCGAAGGCACCAGTGAGATCCAACGGATCGTGATCAGTCGTCACGTTCTCGATCAGTAGACCGAGTTTCTCCCAAGGTCTTGTCGAAAGGGATGAGGGGATGACCAAGAAAGTGGTGATTGCATCTGCCGCCCGTACGGCGATCGGAGGGTTCCAAGGCGGATTGGCTCCGGTCAAGGCCACGGACCTCGGTGCGGCGGCCATTGCAGAAGCCGTGCGACGAGCCGGAGTCGATGGCGAGCAGGTCGACGAAGTGGTGATGGGCTGTGTGCTTCCCGCGGGCTTGGGTCAGAATCCGGCGCGGCAGGCCACCATTGCCAGCGGGCTGCCCGACCGCGTGAGCGCGATGACCATCAACAAGGTCTGCGGAAGCGGCTTGCGTGCGGTGGCCCTCGGAGCCCAGGCGATCAAGGCGGGCGACGTGGGCCTGGTGATCGCAGGGGGCTTCGAGTCGATGTCCAATGTGCCCTACGCTCTGCCCAAGGCCCGTACTGGCTATCGAATGGGGCACCAGCAGGCCATCGACCTCATGATCCAGGACGGGCTCTGGGACGCGTACAACGACTTCCACATGGGGATGACCGCCGAACTAGTGGCGAAGGAATACTCGATCAGTCGCGAAGAGCAGGACGCTTACGCGGTGGAGAGCCACGCCAGGGCGATCGCCGCGCAACAGGCTGGCCGTTTCGATTCGGAAATCGTCGGAGTCGAGGTGAAGACGCGCAAGTCGACCCAGGTCGTGGATCGCGACGAGGGTCCCCGCGCGGATTGTTCCATGGAGACGCTGGCGCGCCTGCGTCCCGCGTTCCAACGCGAAGGCGGGACCGTGACTGCGGGCAACGCCCCCAGCGTGAACGACGGCGCTGCGGCGGTGGTGGTGGTCGATGCCGATCGTGTGGACGACTACGGCATCAAGGGATGGTTCGAGATCGAGGCTTATGCGACGGGACCTCGGGAGCCCGAGTGGGTGATGATGGCTCCGGTGAAGGCGGTTCGGACACTGCTCGAGAAGACGGGGAGCGCGATCGAGGACTTCGATCTGATCGAGTTGAACGAGGCTTTCTCCGTGCAGGCCATCGCGGTCATGCGCGAATTGGACTGCGATTCGTCCAAGGTCAATGTCAATGGAGGAGCGGTGGCCCTCGGACACCCGATCGGGGCGAGTGGCGCGCGCATTCTCACCACCCTGCTCTACGCCATGGAGGACCGCGGCGCGGAGCGCGGACTCGCCGCGCTGTGCCTCGGTGGCGGCGATGCGGTGGCCATGAGTGTTCGACGAGTGAGTTGAGTCTTCGTCCGAGTGACGGGTAGGAGGAATCGAAATGGGAGCGAATAGAGTAGGAGTCGTCGGTGGGGGGACCATGGGCAATGGGATTGCTCATGTCTTTGCGCAGCACGGCAACGACACGGTGTTGCTCGACGTCGACGACGACGCGCTCGGACGGGCGCGAAGCACGATCGAAGGGAATCTCGCCCGCCAGGTGAAGAAGGAAAAGATCAGTTCGGAGGAAGCGGCGGCCGCTCTCGAGCGGATCGACTTCACCACCGATCCTTCGGCCATGAAGGGCAGTAGCTTGGTGGTCGAAGCGATCTTCGAGAACTACGAAGCCAAGACTCGAGTCTACGATGCGATTCTCCCGCACCTCGGAGATGAGTGCATTCTGGCTTCGAATACATCGAGCATTTCCATCACCCAGCTGGCTTCGGCGAGCCGACGCGCAGATCGCTTCATCGGAATGCACTTCATGAATCCGGTGCCGATGATGAAGCTCGTGGAGGTCATTCGAGGTCATGCCACTTCCGACGCCACGGCGTCCAAGGTCGTGGAAATCGCGAAGAGCCTGGGCAAGACTCCTGTGGAGTGTAACGACTATCCGGGCTTCGTGAGCAACCGTATTCTGATGCCCATGATCAACGAGGCGATCTTCGCGTTGCACGAGGGCGTGGCCACGGCGGAGTCCATCGACCAGATCATGAAATTGGGAATGGCCCATCCCATGGGTCCTCTCACTCTGGCCGACTTCATCGGCCTCGACATTTGCCTCGACATCATGGAAGTGCTCTACCAGGGCTTCGCCGACTCGAAGTACCGCCCCTGCCCCCTTCTGAAGAAGATGGTGGCAGCCGGATACTTGGGCCGGAAGAGCGGTCGAGGATTCTACGACTACAGTTGATGTTCCACCCGAGCCGGGAGACCGACGGTGAAGTTCGAGCTGACCAGCGAGCAAGAGCTCATCCGCAAGACAGCGCGTGAGTTCGCCCAGAATGAGATCGCCCCCCACTCCGCGGAGTGGGACCGGGAATCGCGTTTCCCGGCCGAGGTGGTCTCCAAGATGGCCGAGTTGGGGTTCATGGGAATGAACGTGGATCCCAAATGGGGGGGGGCGGGGATGGATGCTCTCTGCTACACCCTCGCGGTCGAAGAATTGAGCCGTGCCGATGCCGGGGTGGGCGTGATCATGTCCGTGAACAACAGCCTCACCTGTTGGCCCATCGAGACCTACGGTACGGACGAACAGAAGGAGCGCTGGCTCACCCCCATGGCCAAGGGAGAGACCCTCGGGGCCTATTGTTTGAGTGAGCCCCAGGCCGGGACCGATGCCGCTGCACAGAAGACGGTGGCCGTTCGCAGCGACGACGGCTATGTGCTCAACGGTACGAAGAACTTCATCACCAACGGCGCGCATGCGGACACTCTGGTGGTCATTGCCATGACCGACATCGAAGCCGGCCACCACGGAATCTCGGCCTTCATCGTCGATGCTCACGATCCCGGGGTGCAGGTGGCCCACACCGAACACAAGATGGGAATTCGGAGCAGTGATACCGCGCAGATCGTGCTGGATGAGGTACGCGTTCGCCGGGATCAGTTGCTCGGTGAGGAGGGCAAGGGTTTCAAGGTCGCGATGACCACCCTCGATGGCGGACGTATCGGGATTGCGGCCCAGGCTCTGGGCATCGCGCAGGCCTCGCTGGACCATGCGATCGCCTATTCCAAAGAGCGTCAGCAATTCGGACGCCCACTGGCGAAGTTCCAGGCCATCCAGTTCAAGATCGCCGAAATGCAGGCCCGTACCGAAGCTGCACGGCTCTTGACCTACCGAGCCTCCGACTACAAGGAGCGAGGGCTGAACTACAACTCGGAAGCGGCCATGGCCAAGTGGATGGCGTCGAACAATGCGGTCTACTGTGCGGAAGAAGCGGTGCAGATCTTCGGAGGAAACGGATACTCCAAGGAATATCCGGTGGAGAAGCTCATGCGCGACGCCAAGATCTGCGACATCTACGAGGGCACGACCGAAGTGCAGAAGATGGTCGTCGCGGCGAAGGTCCTCGCCTGATCTCGACCCGAGAGCGGCCGGCTCTGCCGGTCGGGAGGACAGGGATGGATTTCGATCTGAGCGAGGAACAGGAACTCTTCGTCAAGGGAGTCCGCGACTTTGCGCGCGGCGAGATCGCGCCTCTCTGCGCGCAGATGGATCGAGAGGGGATCGTCGACGCCAGCCTCCTCGACAAGATCAAGGCCCAGGGCTTCTTCGGGCTCACCTTCCCCGAGCGCTACGGTGGAGTGGGTTTGGGAGCTCATACTTATGGGCTGGTGATTCGAGAGCTGGCTCGGGTCGACGCGGGAATCGCGATCATGATTGCGGTCCACAACAGCGTGGGGAGCTTTCCGCTTCTGCAGTACGGCAGCGAAGAACTCAAGGAGTCCACTATTCCTCGGATGGCCCAGGGCCACTTGGCCAGCTTCTGTGTCACCGAGCCGGGCGCGGGCAGTGACGCGGCGGGGTTGACCACTCGCGCGGAGCGCACCGATGCTGGCTACCGCATCACCGGCGAGAAGATCTGGGTGACCAATGGCTACCTGGCGCAGTACTTCGTGGTCACCGCCCGGACCGGCGAAGCGGGACCGCGGGGGATTTCGGCCTTTCTGGTGGACCGGGACACTCCCGGGCTGCAGATCGGGGCCAAGGAACAGAAAATGGGCTTGCGCAGCAGCGATGCCGTCTCTCTGGTCCTCGATGGGGCTGAAGTGCCGGCGTCGCGGCTCATCGGAAGTGAGGGAGAGGGATTTCGCATCGCCATGAGCTCCCTGGATGGGGGGCGGATCGGAGTGGCCTATCAGGGCCTGGGGATCGCCCAGGCTTGCTTGGACTCCGCGGCCCGTTATGCCCTGGAGCGCGAACAATTCGGCGCTCGGATCGCCAAGCTTCAGGCGATTCAGTGGATGTTGGCAGAATCTGCCGCGGAACTCGAGTCGGCCTCTCTCCTGGCCGACAAAGCGGCTTGGTTGAAGGACCGGGGCCGCCCTTTCGGCAAGGAGGCGGCAATGGCCAAGCTGGTGTGCTCCGAGACCGCCGGCAGGATTGCCGATCGCGCCCTTCAGATTCATGGTGGCTACGGCTACAGCAAGGACTACGACATCGAGCGCTACTACCGCGATGTGCGGGTGTTGCGGATCTACGAGGGGACCAGTGAGATCCAGAAGCTGGTCATCGCGCGGAAGCTCCTCGACGAGTATGGGGGTTGAGGTCCGCTGCGGCGCAGGATAGACTCGTCGCAACCATGACCATCGGTCGCATCCCCCGCCGGGGCTCCATGAACCATTCCTTCGAAGTTCTTCTCGTTCAGCCTCGCGGATTCTGTGCCGGGGTCGAGCGGGCCATCGAGATCGTGGATCTGGCCCTGGAGATCTACGGAGCTCCGGTCTATGTGCGCCGGGAGATCGTGCACAACCAGGCCGTGGTCCAGCGGTTCCGCGATCGCGGAGTGGTGTTCGTCGAAGAATTGGAAGAGGTGCCCACCGGTGCGACCTGCGTGTTCAGCGCCCACGGAGTTTCTCCGCGGGTCTACGAGGAAGCCCGCGAACGCGGAATCGAATTCGTCGATGCAACCTGTCCTCTGGTGACCAAGGTCCACCTCGAGGTGCGTCGCAGCATCCGGGAGGGTCGGCGCGTCGTACTCATCGGCCACGCAGGGCACGACGAAGTGCTGGGAACCATGGGCCAAGCTCCCGACCGAGTCCTGTTGGTGCAGAGCGAAGAGGATGTCGCAGCTCTGCCGGTGTCCGCGGAAGAAGAACTCTACTTCGTGACCCAGACCACGCTCTCGGTCGACGAGACCCAGGACATCGTGGCCGCCCTGAGGGCGAGGTTCCCTCGGATTCAAGGGCCGGCGAAGGCGGACATCTGCTATGCAACGCAGAATCGCCAGGATGCGGTGAAAGAGCTCATCGAGGTGGGGATGGACTTGTTGTTGGTGGTGGGCTCTCAAAACAGTTCCAATAGCCGACGGTTGGTAGAGGTCGCGCAGGAGCAGGGTGTGGAGTCCCACCTCGTCGACGGTCCGGAGGATCTCGATCTGAATTGGGTCGAGGGACGCGCGCGGGTAGGGCTGACCGCGGGTGCGAGCGCCCCCGAAGATCTCGTGCAGTCGGTGACCCGTCGGCTCTGTGAAGCGGGGGGTGTGGTCCGCGATCATGTGGTGATCGCCGAAGACGTGCGCTTTCCCCTTCCCGCTTCGCTGGCTTCCGCTCGGGCCGATGCCCATGAGTGATCGCGATACCTCGGCCCGCAAGCGGAGCCACCTTCAACTCAGCCTCCACGAGGATGTGGGATTCCTCCAGCGCACCAACGGCTTGGGACGCTTCTCCTTCGTGCACGACGCTCTGCCGGAATTGCATCCCGAAGAGATCGACCTCTCCGCCGAATTCCTGGGATTCGACCTCGACCTGCCGATTCTGATCTCGTCGATGACTGGCGGGACCGAAGAAGCCACCGTGCTCAATGCACGCTTGGCGAAGGTGGCGGCAGAGGTGGGCTGCGCCATGGCGGTGGGGAGCCAGCGGGCGGCCTTGGAATCGCCGGAGGTCGAAGAGACCTACCGAATCCGGGATCTGGCCCCCGAGATCCCTCTCTTCGCCAATCTGGGCGCGGTGCAGCTGAACTATGGTTACGGAGTGGACCAGTGTCTGCGGGCGGTCGAGATGATCGAAGCGGATGGGATCTTCCTTCACCTCAATTCGCTGCAGGAGGTCCTGCAGCCGGAGGGGAACGTGGATTTCCGGAATCTCCGGGAGCAGATCCTCGCCCTCTGCCACGACCTCCCCTGTCCCCTGCTCCTGAAGACCACCGGCAACGGCATCTCGCGACGCACTGCCCGCAAATTGGTCGGCCTCCCGCTGGCCGGCCTCGAGGCCAGCGGCGCCGGGGGGACGAGTTGGGCCCGCATCGAGAGCATGCGGGGGGAGAGGGATCATTATCGGGCGCGATTCGCAGACTGGGGTGAGAGCACCGCGGAGAGCGTGCAGGCCGTGCGATCGGTGCTCCCCGATCTCCCCCTCGTCGCGAGCGGGGGAATTGCCCACGGCGACGAGGTGGCCAAGGTCCTGGCCCTGGGGGCGGACCTGGCCGGAATCGCCCGGCCCCTCCTCCAGGCGGCTCATCGTGGCGAGGACGAAGTCCGGGAGGCCTTCCGGATCCTCACCGACGAGCTCAGAATCAGCTGCTTCTACTGTGGCCGAGGCTGGGTCGGCGACCTGGTCGTCGAAGATCTGCGTGAGGGCGGGAACTCCGCTTCGACGGCCGAGTAGAAGCCCATTGGTGCGCTTCGTCTCGCCTCCGGAGCTTCTGGACGCTCGGTGGTCTCTTGCCTATACTGGCCCGCCGCTGGTCACAGCCTCTACGGGGGAAGCCCTGCCGCCGCTCGAAACCTGTCACTCACCCTTCCTTCTTCGCGGAGGAGCTGAATCCAATGATTCATGTAGAAGCCCTGTCGAAGGATTACGGACCGGTCCGTGCCCTCGACGCGGTGTCCTTCGAAGTCGAGAAGAATCAGATTCTCGGCTTCCTCGGACCGAACGGTGCGGGGAAGAGCACCGCAATGAAGATCATTACCACCTTCCTTGCGCCGACCGAGGGACGCGTCCTCGTCGACGGGATCAGCGTTGCCGAGGACCCCATCGAGGTGCGACGCCGCATCGGCTATCTCCCGGAGTCCAACCCGCTCTATGTCGACATGCGCGTGGACGACTACCTTCGGTTCTGCGGGAAGGCCCGGGGCCTCGGTGGCCGGGATCTGGAGCAGCGTCTCCGCTATGTCGTGGATGCGGCGGGACTCGGTCGGGTCCTCAAGAAGGAGATCAGTGAACTCTCCAAAGGTTTCAAACAGCGAACGGGACTGGCGCAGGCTCTCATTCACGACCCCGCCATTCTGATTCTGGACGAACCCACGACCGGCCTGGATCCGCTGCAGATCATCGAAATCCGGCGTCTGATCCAGGAGCTGGCCCGAGAGAAAACCATCATTTTCAGCACCCATATTCTGCAGGAAGTCAGTTCCACGACCGACCGGGTGGTGATCATCAACCGGGGACGGATCATCGCTGACGGTTCGGTGAGTGAGCTCCAGAGGGAGCACCGCGACGGCAGTCCGGTTCGCGCGAGTTTCGTGGCGGACCGAGAAGAAGTGGAGAACGAGCTGAGTTCGGTGCCCGGATTGCGGGAGTGCCGGGTGCTCGGAGAGAGCGATGGTGTGGTCAGTGTGAACCTCCGTGGCAATGGAGGGGATTTCTCGCGGCGCGTGGCCGAAGTGGCGAGGGATCGGCGCTGGACGGTGTTGGAACTCGCGCATCACGAGTCCACGCTCGAGGACATCTTCATCCGACTGGTCGAGAAGAGTGGAGAGGAGGCGGCCCATGCATAACATCGGCACGATCTTTCGGCGGGAGTTTCGGGCGTATTTCGACAGTTCGATCGCCTACATCTTCATGATCGTCTTCCTCTTCCTCACCGCAGGTCTGTACATGACGACCTTCTTCCTGGCGGGAGTGGCCGACATGCGGGGTTTCTTCGGGAATCTGCCGCTCTTCAACCTCTTCTTCCTGCCGGCGGTGACGATGCGTCTGTGGGCGGAGGAAAAGAGGGTGGGGACCATGGAACTCTTGATGACCCTACCCATGCAGGCGCGAGAGATCGTGCTCGGAAAGTACTTGGCGGCACTCGCCTTCTACGCGATCGCCCTCGCGGGGACTCTGACCATCCCTCTTACATTGATGATGGTGGGTGATCCCGATGTCGGAGCGATGGTTGCC
Organism: Candidatus Krumholzibacteriota bacterium; assembly: GCA_024276305.1. Classification (GTDB taxonomy): domain Bacteria; phylum Krumholzibacteriota; class Krumholzibacteriia; order JAJRXK01; family JAJRXK01; genus JAJRXK01. The sequence continues at coordinate 94,070 of JAJRXK010000090.1, forward strand.
GGCTACTTCGGGAGTCTTCTCCTGGGTGCCTTTTACCTGGCGGTCGGGATCTTCGTCAGCGGGATGTTCAAGGACCAGATCGCGGCCTTCGTGGTGGGCCTGATGTTCTGCCTGTTCTTCTTCTTCGCGGGCACCCAGGTCGTGGTGGCGACTACCGATGGATGGTTGCCAGGCCTGGGTTCCTTCCTCGAGAGCTACGTTGGCATCAGTTCGCACTTCCAGGACATCCAGCGTGGAGTTCTGGATCTGCACAATGTGATCTACTTCGTCTCGATGTCGGTGCTCTTCCTCTCACTCAACACGCTTTCGCTCGATGGGAGGCGGCACTGATGGCTACGACTCGGACCCGGTTTCAACTTCGATTCGGCCTGACGGCGGCCATTCTCTTCGCGATCGTCGTCCTCTTCAACGCGGTTCTCTCGTCGATGGACGTGGGCCGATTCGACCTGACCGACGCCGGAATCTACACCATCAGTCCGGCCGCCAAGCGAGTGCTCTCCGAGCTGAAAGTTCCGGTGGAGGTGAAGCTCTACATTACCGCCAAGGAAGAAATGCCCTCTGGTCTGCAGACCATCGAGAGAGATGTGGTCGACAAGCTCAGCGAGTTCAACGTGGTCTCGGGGGGGAATCTGCGCTTCCGCGTGGTGGATCCCTCGGATGACGAGGATCTCAAGAACAAGGTGGCGGCCAAGGGCATTCGCCCCTTCCAGGTCCAGTCGATCGAGAAGGATGCCATGGGCATCAAGCTCGTCTATTCGGCCATGGAGATCGCTTACAAGGAGAAGGAACCGGAGATCATTCCCCAGATCCTTCCCGAGAGCCTGGCCACCCTCGAGTACGACGTGTGTTCGGCGATCACTCGGTTGACCCGCGACCGGGACCCACTGGTCGCGGTCTACGCGAGTCGACAGGGAGTGGACCCGCAGCTCATGCAGATGTACTTGCAGATGGGACAGCAGCCGCCCGAACCGCAGGAAGTGTTCGAGCAGGCTCAACAGATCCTGCGGGGCGAAAGCTACGAAGTCCGGAGGGTGGAGATCACCAAGGACTCGCCCATTCCCGAGGACGCCACGACGCTATTGGTCTTGGCGCCCAAGAATCTCGAAGAGCGGCAACTCTACGAGATCAATCGATTCGTGCAGCAGGGGGGGCGTCTCATCGTTGCCTCGCAGCGCTTCGACTACAACTATTCGCCCGGACGCCAGGGCGGCTTCAACATCTCTTCGCAAGAAGTGAATTCGGGAATCGATCCTCTGCTCACGAAGTGGGGGATCTCGATCAGCGACCGCCCCCTCATGGATGCCAACAACGAAGTGCTGGCCATTCCCAGCACCCGAAACTTCGGTGGGATGCGGCTGCAGGTGAGCGAGCCGGTTCAGGCTCCCATTCAGATCAAGGTGACCACGGATCAGCTCAACGACGGGATCTCGATCGCCAATGGGGTGAGCGACATGCTCTACCTCTGGGGATCGAGGCTCGAGGTCGACCAGTCCTTCATGGACGAACATGAGCTTCAGGCAACCCCCGTCTTTCGCAGCTCGTCCTCGGTGTGGGAAATCGAGGCTTCGCCCGGGCCCTTGTCGCCCTCGGCCTTCGTTCCTGATCCGGATTCGGAGCTCTCGGAAGAGCCCTTGGCGGTGCTCATCCGGGGCAAGCTTCCCAATGCCTTTGCCGAGGGCACGATCCCGGCCTGGGCCGACACTCCGGACAGCGCGCGTACGGAAGAGCCGGTCGAGACCTTCGAGCCGGTGGAGACGAGCGTTCTCGTGGTGGGGTGTTCGAAGATGTTCGATGATTCACTGCTGCAGGGAATCCAGGGCAATGGGCTCATGCTGCTCAATGCGGTCGATGCCTTGACCTTGGGCGGGGACCTCATCGAGATCCGCGCCAAAGCCACCGCAACTCGGGCCATCGGTCCAGTCAGTGACGGACAGAAGCTCTTCTACCGCTTCTTGACCATCGGGCTCATGCCGCTGCTGATCGCGGCTTTCGGAGCGTTTCGGATGATGCGGCGTCGGCGCGAGGAAGCCGACTTCCTCGCAGCACAGGGAGGTTGAGCGTGGGAAACAATCGCAATCTCATCATTCTGGCTGCCGTCCTGGTGGCGCTCGGATGTCTCTACGTCTTCAACAGTGGCCGTCGATCTCACATCGATCGCAGCGGCGGATTCGTGGACCTCGTCGAAGGGCAATTGTCGACCGATGAGGTCTTCGGGTTGACCGTGGCCAAAGGTGAAGAAGTATTGGAAGTGGTGCGGCGCGGAGATGACTGGGTGGTCACTTCTCGCTTCGACGCTCCGGCCAATCTCAACAAGCTGCGAAGCCTGCTGGGTGCGCTCGAGGATGTGGAGGGCGAATTCCGCAGCGATGACGAATCGGTGCTGCCGGACTATGCCCTCGACGATTCGACGGCCTATCATCTGACTCTTCGCGATGAGTCGGGGTCTGCAATGGTAGAGCTCCTGCTCGGTCAGCGAAGTGGGAACGGATGCTTCGTTCGGCGGCCGGGGCAGACGAAGGTCTATCTCGCAGACCACAATTTCCTGAGTGACTTCGGGATCTGGGGAGATGAACGCAAGCCTGTGGATCCCAAGTCCTGGGTGGATCTGCAGGCCTTCACCCTGAAGGGGGACGACGTACGTCGCATCGAGATCGATGGATCCACGAAACTGACCATGGAGAAGGAGTTCGCAGAGGCCGCGGCCGATTCCGCGGCTCCGCCCTCGCCGCAGACCTACGAGTGGAGGGTCACTCGTCCGGCCAACTTCCTCGCGACCCGCACCAAGGCGGAGAGCATCCTGAGCAGTCTCAGCTCCATGCGGGCCACCGATGTCGTTGCTCGAGGTGAGATCCCCGAGGGCGCAGGTCTGGGCGATGAGGCCGACGTGGTACGCATCTACGGTGAGGAAGGGATCCTGGCCACGCTGCGAATCGGATCGAAGGTCGCGGACAATACCGCCGCTCGCTACTTCCAGGTGGAGGGAGAGGACTTGGTGTGGGCGCTGCCCGAGTACATCGCCAAGAACATCCTCAAGTCTGCAGACGACCTCCGGCCGGAATAGCGGCCGGAGATGGATCCTCCCGCCCCGGGCATCTACCTCGACCACCATGCGACGACCCCCGCAGATCCGCGGGTGGTCGAGGCCATGGTGCCCTGGTTTGGCTCCCAAGGAGGGAATGCTGGGAGTCATCATCTCTTCGGATGGGAGGCCGCCGAGGCGGTCGACCAATCCCGGCAGAGGGTGGCCGCGTTGGTGGGGGTCTCGCCCAAGGAGATCCTCTTCACCGCCGGAGCCACGGAGTCCAACAACATCGCGCTTCGAGGGGTCTTGGCGGCCGCGGGTCCCGGACATCACGTGGCGATCTCCCAGATCGAGCACCCTTCGGTCGAAGAAGTCGCTCGTGCCCTCGAAAGAGGTGGAGTTGCGGTCACCCGCATCAAGACCCCGCCGAATGGAGTGGTGACGGTCGATGAGGTCGAAGGCTCGCTCCGCGAGAACACCATCCTCTGTTCGGTGATGTGGGTGAACAACGAGATCGGGACGATCCAGCCAGTGGCCGAGATCGCAGAACTCTGCGCCGAACGGGGCATCTGCTTCCACACGGATGCGGCCCAAGCGGTGGGGCGCGTCAGCGTGGACATCGGCTCGACCCGAGTGGGCATGCTCTCTGCGAGCGCGCACAAGTTCTACGGGCCGACGGGGATCGGTTTCCTCGTGCTCCGCCGACGCCGGGTTCCGCCGATCGAAGCCCTCATGCTCGGCGGTGGGCAGGAGCAGGGGCTGAGGCCGGGCACGTTGCCGGTGGCGCTGATCGTCGGGTTGGGTCGAGCCGCGGAACTCGTTCTCGAAGAACGAGAGTCCGACGAGTCTCGTATCCGTCGTCTCCGCGCCCTCTTCCTCTCCCAATTGGACGGTCTGGAGGGAGTCCGGCTCCACGGAGATCCGCAGCTGCGGGTTCCTGGCAACTTGAGCCTTGCCTTCGATGGGGTCGAGGCATCGACCCTGGTGCTGGAGCTGAAGAACGTGGGGCTGAGCACCGGGTCGGCATGCAAGTCCTCGAGCCATCTCCCGAGCGCGGTGCTCACCGCGATTGGAGTGGATCGAGAGACGGCGCAGTGCACGCTGCGGGTGGGGATCGGCCGCCCCAATACCGAAGAGGAAGTCCTCGAGGTCGGCGCGAGGATCCGCCGTTGCGTGACGGAGTTTCGGCGGGAGATGCCGAGGTATCGAGGTTGAACTCGGCCTGGTGTCGATCGGATTGACAGTTGCCGATTCGACCTTCCGGTGGAACAATGACCCACTCCCTTGAAATTGGATTCAACCCAGGAGTCGAAGTTCATGCGATTTGCAGCCAAGGAAGAGGCACTCGTCAACGCCAAGACGGATGTCCTCGTGGTCGGAATCTTCTCTGGTCCGAAGGGAATGGACGCCAGCGCGAAGGCGGTCGATCGCAAGCTGAAGGGCGCGCTCAAGGACGCGACTTCGTTTGCAGACTTCGATGGTGGGTTGGGCAAGACCCTCTTCGTCCCCGCGACCGGTCTCGCGGCCCGGCGGGTCCTCGCGGTCGGCCTGGGTGACCCAGCCGAATTCGATGCCCAAGCTGCGCTTCGGGCCGGAGCCTGCGCGGCCAAGGAGTGCAGTTCGGCTCGACTGTCGAGCATGGCTCTGATTCCCTTCCGCGCCCGTCGCATGAACGTTCGCGACGCCGCCGCCGCCACCGCCGAGGGAATCGGACGGGCGTGCTACGACCCCGGAATCCATCACACCCAGGGCAAGGCGAAGCGACCGAAATTCGTGAGCCGGATTCAATTCTGCGCCAAGTCGGCCTCGGAACTGTCCTTGGTGCGGGAGGGAGCCCGTCGGGGAGAGGCTCTGGCCGAAGGAGTGAATTTCACTCGGGATCTCATCAATGAGCCCTCCAACGAGCTGACTCCTCGGATTCTGGCCCGCAAGGCCAAAGCACTGGCCAAGAGCAGTCCTCTGCTCAGTTGTCGAGTCTGGGGAGAGAAGGAGATTCTGCGTCGCGAGATGGGGGGGCTCTACGGCGTGGGCAAGGGGAGTGACGAGCCGAGCCAGTTCATCCACCTCGAGTACCGTCCCCGGGGTTCCCAACGAGGGGTGAAGACCATCGCTCTCGTGGGCAAGGGGATCACCTTCGACACCGGTGGCATCTCGATCAAACCTTCGGCCAACATGGAGCTCATGAAATTCGACATGGGTGGGGCGGCCGCAGTTCTGGGAGCCTTCCACCTCCTGGCCGCGCTGAAGCCCCGGATTCGAGTGCTGGGTTATGTTGCGGCGGCCGAGAACATGCCCAGCGGCAAAGCTCTCAAGCCCGGCGACCTCCTCCGGATGATGAATGGGATGACGGTGGAGGTGAACAACACCGATGCCGAAGGCCGGTTGGTATTGGCCGATGCGATTCACTACGCAAAGTCCCAGAAGCCCGAGTTCATCGTCGATGCAGCCACGCTCACCGGGGCCTGCATGATCGCTCTCGGGGATGTGGCTTGTGGCCTGATGACCGAGGACGACGATCTGGCGAAGCTGATTCTCGATGCGGGAAAGTCCAGTGGCGATCCGGCCTGGCGACTCCCTCTTCAGGACGCGCATCGCGAGCAGATGAAGGGCCACGTGGCCGATCTGATCAACACCGGCCCTCGGGAGGGCGGAGCCCTCAACGCCGCAGGTTTTCTGAGTTACTTCGCCAAGGGTGTGCGCTGGGCTCACTTGGACATCGCCGGAACGGTGTGGGCCGATCGCGCCAAGGATGACAATCCCAAGGGAGGCACGGGCTTCGGTGCTCGGCTGTTCTACTCGATCGCGGAGAAGGCGAGCGGCTGAGCTGCCTCCCGTCCCCGGCTGAGTCGGCCCTCGCTGCACACGCAGTGGGGGCCGGCTTCATTTGGATTGCTGAGGGTCGAATGCGTCACGGAGGGCGTCGCCGACGAAGTTCAAGGCCAGAAGGGTCAGGGAGAGAAAGAGGCCGGGGAAGAGGATGAGCCACCACGAACTCTGCACCGCGTTGATCGCCGAGGCCCCCTCGTTGGCGAGAGATCCCCAACTGGCCATCGGGGGTTGAACTCCCAGTCCCAGGAAACTCAAGAAGGCCTCCTCGAGCATCACTGCCGGCACCGTGAGAGTGGCGTAGACCAGGATGGGCCCGAGCATGTTGGGCAGAAGGTGGCGGAGCATGAGACTGGTGCGGCCCACTCCCAGAGCCTGGGCGGCCTGCACGAACTCCGCATTCTTCAGGCGGCGCATCTCTCCGCGCACGATGCGACTCATGGTCAGCCATTGGACCGCGCCGAGGGCAGCGAAGAGAAGGAGGAGGCTGCGACCGAACCACGCCACCAGCAGGATCACGAAGAACATGAAGGGCAGGCTGTAGAGCATGTCGACGATGCGCATCATCAGGTCGTCCACCGCGCCTCCCTTCCATCCCGCGATCATTCCCCAGCTGATCCCGATCAGCAGGCTGACCAGAGTGGCGACCACGCCCACCGCAAGGCTGATTCTTCCCCCGTGCAGCACCCGGGCGAAGAGGTCGCGGCCCAGAGCATCGGTCCCGAAGGGGTGCGACCAGGTGGGAGGCGAATAGGCCAGCTCGAGTTCCTGGACCGCGGGATCGCGGGGGGCGATCCAGCCGGCGCCGAGGCAGGACCCCACGATCAGGAAGAGAAGAGCCGTGGCCACCGTCCCTCCCCGGTGGGCTCGAAATCTGCGCCACCCCCGTCTCCAGGGTCCCTGGGTCGATCGGCTCATCCCAACTCCTGCCTGGGGTCGAGGAGATGGTGGAGGATGTCGACGAGGATGTTCAGCGAGATGAGCAGAGTGCTGTAGAGGAGGACCGTCCCCATGGCCAGGGTGTAATCGCGGTTGAGAGCGGCGTTGACGAAGAAGGTGCCGAGGCCGGGAATGGCGAAGATCTTCTCGACCACCACACTCCCCACCAGGATGGATGCGGTCGCCGGTCCCAGGTAGGTGACCACCGGTAGAAGGGCGAGGCGCAGAGTATGACGCAAGAGGACCCGCCGCTCGGCGAGTCCCTTGGCGCGAGCGGTGCGAACGAAGTCCAAGTCGACGACTTCGAGGGTCCCCGCCCGGGCCAGGCGGGCGATGTAGGCCGCGCGCACTGCGCCCAGGGTGATGGCGGGGAGGATCAGCTGAGACAGGCTGCCCCAGCCACCGAGGGGCAGGAGATGCAATCCGAAGACGAAGACCAGAATCAGCAGAGGCCCCAGCACGAAGTTGGGAACACAGATCCCGAAGAGGCTGAGTCCGGTGGCCACCAAGTCCGGCCATCGACGGTGATAGAGGGCGCCGATTACCCCGAGAGGAATTCCCGTCACCATCGCCAGTAGCAGAGCCACCATGCCCAGGGTCAGCGAGACGGGCAGGGCCTGGGAGAGGATCTCTCGGACGGTCCATCCGCTGTACTTGAAGGAGGGCCCGAGGTCTCCCCGGCTCAGTCCGGCGACGTAGAGCCACAGCTGTTCGGGCAGGCCTCGGTCGAGTCCGTAGCGCGCTTCGAGATTCGCCCGGACCTGCGGATCGAGGCTTCGTTCATCGTCGAAGGGGCCACCGGGGGCCATGCGCATGAAGAAGAAGGAGGCCACGAGAATCGCAGCCAGGAGGGGAATGGTGCCCAGAAGGCGTCGCAGGACGAATCGGATCATCGCTCCCCCTCCATCGATCGACGTCTCAGTTGCCCGAGGTGGAGGGTGTTGAGGAGGGTGGGCTCCAGTCCCTCCCATTTGCTGGCGTCGTAGAGGTTGGTGACCACGTAGGTGTAGATCGGAAGAATGATGCACTCTTGGACGGTGACGATCGATTCCAGCTGATGAAGCTGGCGCATGCGTTCGGCCGGATCGACGGTGGTCGCCGCTTCTTGCAACAAGCTGTCGTAGACGCTGCTGCGAAAGCCCGTCCGATTGTTCCCGCTCCCGGACTCCCAGATGTCGAGGAAGGTGCTGGGATCGAGGTAGTCGCCGATCCATCCGCCGCGTGCGATTTGGTAGTCCCCCCTTTGGACCGTCGCCTGAAACACCTTCCACTCCATGTTGCGGAGTTCCACTCGGGCCCCCAGGATTTCTCTCCATTGTTGTTGGAGAACTTCTGCGATCTGGCGGTGTGACTCGCTGGTATTGAAGAGGAGTTCGATCTTGGGCAAGCCCTCGCCGTCGGGATAGCCCGCCTCCGCGAGGAGGCGACGAGCACGGTCAGGGTCGTAGCCCTCGAGGTGGACCTCCTGGTATCCGGGCAGCCCCGGCGGAACCAGGCTGTGGGCCACGAGTTGCCCGCCTCGCAGGACATTGGTGCAGATGCTCTGGGCGTCCACCGCGAAGTAGAAGGCCTGACGCACGCGGCGGTCGTCGAAGGGTGGGCGTCGCAGGTTGAATCGATAGAAGTAGGTAGAGAGATAGGGAGCGGTGTGCCAATCCGGGCGGCGGGAGAGCCGGTCCACCAGGGCCGCGGGGACGCCGTCGGAATCGACCCAATCCAGGCCCCCGCTGGCATAACGGTTGAAATTCGTATTCGCATGATCCCCCGCGATCGCGTCGACGATCTCCAGCGTCACCGCATCGGCATTCCAGTACCGAGGATTGCGGCGCATGCGGATGCGCCGGTGGAGCAGCCATTGATCCAAGACGAAGGGCCCGTTGCTGACGATGAACTCGGGCCGGATCCAGAGGTCGGGGTGGGCTTCGACCACGTGTTTGGGAACCGGCAGGAGGGAGTAGAATGCGCAGAGATCCAAGAAGTAGGGAACCGGGTGCTCGAGTTCGACCACGAAGGTTCGGGGGTCGGGACACCGGAGGCCGAGACGGGAAGGATCGGTGAATTCGCCCCGGTTGAAAGCGCGCGCGCCCTTCACCGCGAAGAGAAGGTTGGCGTAGCGGGCGGCGGTCTTCGGGGCGAGCAGTCGGGTCCACGCGAAGCGAAAGTCCTCGCTGCTGAGCGGCCGCCCGTCGCTCCACACCGTGTCTCTCAGGTGGAAGGTCCAGACCCTTCCATCGGGGGTCGTTTCGATGGTTTCGGCGACCGCCGGAATGGCCTGGAGGTCGGGATGACGGCGGACGCAGAGTCCTTCGAAGAGGGCGGAGGCGATGCGACCTCCCGCCTGACCACTGACCCGACCGGGGTCGATGGTCTCCGGCTCCGGGTTGAGGAAGCGGAAGTCGGCGGGTTCTTCGTCGAAGCCACATCCCGCCAGCAGCAGAACCGCCAGGACCATCCAGCGCAGGCGGACCGAGCCCCGCATCGAAGGGGGATCGGAGAACCAAGGGCGGTGAAGGGAGGAGGGCATCCGATCTCGTGTCGCGGCTGCGAGTCCAGGGCGGGGGCGGAGCGCAGCATAGCATGCACCGAGGATCGAGGCACTCTTTGGTCCGAGGCTCGAATTCCGGTCTACCCGACCGCCAGAAGCGTGTATAACAGGAATCGAATTCCTCCACGGATGGGATCGATGACCGACTACGGACCACTCTTTCGAAGCGCGGAGGCCTCGCCGTCTGCGGCGGAGGCGACTCTCGGAGTCCTCGAACTCAACGAGGCCATCGATGCGGCTCTGCGACGGGGCTTTCCCCGGGAGATCTGGGTTCGAGGAGAGATCCAGGGTCTGGCCCGGACCCGGATGCGTCGTCATTGGTATTTCGAGTTGGTGGAGAAGGATCCCCGGAGCGATCAGGTTCTCGCCAAGGTCAGCATCGCACTTCTGCAGTGGAACCGATCCGGAGTCGACCGGGAGCTGAAGGCCGCGCCCGGCTTCGAACTCGAGGACGACCTGGAAGTCAGAATCCGCTGCGAAGTGAGCTACTACGCTCCTTTCGGAAAACTCCAACTCGTGATGAAGGGAATCGATCCGGCCTTCACTCTGGGCCAGATGGCAGTGAATCGGGACCGGATCCTGCGTCAGCTCGGCGCCGAAGGGTTGCTCGACCGCAATGCCGCCCGACCTCTGCCGCTGGTGCCCGGTCGGATCGGAGTGGTGACGAGCATCGGGAGTGCCGCCTACAACGACTTCGTCCACGAGATCGAGAGGTCGGGTCTGGGACTGCGGATTCTGGCCTGTGATGCGAGGGTTCAGGGAGCGCAGACCGAGTCGACGGTGATCTCGGCCCTGCGAAGCCTCGAAGCGCGGGGCTGCGATCTTCTGGTCCTCATCCGGGGAGGGGGATCCCGCAGCGATCTCGCGGGTTTCGACTCCGAGACCATCGCTCGCGCCATCGCTTCGGCCTCGGTGCCAGTGTGGACGGGAATCGGTCACGAGATCGACCACAGCGTCGCCGACGTCGTGGCCCACCGTGCCTTCAAGACTCCCACTGCGGTGGCGGCGGCGATCGTCGAGTGCGGGGAGGGCTTTCTTTCTGCGGTGGAATCGCGGTGGGGAGAGATTCGGGCTCTGGCCCAACGACGTCTCGTGGAGGATTCCTCGCGTCTGACGCGACTGGCGACTGCGCTGTCCTCTTCTGCTTTGGGCCGGACGGAGATGGAGACGATGAGACTGGGCCATTGGGCTTCCCGTCTGCGTCGGGAGGCGGCCCATGCCAACGATCGCGCGGTCTCCAGACTCCAGCGTCGGAGCCGGGAGGTCGTCCATCTGGCGCGGGTGAGGCTGGTCGGAGCGGAGGCGCAGATTCGATCGAGGGCCTTGGTGTTGTCGCCGGCGAGGTTGGTGCAGCTCCTCTCCCGTCGAGAGGCTCAACTCCAGGGGTGGCGTCTGCGACTGATTCGGGCCGCAGGAAGGAATCTCCGTCTGCGCCAGGACCGGCTCGACGCCGTCGCCCTGCGGGTGCGGGCCGCAGATCCGCAGCTCTTGTTGCGGCGGGGTTACTCACTGACCTACACCCGAGAAGGGACCCTGGTCCGAGAGGTCGGACGACTGCGGCCGGGGACGGAATTGCGAACCCGCCTCGCCGCCGGTGAGGTGCTCAGCCGCGTGGAGTCGGTGGACCCAGGACGGAATTGCGGCGAGGGTCGCAACGTGGAACGCGATGATTCGAGAACGCACGACCGAGAGGAAGACGACCGGTGAATGCCAAGAAACGCTCCGCCCAGGCCGATCAGGGTCCATCTCCCGCCGAGATGAAGTATTCCGAGGCCATGGAGGAGTTGGAACAGATCTTGGAAGAACTCGAGGCCGACGAAATCGACGTGGACGAGCTCTCCCGACGGGTGGGTCGTGCGAGTGAGTTGGTCCGCCTGTGTCGGCAGCGATTGCAGCACTCCAAGACCGAGATCGAAGAGGTCGTGGCCGATCTCGAGGCCCTCGATGCTTCCAACCAAGAAGGCGACGTTGCCCGAGACGCAGACCAGCCCACCTGAGTCGCCGGAAGCGCGATGGCGCCGCGATGTCTACGTCGACGGCTGCGTGCAGTTGACCTGGCGCGCGGTCCTCACCGGTGCGCTCATCGGGGGCGTGCTCGGGATCAGCAATCTCTACGTGGGCTTGAAGGCCGGATGGGCGATGGGAGTCGCGATCACTGCTTGCGTCTTGAGCACGGCACTCTGGCGTGCCTTCGCAAGATGGGGAGTGTCGCGGTCCCCGATGCGCTTGCTCGAACAGAATTGCATGCAGTCGACGGCGTCGGCCGCCGGTTATCCCACCGGTGCGATCCTGGTCACGGCGGTGCCCGCCTGGGCCATGATCAGCGGTCAGGAACCCAGTCCGTGGTGGCTGGCCGCCTGGACCATCCTCCTCTCCACGCTGGGACTTCTTCTGGCGCTCACTTTCTGGAGGCCGTTGCTCCACCGCGAGAATCTGCCCTGGCCGAGTTCGGTGGCCGCGGCCCAGACTCTACGCACTCTGCATGCGGAGGGGTCCCGTGCGGTTCGTCAGGCGCGGCAGCTCTTCGGAGCTGCGCTGATCTCCGGGGCAGTACGATGGTGCATGGGGGCTTCCTTCTCCTGGTGGAGAGTGCCGCCATTGGTCGAGGTCCTCGGGGGAGGAGGGCGACTGGCGGGAGTGCCGTCTTCGCAGTGGACGGTGGGCATCGACATCGGACCGGTGATCGTTGGGGCGGGCGCTCTTCTCGGACTGCGTACGGGCATCTCCCTGGTCCTGGGTTCGGCGGCGGCCTTCCTCGTGGTCGGTCCCTGGATGCACGCCTTGGGTCTGCTCCAGGAAGTGGGATTTCGCGAGGTTCTGATGTCCTTCGCTCTGTGGGGAGGAGCGGCCCTCATGCTCACCACCAGTGTGGCCTCGCTTCTGCTGCAGTGGCGGGTGCTGTGGAGGGGGGCGCAAGGCCTGCGCGCCCTCCGATCCCAGGGTTCCGGCGGGACCGATCCTCTGAACGGCCTCGAGGTCCCCGGGCGCTGGATCGCGGTGGGCATTCTCGGTCTGGGGATTCTGGTGGCCTGGGCGGGTGAGGTGGGCCTCGGCATGGCGTGGTGGGTTTCGGTCATCGCGGTGGCCATGGCCTTGGTGGCGACGTTGGTCGCGGCCCGAGCGACGGCAGAGACCGATATCACTCCGATTGGTTCCCTGGGCAAGGTCACCCAACTCGGATTGGGGGCCCTCCAACCCGCCGACGCCGGCGTGAATCTCCTGGGGACCTCCATCGTCACCACCAGCGCGATTTCCGGAGCAGACCTGCTCAGCAACCTCGAGTGCGGGCGACGCTTGGGAGCTCACCCGCGGCACCAGACCTTGGCCCAATTCCTGGGCATCGTGGCCGGAACGGCAGTGGTGGTTCCGGTCTATCGCCTCCTCGTTCCCACGGTGGAGTCATTGGGAGACCGGGGGTTTCCGGTTCCGGCGGCGCAGGCGTGGCGAGCAGTGGCAGAGGTGCTGTCGCGCGGGGTCGACAGTCTCGAGCCCTCCGCTCGCTTTGCGTTGGCCGCCGGGGCGATTCTGGGCATCTTGCTCGCCTTGTTGGGTCATCTCCTACCCCGGGTCGCGCGATGGTTGCCCAGTCCGATGGCCCTGGGCATGGGCATGGTCATTCCCTTCAGTACTTCGGCCGGGTTTCTGGTGGGGGCTTTCGGTGCATGGTTGCTTCGTCGGCGTGGGCGACGAGATGCGGAGATCGCGGAGGAGGGAGTGCTGGCGATCTCCAGTGGAATGATCGCCGGAGACAGTCTCGTCGGCGTGTTGTTGGCGGTCCTCTTTGCGCTGAGCTGATGGGAAGATCGATGGCGACTCGGTGGCAACGCATCCTGCGCGATCCGGCAACCCGTTTCGGGGCGGCGCTGTACTTCTCCCTCGCTCTGCACCTCGTGCAGGGCATCTGGCTCATGCGGCTTCTCGATCCTGTCGACTATGGTCGATGGATCGAGTTGATGTTGATCGTCATCTACGGACAGCATTTCCATTTGGGAATCCATCAGTCGGTTCTGCGTCAGCTCCCACTGTTGCGCGGACAGAAGGAGGGTGTGAGAGCGATCGAGATCACCGGGACCGCCCATGCCTCTCTCCTCGCTCTCTCCGTGGTGTGGTTGGGGGTGGGGATGACTGCGGTTCCCTTTCTCTACTCGGAGATGCCCCGTTTCGCCTTCGTCGCGGTCGGGGTCACGGTGATGGAAGCGTGGTCCGCGCTGGCCGAGGCCGAACTGAAGACCGAGGAGCGCTTCGGGAGAGTGGGACTGCTCACCGTGCTCCGGAGTAGCTTGAACCTGAGCCTATTGGTGTTGGTGGCCCGATATGGACTGGAAGGGGCAGTGCTTCGCTGGGTGATTCTGGGAGTGACCATGACTCTGTTGTGGTGGACCTTCAATCCTCTGCGGGCTCGATTTCGCTTCTGCTGGAAGGATTTCCGTTTTCTGCTCCACGATGGAGGGCCGATTCTCTTGATCGGCGTGCTCTTCGCGATGCAGGTGAGCATGGACAAGACGCTCATCAAGGCATTCCTCGATCCCGAGGCCATGGGACGCTATGGCGCGGCCGCGGTCTTGATGACCCTGATGATGATCATTCCCACCTCCATCGGACAGACGGCCTATCCCCGGATGCTCGAGGCCTTCGGACGGGGAGCGACGCCGGCCGAGCTCTTCTCCCACGTGGGGCACCGATGTCTGTGGGTGGGTGGGCTGAGTGTGGTGGTGGCATCGGTGGGGGGGATGTTGATGCCCACCGTGCTCCAGTGGTTGTTGCCCAAGTACTTGGTCGGAGTCCATGCGGCGCAATGGCTGTTGCCGGGAACCGTCTTTCTCTCGACCAGTGTTCCGGTGACCTACTACCTCCAGACCATACGCCGGCAGCGCCTCCACGCGGCGGTCAGCGGAGGCGGCGTCCTCACTCAGATTCTGCTGGGGAGCATCGTCCTGCGGCAGGGAGGAGACATCGAAGAATTGGCGATGACCACTTCGGCATCGCTGTTGATCTATCTCCTCGCGCTCCTCTTGGCTGCACGGGTGGTGAGTCGTCGCCCGGTTCTTCAGTGACCGGAGGAGTCGGTCTGGCAGAGCTCCAGCAGCACCCCTCCCGTCGATTTCGGATGCAGGAAGCCGATGGACTTTCCTCCTGCGCCTCGTCGGGGCGTGGAGTCGATGAGGCGAAGCCCGGCGGCCGCACTCACCTCCAAGGCCCTTCGGCAGTCGTCCACGGCCAGGGCGAGGTGATGGAGTCCGCTTCCCCGTCGCTCGAGATAGGATGCGATGGGGGAATCCGGAGTCGTCGGCTCCAGGAGTTCCAAGTGGGCATGCCCCAGGTCCAGAACCGCCACCCGCACACCGTCGGATTCGACCACCTCTTCGTAGACCAATTCGAGACCCAGGAGATCCCGGTAGAGACGCAGATTGTCGTCGACGCTCTCCACCGCGACTCCCAAGTGGTCGAGCCCGTGGGAGAGGGGACGGAGAGTCTCGGGAAGCTTCGCCAGAGCGGAGGCGATGGCCTGGGGATCGAGGTGGTTCATGAGGGATCCTTTTCTGGGAGGGCCAGACGCAGCAGGAGGGCTCCCGATTCCACGCTCTGACCCGCTTTGACATGGACTTCGGCGACGACTCCGTCGCCGGGAGAACTCAGCTCGTTCTGCATCTTCATGGCCTCGAGCACCACCACCGCATCCCCACGACGGAGCTCCTGGCCCACCTCGCACTTCACGTCCACGACCAGGCCTGGCATTTCGGCCCGCAGCTCCTGCGCATTCGCCTCGGCGTTGGAACCCTCGGCCGCCGCCGCCGCGAGTTCGTCGAGGATCTCGACCACCCCACCTTTGCCGTTCACCAGTGCCCGAAGCCGTTTCGCCTGTCGCGGGGTGACATCGACCAGATACATCCGCCCCTGATGTCGCAGGGAGACGGTGCGACCCTGGTCGAGCACGAGGGCGTCATCGATCACTTCTCCCGACGCGGTCTCGGCCCACACTCGCCCCGAGCTGTCGCGGATCAGAGTGACCTCGCTGTCCTCGCCCATCGCGCGGAGGATGTACTTTCGGCGAAGCTCCATCGGCGGTCCTTCCTAGAGTTGGTTGCGATGGGTCATCTGAGCCCGGCCGGCACGTCCCCAGTCGGAGAGATCCGCCGGTCGGGTCCCCGACGCGCTCGAGGCATCCCCCACCCCCGCTTCGACGAGGGCCAGAGCGGCCGCCATCATCTGTCGTTCCTCGTCCGAAATGTGGGTGGTGAGGACTTCGGGGTCGAATTGTTCTTCGAGCAGGCTGGTGGAGTAGTGGCCACTTCGGAAATCCTTGTTCTCGAGAACCCACCGATGGAGGCCGATGTTGTGGGTGAATCCGAGAAGGCGATACTCCGCCAGTGCGCGTTGGGCTCGAGCCAGGCAAGCTCTGCGACTCTCGGCATGAACGATGAGTTTGGCCAGCATGGGATCGTAGAAGATCGGAATCTCGTATCCTTCTCGGATCCCTACATCGTTCCGGACGCCGGCTCCTTGGGGAAGACGCAGCCGGAGGACACGCCCGAGGCTCGGGGCGTAGTTCTTGGCCGGATCCTCGGCGTAGATGCGGAATTCCATGGCATGTCCGCGTTGGCGGAGATCGGATTGTTTCCACGCCAGGGGCATGCCCGCTGCGACCTGGACCTGAGCCCTCACCAGATCGATGCCCACGACCTCTTCGGTGACCGGGTGTTCCACTTGCAGGCGGGTGTTCATTTCCAAGAAATAGAAGTTGTTCTGAGGGTCTGCGATGAACTCGACGGTTCCCGCGCCCACATAATTCACTGCCGAGGCGGCGGCGACGGCGGCGTGGCAGAGCTGTTGGCGGGTGTGGTCATCGATAGACGGAGAGGGGCTCTCTTCGATCACCTTCTGGTGCCGGCGTTGGACGCTGCACTCTCGTTCGAAGCAGTGAACGACGTGGCCGTGCTGGTCTCCCATGACCTGCACTTCGAGGTGACGAGGATGCTCGATGTACTTCTCGACGAAGATCGAAGAGTCGGAGAAGGCGCTCTGTGCTTCTCCCATGGTGCGTTCGAGGGCGCTCTGGATCTCCGCTTCGGAGTGCACCACTCGCATGCCTTTGCCTCCGCCTCCGGCGGCCGCCTTCAGGAGGACGGGATAGCCGATTTCATGGGCGATCTCGACTGCACGAAGAGGGTCGTCCACCGCTTCGGTCACGCCGGGCACCACCGGAACTCCGGCCTTTTCCATGATGGCTCTCGCCGAGAGCTTGTTGCCCATCACTCGCATCGACTCCGGGGTGGGGCCGATGAAGGTGAACCCCGCGTCGATCACTCTCTGGGCGAAGTCTGCGTTCTCCGAGAGAAAGCCGTAGCCGGGGTGGATCGCATCCACTCCGGCACTTCGAGCCACATCGAGGATCTTGTCGACGTCGAGATAACTCTCCGCCGAGGGCCCAGGGCCGAGCGGGTAGGCTTCGTCCGCGGCAAGGGTGTGCCGCGCGGTGCGATCGGGATCACTGTAGACCGCACAGGCCACGATGCGCATTTCGCGCAACGCCTGCTGGATCCGGAGGGAGATCTCGCCTCGATTCGCGACCAGGACCTTCGAGAACACTGGAGACGTCGAAGTGCTGCCATTCATAGCGGAATATTCCCGTGCTTCTTGCGTGGCAACTCCTGGCGCTTGTTCCGGAGAGTGCGTAGGGCTGCGATGAGTTGGGGCCGAGTGTTGCTGGGCTGGATGATGTCGTCGAGATAGCCCAACCCGGCGGCGATGTAAGGATTCGCGAAGGCGTCGTTGTACTCGTCGATCTTGTCTTGACGCAAGGAATCGGGATCCTCGGCCTCCGCGATCTCCTTGCGATAGAGAATGTTCACCGCTCCTTCTGGACCCATGACCGCGAGTTCGGCCGTGGGCCAAGCCACGTTCCAATCTCCGCGAATGTGCTTGGAGCTCATGACGTCGTAGGCGCCGCCATAAGCCTTGCGAGTGATGACGGTCAGCTTGGGCACTGTCGCTTCGGCGTAGGCGAAGAGGAGCTTCGCCCCGTGTTTGATCAGGCCACCGAACTCCTGTTCGGTGCCCGGAAGAAAGCCGGGTACGTCCTCGAAGGTGATCAGAGGAATGTTGAAGCAATCGCAAGTTCGCACGAAGCGGGCGGCCTTGATGCTGCTGTTGATGTCCAGCACGCCAGCGAGGACCTTCGGTTGATTGCCTACGATCCCCACGCATTGCCCTCCGAGACGCGCGAAGCCCACCACGATGTTCTGAGCGTAGTGCGGCTGGATCTCCAAGAAGTCGCCGTCGTCGGTGATGGCCCGGATGACCGCGAGCATGTCGTAGGGCTGCTTGGGATTGTCCGGGACCATGGTGTCGAGCGATGGGTCTCGCCGATCCACGGGATCGTGGCATTCCAGCGCTGGCGGATCCTCCATGTTGTTCTGGGGGAGATAACTCAGGAGTCTCTTGACGAAGAGCAGGCACTCCTGATCGGTGCTGACTTTGGCATGAGCCACTCCGCTGCGGGAATTGTGGGTCATGGCGCCGCCGAGTTCCTCGAAGCTCACATCCTCATTGGTGACCATCTTGATCACATTGGGGCCGGTGACGAACATGTGGCTGGTGCCCTCGACCATGATCGTGAAATCAGTGATGGCGGGGCTGTAGACCGCCCCGCCCGCGCAGGGCCCCATGATCGCACTGATCTGCGGAATGACTCCGCTGGCCACGGTGTTGCGCCAGAAGATCTCCGCGTATCCCGCCAGACTCAGGACACCTTCCTGAATGCGCGCTCCTCCGGAGTCGTTGAGCCCGATGATGGGCAGCCCGTTCTCGAGAGCCTGGTCCATGAGACGGCAGACTTTCTGGGCGTTGGTTTCACTCATGCTGCCGCCGAAGACGGTGAAATCCTGAGCGAAGACCGCCACCGGACGTCCATCGATACGACCGAAGCCAGTGACCATCCCGTCGCCGGGGGGGCGCTGCTGGTCGAGTCCGAACTCTCGGCACCGGTGGGTCACGAAGACTCCGGTCTCCTGGAACGAGCCTTCGTCGAGGAGGAGGTGGATCCGTTCCCGAGCGGTGAGCCTTCCGGAGGCATGGATCTTCTCGATGCGAGTGGGTCCGCCTCCGGCGTGGGCTTCCTCTCGCCGGCGACTCAGTTCGGCGAGTTTCTTTTCAACGATGTCTCCCATGCGCCCTCGCTCCTCCCATGCAACGATCGCCTTGCCTCTCCCCTTCGAGCATGGGCGAGGGCAGCGCTGGTCACGACTGCGGACTGGGTGGGAAGGTAGCAGAAGGGTTGGATCTGCGAAAACGTTTCTATTCTCGGGATCGCGCCGGACCGGCTTCTTGACCGGGGCGGCCTCGGGAGTGGTCGCGCCCGATCTACTGCACGTTGAGGACGGAGTTCCTGCCTCCGAATCCATCCGGCGTGCTGTTGGGATTGGCGGGATCGGGGATCCAGCGATGACCGTCCACTGCAAACTTGTATTCGAAACGGCCCGGGGGCACGCGGATTCCCACCACCCACTTTCCGTCTTCGTCTCGGGCCATCGGGGCACGGTCCGGGGCCCAGCCGTTGAAGGTTCCCACCACCGATACCGAGTTGGCGGCGGGATTGTCGTAGGAGAGGGGTACGAAGCGGAGGGTGTCCCGTGCGAAGGCGTTGGTGGACTCGACCGGCGTGGATCCTCCGGTCTGCACGTAGGCGAAACCGTCAAGGAGCAGTTCGAGATTGTCGTCGACTCCCCTCAGCGGAGTCGCATCGAGAGACTCGAGCCGGACCGATGCGGTCGAGAGGCCGGCGGAGGGAACATCGACGCGCACCAATACCTGATTCACGCCCTGCAGAAGAGGGAAGGTGGCCTGTTCGGAGGCTCCCTCCTCCGCGGAGCAGACCGTCGAGCCATTCACATAGACGGTGGTGCGGGTGTCGGAGTTCACCACCACCCGACCCGCCGGGCTCCCAGTGGTGAATGCCGTGAGCAGGTATCGCACGCCGGGGCTTGGCTCGTCGAAGTGGAACTGGCCCTGGGGCCCGAAGGAGGAGAGCGGGAGGCGGTGCCATCGGATGGCTCCATCCACCCCCCGAAAGGTCCGAGTCAGGTCGAGAGGAAGTACGCCCGCGGGCGGAACATCCTCCGAGGTGGCCAGTAGTCCGACCGTGAGCCATTGGTAGGGGAGCACGGCCTGAGTGACGCTGGTGTGGAGCAGTCGTCGCCCGTCGTAGAAGCTCCACTTCAGAGGGTAGTGCCCGGGGGAGGCATCGGGATCGGGGATGAGTCGCAGGTCGAGGAGGCGGACTTCTCCGGCGCTGAGGGCGTAGGTGATGCGAGCCGCAGGTTCCACGGACCAGAGCATTGGCGCCTCGACTTCGACGGCGCCCCGGATCGGATAGCGGACTTGGCTGCGGAGACGCAGTCGGTGCACATGGTGGTCCCGCTGAGGGGGGAGCGCCACGACTCGGGCATCGACCGATTTCACGACCGCGAGCGAGGGCGCACTGCGGGCGCGGGCGGGAAGTCCGGTCACCACCGCCTGCCAGATCCCCTCGCGCGACGGAGCCTCTCGGACCCGGGCCCGGAATCCTTCGTCGTCAGCCTCCCACCGGAGTGGAACCGGAGAATAGAGGCGGAGTCCATCGGTCCACAGGAGTTGACTCGAGTCGGGAAGGGCGGGGCGGGAAGCCCGGGGCAGTCGGAGGCGCAGAGAGGTCGCGTCTCCGCTCCCGCAGATCTCCGGTTCGAAGCTCAAGCGGATGCGCGAGGAGGGTTCGGCCCGCAGTTCGTGGTCGATGAGGACTTCGGCCAGAAGGTCGAGGGCAGCCCCGGCCCAGTGGCTGGCATCTGCTTCCCGAAAGTGAAAGGAAGACCCCGGACCGTCGACTGCGGTTTCCCCGGCGCGCTGGCGGAGGAGGGATGCGGCCTGGTCGCCGATGCGGTCCTGCTTCCACTGGACGAGGGCGTCGGTGAGCCGATCCAAGACGCCGCGGCCGAGTTCGCCTCGCGAGGCGGAGAGAGAGTCGAGCTCGGACTCCAGTTCGGGGAAGGACTCCTCCGCCACGAGCCCGCTGCGTCGGAGAAAGGCGACTGCGACTCGAGCCCGAGTCACCTCGCTCTCGGCGCGCGGACCGAGGTCTTCGAGGGAGAGGGCCAGGGGTGAAATGGATTCGGCGACGGAGAGGGTGTCCGCGACCACTTCTCCCAGGAGCGCGAAAGTATCCCGGAGCTCACGGCTCAGGTTGCGATCGAAGAGTGCGTCGGTGGCCGCGATCGCCAGCGCGGCCACCCGCGCTGGAGTGAAGTAGGGCAGTTCGGGCACTCCGGACCGAATCTCCCGGACCCGTTGGAGAATTCGGTCTCCGGTGGCGGTGGAGTCGGAAGTGGAGAGCCAATAGTTACGGCCGAATTGCAGACTCCGGGAGCTCAGCCGAGGAGCACCGAAGGCCAGGGGGATCAGGCTCGAGACTCCCTGGACGGCAGTGCGATTGCCGCTGGAATCGAGATCACAATAGGCGCCCAGGAATGGGTCGTAGAGATACCTTGCCAACCTGCTCTGCAGTTGCCGACGGTCCGACCACCAGACCAGCGCATCGAAGACCAGGTCGCGTCGGGCCGCCATGTTGGCGAGAGCCTCGAGCTGGACGAGTTGAAGGCTGGTGAGGGTGGCGCTGGCGTGGGTCAGACGCCCGCGGGACTGTGGAGTCCACAGCGGAGAAACACCCCAGAGGCCGGTGTGCTGAAGGTCCCACCGCTTTCCCATCCAGAAATGCCATCGGGCGAAGCTTTCGTAGGCCTGATCCACGACGCCCCCTCGCCGGTTCTCCATGCGATCGATGGCCCGGGTGGCGAGGGGAAGGTCCAGGGTGGGAGCGCGCGCGGCAAGGCGGTCCAGGGACGCGGGGGGCGCGTCGAGGCTGGCGGTGAAGAAGTCGGACCATTCCGTGGGGACAGTCGGATTGCGGGCGGATACGGTGGTCGGAAGGAGGCACATCAGCAGGGCGACGCCGATCAGGCGGCGCGGTCGATGGGCGTACCCGACGCATCGGCTCCGGTGGGCTCTCAACTCCGCTGTCCCCGAGGAGGAGTGGGATCTCGCTGTCTTCGGATTCGGTCGATGGATGGACCTCCCTCGTTTCTGCAAGGTCCATTCCACGCTCCGGACCGCGGAGCTGCGGGCAGGGAGAGCTATTTCTGTGAGGGAGGAAGATTCGACCATGCTGAGGAAGAATTCTCCCTTGCGGGGAAGGCTCGACCCAGGCGAGATTATGGGGGAACCATCGGAGGAGTGGATTCGCTATACTCGCTTCGACATTCGATGACCCAGCACACCTAGACATCTTTGGAGTGACACCATGCTGGATCGACGACGGGCCCTCGTGGCTCTACTGTGCGCTGTCGTGTTGGTACCGAGTTCATCGGCAGCCCTACCGAACCTGGCGGCCAAGATCGATGCGGCCAAGCAAGCCGACGTCGATGGCTACCGTCCTGCCTTGTTCAAGGCGTCAACCTTCAACGAGTCCGAGCCCAACGACACGCCGGCCGAGGCCGATAGTGCGAGTGTTGGAGACATCGTGGTGGCTTCCTTCCAGGTGACAGGCGATGAGGACTGGTTCCGCATCGAATCGACCCTCAGTGGCTATCTCCGAGTGAGTACGGGATCCTCGGGCGTGACGAGCACCGACACGGTTCTCGAGATCTACGACCAGACCGGAAGCACACAGATCGCCTTCGACGACGACGCGGGTCTCGGGCTCTTTTCTTCGGTCGATCACCTCGCGGTGAGTGTGGGGACGGTGATCTTCGCCCGCGTCCGGCACTTCACCGGACTCAGTGGTGATGACTACGTGCTGGTGGTGGAGGAGGGAACTCCTCCGCCCCCCGTTCCCGCCAACAACGAGGTGGCCACCGCTCAACTCCTCGAATGCAACCAGGTATTCATCGCAACCACCGTGGGTGCGACCGACGTGATTCCTTCGAACGCCTGTTTGACCATCGAAACGGCTGGCGGCGACGTCTTCTACG